>NZ_JBVKBN010000009.1:0-280103 GCF_055657065.1 Streptomyces sp. NPDC110618 | reverse complement strand
AAGGGCGGGCCCTGCGGCGTCTGGTGCGTGCGATCGCAAGGCGCCGGAGCGCCCTAATAGCGGAGCTATTCGGGCGTTCCGGCAACGCCGCGAGCGTGCGTGCCAGACGCCGCAGGGCAGGCGGGACTTTCGAAACACGCCCTAGGGCCTTTCGTTTGGATCAGCCTGGCTCTGATCGACGGTCCGTCGTGACTGAGCCGAGCGGGGTCTGGTGCGTGCAGCTGCAAGGCGGAGGAGGGAGTCGACGCGATGGGGGTCCCTCCCGCGCGAGCGAAGCCGAGCGTGGGGGAGTCGGCGACCGACGACAACGCGGCTGGGGGTCCCCCCTCTGGGGGAGTGCGTGCCAGGGCCCGCGACGCCGGGATGATCCAAACGACAGGCCCTAAGGGTCGAGCCCCGTCCGCCGCAGCCGGGCCACCGTCTGGGCCGACGCGGCACGCGGGGGCTGGGCCGCGAGAGCGGACAGCAGCCCCTCCCAGGCGTCGAGCAGGCCCGCGTCCACGGCCCCGCGGTAGGCGTCGCGGGCCTCGGCAGTGCGGCCCTGGTCGAGGTAGAGGGCGCCCAGTGCGGCGTACGCCTCCACGTCGCCGGCCTCGCAGGCGCGCAGGTAGGCGCGCTCGGCGGCCGCGGTGTCGTCGCCGGCCTCACGGACGCGGCCCAGGGCGGTCCAGGCGTCCAAGGCGCCGAGGGCGGCGGCCCGGCGGACCGCACGGCGGGAGCCCTCGCGGTCGCCCGCGCGTTCACGCATCCGGGACAGGGCGGCCCAGGCCGCCGGGGAACCCCGCTCGGCGGCCAGGTCGGCGGCGCGTTCCGCGCCCTCGGTGTCCCCGGCGCGTTCCCGGCTGCGGGCCAGCGTGATCCAGGCCTCTACGTCTCCGGCGCGGGCCGCCTCGGCGGCGGCACGGGCGGCGCCCTCGTCGTCGCCGCGTGCGGCCCGGTCCTCCGACAGGGCGGTCCACGCCTCCGGATCGCCGGTACGTACTGCCTGCGCGGCCTGTTCCTCCGCCGCGGCCGTGTCGCCGTCCGCCTCTGCCAGCAGGGCGAGTTCGCGCCAGGCCGCGCCGAAGCCGAGGGCCGCGGCCTCCCGGTGGGCAGCGGCGGCGCCGGACAAGTCACCATCGGTATGGCGGAGTTGGGCGAGCCGGGACCAGCCCTCCGGGTTTCCGGCGTCCGCTCCCCCGGTGGCCGCTTCCACGGCCGCCGTGGTGTCGTCGAGGGCCCAGTGCAGACGGACGAGCAGCGCCCAGGCGGCGGTGACGCCCGCGTCGGCGGCGCGGGTCGCGTGCCGTACCGCCTCGGGGAGGGCACCGGCGCGCTCGGCGACCTGGGCCAGCCCGAGGTGTCCCCAGCCGTCACCCGCGCCCACGGCCTGCTCGAACGCCTTGGCCGCCGCGGGGCCGTCGGCGGCGCGCATCCGGCCGAGGGTGCGCCAGGCCAGGGCGTGCCCGGCGGCAGCCGCCCGCGCCGCGACCTCGTCGGCGGCGGCAGAGTCGCCGGCCTCCTCGCGGATGCGGGCCATGGCGGACCAGGCCCACGCATCGCCCGCCTCCGCGGCGTGCTGGTAGGCGTCGTAGGCGCCCTGCTTGTCCCGCCGGGACTCCCGCGAAACGGCGAGCGCCGCCCAGGCGGCGGGGTCGCTCGCCGCGGTCTCCTCGGCGGCGGCCCGGCCGTCGGTCCGCTCCCGGAGCAGTGCGAGGGCGGCTCGGGCACGCGCCTGGCCCTGGATGACGGCATGCTCGTACAACTGCGCGGCGCAGCCGTAACGGCGGCGCTGTTCGGCGGCCCGGCCCAGGGCGTAGAGGTCATCGGGGGTTCTGGCCCAGATGGCGGTGGCCCAGAACTCGGCGGGCGGTGCGCGGTGGGCCCGTACACGCCGGATGTGCTGCTCCAAGTAGTCGTCGGGGCGGTAACTGTCGGGGTCGCCCACGCCCGGCTCGTACCGTTCGGCGATCAGCGGCGCGGGGCCGTGTGCGGCGGAGGTCAGGGCGCGGATCGCTTCCGGAAACCATTCCTTGCCGGCGGTGGCACGGGAGTTGGCATCCATGAATCCTGCCGCAGCCTCCTTCAGCAGCGCCGCCGGTACGGCGCTGGCGTGCCCGAGCCTGCGCGCCTCCGCCGCCGCGGTCAGTACGGCATGTTCCGGCGCCGTGAACCACTGGTCGGGGCCCATGTCCCAGCGGCGGACCAACTCCGGTCCTCCGGTGAGATGTTGGAAGACCCGGCTGCCGGGGCCCGCGGCGCGGACGGCGGCTGCCAGGCGGGGGTCCCGGGCAGCCGCGGCGGCGACTTCGGGTGCTTGGGCGGGGAGGGCGTCCGGGACCGCGATGCGCGCATGACGTCCGGTCAGCAGCCTCCGTACATACGGAGTTTCGTCGTCGATGCCTTGCGTGAGCCGCCGCAGGTGCTCCGGCCACATGGTGCCCACGATGGCGAGCGGTGCGACTCGGTCGAGGAGCCGGACCAGGCTCCGGGCGACGCGTTCGCCTGCGGCGCCCTGTAGGTAGCGCTGCGTCTCGTCCAGCCACAGGACTGTGCGGGGGCCGATCGCCGCCGCGAGCAGCTCCTCGCCATCGGCGGGATGCAGCACGGGCCAGTCAGGCAGGACATCGACGACCGCCTCGTAGCCGGCGCGTGTCTTCCCGCTCGCGGAGCGGCCCACCAGCAGCACGAACACGGCGTCGTTCGAGGCCGCGGCGCGGGCCAGCCGCTGGCGCAGGGTGTCGTCGTGCGGACGGGTCAGGTACTCGGTCAGCGGCAGGTCGGCCGTGCCGTCGGGGCCGGGAGCGGGGTGCACTCCGAGGCGCACGGGGTCCCAGTGGGCGGCGGTACGACGCCGATCCTCGGTGTCAGGCATAGGCGTTGGCCGCCTGTCGGCCGAGGAACTCGACCGCGGCGTCCACCGTGTCGAACTGGGCAAAAACGGAGGCCAGTCCGGTGATCCGGAACACTTTCCCTATGCGCACGGTCGGGACCGCCACCGCCACCTCCCCGCCGTGCACCCGCACTCGCTTGAGGGCACCGACCAATACGCCGAGTCCGGTCGAGTCGATGAAGGCGATGCCCGCCAGGTCCACGACCAGGAAGTACCGCCCCTGGTTCACCAGGTCCACGAGCACGGTGCGCAGAGCCGGAGCCGTGTAGACGCTGATCTCCAGGTCCCTGTACTCGTTCGCGACGCTCACCACCGTGACGTCGTCGGAGACGTGCTCGTAGGTGTACTCGCCCCGGGTGATGACGCCCTGCTCCAACGGCTGCCGCCTGCTGGCGGCCCGCCCCTCAAGGGCCGCGCCCCGCTTGCGGTCCCGGCGTTCCTCGATGGCCGCGCGCCGCTGCTCGACCCCCTCCTCCGCATACTCGGCGGCAATCGTCGTCACCGCGCTCGGGACGTCGTCGTGGACACGGAAGACACTGGTCAGCCGGGTCTTGGCCAAAACGGTGCGGATCTTCTCACCGGCACCCGCCAGCGCGAGCGTCCCGCCCTTGAAGTGCACCCGCTTCAGTCCGCCCACCAGAGCCCCGAGCTTCGTGCTGTCGATGTCCTCCACCGCACTGAGGTCGACGACGAAGATCAGCCGCCCTTCCTCGGCCAACCGCGCCAGCACCTCACGCAGTTCAGGCGCCCACGAGCCGTCCCCCTCCACCCGCACGACAGTGATGCCGTCGGACCGGTCCTCGTACGACACCTTCGGCTGCACCAGGCCCCCTTCACGTCAGGCACTGCGGATCTTATCCACCCAGGGTGGACTACAAAGGCGCCAGCGCGGCCCGCGCCGCGTCGAGGAACTCCCGCTGCAGAACCGCGTGTTGGCCGCCGGGCGTCGTCGCCAACAGCGCACCGCTCAGCCGCTCCGCCGCCGTGACCGCCCCTTCCGGCCCCTCCAGCCGTACGACATTCAGCGCCTCCCCCACCTCCGCCATCGCCGTGTCGTACTCCCGCCGACGCGCTGTCTCGTCCCCCGTACCGATCGCGTTCCGCCAGGCCTCCAACGCGAGCCGCGCACTGTCGGTCCGGCTGAGGAAGGCCACGTACGCCGCCCTGCGCACCGCCCGTTGGGACGCCAGGTTCTGTTCCGTCAAGGTGCGGCGGGCGACGTCCAGTTGGGCCGTGGCCTGGATCTGGCCCGCGTCCCAGGCGGCGGCGGCCTGTTGGCGGCCCGCCTCCCACGCCGCCGCGGCCTGGCGTTCGCCCGCCGCCCAGGCGGCGGCGGCCTGCCGCTTCGCGGCGGCGAGGGCGAACCAGCCGGTCAGCGCCCCGCCGCCGATCGCGGCACCGGCCGCGATGAGTGCCGTCACCACGGCCTCGCTCATGTCAGCCGCCCAGCGCCGCCAGCACCACGGACCGGGCCTCCTCCTGGACCCGGGCCAGGTGGTCCGCGCCGAGGAAGGACTCGCCGTAGATCTTGTAGACGTCCTCCGTGCCGGAGGGGCGGGCCGCGAACCAGGCGTTGGCGGTGGAGACCTTGATGCCGCCGAGAGCGGCGCCGTTGCCGGGGGCCTCCGTCAGGACCGAGGTGACCGGGTCGCCGGCCAGGGTGTCGGCGGTGACCTGGGCCGGGGACAGCTTCGCCAGCAGCGCCTTCTCCTCGCGGGTGGCGGGCGCGTCGACGCGCGCGTACGCGGGGGCGCCGAAGCGGTCCGTCAGTGCGGCGTAGTGCTGTGACGGGCTCTTCCCGGTGACCGCCGTGATCTCGGAGGCGAGCAGCGCCAGGATGATGCCGTCCTTGTCGGTGGTCCACACCGAGCCGTCCCGGCGCAGGAAGGACGCGCCCGCGGACTCCTCGCCGCCGAAGCCGAGGCTGCCGTCGGACAGGCCGTCGACGAACCACTTGAAGCCGACCGGGACTTCGACCAGCGGGCGGTCCACGTCGGCCGCCACTCGGTCGATCATGCTCGATGACACCAACGTCTTGCCGATTCCGGCAGCCTTCGGCCACTCCTCCCGGTGGGAGAAGAGGTACGAGATCGCCACCGCCAGGTAGTGGTTGGGGTTCATCAGGCCGCCGTCCGGCGTCACGATGCCGTGGCGGTCGGCGTCCGCGTCGTTGCCCGTCGCGATGTCGAAGCGGTCGCGGGCCTCGATGAGCGAGGCCATGGCGTGCGGGGAGGAGCAGTCCATGCGGATCTTGCCGTCCCAGTCCAGCGTCATGAACCGCCAGGTGGGGTCGGTGAGCGGGTTGACGACCGTGAGGTCGAGGCGGTGCGCCTCGGCGATACGGCCCCAGTAGGCCACCGACGCGCCGCCCAGCGGATCCGCGCCGATGCGGACGCCGGCCGAGCGGATCGCGTCGAGGTCGAGCACCTGCGGGAGGTCCGCCACGTACGTGCCCACGAAGTCGTAGCGACCGGTGCCGGGGGCCTTCAGCGCGCGGGTGTACGGGATGCGGCGTACGTCCTTCATTCCGCCGGTGATGATCTCGTTGGCGCGGTCCTGGATCCAGGACGTGGCGTCGGAACCGGCCGGGCCGCCGCTCGGCGGGTTGTACTTGAAGCCGCCGTCGGCGGGCGGGTTGTGGGACGGGGTGACCACCACGCCGTCAGCGAGGCCGGAGGTGCGGCCGCGGTTGTACGTGAGGATCGCGTGCGAGACCGCCGGGGTGGGCGTGTAGCCGTCCGTCTGGTCGATCAGCACCGTGACGTCGTTGGCGGCGAACACCTCCAGCGCGGTGATCCGGGCGGGCTCGGACAGAGCGTGGGTGTCGGCGCCGAGGAACAGGGGGCCGTCGGTGCCCTGCGCGGAGCGGTACTCGCAGATGGCCTGGCTGGTGGCGGCGATGTGGTCCTCGTTGAAGGCCGAGGCGAGGGACGAACCGCGGTGCCCCGAGGTGCCGAAGGCCACCCGCTGACCCGGGTCGGCCGGATCGGGGTGGAGCGCGTAGTACGCCGTGACCAGGCGCGCCACGTCGATGAGATCCTCGGGTCCGGCGACCTGCCCCGCTCGCTCGTGCTGCATCTTCCCCGCTCCTCCGCAAGGTTCGACCGTCGGTGGAACCCCATTCTCCCCCGTCACGGGCATACCGACGCGCACCCGGCCGCCGTTGTGGCCCGGACACGCCGGGTGCGAGGATGCGGGCCGACGAGCGAGGAAGGGACACCGACGTGCCGTACGAGGACCAACGCCCGCCCGCCGCCGTGGTGTTCGACGCGCTGGGCGCCGACTACGAAAGGGCGTTCGCGCACGCTCCCGCGCATCTGGACGCGCTGCGGTGGCTCGCCGGGCAGGTGCCACCGGGTGCCCGGATCCTGGACGTGGGCAGCGGCACCGGGCGGCCCACCGCGGCCGTACTCGCCGAGGCCGGGCACTCCGTGCTCGGGGTCGATGTGTCCCCCGTGATGGTGGACATCGCCGCCCGCCAGGTCCCCGGCGCCGAGTTCCACCACGCCGACATCCGTGAACTCCCGCTGGAGGAAGGGTCGTTCGACGCGGTCTGCGTGTTCTTCTCACTGCTCCAGATGTCCCGCGCGGAACAGTCCGCGCTGCTGCGGCGGCTGGCCCGCGCCCTCAGGCCCGGCGGGCACCTGGTGCTGGCCACGGTGCCCGCCGATGTGGAGGACCTGGAGATCGTGTTCATGGGGCAGCCGGTCCGGGCGACCTCCTTCGCCGAGGACGCCTTCGCCGCCCTGGCGGAGGAGGCCGGGCTGACGGTGCTGGAGCGGCACAGCACCGTCTTCACCCCGGACCATCCCGGGGCGGGGCCGGAGCCCCACCTGTTCCTGTACTGCCGCCGCTGACGACGGTCAGGAGATCTCGACCAGCAGGTCACCGCCCTCGACCTGCTGGATGCGGTTCACGGCGAGCCGGGAGACGGTGCCGTCCTTGGCGGCGGTGATGGACGCCTCCATCTTCATCGCCTCGATGGTGGCCACCGTCGCGCCCGCCTTCACCTGGTCGCCCTCGGCGACCGCCAGGGTCACCACGCCCGCGAACGGGGCCGCGACATGGCCGGGGTTGGAGCGGTCGGCCTTCTCGGTGACCGGGAGGTCCGAGGCGACGCCCCGGTCGCGGACCTGGATGGGCCGCAACTGCCCGTTCAGGGTGGACATCACCGTCCGCATGCCCCGCTCGTCCGCGTCGCCGATCGCCTGCAGCTCGATCAGCAGCCGCACCCCGGGCTCCAGGTCGATGGCGTACTCCTTGGCCTGGCGCAGACCGTAGAAGAAGTCCTTGCTGTCCAGGACGCTGGTGTCGCCGAAGGTCTGGCGGTGGGTCTCGAACTCGCGGGTCGGGCCGGGGAACAGCAGCCGGTTGAGGGTGGCGCGGCGCTCCTTGACCAGTCCGTCGCGGTCGGTGTCGGTGAGTTCGACGGGCGGCTTGGCCTCGGCGCGGCCGCGCAGCGCCTTGCTGCGGAACGGCTCGGGCCAGCCGCCGGGCGGGGTGCCGAGTTCGCCGCGCAGGAAGCCGATGACGGAGTCGGGGATGTCGAAGCGGTCGGGCGACTGTTCGAAGTCGGCCGGGTCGACGTCCGCGCCCACCAGGTGCAGGGCGAGGTCGCCGACGACCTTGGAGGACGGGGTGACCTTGACCAGGCGGCCGAGCATGCGGTCGGCGGCGGCGTACATGGCCTCGATCTCCTCGAAGCGGTCGCCGAGGCCGAGCGCGATGGCCTGGGTGCGCAGGTTGGAGAGCTGGCCGCCGGGGATCTCGTGGTGGTAGACGCGGCCGGTGGGCGCGGGCAGTCCGGCCTCGAAGGGCGCGTACACCTTGCGGACGCCCTCCCAGTACGGCTCCAGGTCGCCGACGGCCTGGATGTCGAGTCCGGTCGGGCGGTCGGAGTGGTCGGTGGCGGCGACGATCGCCGACAGGGGCGGCTGGGAGGTGGTGCCCGCCATGGAGGCCACGGCCCCGTCGACGGCGTCGGCACCGGCCTGGATGGCGGCCAGGTAGGTGGCGAGCTGGCCGCCAGCCGTGTCGTGGGTGTGCAGGTGCACCGGCAGGTCGAACTCCCGGCGCAGCGCCGATACGAGGGTGGCGGCGGCCGGGGCGCGCAGCAGTCCGGCCATGTCCTTCACGGCGAGGACGTGGGCGCCCGCGTCGACGATCTTCTCGGCGAGGCGCAGGTAGTAGTCGAGGGTGTACAGGCGCTCGCCCGGGTCGGACAGGTCGGCGGTGTAGCAGAGGGCCACCTCGGCGACGGCGGTGCCGGTCTCGCGTACGGCGTCGATGGCGGGGCGCATCTGGTCGACATCGTTGAGGGCGTCGAAGATGCGGAAGATGTCGATGCCGGTGGCGGCGGCCTCCTGCACGAAGGCGTCGGTGACCTCGGTCGGGTACGGGGTGTATCCGACGGTGTTGCGGCCCCGGAGCAGCATCTGGAGGCAGATGTTGGGGACGGCCTCGCGCAGGGCGGCGAGCCGTTCCCAGGGGTCCTCGGCGAGGAAGCGCAGGGCGACGTCGTAGGTGGCGCCGCCCCAGCACTCCAGGGAGAGCAGCTGCGGGAGGGTGCGGGCGACCACGGGGGCGACGTTGAGCATGTCCTTGGTGCGCACGCGGGTGGCGAGCAGGGACTGGTGGGCGTCGCGGAAGGTGGTGTCGGTGACGCCGAGGGTCGGTGACTCGCGCAGGCTGCGGGCGAAGCCCTCGGGGCCGAGTTCGACCAGCCGCTGGCGCGATCCGGCCGGGGGCAGACCCTCGGGCAGCCGGGGCAGCTTGGCGAGCGGGTCGGCGAGGTCGGGGCGTTCGCCGTGCGGCCGGTTGACGGTGACGTCGGCGAGGTAGGTCAGCAGCTTGGTGCCGCGGTCGGCGCTGTGCCGGGCGGTGAGCAGGTGCGGGCGCCGCTCGATGAAGGAGGTGGTGACCCGGCCCGCCTGGAAGTCCGGGTCGTCCAGGACCGCCTGGAGGAAGGGGATGTTGGTGGCGACACCGCGGATGCGGAACTCGGCGACGGCGCGCCGGGCGCGGCCCACCGCGGCGGCGAAGTCGCGGCCCCGGCAGGTCAGCTTGACCAGCATGGAGTCGAAGTGGGCGCTGATCTCCGTACCGGCGTGGGTGGTGCCGCCGTCGAGGCGGATGCCGGAGCCGCCGGGCGAACGGTAGGCGCTGATCCGGCCGGTGTCGGGGCGGAAGCCGTTGGCGGGGTCCTCGGTGGTGATACGGCACTGCAGGGCCGCGCCGCGCAGGGTGATGGTCTCCTGGGCGAGCCCGAGGTCGGCCAGGCTCTCGCCGGCGGCGATGCGCAGCTGGGCCTGGACCAGGTCGACGTCGGTGACCTCCTCGGTGACCGTGTGCTCGACCTGGATGCGCGGGTTCATCTCGATGAAGACGTGGTTGCCGTCGCGGTCCAGGAGGAACTCCACGGTGCCCGCGTTGCGGTAGCCGATCTGGCGGGCGAAGCGGACGGCGTCGGCGCAGATCCGGTCGCGCAGTTCGGGGTCGAGGTTGGGGGCGGGCGCGAGTTCGATGACCTTCTGGTGGCGGCGCTGCACCGAGCAGTCCCGCTCGTAGAGGTGGATGACGTCGCCGTGGCTGTCGGCGAGGATCTGCACCTCGATGTGGCGGGGTTCGACGACGGCCTTCTCCAGGAAGACGGTGGGGTCGCCGAACGCGGACGCCGCCTCGCGGGAGGCCGCCTCGATGGCCTCCCTGAGCTGGGCGGGCTCCTCCACGCGGCGCATGCCGCGTCCGCCGCCGCCCGCGACGGCCTTGACGAACACCGGGAAGCCGATGTCCTCGGCGGCGCGCACCAGTTCGTCCACGTCCGTGGAGGGTTCGGAGGAGCCGAGTACGGGGACTCCGGCCGCGCGCGCGGCGGCCACGGCACGGGCCTTGTTGCCGGTCAGCTCCAGGATGTCGGCGCCGGGTCCGACGAAGGTGATGCCGGCGGCCTCGCAGGCGCGGGCGAGTTCGGGGTTCTCGGAGAGGAATCCGTAGCCGGGGTAGACGGCGTCCGCTCCGGCGCGGCGGGCCGCGGCGACGATCTCGTCCACGGAGAGGTAGGCGCGCACCGGGTGTCCGGGCTGGCCGATCTCGTAGGCCTCGTCGGCCTTCAGGCGGTGCAGCGAGTTGCGGTCCTCGTGCGGGAAGACGGCGACGGTGCGCGCGCCCAGCTCATAGCCCGCCCGGAAGGCCCGAATCGCGATCTCGCCACGGTTGGCGACCAGCACCTTGCGGAACATACGTGATCCCTTCGCCCGGCGTGAGGTGCCCCCATGGTGTCGGCCACATGTCACTTTGGCCATGTGAACCTGGCCACGGAGTGCCGCCGGGCCGCCGCACTTCACTCCGGCGGCCCGGTCTCACCGCACGCGGAGGGCGGGTTCGGTCCCCCTCACCCCACACGGTGCACGGGTTCAGTCGCCCTCACCTCACACGGCGGACGGGTTCAGTCGCCCCCGCCGCCACCGCCGCCGTCTCCCCCGCCCCCGCCGTCGCCGCCTCCGTCGCCCCAGCCGCCGGAGTCACTGCCCCCGTCCCCGCCGTCGGAGCCCCAGCCGTCGGCGCCGCCGGACTCGTTGTCGTCGCTGCCGAAGCCGATGTTGCTGAACCAGGGGCGGTCCCACCACTCGTCCACGGCGATGGGCTCGCCGAAGTCCGTGCGGCGCTTCCTGGCCCGGAAGCGGGCCCGGCCCGTGGTGTCGCCGAGCCCGAAGGTGACGGCGAAGGCCTGGGCCATCACGGCGTCCAGCGGGTCGCCGCTCTCGTAGTGCACGGGC
The DNA here is from genome assembly GCF_055657065.1 of Streptomyces sp. NPDC110618. Classification (NCBI taxonomy): domain Bacteria; kingdom Bacillati; phylum Actinomycetota; class Actinomycetes; order Kitasatosporales; family Streptomycetaceae; genus Streptomyces; species Streptomyces sp. NPDC110618. Next base: position 269,456 of record NZ_JBVKBN010000009.1, on the reverse strand, counting down.
GTCAGCGGCCGGAGCACGGCACCCGCCTCCGGTTCCACCGCTCCCTCGGGCCGGACGAGGAGGGCGACCGGACGATCGTCGCGCAGCAGCCGCGAACCGTTGGAGTTCTCCCGCTTGAGTACCCACCGCTGTCCGGGCAGCGTCACCTCCACGTACCGCTTCGACTTGCGCTTGCGGCCCTGGAGGACGAGCCGGGCGGAGTGCTCCCCGACGGTCATCGTCAGCCCCTGGGAGGGATCGGAGTGCTGTCCGGTGAATCCGTAGGGCGCGCGGATCCGCACGGCGGGGGCGTGCGGGCCCCAGACGTCCACCCGTACCAGGTGGCGGTCGACGGCGACGGCGATGGGTCCGGCCGGCCCGTGGGCGAACCGGCGGGCCAGCCACAGCGGTACGCCCTCGGCCTCGGCCCTGCGGGCGTGCGCGGCCACCGCGTCCGGACCGCCGCTGAGTCGTACCGCCAGTTCCCCGAGCGTGCGTGCGAACTCGGCGGCGTCGCGCACCTTCAGCGGTTTGCTGGTACCGGTGACGCGGGTGACCGGCACCAGTCCCGGCCCGTCCGGCAGCCTGTCCAGCGCGCGCTCGGCGCCGCCGCTGCCGAGCCACTGGCCGCGCAGACAGGCGTCGGCCATGGCCACGAGGTTCAGCTCGTACAGCGGTGTGATCCGGCCGCCTCTGCGCAGCCCGGTGTCCGTCAGTTCCACGACGCGCGCGAGCGGATTCCACGACCGCTCGCCGTAGAGCACCTGATTCACCACTACCCCCCGTCGTACCGGTACTTCCCCGGGGTCGCCCCCGCCCACTCAGAGTGCCTGCGGACGGCCCGCGGTTCCCGTCGCCGCACGTCGGCACGGCGAGCATTGTCAACCATCGTGCGCCGGTCTAGGCTCCGTCGTCGCGGGAGATCCTCAGCAAGGGCGCCGGGGCCGAACTCCACGCCCGCCGCGGAAATCCCCCGGAGGTGCCTGGTGCACACGACGGCAGCGCAGCTGTCCTCGGACCGACGGGACGTCCTCCTCGTCGCACTCGTCATCCCCCTGCACGGACCGGCCGGGATCTTCGGTCTGTCCTGTGAACTGTCCGCGCGGCTGGCGGCGGAGGAGCTGAACGCCGCGGGCGGTGTCCTGGACCGAGAGGTGCGCCTCGTCGTCGTGGACGGCGGCGGGGCGCCCGGGCAGGTCGCGGACGAGGTGGCCGGTCTGGTGGCGCTGGGTGCGGTGGACGCGGTGGTCGGCTGGCACGACTCGGCGGTGCGCCGGGCCCTGGCACCCCGGATCGCGCACCGGGTGCCGTACATCTACACCGCGCAGTACGAGGGCGGTGAGCAGACTCCCGGCGTGTTCCTCACGGGCGAGACCGATGTGCGGCAACTCGGTCCGGCGATGCGGCTGTTGAGCGCGGCGACCGGTGCGCGGCGCTGGTGCACGGTGGGCAGTGACTACGTCTGGCCGCGGGTGACCGCCCGCACCGCGCGCCGGGTCGCCGGGGAGTGCGGCGGCCGGGTCGTGGACGAGGTGTTCGTGCCGCTGGGCACCGAGGAGTTCGGGCCGGTGGTGCGCCGGGTGGAGACCTGCGGGGCGGACGCGGTACTGATGCTGCTGCTCGGGGACGACGCGGTGCGTTTCGGCCGGGAGTTCGCGGCGGTGGGGCTGCACCAGCGCTGCATACGGCTGAGCACCCACATGGACGAGAACCTGCTCCTGGCGACCGGCGCGGACGCGGCCGAGGGTCTGTGGGCGGCGGCCGGTTACTTCGACTCCCTGATGACCTCCGAGAGCCTGTCCTTCGGGCACCGCTACGCCCGCCGCTTCGGCGACGAGGCGCCGGTCGCGGGCAGCCTCGGCGAGTCCTGCTTCGAGGGGATGATGCTGCTCGGGGCGCTCGCGCGGCGGCGCGGGTCGCTGGCGGTGTCGGCGCCGCCGGGACCGGACGACACGGTCTGCTACGAGGGCCCCCGGGGCGCGTTGCGGCTGCGCGGCAACCATCTCGAACAGCGGCTGTACCTCGCCCGCGCGGACGCGCTGGACTTCGAGATCACCGCTCAGCTGTGATCCGTACCGGGGTGCCCTCCAGTACGGACTCAAGACGCGCCAGTGCCTCCTCCAGCTCGCGTACGTCCGGCAGTTGGGCCAGCACCTCGTCCTGCGCCCGCTCCGCCAGGGCCGCCACCGCGCGGTGCCGGGTGCGGCCTCGGGCGGAGAGGTAGACCAGGACGCGGCGGCCGTCGCCGGGGTCCTTGCGGCGGTAGACCCAGGTGGCGGACACCATGCGGTCGACCAGCTTGGTGAGGCTGGGCGCGGGCATCAGCGCGCGGTCGGCGACATCGGACATGGTGTGTCCGCGGCCGTCCGAGAGCAGCGACAGCACCCGCCACTCCTCGACGGAGCAGCTCTCGGCCTCCAGCGCGGCGGCCAGCCGACGGGTCATCAACCGCTCCGCGCTGCTGAGCAGTCGGGGGAGATCGCGGGGACTCACAGCGCCGACCCTACCTTCCCCCGCACGTGCTTTCCACAGAAAGAATCCGCGCCCGGAGCGTGCGGAGCGCCGCTGACCGCTGTCATCCCGGCACCGGGGGCGCGCGCCCCAACTCCCGTGCGCCGTCTATTACTTCCAACAGAAATTATTCATCAACGGTGCCGAAACGTCGGGGTAACAGCACGGGCGCAGTCTGTGACCGCACTTCGGTCCACCAGCTAGGCCGCCACCGCACCGTACGGCTGGGAATGCGCGCGCCCACCGCAGCGCCCTTCACGCCCTGAGTGTCTGCACGTGCCCGTCCCCGAAAAGACCCTCACTCTTCCCAGCGCCCCTGACGGGGCAAGGAGGTTGCGCATGTCCGGGCTCAGCATCAGCCGTCGCGGTCTGTTCACGGGCGTCACCGCCCTCGGCGCGTCCGCCGCGCTCAGCGCGTGCGGCGCCAAGACCGGTGACGACACCTCGTCCGGCTCCGCGGCCAAGGCCGACACCTCGGGCAGCACGGTCAAGGTCGGGCTGCTCAACTCGCTCTCGGGCACCATGGCCATCAGCGAGGTGACGGTCCACAACGCGCTGCTCCTGGCCGTCGAGGAGATCAACGCGGCCGGCGGTGTGCTCGGCAAGAAGCTGAAGCCGGTCAGCCAGGACGGTGCCTCCGACTGGCCGACCTTCGCGGAGAAGGCCGAGGGCCTGATCAAGGACGACAAGGTCGTCGCCACCTTCGGCTGCTGGACCTCCGCCAGCCGCAAGGCGGTCAAGCCGGTCTTCGAGCGGTACAAGTCGCTGCTGTTCTACCCGGTGCAGTACGAGGGCCTGGAGCAGTCGCCGTACATCTTCTACACCGGCGCGACCACCAACCAGCAGATCGTGCCCGCGCTCGACTACCTGAAGAAGCAGGGGCTGACCCGCCTGTACCTGGTGGGCAGCGACTACGTCTTCCCGCGCACCGCCAACAAGATCATCAAGGCGTACGCGGACGCCAACGGCATGAAGGTGGTCGGAGAGGACTACGCGCCCCTCGGCTCCACGGAGTTCAGCACGATCGTCAACAAGGTCAAGGACTCCGGCGCCGACGCGGTGTTCAACACCCTCAACGGCGACAGCAACGTGGCCTTCTTCAAGGAGTACAAGTCCTCCGGCCTGACCGCGAAGAAGATGCCGGTGCTGTCGGTGTCCATCGCCGAGGAGGAGGTCAAGAGCATCGGTACGCAGTACCTGGAGGGCCAGTTGACCGCCTGGAACTACTACCAGACCACTCCCGGGACGGCCAACTCCGACTTCGTGAAGGCGTACCAGGCGAAGTACGGCAAGGACAAGCCGACCAGCGACCCGATGGAGGCCGCGTACCTCTCGCTGCACCTGTGGAAGGCGATGGTCGAGAAGGCGGGCTCGTTCGACGTCGCCAAGGTCAAGGCGGCCTCCGACGGCATCACCTTCGACGCGCCCGAGGGCAAGGTCACCGTGGACGGCACCACCCAGCACGTCCACAAGACGGCCCGCATAGGCAAGGTCGGCGCGGACGGCCTCATCGAGGAGGTCTGGAACTCGGGCAAGCCCATCGAGCCCGACCCGTACTTGAAGGGCTACTCCTGGGCGTCCGGCCTGTCCTGACCCGCCGCGCTCCGACCCGCACCCCCGTCCCCGACCCGGAGCCGCTGCATGACGGTCATCCTCAACCAGAGCTTCACCGGCATCAGTATCGGTGCCGTCCTCCTGCTCATCGCGCTCGGACTGACGCTGACGTTCGGTCAGATGGGCGTCATCAACATGGCGCACGGCGAGTTCATCATGGCCGGCGCGTACACCACGTACGTGCTCCAGCAGTCCATCAGCGCGGCCGGCCTCTCCCTGCTGGCCGCGCTGCCGCTGGCCTTCCTCGTCGCCGGAACCCTCGGCGCGCTGCTGGAATGGCTGCTGATCCGCCGCCTCTACACCCGTCCCCTCGACACCCTGCTGGTGACCTGGGGTGTCTCCCTGATGCTCCAGCAGCTCGCCCGCGACATCTTCGGCGCACCCAACGTGCAGACCCGCGCGCCGGATCTGCTCACCGGGAACATCTCGGTCGGCGGCGTCACCTTCGCCAACAGCAGGCTGTTCATCCTCGGACTCGCGCTGCTGTGCGTGCTCGGGCTCACGCTGGTGCTGCGGCTGACGCCGCTGGGCCGCCGGATCCGGGCCGTGGTGCAGAACCGCGACCTCGCCGAGGTGTCCGGCATCGCCTCCGAACGGGTCGACCGCACGACCTTCTTCATCGGCTCGGGCCTGGCGGGCGTGGCCGGGGTCGCGCTCACCCTGGTCGGACCGATCGGCCCGACGATGGGCACCAACTACATCGTCGACGCCTTCCTCGTGGTGGTCGTGGGCGGCATCGGGCAGCTCAAGGGCAGCGTGATCACCGCGTTCGTGCTCGGCGTGCTCCAGGCGGTGCTGGAGTACTCGACCACGATCAGCGTCGCGAAGGTCGCCGTGCTCGTGGCGATCGTCGCCTTCCTCCAGTGGCGGCCCCAGGGCCTGTACACCCTGCGCACCCGGAGCCTGGCATGACGACGACGACCGTGACCTCCCCCTCGCCGCTCGCCCGTTTCCGGGCACCCGGCGGCTTCCTCCTCGGTGCCGTGCTGCTGCTCGGTGCGGCGCCCCTGGTCCTGCCCGACTTCCGGCTCTCCCTGCTGGCCAAGTACCTGTGCTACGCGATCGTGGCCGTCGGCGTCAGCCTGGCCTGGGGGCGCGGCGGGCTGCTGGTGCTCGGCCAGGGCGTCTTCTTCGGCCTCGGCGGCTACGCCATGGCGATGCACCTCAAGCTCGCGGACGCGACGGCGGCCGGCGAGACGCTCCCCGACTTCATGCAGCTGTACGGCACTTCGGACGCGCTGCCCTGGTGGTGGGAGCCGTTCAGGAGCCCGCTGTTCGCGCTCGCCATGACGGTGCTGCTGCCGATGGCGGTCGCCGCGGCGCTCGGCTTCTTCGTCTTCCGCCGCCGGGTCAAGGGTGCCTACTTCGCGATCCTGAGCCAGGCGCTGGCCGCCGCGCTCGCCATCTGGCTGGTCGGCCAGCAGGCCACGACGGGCGGCACCAATGGACTCACCGACATCCAGGGCTTCTTCGGCTACGACCTCAACGACCCGGTCAACCAGCGGATGGTGTATCTCGTCATCGCCGCCGCTCTGCTCCTGGTGATGGCCCTGGCCCGGCAGTTGTTCCTGAGCCGCTTCGGTGAACTCCTCGTCGCGGTACGGGACTCCGAGGAACGGGTGCGGTTCCTCGGGTACAACCCGGCCAACGTCAAGCTGGTGGCGTATGTCGTGGCCGCCGGGATGGCGGGGCTGGCCGGGGCGCTGTTCGTCCCGGCCGTGGGGATCATCTCGCCCGCGCTGATCGGCATCGTGCCGTCCATCGGCTTCGTCATCGGCGCGGCCGTCGGCGGGCGGGCCTCGCTGGTGGGGGCGGTGCTCGGCGCGATCGCGGTGGCCTGGGCGCAGAGCACGCTCTCGGACGCCTTCCCGGCCGCGTGGACGTATCTGCAGGGCCTGTTGTTCGTCGTCGCGGTCGGCTTCCTGCCGGGGGGCCTGGCCTCCCTGGCGACCGTGCTGCGCAACCGCCGTACCCGACCCACCGGTTCAGGAGGGACCGCATGAAGGGCGAGCTGAAGGGTGAGGGACTGACCGTCCGCGATCTGCGGGTGACGTTCGACGGGTTCACCGCCGTCGACGGCGTCGACCTGGACATCCGCCCCGGCGACCTGCGCTTTCTGATCGGCCCGAACGGCGCCGGAAAGACCACGCTGGTCGACGCCGTCACCGGGCTGGTGAAGGCCACCGGCTCGGCTCGCTTCGGCGGCCAGGAGCTGCTGGGCCGGCCGGTGCAGGCGATCGCCCGCGCGGGCATCGGCCGCACCTTCCAGACGGCCACGGTGTTCGAGAACTTGACGGTCCTTCAGAACCTGGACATCGCGGCGGGCGCCGGCCGGGGCTGGTGGACGATGCTGCGGCGCCGCAAGGAGGTACCTGAGTCGGTCGAGCGGGCGCTGGAGACGATCGGCCTGACCGCGCTCCGGGACCGTCCGGCCGGGGTGCTCGCGCACGGGCAGAAGCAGTGGCTGGAGATCGGCATGCTGCTGGTGCAGGACGTCCGGCTGCTGCTGCTCGACGAGCCGGTCGCCGGGATGAGCCATGACGAACGGCAGGCGACGGGCGAGCTGTTGCAGCGGATCAGCGAGGAGCGGACTGTCGTCGTCATCGAGCACGACATGGACTTCATGCGCTCCTTCGCCCGCAGCGTCAGCGTCCTGCACGCCGGGCGGATGCTCAGCGAGGGGACGGTCGCCGAGGTCCAGGCCGACGCCAGGGTCCAGGAGGTCTATCTCGGGCGGGCCGCCGAACCGGCGCCCTCGGAGCCCGTCGCGACGGCCCAGGAGGCGTGAGCGGCATGCTGGAGATCACCGATGTACGGGCCGGATACGACCGCAGCCCCGTCCTGCACGAGGTCACCGTCGCCGTCCCGAAGGACGGGGTGGCCGCTGTCCTCGGTCACAACGGCGCCGGGAAGAGCACCCTGTTGAGGGTGGCGATGGGCCTGCTCAGGCCCAAGGGCGGCCGGGTGCTGCTGGACGGGGAGGACATCACCCGGCTCGCCCCGCACCAGCGGGTCGCCCGGGGTATGGCGTACGTGCCGCAGGGGCAGCAGTCCTTCCCGCACCTGACCACCGCGGAGAACCTTCAACTGGTGGCCGACGGCCGGAGCAACGGCAGGGCGGCTGTCGCCGAGGTGCTGGACCTTTTCCCGGCCCTGCGGGAGCTGTCCGGCCGTCGCGCGGGCCTGCTCTCCGGGGGCCAGCGCCAGCAACTGGCCATCGCCCGGGCCCTGATCACCTCACCGAGGCTGCTTCTGCTGGACGAGCCGACCGAGGGCATCCAGCCCTCCGTCGTCGCGGAGATCGAGGAGACGATCCTCGTGCTGTCGCGCCGCGGCGGGCTGTCCGTCCTGCTCGTCGAGCAGCACGTGGGCTTCGCCATGCGTGCCGCCCAGCGCTACTGCATCCTGGAGGCGGGCCGGGTGACCTCCTCCGGCGAGGGCGGTGCCCAGGCGGAGGGGGCGGTGCGGGAGGCGCTCAGCGTGTGACGGTTCAGCGGCGGCGGGCCGCCAGCAGCGCCGCGCCGATGTCGGCGACCGCGCGCGGGTCGGACAGGGAGCGCTCGGTCAGTTCCTCCACGCGGCGCAGCCGGTAGCGGACGGTGTTGGGGTGGACGAACAGGCCGCGTGCCGCCTCCGTGGCGGAGCCCTTGGCGGCGTACCAGTGCTCCAGGGTCTCCAGCAGGCGGGCGCGTTCGGCGGCCGGGAGGTCGAGCAGCGGCCGCAGGACCACGTCGACCAGGTGCGCCGCCTCGGCCGGGGCGGCGGCCACGACCATGGCCAGCGGGTCGTCGTCGAACCGGGCGACGCCGGGCCCGGCGCCCTGGAGGCCGGACAGGGCGAGCCGGGCGAAGCGCAGGGCCCGCGGGGTGTCACGCAGGTCGTCGAAGGAGGGGCTGACACCTACGCGGGCGCCGGAGCGGCGCATCACCCGCAGGCAGGTGGCCTCGGCCGTCGGCGTGGAGAGCGCGGCGAGGCCGAGCTGCTGGTCGGGCAGCAGCCGCCAGGCGCAGGGGATGCCGGCCTGGCGCAGCGCCGACTCCGTACCCGCCAGCGGCTGCTCGCCGGGGGCGTCGGCGGAGGCCGCCGCCACCAGGTAGGGACCGCGGTCGGGCAGTCCCAGTTCGCGGGCGGTCTCCCAGAGCGTGCGCTCGGCGATGGCACCGGTGAACAGGGCCTCCACCAGGGCGGAGCGGCGGGCCTGGCGCTGTGCGGTCAGTTCGGCGGTCGTCTCCCGGTAGGCCGCGGCGACCGCCTCGGCGTAGTGGCCGAACAGGGTCCACAGCTCGGCGGACCGGGACACCAACTGGGCGTCGGTGACCTCGGGGTGGGTGCGGGCCTCGGCGAGCACCTCCGACCACAGCAGTTCGAAGCCGATCCGGTAGGCGTGCAGGGTGTCCGCCAGCGGCACGCCCTGCTCGGCGCGCAGCCGGCCGGTCTCCCGCGCCGGGCCCGGGGCCTGCGGGTCGGGTCGCCCGAACTGCTGGAGCAGCAGGTCGGCGTTGGCGGTGCAGGAGCGGCGCAGCGAGTCGTAGGGGATCAGTGACTCGTTCTTGTAGGCGTCGACGTCGGACCGTATGCGCTCGGCCATCCGCTCGCCCAGTTCCGGCAGCCGCGCGTGCAGGGCCGAGACCACCCCGGATATGTTCATTCCCGCAGCGTAACGCCCCCGTTTTGTTCCTGGGGACGATGCGCGGGCGCGGACGCTGTCCGGGGACACATAGGTCGTCACCGTCGATATCTGCACCATGTCGTCAGCGTGAACAGCGGATTTCGACGGCGACGTTCGTGGAGGCGGTCATGGCCAATCTGGCGCGGTTCCTGGTGGAGACGGCACGGCGGCAGCCGGACCGGCCCGCGCTGCGACTGGGCGAGCAGGTCACGAGCTACGCGGAACTCGACGAGCGCAGCGCCCGCGCCGCCGCCCTGCTGCGCGCCGAGGGCGTCCGGCCCGGTGACCGGGTCGCACTGATGCTGCCGAACGTGCCCGAGTTCGTCGTCCTCTACTACGGCGTGCTGCGCGCCGGTGGCGTCGTCGTACCGCTGAACCCGCTGCTGAAGACCCGGGAGACCCTGTACCACCTGCGGGACTCCGGCGCCGCGCTGCTGCTGGAGTGGTTCCAGGCGCCGGGCGAGGGCGCGCAGGGCGCCGCCGAGGCCGGGGTACGGCACGTCGCCGTGGAGCCCGCCGCCTTCGCGGAGCTGCTCGCCGGGCACGAGCCGTCGGCCGAGGTGCACGACACGGACGACGAGGACGCGGCCGTCCTGCTCTACACCTCCGGCACCACCGGCCGCCCCAAGGGCGCCACGCTCACCCACTCCGGGCTGCGGCACAACACCGAGGTCAACACCGTCCATGTGCAGCGGATGACGGCGGACGACGTGGTCGTGGGGTGCCTGCCGCTGTTCCACATCTTCGGGCAGATCTGCACGATGAGCGTCAGCATCCGCGCGGGCGCCACGCTCGTCCTGGTCCCCCGGTTCGACCCGCAGACCGTGCTGGACGCCATCGCCCGCGACCGGGCGACGGTCTTCGAGGGCGTGCCGACGATGTACGCGGCGCTGCTCCAGCACCCCTCCGACGCCGATGTCTCCACCCTGCGGATGTGCGTCTCGGGCGGTGCCTCGCTGCCGGTGGAGGTGCTGCACGGCTTCGAGCGGCGGTTCGGCTGCATGATCCTTGAGGGCTTCGGCATGTCCGAGACCAGCCCGGTGGTCACGTTCAACCACCCCGACCGGCCGCGCAAGCCCGGCTCGATCGGCACCCCGATCAAGGACGTGGAGGTGCGGCTGCTCGACGAGAAGGGACAGGACGTGGCGCCCGGCGAGATCGGTGAACTGGCCGTGCGCGGGCCGAACGTGATGAAGGGCTACTGGAACCGCCCCGAGGACACCGCGGCCACCATCCAGGACGGCTGGCTGCGCAGCGGCGACCTCGCCCGCCGGGACGAGGACGGCTACCTCTACATCGTGGACCGCAAGAAGGACATGATCATCCGCGGCGGCTACAACGTCTACCCGCGCGAGATCGAGGAGGTCCTGCACGAGCACCCCGCCGTGGCGCTGGCCGCGGTGGTGGGCGTGCCGGACGCGCACCTGGGCGAGGAGATCGCCGCCGCGGTGGTGCTGCGCCCGAAGGCGCAGGCCACGCCCGACGAACTGCGGGAGTTCGTCAAGGAACGGGTCGCCGCGTACAAGTACCCGCGCCAGGTCTGGCTCGTCGACTCCCTCCCGACCGGCCCCAGCGGCAAGATCCTCAAGCGGGAGATCAGCGCGCCGACGGGCTGATCCGGCCCCCGGGCCGCCGCATGAAGCGGCCGAACCTGGGTAGGCGGTGCCGCATCACCCGACATCCGGGCGGCGGCACTGCCTGTGAAGGTGCGGCGCTATGACTGAGATTCCGGCAGAGGTCTTCGCCTCGGTGGCCCGAAGCGCTCTGCATGACTTGTCCTCCTCCGCGGACCTGCCCGCGCTGGAGGCCCTGGCCGGATGCGATGTGCTGATCCCCGCGATCGGCGGCATCCGGTACCTGCGCGACCGCACCGAACTGGTGCGCCTTGTGCTGCCGGTGGTCGAGAGCGTCCAGGGCGCGCCCGCGGTCATGGTCTTCACCTCGGAGGAACGGCTGCTCGACGCCTTCCCCCTGGTCCCCTGCTACCGCCCGGTGACCCTGCGGGACCTGGCCGGGCGCTGGCCGAGCGACGATGTGGTCCTGGTGATCGACGCCGGGCACGAGGACGAACTGACCCTCTCCGCGCACCGGGCCCGCTGGCTGCTGGGCCGGTGCCTGGTGTGAGGGTGCGCGGGGGTCACAACCTTCAGAACCCGAAGACCTGGGTCCAGGTCCAGTCGTCCTCGGTGACGCCGACGCCCATGGTGGTCAGGTCGCAGTTGAGGATGTTCGCGCGGTGGCCCGGCGAGTTCATCCAGGACTCCATCACGGACTCGGCGCTGCTCTGGCCCTGAGCGATGTTCTCGGCGCCGGGCGAGGGGTAGCCCTGGGCGCCGGCGCGGTCGACGAAGCTGCGGCCGTCCAGGCTGGTGTGGTCGAAGTAGTTGTTGGCCGACATGTCCTCGCTGTGCAGCTGGGCGGCGCGGGCGAGACGGGCGTCCTGCTTGAGCGGGCCGCAACCGGCCGCCTGGCGCTCCTCGTTGACGAGGGCCAGCACCTGGGCGGCCGGGCTGCCCGCGCGCGGGGCGGCGGGAGCGGGGTTCGCCGGGGCGGGTGCCTGCGTCGTCGTCTTCGGCTCGGTGGTCGTCCTCGACGGTGTGGGGGTGGGCTTCGGCGACTTGGTGCTCGGCTTGGGCGAGGGGGAGGCGGACTTGGTGGGCGAGGGGGACGCCGACGCCGAGGGAGTGCTCGGCGCGGAGGAGGTCGCCAGGGGCTCGTCGGTCGGCGCGTCGGGAGCGGACTGCACCTTGTCGCCGTCCCCGTCCGGCTTCAGCGACAGCGTCGCGACGGTGCCTCCGGTGATCAGTACGGCTACGGCGGCGGCGACGCCGGTGATCCGGCGCCGCTGCGGTATTCGTCCCGGGCGCCCGTGCCGCCCGCGGGCGTGCGCGCCGCGCACCGGGGCGAGGACGGTGGTGGGCTCGCCCGCGTCGGCTGCCGCTGCCGGGTGGGGGTGCGCGGCGGCGTGCTCAGCGGCGGCCGGGGCGTGGTCGAAGGCGTGGTCGGGAGTGTGATCGGGGTACGCGGGCATGGCGAAGGCCGCGGTGTCCGCCGTGGGGTCGGCTCCGCCGAAGGCGGCCATGTCCGGTCCGGGGCCGGTTCCGGAGTAGGCCCCCATGTCGGCCGCGCCGTACCCCTCCGCATGGGCCACGTGCTCCGCGCCCCCGAACGCCGTCAGCCCCGCCAGCCCCGTCAGGGCGGCCGCCACCGGCACCAGACCCAGCCCCACCAGCAGCCCCTCGGCCGGGAACAGGTCCGCCTGGTGGCCGGAGCAGCGCACGCACTCACGGGCATGCCGGGCGATGCGCTTGCGCCACAGGGGTGACGGGCGGCCGTCCCAGGTACCGATCATCTGGTCGAGGCGGTCGCACAGTGGCAGCGCGGACAGGGCGCGCACCACCAGCCGTGCGGTCTCCAGCTGCGCCTTCATCCGCTGCACTCGTACGGCCGTGTGCTGCGGCGACACCTCCAGGGCCGCGGACACCTCCGCCCGGGTCAGCTCACCGACCGCCTCCAGCCACCACAGCGACAGCAGCACCCGGTCGTCGTCGTCCAGCCAGCGCGTGGCCTCCGCGACCTCCCGGCGCTGGCCCTCCAGACCGAGCCGCACGATCGTGAGGTCCACGAAGTCCGCGCCCGGGTCGGCCACGTCATGGGCCTCCCGCAGCTCCGAGCCCGCCGGAGCCGCCTGCTTGCGGTGCTGGTAGGTGCGGATCTGGTTCATGGTGATGGCGACCAGCCAGGACCGGAAGTTGCCGGGGTGGTGCAGCGAACCGAGGCCGCGCAGGGCACGGAGCATGGTCTCCTGCACGACATCGTCGACGTCGGCGTGACCGTTCAGCGCCCGTCCGACGATGTTGTACACGAGCGGAAGGTACGCGCCGACCAGCTCGTCCTGGGCCCACAGGGCACCACGCTGAGCCGCCTCGACCACGGCGTACTCGTGCTCTCCCATTGCTGCCATGCCTGTTTCCCATCCCTTTCCGGTCCACGCATTATTCGCCCGGTACAAGGGGAGACCCAGAGCCGGGGGCCGGATAACGGAAACCTCACACTCACTCGGCGTCGAGGGATTCCTGGCGGGCCAGGAACTCCTCGAAGGCCGCCTTCTGCTTGGGGTCCATGTAGGCCTGGCGGACACCACGGGCCTGTTCCCGGAGCCAGTGCGCTTCGTCGGGAGGCAGCAGCTCGGCGACGACGACCCCGTCACGGGCGACCGCGGTACGCCATCCCGTACGGCGGCGGAAGAGCGTGAACGGGCCGAACCGCTCGGGGTGAGCACGCTCCCGCGTCGGCGCCTGAGGGCCGGGGAACACGCCGGGCGCCCAGTGCTCCCACAGCGCCAGCGTCGCCGCGGGCACCAGCACCACGTGCTCCGGCTCCCGCCCCTCCCACCGGAAGGTGACCGTCACCGGCTCACCGACCGCCTCGGCGAGCCCGAGGACCCGCTCCACCTCGTCGTTGACCGGGTAATCCACCGCTACGTCGATCTGTATCCCCATGGCCGAAGAGGCTACGCGGCCGCCCGCCCCGGTCACCGGACGGCTCAGGGACCGTCGACGAGTCCCTGGATCGCGGCCAGAATGCCTTCCAGCGCACCGGGTTCGGCGGCGACGGCGGGCAGGGTGGCGTGCGGCCAGGCGTTGTAGTTCTTCGCCGGGAGGGCCGCCAGCCGCTCCTTCAGCCCGGGCACGGACGGCAGAGCCGCCGCGAACTGCTCCGCGCGCTCGCGGCCGAGGTGATGGGCGAGGGAGCCGAAGGCGAAGGAGATGTCGTCCTTCGCCGGGTCGTCGTGGAGGGAGAGGGTCGCGACCGGCACCGTGCGGCCGGACACGGGGTAGTACAGGCGCATGCTCGCGTACCTGGCCGTACCGGCCTCCAGGCGGCCGTGGGACGCCGCGTGTTCGAGGAGGGCGGTGGCGGTGCGCCGTACCTCCGGATCGAAGCGGGTCCGGATCGCCGCGTCCATCTCCTCCCGTTTCGTCCGGCGCGCGGCGCGGTCGGACGAGGGCGACTTGGCCGCCGTGGCGACCTCGCCGTGCACGCGCGGGACGAGGACCCGGAGATTCCCGTCGCCGCGGTACTGGGTCAACTCGACGGCGTACACATCGGTCTGCCGCATCTGGCGGTTGAGGAACTCGACGATCGCCCGCAGCTCCAGCGGGAAGCGGTCGGCGACGAACAGCAGCCGCATCTGCCCGACGGCCAGCCGCTCCTCGACGGTCGCCCAGAACTCGTCCACCGGACCCTCGCCGAGGAGGTCCCGGTAGGCCTCCTCCAGCGGGCGGCCGTCCTTGGCGCAGGTGTCCTCGAAGGAGCGCCGCAGCAGCGCGGCCGGCCAGTAACGGGCGGCGTTCGCCGCGTAGTCCAGCATCTGGCCGACGACCTCGCGCCGGATCCGGGTGTCGGAGGCGCGCTTGACCTCCACCAGGGTCGGTACGCCGTCGGCGTCGACGAAGAGATGGTCCAGCGCGTACACCGAACCGCCGTCCGGGCCGGTCGGCACGCCCATCTCGCGGGCCACCAGCGTCAGTCGCAGCGGACGGCCGTCGGCGAGCGAGCCGAAGTCCAGTACGCGCGGATGGCGGGCGAGCAGCTCCTGGAACTCCGCCTCGGTCGCGAACCCGGCCGGTTCCAGGGCCTGGAGCTCACCACTGAGGACGAATACGGGCTGATCGGTCACCCGGGTGAGTCTAGGACCGGACGAGGACGCGGCGGCCGAGTTCCATGGCGGCCAGGCCCAGCGGGACGGCCACGATCGCGCCCACCATGCCGTTTCCGGTACCGGGTCCGCCGTCGGAGGTGGCCAGGTGCAGCAGCCCGAGGAAGGTGCCGGCCAGGCCGGCCACGAGGGCCGACAGGGCGCCCGTACGCGGGTTGCCGACGCGGATGCGCCCGGCGAGACGGGCCAGGGCCGACCAGCCGAGGACGATCCCGGCGAACCCCACTGCGAGGGCCAGGTTGGCCCCGGTACGTCCGTCGCCGATGATGCCGCCCTCGGCGGCCACTGTCAGGACGTCTGCTGCGCTCATGGCGGTCTTCTCCTTCGTACATGACGTGTTCGCTGTCGTTCCTTGAGCGTGCCGTCCCGGCGCGCGCCGGTCGTCCGGCAGGCGCGGTCACTTCCGGCTGCCGCGGACGCGGCAGGAAGGGGATGGCTACCACGGACGCGGTAGGCGACGGCTCCTTCGCGCGCGGGACTCGCTCGCGCGCGCCCGCGGCTAGGGTGCGGACATGGACGCAGGGCGACTTCGTGTCCCGGCCGGTGCCGTGGACTGGGCGATCGCCGTGGGTGTGGCGGCCCTGTCGCTGGGCGGCGGGCTGTCGGGGCAGCATCCGGACGGCGCGCGTGAGGTGCTGGGCGCGGTGCTGCTGGCGGGGGCCGGTGTGGCGCTCCTCGCGCGGCGCAGGGCACCGCGCGTCGTACTGGCGGTCACCGCAATGTGCACGGTGGGGTACGAGGCGGCCGGGTTCACGGTGCTCTCGGTGCCGTACCTGGTCGCGGTGTACGGCGCGGTGCGGGCCGGGCACCGGGCACTGACGGTGGCGGTGTCCGTGGCGCTGCTCGCCGTCCTCCAGGTCACGGCGCTGGTGTTCCGGGACGGGCCGGCGCGGGAGGCGTTCGGGGCGGCCCGGGACGTGTTGGAGATCGCCTGGCTGATCGCGGCGTTCGCCGCCGGGGAGGCGCTGCGGCAGGCCGAGCGGCGGGCGGAGGAGGCCGAGCGCACCAGGGAGGAGACCGCGCGGCGCCGCGCCGACGAGGAGCGGCTGCACATCGCGCGGGAGCTGCACGACTCCCTCACCCACCAGATCTCGGTCATCAAGGTGCAGTCCGAGGTCGCCGTCCACATGGCCCGCCGGCGCGGCGAGGAGGTGCCCGGGACGCTGCTGGCCATCCAGGCGGCCGGGCGGGAGGCGACCCGGGAGCTGCGGGCGACCCTGGAGGCCCTGCGCGACGACGACACGGCACCGCCGCGGGGCCTGGACGACATCCCGAAGCTGGTGGAGCGGGCCCGCTCGATGGACCTGGACGCGACGCTGACGGTCGAGGGGCGGCGCCACGACGTCCCGGCGGCGGTGGGCCGTACCGCCTACCGGATCGTGCAGGAGGCACTGACGAACACGGCCCGGCACGCCGCGGCCACGACCGCCACGGTCCGTATCGCCTACGGACCCGACCGGCTGTCCGTCCAGGTGGACGACGACGGCAAGGCCACCCCCGCCGACGCCCCCGTGCCCGGCCTGGGCCTGCTCGGCATGCGCGAACGCGTCACCGCCCTCGGCGGCCGGCTCCGGGCGGAGCCGCGTCCCGATCACGGCTTCACCGTCCTGGCCGAACTCCCCGTGGAACGAGCGTCATGATCCGAGTCCTGCTGATCGACGACCAGCCCCTCATCCGCAGCGGCTTCCGCGCCCTGCTCGACCTGGAGCCCGACATTGAGGTGGTGGCCGAGGGCGCCGACGGGGAGACGGCCCTGGCGCTCGCCCGGGAGCATCTGCCCGACGTCGCGCTCCTCGACATCCGGATGCCGGTGATGGACGGCATCGAGGCGACCCGCCGTATCGCCGCCGACCCGTCCCTGTCGGGCGTGCACGTGGTCATGCTGACCAACTACGGCATGGACGAGTACGTGTTCGAGGCGCTGCGCGCGGGCGCGGCCGGGTTCCTGGTGAAGGACATCCTCCCGGAGGACCTGCTGCACTCCGTACGGGTCGCCGCCCGCGGGGACGCCCTGCTCGCCCCGGCCCTCACCCGCAAGCTGATCCACCGCTACGTCACCGAGCCCGCTCCCACCGCCGCGGACACCGTCCTGACGGAGCTGACCGACCGCGAACGCGAGGCGGTGGCACTGGCCGCCCGCGGCCTGTCCAACGACCAGATCGCCGCGTGCATGGTCATCAGCCCCATGACCGCGAAAACCCACATCAACCGGGCGATGACGAAACTGCACGCCCGCGACCGGGCCCAACTCGTGGTCCTCGCCTACGAATCCGGCCTGGTCACCCCGCGTGCCGGGGAGGCCCGCCCGTAGGATCACCGGCATGGCCACACGACTCGTGCAGATCAATATGAAGGCGCTGGACGACTCCGCGCTCGGCCGCTTCTGGGCGGAGGCACTGGGCTGGGGCATCGACAGCGAGGCGCCCGGGGTGACCAACCTGGAACCCGTGGGCTTCTCCTACCCCGACCCGTCGGCGGTCTGCATCGATCTGATCGCCCGCCCTGAGCCCAAGACGGTCAAGAACCGGGTGCACCTGGACCTGGCCACCACCTCGGCCGCCCAGCAGGCGGAACTGGTGGAGCGGTTGAAGGGGCTCGGCGCGACGCCCGTCGACATCGGCCAGGGCGATGTTCCCTTCACGGTCATGGCCGACCCGGAGGGCAATGAGTTCTGCGTCCTGGAGCCCCGGGAGATGTATCTGGACACCGGGCCGATCGCCACGGTGGTGGTCGACTGCGCCGATCCTCGGGAAATGGCCCGGTTCTGGGGCGCGGCCATGGACTGGACGGTGCACGTGGCGGCGGACGACCACGCGACCCTGCGTTCGTCCAAGGGCGTCGGCCCGTACCTGGAGTTCGTACGCAATCCCGACCCGAAGACGGTCTGGAACCGCGTCCACCTCGATGTCGCCCCCTATCCCGGCGACGACATGGCCGCCGAGGCGGACCGGCTGCGCGCCCTGGGTGCCACCGACCCCGGTATCGACCAGTCCGAGCTGCACTGGACGGTGCTGGCCGACCCGGAGGGCAACGAGTTCTGCCTCCTGACGCCTCGCTGACGCCTCACCCACCCCGGCGAGGATTGCGGGAAGATCACGAACAGTGGACGCCCCGCACATGAACGTGCACACGCTGTGTAGGCTGCCAACGACCCGCCGCCCTCCCCCACCAGCTGGTCCGCCCGGTCCTGCTGTTCGCGTCGTGGGGCCTACGCATGAGGAGGAGGGGCGTGAGCACGCCGTCGCCGGACCAGCCCACCGCCGAGCAACTGGTGGAACACATCGCCCAGGTGGGGCGCGCCCTGTGGGCCGCCAGCCACCTGGGCAGCCCGGCCCCGGTCGTGGCGCAGCTCCGCGACCGTATGGACCACCCCCAGCCCGGCGACCTGGTCATGGAGTTCGCGCCCTTCAGCACCGGCGACTTCGACCCGCACAGCGTGGGCCGGCTCCTCGCGATCGAACGCCGCCCGGGCTGGCCCACGCGGTACGTGATCGAGCCCCTGCTGCTCCCCGGCGAGAAGCGCGACGGCATGGACCTGTCCCTCATCGCCCTGCCCGACCAACGCAGCTACGCCCGCTGGGCGGACGGCCTGCGGCCCTGCGAGGACTGACTGTCAGTGCCCGCAGGTACTGTTCGGCCCTCAATTGATGTGCGAGGGGGTGCGTCACGGGCGCCAGTGGGTGGAGCTACGTCACCGCGTACGAGGGGGACGTCGAGGCAGCGCTCGGGGCCTTGCAGGCCCGGGAGTTCCAGGAGGAGTACGGGAACGAGTACGCGAGTCTGGAGGACCTGCGCCAGGACGACTACCTCGTGACCACGGTCGAGCGGTTCCGGGAGCTGATCGACGCGGCCAACGAGATGAATCACGAGGAGTTCCAGCGGAGTCTGCCCAATGAGTGCCGGATGCGGTGGACCGCCTGCTACGTGACGCTCTACTCCGAGGACAAGGCGAGTCACCTGGGGATCTTCGGGTACTCCGGCGACTGATCCCGTGCCGCTCCCCGCGCTTGTCGAGCGGGGAGCGGCTGCGCGGTCAGGACGTGGGGAAGTTGTCCGGTGTGCGGATGCGGTCGCGGATCCAGACGCCGGCCGGCTTCAGGGAACCGGTGCCCGCCCAGGGGCCGTTGCCGTTGCAGGTGCCGCCCTTGAAGACGGCACCGGAGCGTTCGTCGTCGGAGAAGTTCCAGTTGACCCAGCTGATCTTCTTGGCGCCGAGCAGGTCGAGGTACTGCTGGGCGCGGCCGAAGTTGTTGGGGCCGTCGCCGGAGGCCTCCTGGGTGCCGAACTCGGTGACGAAGATCGGGATGCGGTCCGAGGCGCGGTCGAGGGCGCTCAGGTACTCCTGGCCGTGCGAGGCCGCGTAGAAGTGGAACGTGTACATGATGTTGGAGGCCTGGACCGGGTTGTTGATGATGTCGGTCTCGTCGCGGCCGTCGGAGATGCCGAGGGAGCCCCAGCCGTGGGTGCCGACGAGGATCGGGGTGGTCGGGTCCTGGGCGCGGATGACGGGGATGAGCTGTTCCGCGTAGGACTTCACCCGCGACCAGCTGACGTTGTTGGGCTCGTTGGCGATGTCGTAGAGCAGGTTGGTCTTGTCGCGGTGGCGCTGGGCGATCTCGGTGAAGAAGGTCTTGGCGGCGGCGAGGTTGTGGTTGGGGTCGCCGGGGGTGAGCTGGTGCCAGTCGACGAGGGCGTACATGCCGCGGGCGGTGGCCATCTCGATGAGCTGGTGCACGCGGTCGGTGAACATCCTCGGGTTGGTCTCGTAGCCGCCTTCCTGGACGTAGAGGGAGATACGCAGCACGTCGGCGTTCCAGTCGCCCGCGAGGGCGTCGAGGGAGGCGTTGGTCAGGCAGTGGCTGTACCACTGGAGGCCGTGGCTGCTCATGCCGCGGAGCTGGATCGGGCGGCCGTACTGGTTGCACAGCTTCAGTCCGCACACCTTGAGGCGGCCGTTGATCGCGGCGGGGGTGGTGCCCGGCTGGGGGCCGCCGCCGTTCTGGGTGGTGGCGCTGACCGTGTTGGACGCCGGTGAGAGGTTGCCGGCCGCGTCACGGGCGCGGACGGTGAATCCGTACGTCGTGCTCGCCGCGAGTCCGCCGACGGTGGACGAGGTGCCGCTCGCCGTCGCGACCTGGGTGCCGTCGCGATAGATCACGTATCCCGTCACGCCCACATTGTCGGTGGCGGCGTTCCAGGCCAGGGACACGGTGGAGGACGTGGTGCCGGTGGCGCGCAGGTTGCCCGGGGCCGAGGGGGCGGTGGTGTCGGTGCCGCCGCCGCTGTCGCCGACCGGCTTCCACAGGGCGGGGGTGTTGGGGGGTTCCCAGCCGGTCAGCGAGGTGTGGCTCTGCAGGCACTCGTAGTCCTTGCCGCCGTAGGACACCCGGGTGCCCACGGTGTACGAGGTGTTCGGCTGCCATGCCTGGTAGGCGGCGACGCTCGTGCTCGCCGCGGGGGCCGGCTCGGTGGCGGCGAGGGCGGTGGACGGGACGAGGCCGAAGCCCAGCGCGGCAAGCAGTGTGCCGGCGAGCAGAGTTGACAGGGGTGTGCGCATGGCGCCCTCCTGGTGGGGTCTCAACTGGGGGTGATGCTGTCGGCGATGGGGATCCGCCGTGGTGCGTGAAGCCGTGGCAAACGGCTGATGACTGTTAGGAAAGTTTCCTTATACTGCTCGGGAGAGTAGAGACCTGACCGACCACGGTCAAGACTTGGTACGGACCGGATCCCGCGGCGCGGGATGCCTCGGGCAGTACGGCCCGGTGCGCGCCGGAGGGGCGAAGTCCGGGCCGGGACGCCGGCCTCCTACCGCAGCTCCAGCTCCGCCCAGATCATCTTGCCGTCCGCCGTGTAGCGGGTGCCCCAGCGGCGGGACAGCTGAGCGACCAGGAACAGGCCGCGGCCGCCCTCGTCCAGGGTGCGGGCGTGCCGCAGGCGTGGGGAGACGTTGCTCGCGTCGAAGACCTCGCAGGTCAGGACGGACTCACGGATCAGCCGGAGCCGGATGGGGCCGGAGGCGTGCCGGATGGCGTTGGTGACCAGCTCACTGACCAGGAGTTCCGCGGTGAACCCGAGGTCACCGAGCCCCCAGCCGTCCAGGCACCGTTGCGCGAAGGCGCGGGCGCTGGACACGGCCGCCGGGTCGGAGGGCACGTCCAGCACGGCGACCCGGTCCGCACCCAGGCCGTGGGTACGGGCGATGAGCAACGCCACGTCGTCGTCCCGCCGTTCCGGTTCCAGCGTGTCCAGTGCCTCCCCGCACATGTCGTCCAGCGGCCGGTCCACCGCGGTGAGTGCCGCGCGGAGCCGGTTCAAAGCGATGTCCGGGTCCTGGCCGCGGATCTCGAACAGGCCGTCGGTGTAGAGGGCGAGCAGGCTTCCCTCGGCCAGTTCGACCTCCGCGGATTCGAACGGCAGGCCGCCGAGCCCCAGCGGCGGCCCCGCGGGCAGCTCCGGGAACTCCACCGTCCCCCCGGGGTCGACGACGGCCGGCGGCGGATGCCCGGCCCGCGCCATGACACAGGTACGGGCCACCGGGTCGTAGACCGCGTACAGACAGGTGGCGCCCAGCTCCGACGGCACCCGCCCGGCGTCGTCGGGACCGTCCTCGGCGATCAGCCCGAGCATCAGGTCGTCGAGATGGGCCAGGATCTCCTCGGGCGGCAGGTCCAGATCGGCGAGGGTGCGCACGGCGGTGCGCAGCCGCCCCATCGAGGCCGCCGCGTTGATGCCGTGGCCGACCACGTCGCCGATCACCAGGGCGACCCGCGCCCCGGACAGCGGGATCACGTCGAACCAGTCGCCGCCCACGCCACCGCCCGAGGGGAGATAGCGGGTGGCCACCTCGACCGTCGGCTGCGCCGCGATCCGCCGCGGCAGCAGGAAGCGCTGCAACGCCAGCGCGGTGTTGCGCTCCTTGGTGTACTGGCGGGCGTTCTCGACGCCGAGCGCGGCCCGTCCGACGATCTCGTCGGCCACGAGCAGGTCGTCCTCGTCGAACGCCTCGCGCGGGGGCCGCCGCAGCAGGGTGGTCATCCCCACCACGCTGCCGTGCGTCCTGATGGGGACCAGCATCACCGCGCACGGCCCGAGACTCGGCGCGGGCGGGCCCTGCAGCGCGTCGGCGGCGATCCACCCCTCGCACTCGCGCGCGGTCAGGATCCGCCGGTGCGGGGCGCCGCCGGCCAGGCAGCGCGCGCCGGGCGAGTCCGCGGCGAACCGCACCAGGTGCCCCACCGCGGCGAGCCCGTTCGGCGCCGCGCCGTCGGCGCTCAGCAGGGCGACCCGCCGCAGCCGCTGCTGGCCGGGCAGCGAGCCGTAGAAGGTCTCGCCCTGGAGGACGGCGTCGAGGAGGTCGACGGTGATCAGGTCGGCGAGGTCGGGGACGCAGACCGCGGCGAGCCCCTCCGAGAGACGGAAGACATCCAGCGTCCGGGCAGTCCACGCCCCGGCCCTGCTCAGCAGGCTGAGGCGTTCCCGGGCGCGCCAGCGGTCGGTGACGTCGAGGACCATGTAGCAGACGCCGCGCACGGTCCCGGAGTCGTCCTCCAGCCGGAAGAACGAGGTCGAGTAGGCGTGTTCGCGGTCCGGGTCGGCGCTGGTGCGCCCGTGGTACTCGACGTCCACGGCGGGCCGTCCGCTCTCCAGCACCTCCCGCATGACGGACTCGATGGACGCCGCGTCGAGTTTGGGCAGCACATCGCTCAGCCGCTTGCCCAGCCGCTCCTCGCGGTCCACACCGCCGAGTTGCTCCAGGGCCTCGTTGATCCAGACGTAGCGCAGATCGGTGTCCATGACGGCCATGCCGATGGGGGACCGCGCCAGGAAGTGTCCGACCAGGGAGTGGCCGATCTCCCACTCGCCGCTCCCGTCGGCGCGATCCGCCCAGGAGGCGGGGTAGGCGGACGGGTCGGGTGCCCGGCCGTGGTCGCTGGAGTTCATCGCTGCCTCACCAAAGGGCGCCGACGGCCACTGGGGGCCGTCTCCTCCAGCATGACACCGCCGCCGGAGCCCGGCACGGGTGAGGCCGGCCTTGCTAACCGGACAGCCGTCCGGTACGTTCCAGGCAGGCGGACAGTTGTCCGCTTTCCTCTTTGGCGCCGTCCCGCGGGGACGGCGGCGGCGAAAGGTTCCGGGCCATGAATCTGCTCATCCTGGGCGCGACCGGACCCACCGGTCGGCACGTCGTCGACCTGGCCCTCGCGGCCGGCGACACGGTCACCGTCCTGGCGCGCAGGCCGGAGGCGATGGCCGACCGCGCCGACCGGATCACCGTGATCCGCGGGGACGCCACCTCGCGCACGGACCTGGCGAAGGCGATGACCGGGCAAGACGCCGTCATATCGGCGCTCGGCCGGGGTTCGTCCATACGCGCCACCGACCTGTTCTCCCGGGCTGCGACGGCGCTCGTCGACGCGGCGGCGGAGGTGGGCGTGTCCCGGGTGGTGTGGATGTCGTCGTTCGGGGTCGGCGACACCTACCACTCGGCCAACGCCTTCCAGAAGGCGACGTACCGCACCTTCCTCCGGAAGATCTACGCCGACAAGGAACTGTCCGAGCGCACCCTCCGCGCCAGCGACCTGGACTGGACACTGGTCTACCCGACGATGCTGACCAAGGGCCCGGCCAAGGGCAGGTACCGCGCCGGGGAGCGGCTGCCGATGAAGGGGGCACCCGCGGTCAGCCGCGCGGATGTCGCCGACTTCATGGTGAAGGCGGCGCACGGCTCGGAGTGGAGCCGCCGGGACGCGGTCATCACGGACTGACCGCACGCGCGGGCGCCCCGGCGCGCAGCCCGTCCATGACGAGGTCCAGCAGTCTGGTGCTCCGCGCCTGCCAGTCGTCCCGGTCGGCGAGCTGCCAGACACCGGCGATCGCCAGCAGGAAGTCGTCGGTGGTCAGCCCCGGCCGGATGGTCGCGGCCTCGTGGTTGGCCGCCAGCAGGGTTTCGATCGCCTCGATCACCCGCGCGTATCCGGGCTGGGCCGGGCCGTCCGCCGTACCGACGATCCGGCGCATCGCGTCCGACAGGCCCGCCTTGGCGACGGCGAAGCGGGCGAGCCGGTCCATCCACTCCCTGAGGGCCCGGTCGGGCTCCCGGGTCCTGAGCAGGTCCGCCGCGGCGTCGGTCAGTACGCGCACCTCGTGGCCGTGGACCTCCAGGACGAGCGCCTCACGGTTGGGGAAGTTGCGGTAGAAGGTGCCCTGTCCCACGCCCGCCTTCCTGGCGATCCGGCTCAGCGGGACATCGACGTCGCGGGACAGTTCGGCCAGCGCCACCTCCAGGATGCGCTCCCGGTTGCGCTGTGCGTCCGAGCGCTGGGGTCCGTCGTTGCTCGACCGCACTCCCACTCCTCCCACTTACCGGACAACAGTCCGCATAGGCCCACCATAGCGCCGCCGGCCGTGGCCGATTCACTTCGGCCCAGCGCACCCCGGGACCGGAACCCCTTGCCTCACCCGCCCCGGCACCGTACGCTCACCCCCCATACCGACCAGCTGGTATGCCGTGCCGCCAGCCCCCGCGACCGTCCGAGGAGCCGCCGACGATGAGCACGACCAACCGCCAGGTCCGCCTGGCCGCACGCCCCGTGGGAGAGCCGCGGCCCACCGACTGGCAGCACGTCGAGGAACCGGTCGGCGAACCCGGCGACGGGGAGTTCCTGGTGCGGGTGCTCTGTCTGTCCATCGACCCGGCGATGCGCGGCTGGATGAACGCGGGCCGCTCCTACATCCGCCCGGTGGAGATCGGCGAGGTCATGCGCGCCGGCGCCATCGGCCGCGTCATCGCCTCCAAGCACCCCGGCTTCGCCGTCGGTCACCATGTGTCGGGGTCGTTCGGCGTGCAGGAGTACTGCGTCTCCAACGGGCTCGGGGTCACCAAGGTCGACCCCGCGGCGGCTCCCCTGCCGACGTATCTCGGCACGCTCGGCATGTCCGGGCTGACGGCCTATTTCGGCCTGATCGACATCGGCCGCCCCGAGCCGGGGCAGACGGTCGTGGTGTCGGGTGCGGCCGGGGCGGTCGGCAGTGTGGTCGGCCAGATCGCCAAGATCCTCGGCTGCCGGGTCGTCGGCATCGCGGGCGGCGCGGACAAGTGCCGCATGGTCGTGGAGGAGTTCGGGTTCGACGCCGCCGTCGACTACCAGAGCGAGGACGTCCGCAAGGCCCTGCGCGAGCACGCCCCGAACGGCGTGGACGTGTACTTCGACAACGTCGGCGGCGAGATCCTGGACGCGGTGCTGCTGCGCCTGGCGCGCGGAGCGCGGATCGTGGTCTGCGGGGCGATATCCCAGTACAACAGCACCAAGCCGCAGGGACCGGCCAACTACCTCTCCCTGCTGGTCAACCGGGCCACCATGACCGGCATGGTCGTCTTCGACTACGCCGACCGCTACGGCGAGGGCATCAAGGCGATGGCGGCGTGGCGGGCGGAGGGCAGGCTCAAGTCCCTTGAGGACGTGGTCTCCGGCTCGGTCGACGACTTCCCGGACACCCTGATGCGTCTGTTCCGCGGCGAGAACCGCGGCAAGCTCGTCCTGAAGATCGCGGACTGACGGGTACGGGAGACACGGCGAACCGATGAAGGCACTGACGTACCACGGCCGTCACGACATCCGCTACGGCGAGGTCCCCGACCCCGCCGTGACCCGCCCCACCGACGCGGTCGTCCGGGTGACCACCGCCGGTATCTGCGGCAGCGACCTGCACATCTACCACGGCAACCCGTTCAGCCCGGAACTCGGCTACACCCCGGGACACGAGTGCGTCGGCGTGGTCGTCGACACCGGCGAGCAGGTCACCCGCTTCAAGCCCGGCGACCGGGTACTGGTGCCCGCGTCGGCCGGCTGCACCGAGTGCCGCTCCTGCGCGGCCGGACTCACCGGCCGCTGCGAGAACGCCACCTCGCCCACGGACCTCTGCTACGGCGTCAGCCCGCGGCTCCCCGGCAGCCAGGCCCAGGCCCTCGCGGTGCCGCACGCCGACGTCAACCTGGTCGGCCTGCCCGAGGGCATCTCCGACGAGGCCGCCGTCGTCCTCACCGACAACGCCCCCACCGCCTGGTACGGCTGCCGCCGAGCCCGCATCCGGCCCGGCGAGACCGTCCTGGTCATCGGCCTCGGCCCGGTCGGTCTGATGGCGGCCCAGTCCGCCTTCGCGATGGGTGCCGCCCGGGTACTCGGGGTGGACCTGGTCGCGGAGCGCCGTGCGTTCGCCGCCGGGCTGGGCGTCGAGCCGGTCGAGGACGAGGACGTCAGGGCCGGCATCCGCGAGCTGACCGGTGGACGCGGCCCGGACGCGGTGGTGGAGGCGGTGGGCTCGGACGCGACGATCGAGCTGGCCCTGAAGGCGGTCCGGCAGGCCGGACGGGTCAGCGTGATCGGCGTCAGCCACAACAAGGCGTTCCCGTTCCACATGGGTCTGGCCCAGATCAAGGAACTGGAGTTCGCGATCGGCCTGTGCTCGATCCACTACGAGCTCCCGCCCCTGATCGCCCTCACCCAGGCCGGCCGGATCCGGCCGGACGTCGTGGTCTCCCACCGTTTCCCCCTGTCGGAGGGCCCGAAGGCGTACGCGTTGTTCGCGGAGCGCTCGGACGGGGTGCGGAAAATCCTGCTCGACCCCACCGCCTGACAGCCCTTCCGGAAAGCCACTTCCTTTTCCGCGTTTGTCATACGGACCCGCTCTGCGTGTTTCGTGGCCATGCGGTCCGGCGTGCGCGAGCATACGTACGCCGACCGACAGGAAGAAGGACTGGCATGCCCGGAAGTGAAAGCGAGAACCCCGCGATTTCCTCGCCGAGTCCCACACCGACTCGGCCCCGGACGAACCGCGACTGGTGGCCCAATCAGCTCGACCTCCAGATTCTGCACCAGCATTCCTCCCGCTCCAATCCGATGGACGAGGACTTCGACTACGCGAAGGAGTTCGCGACCCTCGACGTCGAGGCTCTCAAGCGGGACGTCTTCGAGGTGATGACCAGCTCACAGGAGTGGTGGCCGGCCGACTACGGCCACTACGGCCCCCTTTTCATCCGCATGAGCTGGCACGCCGCGGGAACGTACCGCATCGCGGACGGCCGGGGTGGCGGCGGCAGCGGCGCGCAGCGATTCGCGCCGCTGAACAGCTGGCCGGACAACGCGAGCCTGGACAAGGCGCGCCGGTTGCTGTGGCCGGTCAAGCAGAAGTACGGGAAGAAGATCTCCTGGGCGGATCTTCTTGTTTTCGCCGGAAACTGCGCCATGGAATCCATGGGTTTCAAGACGTTCGGTTTCGGTTTCGGGCGTGCGGACATCTGGGAGCCCGAGGAGATTTTCTGGGGCCCCGAGGACACCTGGCTCGGGGACGAGCGGTACAGCGGCGACCGGGAACTCACCGGTCCTTTCGGCGCCGTTCAGATGGGCCTGATCTACGTCAATCCGGAAGGCCCGAACGGCAATCCGGACCCGCTGGCCGCCGCCCGCGACATCCGCGAGACGTTCGGCCGAATGGCGATGAACGACGAGGAGACGGTCGCCCTCATCGTCGGCGGTCACACCTTCGGCAAGTGTCATGGCGCCGTCGACCCCAGCTGCATCGGCCCGGAGCCCGAGGCCGCCCCGATCGAGCAGCAGGGGCTCGGCTGGCGCAACACCTGCGGCAGCGGCGTCGGCGGCGACGCGCTCACCAGCGGCCTCGAAGGCGCGTGGACGAACAACCCGGTCCAGTGGGACAACGGCTTCCTGGACAACCTGTACAGGTACGACTGGGAGCTGACGACCAGTCCGGCCGGCGCCCACCAGTGGAAGCCCACCGATCCGGAAGCCCAGGGCACCGTGCCCGACGCGCACGATCCGTCGAAGCGGCACGCCCCGATGATGCTGACGACGGACCTCGCGCTGAAGCTGGACCCGGTCTACGGCCCGATCACCAAGAGCTTCCACGAGAACCCGGACCGGCTCGCGGACGCGTTCGCCAAGGCCTGGTACAAGCTGCTCCACCGCGACATGGGCCCCGTCTCCCGCTACCTCGGCCCCTGGATCCCCGAGCCGCAGCTGTGGCAGGACCCCGTGCCCCCCGTCGACCACGAGCTGGTCGGGGCCGACGACATCGCCGCGCTCAAGGCGCAGATCCTCGACTCGGGCCCGTCCGTCCCGGACCTGGTCACCACCGCCTGGGCCGCGGCGGCCAGCTTCCGCGGCACCGACAAGCGCGGCGGCGCGAACGGCGCCCGCATCCGGCTGGCGCCGCAGAAGGACTGGGAGGTCAACAACCTGCCCGAGGTGACCGGGACCGTCCAGGCCCTGGAACGGATCCAGCAGGAGTTCAACTCCGCGCAGACCGGCGGCAAGAAGGTCTCCCTCGCCGACCTGATCGTGCTGGGCGGATGCGCGGCCGTCGAGAAGGCCGCGAAGGACGCCGGGCACCCGGTCACGGTGCCGTTCGCGCCGGGCCGTACGGACGCCTCCCAGGAACAGACGGACGTGGAGTCGTTCTCCGTGCTGGAGCCGCAGGCCGACGGGTTCCGCAACTACCTGAAGTCCGGCGAGAAGCTGTCCCCGGAGACGCTGCTGCTGGACCGCGCCAACCTGCTGACCCTGACCGCGCCCGAGATGACGGCGCTGATCGGCGGCATGCGCGCCCTGGACACCGGCTACAAGGGGATCCGGCACGGGGTGTTCACGGACCGGCCCGGGACGCTGACCAACGACTTCTTCGTGAACCTGCTCGACATGGGCACGGAGTGGAAGGTCTCGACGACGGACGAGAACGTCTACGAGGGCCGGGACCGCGCCACGGGCCAGGTGAAGTGGACGGCCACCGCCGTCGACCTGGTCTTCGGTGCCGACTCCCAACTGCGCGCCGTCGCCGAGGTGTACGCCTGCGCGGACGGGCAGGACAAGCTCGTACGGGACTTCGTGAAGGCATGGGACAAGGTCATGAACCTCGACCGGTTCGACCTCGACTGAGCCCGCGCGCGGGACCGTTCCGTCCCGGCCGGGTTCAGGTGCGGCCGGGGCGGAAGTCTCGTACGGTTCTCAGGCGGTGCGGGACGCCTCGCTGAGCAGCGCCGTGCGCAGGGCGGCGCGCAGACGGGACGGGTCGGTCCACTCGCGCTCCCGCGTCGGCGGGATCTGCCAGCACAGGCCGGGACCCATGACCCGGTGGACCGGCGGGACCACGACATGGCTGCCCCGGCCCAGTACGCGCACCAGTGGCATGTCCCAGCCGGCCGCCGAGCCAGGGGGGACCATCCAGTACAGGCGCCCCCCGAAACCGTCCCTGATCACGGCTCCGGAATCGTCACCGAGATGCCACAGCGCCTGCACTCCGAGGTCCAGGGGCGCGCGTACGGCGTCCCACCAACCACCCGCGGCCACCGTCCGCACCTCGACGCTGCCCGGAGGCATCCACCACGAGGTCCTCTCGACTGCCATCACCCTCACCGGCTCTCCGATCCGACACCTCGAACCGTAGAACGCGGAACACACCCGCGACTTGCCGCCGGACGCAGAGAACTTGCTCCGGTGCGCAGCGCCCGCCGCGCGCCCTCCCCCGGTGCGATACGCCGACATACCGTTGCCGGTCGTATGCCTGTAGCGCCGAGGAGGCTTGCGTGGGACAACCCCGCCCCTTAGTGATCGACCCGACCGGCCGTGACATCCACGGCGAGGCCGCCCGGATTCGCGAGCGCGGCCCGGTGACCCTGGTCGAACTCCCCGACGGAGTCCCGGCGTGGGCCGTGAGCAGCCCCGAACTGCTCAAGCGCCTGCTGACCGACCCCCGTGTCTCCAAGGACCCGCGCCGGCACTGGCCGCGCTGGATCAACGGCGAAATCGCCCCGGAGTGGCCACTGTTCACCTGGGTGGCGGTGCAGAACATGTTCACCGCCTACGGGGGCGAGCACAAACGGCTTCGCTCCCTGGTCTCCAAGGCCTTCACCGCCCGGCGCACCGCGGCGCTGCGGCCCCGGATCGAGGAGATCACCACCGGTCTGCTCGACCGGATCGCGGAGGCCGGGCGGGACGGCCGAGTCGTCGATCTGCGCGAGGAGTTCTGCTACCCGCTGCCGATCGGCGTGATCAGCGAACTCTTCGGCCTGCCCGAGGAGCAGGGCGCGGAGCTGCGGGCCGTCGTGGACGGCGTGTTCCGCACCTCCGCGACCCCCGAGGAAGTCACCGACAACTACGCCCGGTTGTACGCGGCGCTCGGCGAACTCGTCGCTCTCAAGCGGCGGTCGCCGGGCGACGACCTGACCTCGGCGCTCATCGCGGCCCGCGACGACGACGGCGACCGGCGGCTGAGCGAGCAGGAGTTGCTGGACACCCTGGTGCTGATGGTGAGCGCCGGGCACGAGACCACCGTCAACCTGATCGACAACGCCATCCACCTCCTGCTGACCCATCCGGACCAGCTCGCCCGGGTCCGCGACGGCCGGACCGACTGGGAGGACGTGGTCGAGGAGGCGCTGCGGGTGGAGGCGCCCGTGGCCAGCCTGCCGCTGCGGTACGCGGTCGAGGACCTGAAGATGAGCGAGTTCGGCGGCCCGGACGGCATGGTGATCGCCAAGGGCGAGGCGATCCTCGCCGCGTACGCCGCCGCCGGGCGCCACCCGGACAAGTACGGTGCGGACGCCGACCGCTTCGATGTCACCCGCGTCGACAAGGAGCACCTCGCCTTCGGTCACGGGGTGCACTTCTGTCTGGGCGCCCCGCTGGGCAGGCTGGAGGCGAACATCGCGCTCCGGGCGCTCTTCGGTCGCTTCCCGCACCTGCGACTGGCCGTGTCCGAGGGGGAGTTGGAGCCGGTGGAGTCCTTCATCTCCAACGGCCACCGCTCCCTCCCGGTCCACGTGTCCTGATCACTCCCCGCGCCACCAGGCCAGCAGCCGGCCGCCCCAGCCCCGCCGTACGCGGTCCGTCCCGGTCTCCCCGGACGGCGGGGGTGTCGGCGCGGTGTCCGTCACGGGCGCCGCGCCCTCGCCGCGCGGGGTGACGGCGGCCGACGGGAAGGTCACCGGCAGCTCCGCCAGCGCACGGTGGAACGGACCGGGCCGCCAGGTCAACTCCTCGACCGGTACCGAGAGTTCGACCTCCGGCAGCCGGTCGAGCAGCTTCTCCACGGCGACCGCCGCGATCAGCCGGGCCGGGCTCTGCGCCGGGCAGTTGTGCGGGCCCGCGCTCCACGCCAAGTGGGCCCGGTTACCAGCGCGTTGATCGGTCGTCAGGGCCGGGTCGGTGTTGGCGGCGGCGAGACTGACCACGAGCGGATGCCCGGCCCGCAGCAGGACTCCCTCGTACACGACGTCGTGCACCGGGTAGTGCACGGCGTAGTTGGCGATGGGCGGGTCCGTCCACAGCACCTCGTCGAGGGCGTCCTCCACGGGCAGGCTGCCGCCGGACAGGTCGCCCGCGAACCGGTCGTCGGAGAGCAGCAGGCGCAGGCTGTTGGCGATCAGGTTCTGCTGCGGTTCGGTGCCCGCGCCCATGAGCAGCACCAGGGTGTGCACCATCTCCTCGTCGGTCAGCTCTGCGGAGTGGGCCATCAGCCAGGAGGTCACGTCCGCTCCGGGCCTGCGGCGCTTGAGCGCGACGAGGTCGAGCAGGGTCGTGGCGAGCAGTTCATTGGCCTGTTCGGCGTCCACGCCGTCGAAGATCCCGGACATGCCGCGCACCAGCCGCTCCCCGTAGTCGGCGGGGCAGCCGAACAGGCGGTTGAACACCAGCAGCGGCAGGACCTGGGCGTACTCGCCGAGCAGATCGGCCTGTCCGGCCGGGGCGATGCGGTCGATGAGGGTGTCCGCGCTCGCCTCGACATAGCCGCGCAGGGTGGCCGCGTCGACCCGCGCCAGGCTGTCGGTGATCGCGCCGCGCAGTCTGCGGTGCTCGGCGCCGTCGCTCCACAGCGCGTTCGGCCGGTACATCATCATCGGCACGACGGGGCTGTCCATGGGGACGGTGCCGTCGGCGAGGTCCTTCCAGCGGCGTGGGTCCTTGGAGAAGGTCTCGGTGCCGCGCAGCACGTGCAGGGCGGCGTCGTAGCCGACGACCAGCGAGGCGGGCACGCCGGGCGCCAGTTCGACCGGCGCTATCGGGCCAACGGCGCGCAACCGCCGGTAGACGGCGGCCGGGTCGGCGGCGAACTCCGGTCCGTGCAGGGACTCGTGTGCCGGGCAGCCCGGCGGCGGGGCGGACGGTGCGGGGGTTGCGGAGGTCACGCGTGCTCCAGGTGGCCGGTGCGGTTCAGGAGGTACTCGACGAGGCTGATCAGGGCCCGCGTGGAGGAGACCGGGTCGCGGGCGTCGCAGCGGACGAGGGGCGTTTCGGGCAGCAGGTCGAGGGCTTCGCGTACGTCGTCGAGGGGGTGCGCGGCGGCGCCGGGGAACTGGTTGACGGCGACCGCGTAGGGCAGTCCGTGTTCCTCCAGCACGCCCATCACCTCGAAGGACTGGCCGAGGCGTCGGGTGTCGGCGAGGACCAGCGCGCCGAGGGCACCGCGGGTCATGTCCTGCCACAGCGGGGTGAAGCGCTGTTGGCCGGGGGTGCCGAAGAGGTAGAGCACCATACGCTCGTTGAGGGTGAGCCTGCCGAAGTCGAGGGCGACGGTGGTGGTGGTCTTGTCCCGGATGCCGGCGAGGTCGTCGACGAGGGCGCCGGCCTCGGTCATGACCTCCTCGGTGCGCAGCGGCCGGATCTCGGAGAGCGTGCCGACGAACGTGGTCTTGCCGACCGCGAAGTGGCCGACGACGAGCAGTTTGACCGCCGTTTGCACATGGGGCCCGAGGTAGACGGCGTCAGAGGCGGGCGCGGAGTGCATCGAGCACCTCCTGGAGGATGCGGGCGTCGGCCGGGCGGGCGGCGGGGATCGGGGCGCGGGTGACGATGTGGCCGCTGTCCATGAGGTCGGCGACCAGCACCTTGGTCACGGCGACCGGCAGCGACAGATGGCCGGCCACCTCCGCGAGGGACAGGGCGCCGGGCCGGCACACCTCCACCACCCGCCGCTTCTCCGGGTTGAGGCCGGCGAGCGGCGGGTCGTCGACCGCGATCAGCAGGGTGACCAGGTCCAGCGTGTTGCGGGTGGGGTGGGCGCGGCCGTCCGTGACGACGTACGACCGCACCAGCCGGTCGGATGCTCGGCGCTTGGGAGTCATGCCGGGCTGCCGGCGTCCCGCCGGGCGGGACTGGTCAGCTCCTTGCCCAGCCGGTCGACGAGTTTGTGCATGCGGTAGGTGACGGCCTCCATGTCGACGTCCTCACCGGTGGAGACCGCGAGGTAGGCGCCCTCCCCGGCGGCGACCAGGAAGACGTAGCCGTGCGCGAACTCGATCAGGGTCTGCCGCCACGGGGTGTGCGGGCTGCCGCAGAACTCGGCCGTGCTCCGGCTGATCGACTGGACGCCGGACAGGCCGGCGGCCAGCCGTTCGGCGTCGTCGCGGCCGATGTCCTCGGAGTGGGCGCGGAGCATGCCGTCGGCGGAGAGCAGGATGGCGTGCCGCGCGTGCGGGACCTGCAGTACGTCGTCCAGCATCCAGCCCAGCGTGTTGTCGGTCGGCCCGGTCATTCCTGGGTGTTCCCTTCGTCGTCAAGTGGGTTCCGGGCGCCGCGGCCGGAGCGGGTGCCGCGGGCGAAGGCGGCCATGCGGCGGGCGTTCTCGTCCGCGGAGCGTCCGCCGACCTCGACGGCCGGTGGGGCCGCGGCGGTCGCCGGACGGGCGGAGCGGCGCCGGCGGCGGGGCAGTCCGCCGGGGGTGGTCGCCACGGGTTCGTGCTCGGGTTCGGGCTCGCGGGCGGGGGCGGGGGCGGAGGCAGGGGCGGGCTCGGGCTCGGGCGGCGCGTCGGGTTCGGTGGTGGGTCGCGCGGACGGTACGGGGGCGGGTTCGGGCGCGGGTACGGCTTCCCGGTGGGTGAGCAGCGCGGCGGGCAGGAACACCACGGCGCGTACACCACCGTAGGGCGAGAGCGTGTCCACCGAGACGTTGAACCCGTAGCGCCCGGCGAGGACCCCGATGACGGCGAAGCCGAAGCGGGGCGGGTCGCCGAGCCGGGTGATGTCCACCGGGCGGCTGCCGGTGAGGAGTCCGGCGGCGTGCTCGGCGGCCCTGCCGTCCATGCCGACGCCGGCGTCGTCGATCACGACGCAGGCGCCGTTGTGCACGCTCTGCACGGTGACCTCGACCGTGGTGCCCGGCTGGGAGTGGCGGGCCGCGTTGTCGAGGAGTTCGGCGACGGCGAGGACGACCGGTTCCACGGCCCGGCTGCGCACGGCGAGATCGACCTCGCCGTTGATGCGGACGCGACGGTAGTCGCGGATGCGGGAGGTGGCGCCGCGTACCACCTCGGTCAGCGCGGAGGTGGCGCGCTGGCGGCCCGGCCAGGAGCCGCACAGGACGGCGACGGCCTGCGCCCGGCGGCCGAACTGGGCGTTGGCGTGGTCGATTTCGAGCAGGTCGCGCAGCACGTCGGGGTTGTCGTGGCGGTCCTGCATGTCGGCGATGGACACCTGCTGTTCGTTGGCGAGGGCCTGGATGGAGCGCATGGACGCCTTCAGGGCGGCCTTCGCGGACTGGTCGGCGCGGGCGCGGGCGTGCTCGACGGTGTCGGTGAAGCGTTCCACGACGGCGTCCAGGCACCCAGCGAACTCCGTGCCCGCCAGCCGGTGGTCGAGCGGGAGCGCGGCCGTGTCCCGCGGCTGGGCGGTGTCCTGCACGGCGGGAAGGCGGACCGTCACGAGGTGCCGCAGCGCCTCGTCACGGGCCCGCAGGCCGTCGCTCAGTTCGGTGGTGCGGGCGCGCTGCCGTGCGCTGATGCCGCGTTCGCGCAGCAGCAGCACGGCGACGGCGATCAGGCCCACGGCCAGGCACCAGAGCACGGCCTCCGGTATCCGTTCCGTCATCAGGTCCTCACAGCAGGTGGTGGGTCGACGAGCGCAAGACGGTAGTACCGTGCGGGAAACGGGACTTGCCCGGGCGCGCAGGGAAGTTGCCGTGGGGCGCATACGGGGTGCGGGAAGGCAACGATCGCGCCGAATTCGCTTCGGTCTGAGGCCAAATGTGAGCGCGAAATGTTTCGGAAACCGATTGCCGACGCCTAGTGTGCAGTGAGTAACAGCCCTCGGGCACACGGGAGTTGCCTGCGGCTGCAGCGCCGTTCGGGGCACGTCGCAGCGGAGGATGAGCGGTGTCCGCGGGAAGTTATGTCGTGGAGACGACGAGGACCGCCGAGGTCGAGGCGGGTGAGCGGACCGAGTTATGGACGGAGCGGGTGGGCACGTACCACCCGCGGATGGACTACCGGTTCGGTTCCCCCGCGTCGTTCCGCGGCGAGCTGATCCGCCAGCACAGCGCCACCTACCAGATCGTCACCTGGCACAGCGGCGAGATCGAGTACGCCCGCACTCCGGGCCTGATCCGGCAGACCCCCGACCCCGACTACCGGCTGCTGATCCCCCTCTCCGGCGAGATGCGGCTGCGCCAGGCCGACGAGGAAGTCCGCATGGGTCCGGGCACGGGCAGCCTGTTCACCCTGGGCACGCCGTTCGAGCTGAGGCACGGCGACTCCCTGCACGGTGTCGTGATGTCGATACCGGCCCAGGAGATCGAGGGCCCGCTGAACAGCAAGGCCCCGCTGGTCGCCGGCCTCGACCTGACCAAGGGCCTGGGCCGGGTCCTGCACACCGTCGTGCGCAGCCTGCACGAGGAGCGCGACGACCTGACCGCCGCGCAGTTCGACGCCGTCTGCGACCGGGTCGTGGAGATGCTCCGTATGCTCGCCGTCGGCGACGACCGCCCCACCGGCCCCGGCCACCTGACGGAGGTCGAGGCGATGGTCCGCCGCTACGTCCGCGCCCACGCCGCCGACCCCGCCCTGTCGGGTACGTCCATGGCCTGCGCCCTCGGCTGGTCCCTGCGCCAGATCCAGCTCGCCCTCCAGCAGGTCGGCACCACGCCCCGCGACCTGATCCGCGAGGAACGCCTCCGCCTGGTCCGCGACCGCCTCCGCTGCCCCGACTGCGACCATCTGACCATCACCGACCTGGCCTACGCCTCCGGCTTCTCCTCGGCCAGCGCCATGAGCACGGCCTTCCACCGCCGCTTCGGGGTGAGCCCCAGGGAGATGCGGCGCAGGGACCGCTGAGCGGGCCGCGTCCGCTCGGGCGGGTACCTCGTCCGACCGTGGGGCCGGGTGGACTGTCGTGAGGCAGGGGTGAGCGGGGTAGCGTTCCCTCATGACCTCAGGGCCGGTTCGGTTTCCGCCGTTTCCCATCCGGGGTGTCCGGGTGCGGCATCAGAAGCAGAACTGCGCGCCGCATTTCGCGGAGATCGAGGTGGATTTCGAACCCGCCGCCGAGGGGTTCGTCTTCGAGGTGGCGCGGGGGCTGTCGGTGGAACCCCCCTCCGCCGGGGACGTGTCCCACTTCGTCGCCGCCGCGGCCCGCGGCATCGAGGAGCAGCTCACGTCACCCGAGCACGGGTACCGCGTCGTCGTCGCCACCCGCGTCGTGCTGCGGCACGTCCGGGCGCATGCGTTGGACTCCCATGAACTGGCGTTCCGGATCGCAGGGTACCTGGCCGCCCGTAGGGCCTTGGAGAGGGCGGGCGGCCATGGACCGGTAGCGGGGCTCAACCCCACGCCGTGACTGGTACGAACGAACTGTCCTGGCGGAACAGCTCCGTTCCGTCCGCCCGGTCCACGCGGAGTTGGTAGCCGTAGTGGCGCAGGTAGTGGCCGGGGTAGTTGTACGACTCGAAGCGCACGGAGCCGGATGCCGTGCCGGTGCGGGGGATGAACGTCGCGTCCGACGCGAACGTCGACGTGCCGTTGTTCGGGTCGAAGCGGGCCCGGAAGTCGTAGTGGCGCAGGTAGTTGCCGGACGCGTCGCGGAAGGAGACCGCGGTGGGGTCGGCCAGGCCGGAGGCGATGGTGAAGGTCGACGCCTGCTTTTCAGTGGTCGTGCTGGTTCCGCTCACCACCGGGAGGTTCAGCAGCGTCGACTGCTGTTGCCAGTAGCGGGTGGGGTAGTTGGCCGACCGGAAGGAGCGGGTGGTGTCGCGCGGTACCGTCGGGCCGCCCGTCACCGTCTCCTTCACCACCGTGAAGTGGCGGGCCATGCCCGAGATCGACGGGAGTGCCGTCGGTGCCGTCCACGTCGCGAAGGTGTCGTAGCTGTCGCTGCAGTAGTAGCGGGCCTCGCCGTAGGCGTCGAAGAACAGGCGCCAGGCCCCGTTGTCGAGCTGGATCAGGGCCGGGCCCTCGCGGTAGCTGCCCCAGCCCGCCCAGTCGCCGGTGCGGGAGAGCGTGTACGGGCCGGTCAGGCCGGACGCCGTGCCGTACTCGATGTACTTCGTCGTCTCGTTCTTGGTGAAGGCGTGGTACGTCGAGCCGAGCTTCACCAGGTAGGTGTCGATGTGGTTCGCGCCGATGCCGGAGAGCGGCACCGGGGAACTCCACGACGTCAGGGCGGAGTTCGTCGCGCGCAACGCGTACGGCGTGAAGATCCACTCGTCGTTCGTCGTCGAGCAGGACACGATGATGTGCACGCTGCCGTCGCTGTCGACGAAGAACTCCGGGGCCCAGGCGCGGGACAGGCCCGCGATCGGGACCGGGTGGTCGTAGAGGAAGGTCCAGTTGAGACGGTCCGCGCTGCGGGCGAAGCCGATGGTGGTGCTGGGGTCCTGCCAGGTGTGCGTCGTGTAGGTGGCGTAGTAGTAGCCGTCGGTGTGCTTGATGACGCTCGCGTCGCGGATGCGGCCGGCGGGCGGGGTGTACGCGGAGGCCCGCAGCAGGCGGAAGTCGGTGGCGTCGTCCGACTGGTAGACGTTCACCGTGCCGTCGTCGCTGTTGAGGAACGGGACGATCGTGTAGCGGGTGGCGGAGCCGCTGGGCGGGGCGGCGGCGAGGGCGGGGGTCCCGGTCAGCAGGAGCGAGGCGGCGGGGGCGGCGGCCATCGCGCGGAGCAGGGTACGGCGGGACGTAGCGGGGTGGGGGGTCATGGGCGGCTCTTCCTCTGACGTACGAGACGTACAAGACAGGGCGTCAGGGTGTTCGTGATTTCGAACTCAGTTCGGCAAGTCGGTCAGAAGGTAGAGGTGGGGCGGGGGTGCGTCAATGGTTCGCGCACGCGTGCCCAATACACCCAAGTCCCGGCCCCTCCAGGGTCGTTCCGTCGGGGCGCCGCAGAGGTTACTGTTCAGTAGACAAGGCCGTCCCCGGAGGTGTCCGTATGACGTTCGACCGTTCCGCAGGCCTGGCGGAGACCGCCCGTGCCCTTGCCGACGGGGAGGTCTCGTCCCGGACGCTGGTGGAGCAGGCGCTGGCGCGCATCGCGGCCACGCAGCCCACGCTCAACGCCTTCCGGGTCGTCCGGGCCGAGGCGGCGCTCGCGGAGGCGGACGCGGCGGACAGGGAACTCGCCACCGGGGCCCGGCGGCCCCTGCTCGGTGTGCCGGTGGCCGTCAAGGACGACATGGACGTCGCCGGTGAGCCCACCGCCTTCGGCTGCCCCGGGGAGTACCCGCCGGTCGCCGAGGACGGCGAGGCGGTACGGCGGCTGCGCGCGGCCGGAGCCGTGATCGTCGGCAAGACCAACACCTGCGAGCTGGGTCAGTGGCCGTTCACCGAGGGCCCCGCCTTCGGCGCGACCCGCAACCCCTGGCACCAGGGGCACACGCCGGGCGGCTCCTCCGGGGGTTCGGCCGCCGCGGTCGCCGCCGGCCTGGTGCCCGCCGCCCTCGGTTCGGACGGCGCCGGGTCGGTACGGATCCCGGCCGCCTGGACCAACCTGGTCGGCATCAAGCCGCAGCGCGGGCGGATCTCCACCTGGCCGCGCGGCGAGTCCTTCCAGGGCATCACCGTCAACGGCACCCTGGCCCGTACCGTCGCCGACGCCGCCCTGCTGCTGGACGCGGCGAGCGGCAACCACGCGCGGGACCCGCACCGCCCGCCGGCCGTCGACGCCTCGGTCGCCGTGGGCCGGGAACCCGGACGGCTGCGCATCGCCCTCTCCCTGAAGCCCCCGTTCACCGCGGTCCCCGCCCGGCTCCAGCCCCAGGTGCGCGCCAAAGTCGTCGAACTCGCCGAGAAACTCGCCGCGTTGGGACACCACGTCGAGGAGGCCGATCCGCCGTACGGGCAGATCGGGCTGACCTTCGTGCCCCGGGCGACCGCCGGAATCGCGGAATGGGTGGCCGACGCGCCCTTCCCGGCCCTCCTCGACCGCCGCACCCACAGCGCGGCCCGGCTCGGCAAGCTCCTCGGCGGGCCACCACTGAAGGCGGCGCGCCGCGCGGAGGCGGTCCTGCACCGCCGTATCGGCAGGTTCTTCGAGTCGTACGACGTGATGCTCGCGCCCACCACCGCCGCTCCCCCGCCGCCCATCGGCGCGATGCTGGGGCTCGGCGGATTCGCCACCGACCGGGCGATGATCGCCGCCTGTCCGTACGCCTGGCCCTGGAACGTGCTCGGCTGGCCCGGCGTCAACGTCCCCGCCGGATTCGTCGACGGCGGCCTGCCCGTCGGCGCCCAACTCCTCGGCCCGGCCGGCAGCGAGCCCCTGCTGCTGTCCCTCGCCGCCCAGGCGGAGGCGGAGCTGCGCTGGTACGAGGCCTGGCCGCCGCACGGGGTTCCGGCGGTGCACGAGCGGCTGCGCGAGGGGTGACCGACGCGAACGCCGCCTTCGCCCGTACACTCTGGCGGCACCTCGAACCCCTGCGCGCCGTCGCGTACTTCGCTCCCGAGAGCCGCGACGCGGTCGGTGTCGGTTCCGGCGTGGTCCCGTTGCCGAATCCGGGGTCCCGGCCCGCCGTCCGCCCGCCCGAGCGCACCCTCTAACGTGATCCCCGTGACTGCGCCCACCGAAGAGAACGTCCCCGGCCGCCACGGCCCCTTCGCGACCGTCGAGGCCGACCCCCGCGAGGTGGGCCGGGTGCGCACCGAGTACTCGCCCGCGCACGACGGCGACCCGGACCCCGGGGAGATCGTGTGGACCTGGGTGCCGTACGAGGAGAACGACGGGCGGGGCAAGGACCGCCCCGTGCTCGTCGTGGCCCGGGAGCCCGGCGGCACCTTCCTCGCCGTGCAGCTGTCCAGCAAGCGGCACGACGCCGACCGGGACTGGGTGCCGATCGGCAACGGCCCCTGGGACAACTCCGGCCGCGACTCCTGGGTGGCCGTGGACCGGGTGCTGCGGCTGCACGAGCGGGGCATGCGGCGCGAGGCGTGCGCGCTGGACCGGATGCGGTTCAACCTGGTCCGGCACCGGCTGCGGGAACGCTACGGCTGGAGCTGACGCACACTAGCCCTTCGGGAACGTCCGTTCGAACGCCCCGCGCGTCCGCCCGTCCGGAGTGCGGTCCAGGATCCCGAACACCACGTGCTCGAACCGCCCGGCGAACCGCCCGCCCGGCCCGAGCAGCCCCCGGAAGGCGCCCGCCACATCGGCGGGGTCGTTCTGGAACACCCCGCAGCCCCAGGCCCCCAGCACCAGGCGCCGGTAGCCGTGGGCCGCGGCGACCTCCAGCACGCGCTCGGCGCGGGTGGCGAGGGCGCCGGGAATCTCCGCCGCGCGCCCGGGCGCCGTACGCCGGATGACGCCCGCGTTCGGGGCGGCCGAGGTCAGGAAGCCGGCCGTGTACGGCTCGTCCAGCAGGCGGCCGCGGTCGTCACGGAAGACCGGGACGCCCGGCGAGTGGATGACGCGGTCGGTGTAGAAGGCGTCGCGGTGCGCCCGGTGGTGGTCGTAGAACGCGCGGACCCCGACCAGGCAGGCGTACAGGGCCGAGGCCCGGCACAGGGCCTCCTCCTGCGCCTGTGCGCCATTGAGGTAGCCGCCGCCCGGGTTGCGGGCCGAGGCGAAGTTCAGTACGGCCGTGTCCGCGCCGAGCCTGCGGGCCGCCTCCAGGCTGGACTCGCCGGTCACCTCGAAGAGGGTGTCCGTCACCGGTGCCGCCGGGACTTCGACGGCGTCCGGCCCGTACATGCGGGTGCCCTGCCGGGCGGCCGACAGCGCCGCCTCGATGGACACCCGGCGGCCGTCGGGGGCGGTGTAGAAGCCCGCCGCGATGATCTGTTCGGTCTGCTGCGCGACGCCGCGCAGGCGTGCGCTCACGGCGCCACCCCCGTAAGCGCCGTGAGCGCACGCCTCGCGCGCTCCCCCGTTGTGCTCATGCACGCATCGTGGGTGATCGCGCACGGGGGTCGCAACAGGGTTTTCGAGCCCTCGAACGCCCCTGGAGGCCCGAACGAACCGGAAGTGACCAATCCGGAACGTCCCGGGATGCGCCCTTGTGCCGAGCCGTTCGAGCGTCTTGGGTGGGACGAGTGCGCCGTCCCGGCCCACCCGAAATGCCGGGGCAGTGGCATGGTGGAATATCAGGAGGATCCCGATATGCCAGATTCGTCCAGCGGCGCCTCGCCGAGTGGCTGTACCAGGCCCCGCACCTCGGTCTCGGAGGCCGAGGTCGAGGCCCTCGTGCGAGGCATCTGTTTCAAGACCGGCCCGCCCCGGACCATCGGTGTCGAGGTGGAATGGCTCGTCCACGAGCTGCGCAGCCCGCAGCTCCCCGTCACACCCGAACGACTGCGAGCGGCCTACGCCGCCCTGCGGAACGTGCCCCTGAGGTCGGCGTTCACCGTGGAACCCGGTGGCCAGCTGGAGCTGAGCTCACCGCCCGCCGCCTCCCTGACGGAGTGCGTCGACACCGTCTCCGCCGACCTCGACGCCGTCCGCGCCACATTGCGCGGCCACGGCCTCGGACTCGTCGGCATCGGCCAGGATCCCTGGCACGAACCCCGCCGCTATCTGCGCGAACCCCGCTACGACGCCATGGAGGCCTGCCTGGACCGCAGAGGTCCCGCGGGCCGCGCCATGATGTGCACCTCCGCCTCCGTGCAGGTCTGCCTGGACGCCGGCCACGAGGAGCCGGGGCCGCTCGGCCATGTACGGCGCTGGTGGCTCGCCCATCAGCTCGGCGCGGTCCTGGTGGCGGCCTTCGCCAACTCCCCGCTCTCCGGCAGCCGGCCCACCGGCTGGCGCTCCACCCGGCAGCTGCTGTGGATGGAGATCGGCGCGGGCCGGGCGGGCGCTCCCCCGCTGGACGGCGATCCGCGCGCCGCCTGGGCCCGGCACGTCCTGGACGCCCCGGTGATGTGCGTACGCCGGGACCAGGGTCCCTGGGAGGTCCCGGAGGAGCTCACCTTCCGCGAGTGGACCCGCTCGGCGGCGCCCAGGCCACCCACCGAGGAGGATCTCGGTTACCACCTCACGACCCTGTTCCCGCCGGTCAGACCGCGCGGCCACCTGGAACTGCGGATGATCGACGCCCAGCCCGGCGAGGACGGCTGGATCGTCCCGCTGGCCGTGACGGCGGCACTGTTCGACGATCCGCAGGCCGCCGAGACCGCCTACCGGGCGGTCAAGCCGCTCGCCGAGCGGGCCGGGCGGCGGCCCGCGCCGCACAACCCGCTGTGGACGGACGCGGCCATGCACGGCCTGACGGACCCGGAGATCCACGAGGCGGCGCAGATCTGCTTCGCCGCCGCGCTGGACGCCCTGCCGAGGATGGGCGCCACCGCCGAGGTCACGGGCGCCGTCGCGGCGTACCGGGACCGCTACATCACCCGGGGCCGCTGTCCCGCCGACGATCTGCTCGACCGCCTGAACGGGAAGGACCGCACGTCATGACCGAGACCGAGGCGCTCCGGGAACGGGCCCTGGCCACCTTGATCACGGCCCGCGACCGCACCACGCTGCTCACCAGCTGCGTCGAGGACCCGGACCTGACCGCGCAGCACTCCCCGCTGATGTCGCCGCTGGTGTGGGACCTGGCGCACATCGGCAACCAGGAGGAGCAGTGGCTGCTGCGCGCGGTGGGCGGCCGGGAGGCCATGCGGCCCGAGATAGACAGCCTGTACGACGCCTTCGAGCACCCGCGCGCCGAACGTCCCTCGCT
Organism: Streptomyces sp. NPDC110618; assembly: GCF_055657065.1. NCBI lineage: Bacteria > Bacillati > Actinomycetota > Actinomycetes > Kitasatosporales > Streptomycetaceae > Streptomyces > Streptomyces sp. NPDC110618. The sequence goes on along the minus strand of NZ_JBVKBN010000009.1, from coordinate 227,034 downwards.
GCCGCTGCTGCCGCCCGCCGAGGCCCGGTTGTACGCGGCCGAGGTGCGCGGGCGGGTGCTGGACCTGCTGGAGAGCACCGCCTTCCACGGGTCCCGGCTGACCGAGGCGGGCTTCGCCTTCGGGATGATCGCGCAGCACGAACAGCAGCACGACGAAACCATGCTGATCACCCATCAGCTCCGCAGGGGCCCACAGGCCCTGATCGCGCCCGACCCCAAACCGGCCCCGCTGTTCACCGGCCCGGCCGAAGTCCTCGTCCCCGGCGGGCCGTTCACCATGGGCACCTCCGACGAGCCGTGGGCACTGGACAACGAACGGCCCGCGCACCGGCGGGAGGTGGCGTCCTTCTGGATCGACACCACACCCGTGTCCAACGGCGCCTACCAGGCGTTCATCGAGGACGGCGGCTACGAGGACGAGCGCTGGTGGGCGCCCGCGGGCTGGGCCCACATCCGCCAGAACTCCGTCCACGCGCCGCTGTTCTGGCGCCGCGACGGCAAGCAGTGGCTGCGGCGCAGGTTCGGGGTCACCGAGGTCGTCCCGCCCGACGAGCCGGTCGTCCACGTGAGCTGGTACGAGGCCGACGCCTACGCCCGCTGGGCCGGGCGGCGGCTGCCCACCGAGGCCGAGTGGGAGAAGGCCGCCCGGCACGACCCGGCGGGGAACCGCTCGACTCGCTACCCGTGGGGCGACGCGGACCCGGCGCCCGAGCACGCCAACCTCGGCCAGCGGCATCTGCGCCCGGCCCCGGTCGGCAGCTACCCCGAGGGTGAGTCACCGCTCGGTGTGCGGCAGTTGATCGGGGACGTGTGGGAGTGGACGGCGAGCGACTTCCTGCCCTATCCCGGGTTTGTCGCCTTCCCGTACAAGGAGTACTCGGAGGTGTTCTTCGGACCGGAGTACAAGGTGCTGCGCGGCGGTTCGTTCGCGGTGGACCCGGTGGCCTGCCGGGGCACCTTCCGCAACTGGGACTACCCGATCCGCCGGCAGATCTTCTCCGGGTTCCGCACGGCCCGCTCGGAGGCCGTCTGATGTGCCGTCATCTGGCCTATCTGGGGCCCGAGGAGCCGCTCGGCACCCGCATCGTACGGCCCCCGCACGGCCTGTACCGCCAGTCCTGGGCACCCAGGAAGCAGCAGTACGGCACGGTCAACGCGGACGGGTTCGGCGTCGGCTGGTACGCGCCCGGCGATCCGGTGCCGGCCCGGTACCGGCGGGCGGGGCCGATCTGGGCGGATCTGTCCTTCGCCGATCTGGCCCGTGTGGTGCGTACGACGTGTCTGCTGGCGGCGGTGCGGGACGCGACGCTGTCCGGGGCGGACGCGGAGGCCGCGGCGGCGCCCTTCGCGTCCGGCGCCTGGCTGTTCAGCCACAACGGGGCGGTGCCGGGCTGGCCCGGCTCGCTCGCGGCGCTGACCGGCACGCTGTCGCCGACGGATCTGCTGTCGCTGGAGGCCCGCAACGACTCGGCGTTCGTGTGGGCCCTGGTCCTGGCCCGGCTGCGGGCCGGGGACGACCCCGGCGAGGCGTTGGCCGACACCGTCCGCGAGGTCGCCGAGGCGGCCCCGGGCGCCCGGCTGAACCTGCTGCTGACCAGCGGCGACGGCATCGCGGCGACCACCTGGGGCGACACCTTGTGGTACCGCGCGGCGCCCGGCGACGGCGCGGTCGTGGCCTCCGAGCCGTACGACGACGATCCGCTGTGGCAGGAGGTCCCCGACCGGACCCTCCTCACCGCCAGCCGCACGGATGTCACCCTCACTCCCCTGAAGGAGCCGGGCGCGCTCTCGGCACCCGCACTGTCCAAGGAGCCCCGCACGTGAGCCCGTTCCTTCTCACCCGCCAACTGCCCGAGGACGCCACCGAGGCCGCCCTGCGCGCCGACGTCCTGCACGGTCTGACCAAAACCCCGAAGACACTGCCGCCGAAGTGGTTCTACGACGCCGTCGGCAGTGAACTGTTCGAGCGGATCACCGAGTTGCCCGAGTACTACCCGACCCGCGCCGAACGCGAGATCCTCATCGACCGCGCCGCCGAGATCGCCGCCGCGACCCACGCCCGGACCCTGGTCGAACTGGGCTCGGGCTCCTCGGAGAAGACGCGGTACGTCATCGACGCGCTGACCGACCTGCACACCTACATCCCCGTCGACGTCAGCGAGAGCGCCCTCACCCAGGCCGGGCACGCCCTCATCGAGGAGCGGCCCGGACTCTCCGTGCACGCGCTCATCGCCGACTTCACCGGCCGGCTCACCCTGCCGGACACCCCCGGGCCCCGGCTGGTGGCGTTCCTCGGCGGCACCATCGGCAACCTGCTGCCCGCCGAGCGCGCCGCGTTCCTGGCCGGGGTACGCGCCCTGATGGCACCGGGTGACGCCCTGCTGCTCGGCACCGACCTGGTCAAGGACGAGGGGGTGCTGGTACGGGCGTACGACGACGCGGCCGGGGTGACGGCCGCGTTCAACAAGAACGTCCTGGCCGTCGTCAACCGTGAACTGGGCGCCGACTTCGATCCCGGCGCCTTCGACCATGTGGCGCTGTGGGACGCCCGGAACGAGTGGATCGAGATGCGGCTGCGCTCGCGCGTCGCGCAGACCGTGAAGGTGCCCGTGCTGGACCTGGCGGTCGACTTCGCGGCGGGCGAGGAGCTGCACACCGAGATCTCGGCGAAGTTCCGGAAGGAGGGCGTGCACGCCGAACTGTCCGCGGCGGGGCTGGAGCAGTCCCACTGGTGGACGGACCGGGAGGGCCGGTTCGCGCTGTCACTGAGCGTGGCGCGGTGACGGACGGCTCGCGCGATGCGCGGCGGTGGGGCACGGTGGAGTGACGCGTGTGAGAGGAGCACCCACATGTCGAACCACACCTACCGGGTCACCGACATCGTCGGGACCTCGCCCGAGGGCGTGGACCAGGCCATCCGCAACGGCATCGAGCGAGCCTCCCAGACCCTGCGCAACCTGGACTGGTTCGAGGTGACCGACGTGCGCGGCCAGTTGGAGAACGGCACGATCGCGCACTGGCAGGTGACCATGAAGGTCGGCTTCCGCCTGGAGGACTCGGCCTGATACGGCCGGCTCTCCGGGCGCGGCTCTCAGGTCCGCCCCTCCCGCTCCTGCGCGTTCCTCAGTGCGGCGGAAGGGGCGGTCCAGCACGCCCGTACGACGGTGAACCCCGCCTGTTCGGCGTCCTGGCACACCAGCTCGTCGTCGTCCACCAGGACCCGGATCTCCCGGGTCCTGGCCAGGCGGCGCAGGATCTCCAGCTTGGTGCGCCGGGCGGGCCTGCGGTCGGTGTCGCGCCGCATGTACACCCGCCCCTCGGGCAGCCCCTGCGCGGCCAGCCACTCCAGGGTGTCCGACCGGCACCGCTCGGGCCGCCCGGTGAGGTAGACGACCTCGCACTCCTCGGCCTGGGCCAACGCCAGGGCGATCCCTTCGGGGATCGGCGGATCGGCGGGCGCGGCGGCGAAGAAGCTGTCCCAGTCCCGGGGCTTGCTCTCCAGGAACCGCTGCCGGTGCCCGGTGTCGGCCAGGGTGTTGTCCAGATCGAACACGGCGAGGGGCCGTTTCCCGCTGTCGGTCACGACGCCAACGATACGCAGGGGGCGGGCCGGTGATCGGGGCGCACGGCGCAGGCAGCAGACTGTCGCCATGCCTTCCCCTCCTGACTGCACGGTCGTCGTGTGCCGCGGCTGCTGCTGCGGCGACGCCGCCAAGCACCCCGGCACCGACCACGCGGCCCAGCTCGAACGGCTCCGCGCCGCCTCCGCCGAGCACGGCTTCCGCCTCCGTACGACCGACTGTCTGGGCCCCTGCGACCAGGCCAATGTGATCGTCGTCGCCCCCTCCCCGGCGGGCCGCCGGGCGGGCGGACGGCCGACGTGGGTGGGTTTCGCGACGGACGCCGACAGCACGGAGGAGATCGCGAACTGGGTGGCGGCGGGCGGGCCGGGCGTCGCGGAGCCGCCGGTCACGCTGGAGTTGCAGTTCATCGATCCGCCGAGGTCGGCACGGGTGCGCTCCCGGCGCTGAGGCGGTCGGCGCTCGGGGCTCGGGCGGCTGGCGCTCGGGCGGTCGGCGCTGAAGGAATCCTGAGCGCTCCCCGTTGTTGAACCAGGTATGAGTTCCGTCCTGGCCCAGACCCGCTTCTCCGTCCTCGACCGGTCCCGTACCCGGGAGGGGCACACGCACCCCGAGGCGCTGCGGGACACCGTGGCGCTGGCCCGGGAGCTGGAAGGGCTCGGGTATCACCGGGTGTGGGTGTCGGAGCATCACGGGGTGCCGGGGGTCGCCGGCTCCGCGCCGACCGTGCTGGCCGCCGCCGTCGCCGCCGCGACCCGCACCATCAGGGTCGGTACCGGCGGTGTGATGCTGCCGAATCACCAACCCCTGGTCGTCGCCGAGCAGTTCGGGGTGCTGGAATCCCTCTTCCCCGGGCGGATCGACATGGGGCTCGGGCGTTCCGTGGGGTTCACGGACGGGGTGCGCCGGGCGCTGGGGCGGGACAAGGACCGGGCCGACGACTTCGAGGGGCAACTGGAGGAGCTGCTGGGCTGGTTCCGCGGTACCTCGCCGACGGGGGTGCGCGCGCGGCCCGCCGAGGGGCTGACGGTGCCGCCGTTCGTGCTGGCGATGGGCGAGGGCGCGGCCATCGCGGCCCGCGCGGGCCTGCCGATGGTCATCGGCGACCTGCGGAACCGGGCCAGGATGCAGCGCGGCATCGACCACTATCGCGCCACCTTCCGGCCCTCCCCCTGGTCGGCGGAACCGTACGTCGTCGTCTCCGGCACCGTCGCCGTGGCCGCCACCCCCGAGGAAGCCCGGCGGCTGCTGATCCCGGAGGCCTGGTCGATGGCGTACTCCCGCACCCACGGCACCTTCCCGCCCCTGCCGCCCGCCGAGCGCGTCGAGTCCCTGGCGATGACCGCCAAGGAGCGCGGCTTCTACGAGCAGGGGCTCGCCGGGCACATCGCCGGTACCGAGGAACAGGTCGCGCAGGAGCTGGAAATCCTGTTGAAGGAGACGGGCGCCCAGGAGATCCTCGTCACCACCAGCACGTACGACCGCCGGTCGCTGCTGGATTCCTACCGGCGCCTGGCCGGGATCGTGAAGTGACCACGGGAGCTCCTGAGTGACCGCTGACGCCGCGGCGTTGTGGGGGACGTACGACACACAGATGCGCGGACGCGCGCCCGAGGTGTTCGGGGTGGTCACCGAGCGGGACGGGCCCCTGGTCCGTGTGCACTACGGCACCCATGGGGTCGTCGACCACCAGGACCTGTCCGCCGTTGGCGACCTGGCCGGTCTGGTCCGCCGTACGCGGGAGGAGTTCGCGCGGCGCGGGGAGCCGGTGACCTGGAAGGTCCACTCCCACGACGGGCCCCGCCTCGCCGAGACCCTGCTCGCCGCCGGGTTCACCCCGGGCACCCCGCGGTCCCTGCTGGTGGCGGAGGTCGCCGACGTGCCGTCCACGGACGTGAAACCGCGCGATTACTGGCTGGGGCTCCCGTACGGCGACCAGGAGCGGCTGCGGCGGCTCATCGAGGCGGCGCCGGAACAGCGCCGGCCGGTCTCGGAGCTGGAGCACGGCATGGACATCCTGTCCGTCTGGCGCCTCTCACGCCCCGTCGACCTGGTCTGGTCGGAGAAGATCGAGGGTACGGAGTTCTCCGCGATCGACGCGATCACCCGACCGCTCCCCGAGCTGCTGCACGCCGCCGCCGACCGGGCCCGGCAGGCATGGGCGCCGCAGGCCCCCTCCCGGTACCTGGTGGCCGAGGCGGGCGGAGACCTCGTCCCCGTCCATCTGGCGGCGGGCTTCCACGAGGTCGCCGAGGTGACCCCGTACCGCTGGGCGCCGCCCGGCGAACCGGCTCGGGAGCGCCCCGTGAGAACTCTGTTCGGCGAGCCCGAGCACAAGGCGCTCCGCCGCCGCTTCGAGCAGCGGTTCGAGGTCACCTACGAGACCGCCGACCAGGGCATCACCGAGCCGCCCGGCTCGGTCACCTGGCACATGGACGCCGTCGACGACTGGCGCGACCCGCTGTGTCGCGAGGTCGAGGCGGTCATCGCCCGCGGACTGCGCGCCCGTACCCGGCCCGGGGACCGGTTGTACGTGCTCAAGTGGTACGTCAACGGCACCGTCCTCGACCCGGCCCGCGTCGGCGGCCCCGGCCGGCACCCGTGGGTGGGCTACTCCTACCTGCCCGACGAGAACGTCATCCAGGTCACCGGCGACCTGCGCATGGGCACCTACGGCGACTTCCGGGAGCGGTCGCTGTGCGTCTTCGGCGCGGAACTGGTCGCCGAGGTGGAGGAGGCGCTGACCGAGCTGCTGGGGACGGTGCTGCGCAGGGACGGGCAGCCGGTGGGGAACGTGTGGACGTTCGGGCCCTGAGCAGGACGGTCGCATAGGATTGCGGGGTTTGCCGGTTTCCCGGTTTCCCGGTCCTCCTCGTCCCTCCTCGTCGCGTACGGAGCCCTTCTCATGCACGACCCCCACGACCCGTACGTCCGCGTGCACGGTGCCCGTGAGCACAATCTCCGGGGCGTGGACGTGGACATTCCCCGGGACGTGCTGGCCGTGTTCACCGGGATCTCCGGTTCGGGGAAGTCCTCGCTGGCCTTCGGAACGATCTACGCCGAGGCACAACGCCGGTACTTCGAGTCGGTGGCGCCGTACGCGCGCAGGCTGATCCACCAGGTGGGGGCGCCCAAGGTCGGGGAGATCACCGGGCTGCCGCCCGCCGTCTCGCTCCAGCAGCGCCGTTCCGCGCCGACCTCGCGCTCCTCTGTCGGCACGGTCACCAACCTGTCCAACTCGCTGCGGATGCTGTTCTCCCGGGCCGGTGACTACCCGCCCGGCGCCGAGCGGCTCGACTCCGACGCCTTCTCCCCCAACACGGCCGCCGGGGCCTGCCCGGAGTGCCACGGGCTCGGCCAAGTGCACCGTACGAGCGAGGAGTTGCTGGTCCCGGACCCCGCGCTGTCGATCCGGGACGGCGCGATCGCCGCCTGGCCGGGCGCCTGGCAGGGCAAGAATCTGCGGGACATCCTGGACGCGCTCGGCCACGACGTGGACCGCCCCTGGCGCGAGCTGCCCGCCGAGCAGCGGGAGTGGATCCTGTTCACCGACGAGCAGCCGGTCGTCACGGTCCATCCGGTGCGGGACGCCGACCGGATCCAACGGCCGTACCAGGGCACGTACATGAGCGCCCGGCGGTATGTGATGAAGACGTTCTCCGACTCCAAGAGCGCCACGCTGCGCGCGAAGGCGGAGCGCTTCCTGACCGCCGCGCCCTGCCCGGCCTGCGACGGCAGCAGGCTGCGACCGGAGGCGCTGGCGGTGACCTTCGCCGGCCGTACGATCGCCGAACTGGCCGCCCTTCCGCTGCTGGAGCTGGCCGGTCTCCTGCACGGCACCTCCGAGACCGCCCGCGTGCTCACCGAGGACCTGCGCTCCCGTATCGCCCCGGTCGTCGAGCTGGGCCTCGGCTATCTCAGCCTCGACCGCGCCACCCCTACCCTCTCCGCGGGCGAGCTGCAACGCCTGCGCCTCGCCACCCAGTTGCGCTCCGGGCTGTTCGGCGTCGTCTACGTCCTCGACGAACCGTCCGCCGGACTGCACCCCGCGGACACGGAGGCGCTGCTGACGGTGCTGGAGCGGCTGAAGGCGGCCGGGAACTCGGTGTTCGTGGTGGAGCACCACCTGGAGGTGATGCGCGGCGCGGACTGGCTCGTCGACGTGGGCCCGCGCGCCGGTGAACACGGCGGGCAGGTCCTCTACAGCGGCCCGCCGGAGGGGCTGGCCGCGGTGGCGGAGTCGGCGACGGCCCGCTTCCTCTTCGACCGCTCCCCCGTGCCGGTGCGTGAAGTGCGCGCCCCGAGCGGCCAGTTGAAGATCGGTCCGGTCACCCGGCACAACCTGCGCTCCGTGACCGCCGAGTTCCCGCTCGGGGTGTTCACGGCGGTCACCGGGGTGTCCGGCTCGGGGAAGTCCACGCTGATCGGGGAGATCACCGAGGAGACGGCGGGCGTCGGGCGGCTGGTGTGCGTCGACCAGAAGCCGATCGGCCGGACCCCGCGCTCCAACCTGGCCACCTACACGGGCCTGTTCGACGTCGTGCGCAAGGAGTTCGCGGCCACCGAGCAGGCACGGGAGCGGGGTTACGGCGTGGGCCGGTTCTCCTTCAATGTCGCGGGCGGGCGCTGCGAGACCTGCCAGGGCGAGGGGTTCGTCAGTGTGGAGCTGCTGTTCCTGCCGAGCACGTACGCGGCGTGCCCGGACTGCGGGGGCGCGCGCTACAACCCCGAAACGCTCGAAGTGACGTACCGGGGGCGGAACATCGCACAGGTGCTGGACCTCACGGTGGAGGCGGCGGCCGACTTCTTCGCGGACACCCCGGCGGTGGCGCGCAGCCTCGGCACGCTCCTCGACGTCGGTCTGGGCTATCTGCGGCTCGGCCAGCCCGCGACGGAGCTGTCCGGTGGCGAGGCCCAGCGGATCAAGCTGGCGAGCGAGCTGCAGCGGGGCCGCCGCGGACACACCCTCTACCTCCTCGACGAGCCGACCACCGGGCTCCACCCGGCCGACGTGGAGGTCCTGATGCGCCAGCTGCACGGCCTGGTGGACGCCGGGCACACCGTGGTCGTCGTCGAGCACGACATGTCGGTGGTGGCGGGCGCGGACTGGGTGATCGACCTCGGGCCGGGCGGCGGTGACGCGGGCGGGCGGATCGTGGCGGCGGGGCCGCCCGCGGAGGTGGCGCGGGTGCCGGGCAGCGCGACGGCGCCGTATCTGGCCCGCACGCTGCACGGAACATGATCGCCGGGGGTTGTCCCGACCCGTCGGTATGCGTGACAGTCGGAGCATGACTGCGTACAGCGGAAGCGATCCCGTGGCGGAGGCCGAGGCCCTGGCGGCCTTCCGGCGCCGCATCGGGGTGCCCGGCCTCGTCGACGTCCACACGCATTTCATGCCGGAGCGGGTGCTGCGCAAGGTGTGGCAGTACTTCGACGCGGTCGGCCCGCTGACCGGTGTCGCGTGGCCCATCGCCTACCGGCACGAGGAGGAGCGGCGGGTGGAGCTGCTGCGCCGCTTCGGGGTGCGTGCCTTCACAGCCATGCTGTACCCGCACAAGCCGGGCATGGCATCCTGGCTGAACGGCTGGGCCGCGGACTTCGCCTCCCGCACGCCGGACTGCCTGCACACGGCCACGCTGTACCCGGAGGACGGCGTCGAGGACTACGTGCGCGAGGCGGTCGAGTCCGGGGCGCGTGTGTTCAAGTCCCACATCCAGGTGGGCGCGTACGACCCGGCGCACAACCTCCTGGACCCCGCCTGGGGCCTGCTCGCCGAGGCCGGCGTCCCCGTGGTCATGCACTGCGGCTCGGGCCCGGCCCCCGGCAAGCACACCGGCCCGGAACCGGTGGCCCGCCTGCTCGCCCGCCATCCCCGGCTGCGCCTGATCGTGGCGCACATGGGGCTCCCGGAGTACACGGACTTCCTGGACCTGGCCGAGCGCCACGCCGAGGTCCGCCTGGACACCACGATGGCCTTCACCGACTTCGGCGAACGTCTGACCCCCTTCCCCGCCACCGAACTTCCCCGCCTCCAAGCCCTCGGCGACCGCGTCCTCCTCGGCACGGACTTCCCGAACATCCCGTACCCGTACGTCCACCAACTGGAGGCCCTGGAGCGCCTGGACCTGGGCGAGGAGTGGCTGCGGGCGGTGTGCCACGACAACGGGGCGCGGTTGTTCGGGCTGTGACGCGGGCCCTCGGCGCCGGGCGTCAGGGGGCGGGAAGTGTCAGGGCGGCCACCCGCTCGCCGTCGGCGGTCAGGACGACCGTGTAGGTGGCGTAGTTCCGGGGGGAGTCGACGGAGACACGGAACGTGGCGGCACCGTCGGCGTCGGGCGTACCTCTGCTGCGCGTGAGCACCGTGTTGGCGCCGGAGGCGTCCGAGCCGGTGACCGTCATGGTCAGTACCGCGTCCGGGTCGGCGTCGGTCACTCCGGCGCTCGCGGTGAGACGGTCCTGTGCGGCCGACCGGACGCCGTCCAGGCCGACCCGGTACGACGGATGCGGCACCACCGCCGCGACCAGGGCCGTCACCCCGGCGACGAGCAGGCCCGCGCACAGCAGCCGGCCCGCGGCGGCCACCTTGCCCGCATGGGCGAACTCGCCCTCGTACCAGGCCTTCACGTCCTCCAGGTCGTCGAGGTTGACCCGGCGGCTGCGCAGGACGAGTGTCCACAGGGCGAGCAGTACCGCGGCCAGTACGAGGACGACGGCCAGGGCCGCGAACACGAGCAGTTCCGGCCGCCGGGTGAGTTCGCCGAGGGATGCCAGGCCGATGACCGAGACCAAGGTGCCCAGCAGGGAGACGGAGGTGAGGACGTACTTGGCGTTGGCCGCGTTCCTGGTGAGCGTGTGCTCGGGCTCGATCGCCTCGGCGGCGCGCTGCCAGCGCCGGGTCTCGGGCGAGACCACGTCCCGGCGGGCCGCGACGGTCATGGCCGCACTACCCCCTTGAACTCGTGGTCGTGCGCGTCCTCACCCGACTCGGCCCCGGGGCACTCCACGACCACGGTGAAGGGCTTGTCCTTGCTCCCGTCCCGCTTCCTGCCCCGGCGGGCGGAGTAGCCGAAGTTGGCCACCTGTACCGGATCGCTGTACACCTTGCGGACGACCGCTTCCGTCAGGTCGGTGTCGTGCAGCGTGCAGCGGTACTTCTCCGGAAGCAGCTTCGCTTCCATGACTCGCCTCCATTCCGGTGCGGCCGGTCCGTCGCGGGTCAGCATCCAGCGGATCACGTCCACGTGCTCGGGTCCCACCGTCCGGTAGCTGGGCTGGGTCTGCACGATGTCCAGGTCGTGCTCGGCCACGTGCAGCAGGAAGTTCCTGCGGCCGGGGTGGGTGACGGCACGCAGGGCCACGACGGCCTCGGCGAAGGCCACGACGGCCCGCTCGACGGGGTCCAGGCCGAGCAGGGCGAGGGCCAGGTCGAACTGGACGGGGCTGAAGGCCTCCTCGATCAGCAGCGCCTCGCCGAACTCGCGCGCGGCCTGCTCGCACTCGTCCAGCCGCAGTTGGCACCAGCCGATCTGGGCCAGCTCCATGCCGTCGACTCCGCGCAGTGCCCTGAGTATCTGCTGGAAGTGGCGCCGCGCCGCGGGGACATCGGCGTCCTGGAGCAGCAGGTCGGCCAGCCCGATCAACGCCCAGGCGTGGTCCTCGTGGTCGGTGGTCGAGCGTTGGCGCACGGCTCGGCGGAAGCTCTGCCGAGCCTCCTCCCGCCGCTCCAGCAGTTCGAGGGCCCAGCCGCGGCACATCCACGCCCAGCCGTTGGCCGGGTCCAGGTCCAGGGAGGCGTCGAACGCCTCGACGGCCCTGTCGAGTTCGTCGATGTCCCACAGCACGGCCCCTTTGAGGGCCCATGCCCACGCGTAGGCGCTGTTGCGTTCCAGTGCCTTGTCGCAGCACTCCAGTGCGGCGTCGTAGTCCCGCAGCCGGTGGTGGGTGGCGCCGAGCGTCCCCCACAGCCAAGCCTCGGCGGGCCATCGCCGGGTGGCCGCGAGGAGCACGTCCCGGGATTCGACCAGCCGTCCCTCGTCCCGGAGCAGGTCGCCGAGTTCGGCGTGGGCGAAGCTGGGGCTGGGCTCGGCCTTGACCGCCTGGCGCAGCCTCTCCTCGGCCTCGGCGCTGCCCTGCGCGCGCAGCACCTGGCCCAGGGTGCCCAGCAGGGTGCCGTGGTCCGGGCGGAGTTCGAGTCCGCGCTCCAGCCAGGAGCACGCTTCCGTCAGCCGGCCGAGCAGGCGCATCGCCTCGCCGAGCCAGAGATACACCTCCGCGGCCTCTGCGGCGCCGACCGCTCCGGTTTCGCCCCCGTCCGCCTCCGCCAGGCGCCGCACCGCCGTCTCCAGCGGTTCGAGTGCGGCTTCGTGGTCCCGTCGGTGGATGGCGATGCGGCCCTGGGCCAGCAGCAGTCCCACTACCTCTCCGTGTGTTCTGAGCCCGTCGGCGACGATGCCGTCGGCCTCGTCCGTCTCGCCCTGGTGGATGAGCAGTTCGGTCAGTCGCAGCCTGCCGTCGAGGAATTCGGGCCGCAGACGCAGGAGCCGCCGCAGGGGGCGCAATGCCTCCCGCTTGCGGTCCAGCCGGACCAGCGCCAGTCCCTCCGCGTAGAGGGCGGTGGCGTCCGGGCTGTCCGACGTGGTGGCGTGCCGGGCGGCGGCGAGCGCTTCCTCGGGACGTTCGAGGCGGTGGAGGATGTAGGCGCGGCGGCCGATGAGTTCCGGGCTGTCCGGTGCGAAGAGCAGGGCGTGTTCCGTCTCGTTGAGGGCCCGCTGCAGTTCCCCCATGCGGATCACGGCGTCGATCACGTCGAGCCGGTCGTCGAGGATGGCCTGGTTCTCGGCCAGCAGTCCGCTCAGGATCTCGATGGCCGCCTCGGAGTGGTCCAGTTCGAGGAGGATGTGCGCCTTGAGGCGCCGCAGTTCGACGTCGGTGGGGCGTTCCTCCAGCAGCACCTTCACGACCGAGAGCGCTTCCTGCTCGCTCCCCGCCCACAGCAGGGCACGGGCCAGTGTCGCCCGTAGTTCCGGTACGTCGCCAAAGCGCGCGAGGGCGTCCTGGAGCAGTCGGAACGCCTCCACCAACTGATCGCGCGAGCCCAGCAGTTGAGCCATGTACGCGTGCGCCTCGACGGACTCCGGGTGCTGCTGAACGACCTGCCCGACGACCGCGAGCGCCTCCTCGGCCCGCCCGAGGTCGTGCAGGGCGTAACTCCGGCCGAGCATGGCGCCGATGTGGTCGGGCACGAGGGCGACGGCCAGATCGAAGCACCTCAGCGCCTCGTCCGGTCTGCCGGCGGCCCCGTACCACATCCCGGCCCGGGCGTAGACGTCCGCCGCCCGGTCCGGCTGAGCGGCTTTGCCGAGGCTCCCGGCCAGCCGTTCGGCGATCGCCGGGTCCTCCACTCCGGCGTCCAGCGCGAGGCGCAGCAGCCGGTCCGCCTCCGCCTGTTCGGAGCGCAGGCCGAGCAGATCGGCGACGCCCAGGACCGCTTCGGGCGGTACCCGGGTGTCCCGTTCCAGTGCCAGGGTGACGAACTGCCGTGCCTCTTCGACGCGTCCCAGGGCGACGAGCGCGGTTCCGTAGTCCGCGAGCCCGTCGCGCCGCAGTTCCTCGCCGGCGCCCAGCGCCCGGCTGAAGATCGCCGCCGCCTCCTCGAACCGTGCCTGTCCGTCCGGCGCCGGGCCCCGCCGCGCGACCCGGCCGAGGGTGGTCAGCGCGGACGCGTGCAGCAGGTCGAGGCGCTGCCGGTACTCGTCGCTCTCGGCCGCGGAGCGTGCCGCGGCGGTCTGGGTCAGGACGCGCTCGGCGCTGCGTACGCTGTCCCCGAACCTGCCGCACGCCAGTGCCTCCTTGGCGGCCGCCAGTTCCGCCGCCAGCCGCCCGACCGGAGTGCCCTTGAAGCCCCAGGGGCTGACCGCGCCGGTCACCTCAGCCTCCCTGCTCCGGACGGGACGTGCCGCGCACCTTGTCGCCCGAACCGGACGCGGCGGCCGCCCGCACATCGATGATCTTCTGGCACAGCAGCCGGGTCACCCGGACTCCTTTCGTCTCCCAGTCCGCGTCCCCGATCCGGACGTACCAGGAGGCATTGAGGGCGTCCCGGAGTCGATGGGCCGCCATCACGTCACGGGGGACGGACGGCTCCTCGTCGTTCCCCAGCTGCGCCTTCCACTCCTCGCCCCACTGCATCGCCGTGTGCCAGTTGGCCGTTGTGTACGCGGCGCCCGGGTAGAAGGCGTCCTTCAGGGCCGCGTGCACCTCGGCCGGGTCCAGGTCGAGCGGGGCGAGCGGGTCGGCGCTGTCCGCGGCGGCGGGCGGCTGGGAGGCGACGGCCTCCTCCCAGCGGCTCATCAGCGGTCCGCGGATCTGGGTGTCCACGAGCCCCTTGGGACCGAGCGCGTCGACGATGCCCGTCACCATGTCGGCGCGCTGGCCCACGAAGGCACGCTCCGCGGGAGACGCGCCGACCATGTCGAGGCGCAGCAGCAGGAGCGCGCAGGCGTAGGCCGGACCGGTGGTGAAGGTGGCGAAGGCATCGGCGAGAAGGAGTTGGACCCGCCGCTCGACGTCCTCGGGCAGGACGTCGGCGTCGCCGGAGAGTTCGGCGTACTGGGCCTGCGCGAGCTTGCCGACGAGTTCCCTCGCATGGTCCGACCCGGCGATCGCCACCCGCCCGTACTCGTGCGCGACGAGAGGCAGCGCCCACAGGTCCCACTCCGGGAACCGCACATGCGCGACATGGCGCATGTCGACGGGCGGGACGCGATCGGGTGAAGGGATCACGAACGCCGGTACGTTCGCGACGCTGGTGGCGCATTCCTTGATCAGCTCGTCGGCGAACCGGCAGATCTGCTCGTCCAGCTTCATCTCGCGGAAGACCAGGCCGCCGAGCATCTCCAGGCACTCACGGAAGAGTTCCTCACTGAGGCACTCGATCTCGGAGAACCTCTTCCAGGCCTCGCTCGCGTCCAGCTCGCCCTTCTCCACGTCCGCGTCGAGGGCGTCGAGCTGCTTGAGCTCCTCCGTGGAGTTGCGGCGGATCTCGTTGAACGCCTTCATCCAGGGGCCGTCGTCGACCTGGACGTTGTGCAGTTCCAGCCGCGTGAGGGAGGCGGCCTTCGCCCGTTTGAGATTGCGGCGCAGGGTGGCGATGCGTTCTTGCAGAATGAACAGGCCCATCAGGGGACCTCCCGCGCCATGCTGAACTCGGCCAGTTCCCTGACCTGTCGCTCGATCTCGCGGCGGGCCCGGTCATCGGTCGTGCCGATACGGGCCAGCCAGCCCGCGTTGACGATGTCCCGCATCCGGTGGCCGGCCGCGGGCCCGGGGACGAGGTGGGGCGCCTCGCCGTACTCGTCCCCGCCGAGGCCGTGCGCCAGTTCCTGCGCGCTCCACCAGCCGGTGCCGTAGCGGGCCTCGGCGAGGTGGCCGGTCAGGAACGTCATGCAGTCGTCCAGCCAGCTCCCGTACGGATCGGTCAGCGCCGCCGGTTCCGACGTACCCGCCTCGGCCGTGGCCCCGCTCCACGCCGTGCGCAGGGTGTGGAGCACGTGGTCGTAGCGGCGGTCCGGGTTCTGCCGGTCCAGTACGGCCACGATCGCCGCGATCCGCAGATTGGGGGGCGGGTGGGTCGGTGTGCCGTCCCGGGCGGCCGCGGGGTCGAACCTGTCGAGGGCGCAGGCCAGGCCGTACGCCGGGCCGAGCACGTACGTCGCGAAGGCGTCGGCGAACACCTCGTGCAGCCAGGGCCAGTGCGCGTCGGACCGGGCCCGGCGGGTGCGCTGGAGCTGGTCCTCCAGGGGGTGGACGGTCCGGGCGCCGCCGTCGACGGTGACGGCAGGTCCGGCGAAGTGCCCGTACTCGTGCACGACCACGGGCAGGTCCCAGAACGACCGGCTCGGGAAGCGCACGCTGATCACCCGGGTCGACCGTACGTAGATCTCCTCGGTGCCGAGGACGGTGAAGGAGTCCCAGGCGACCGGGGTCAGCTCTCCGATCTCGTCGAGCAGGGCATCGGCGATCCCGCAGTACCCGTCGTCGAGCCGGGCGGCGCGCAGGGCGGCGCCCTCCAGGAGGGACAGGGTCTCCTCGAAGAGTTCGTCGCAGGCCAGCTGGAGCCGGTACAGCTCCGTCCAGGGGTCCACGGGCGCCGTGCCCGTCTCGATCGCGCCGAGGAGTTCGCGGGTCTCGATCTCCCGCAGGCGCAGGGCTGTGGTCAGACGTGTGCCCACGCGTCCGCGCAGCTCCGGTTCGATCGCCTGCGCGCTTCTCGTACCGGCCTTGATCCGGCGGATCAGCGCCACGACCCGGTGCTGCAGGAGCCCGGCTGCCGCGTCCGGTACGCCTGATCGGAGCATGGCCCTCACCTCACAGGTCGGCCTGTGCCCACCTCCCATTCTCGGCAGCCGAGGGGTGCTTGTCCTGGCGGGAGGTGGTTGAAGCGGGTACCGAATGGCCGCCCGCCCACGCCGGTCGAGGGTGGAAGCGCACCGTCACTTCGGCGGGGTGCAGACCCCCAGCCAGTAGCGGGTCTCCGTTTCGTCCAGGACGCGGTCCAGGACCAGGGCGCCGGTCATGTTCGGGAAGAAGCGGCCGGCGGGCCAGCTGCGTTCGTAGGGCGGGGGGTCGAGGACCAGGAGGCGGATGCCGTCCACGCGGGGGATGTCGGAGGGGGTGCCCTCGTTCCAGATCCATTCGCCGGTGGAGGTGACCAGGTTGAACGAGCCCACGGTGTGGACCTGGCCGGGGGCGTCCTCGCAGACCGCGACTTCCTCGGGGGACGGGGCCCGGCCGGGTATGTGGCCGCCGCCTATGAGGATGCCGGCGAGCAGGGTGTGCAGTTGGAAGTTGTCGCCGATGCCGCTCATGCGTACGCGGTAGCCGGTGCCGGTGGGGCGGTGCAGCACCACCAGGGGCTCGTCGTCGAGGACGAGGAGGGCGTACTCCAGGCACTTGAACGGGTGGTCGGAGGCCTCCGACACGGTTCGCAGGGCCCGCAGGAGCCGGGCGCGCAGCGAAGCGTCGAGCGCGGTGCGTACCTCGGCGTGGTTGAGCATGGCGAGGGAGGCCATCTCCCACTGCGGCATCGTCAGCCAGGCCAGGGCCGCCTCCACGCCGGCACGGTCGAAGAGCGCGTCGTCCGCTTCCTCCGCCCCCGGCTCGGGGAAGTCGCCGCCGCCGGTCTCCTTCCAGCGCTCGCAGAACTCGCCCGCGGCGGCCAGGGTTTCGGCCACCTCCACGAATATGTACGGCGCGCAGGGCCGCGGATCGGCGCCGCGCTCCACACAGGCGCCGACGATCACGGCGACGGTGGCGCGGGGTCCCGGCGGGACCTCGGGCAGCAGCGAGGCCAGGCGCGGGGCGGCCTCGGCGACCTCCTGCGGCGTCGCGTCCTGGAAGGCGCCGTACATCTCCCCGAACGCGGCCTCCGCACGGTCCGGTTCCTGCTCGTGTACGGCGATCTCGAACCGGGCGACCGCGTCAAGGAACCGGTGCTGCTGCTGACTTGTGAAGATCATGCGCGCAGCCTAGCGAGGCCGGGCAAGCGAAGCGGGGCCGGGGAGCACCCTCCCGGCCCCGCTCGTCCGCGCGGTGTCGGCGAACGTCTGTGGCAAGCGGCGGCGTACTACCGCTTGACCTTGCGGGTGGCCCGCAGCCACTCCTTGTTCATGCCGGTGATGGAGACCAGCGGGATGCCCTTCGGGCAGGCCGTGGCGCACTCGCCGGTGAGGGTGCAGCCGCCGAAGCCCTCCTCGTCCATCTGCGCCACCATGTCCAGCACCCGGGTCTCCCGTTCGGGGGCGCCCTGGGGCAGCACGTTGAGGTGGTTGACCTTGGCGGAGGTGAACAGCATCGCCGCGCCGTTGGGGCAGGCCGCCACGCAGGCGCCGCAGCCGATGCACTCGGCGTGCTCGAAGGCGAGGTCGGCGTCCGGCTTGGGCACCGGGGTGGCGTGCGCCTCCGGGGCGGAGCCGGTGGGCGCGGTGATGTACCCGCCGGCCTGGATGATCCGGTCGAAGGCCGACCGGTCCACCACCAGGTCCTTGATCACCGGGAAGGCGGCGGCCCGCCACGGCTCGATGTCGATCGTGTCGCCGTCCTTGAAGGACCGCATGTGCAACTGGCATGTGGTGGTCCGCTCGGGGCCGTGCGCGTCTCCGTTGATGACCAGGGAGCACGCGCCGCAGATGCCCTCGCGGCAGTCGTGGTCGAAGGCGACCGGGTCCTCGCCCCTGAGGATGAGTTCCTCGTTGAGCGTGTCGAGCATCTCCAGGAAGGACATGTCGGAGGAGATGTTGTCCACCTCGTACGTGGACATGGCGCCTTCGGCGTCGGCGTTCTTCTGCCGCCAGACGCGCAGGGTGAGCTTCATGCGTAGCTCCGCTGGGTGGGGTGGACGTACTCGAAGACCAGGTCTTCCTTGTGCAGGGTGGGCGCCTCGCCGGTGCCGTTGAACTCCCAGGCGGCCGCGTAGGAGAACTCGTCGTCCTTGCGGGCGGCCTCTCCGTCGGGCGTCTGGGACTCCTCGCGGAAGTGGCCGCCGCAGGACTCGGAGCGGTGCAGCGCGTCGAGGCACATCAGCTCGGCGAGCTCCAGGTAGTCGACGATCCGGTTGGCCTTCTCCAGCGACTGGTTGAACTCCTCGCCGGTGCCGGGCACCTTGATGCGCCGCCAGAACTCCTCGCGGATCTGCGGGATGCGCTCCAGCGCCTTGCGCAGGCCGGAGTCGGAGCGGGCCATGCCGCAGAACTCCCACATCAGCTCGCCGACTTCGCGGTGGAAGGAGTCCGGGGTGCGGTCGCCGTCGACGGAGAGCAGCCGGGTGATCCGGTCCTCGGTCTCGGACAGCACCTCCTTGACCACGGGGTGCCCGTCGGTGACCGTCTCCAGCTTCGGATTCTTCGCCAGGTAGTCGTTGATGGTGGCGGGGAGCACGAAGTAGCCGTCGGCCAGGCCCTGCATCAGCGCCGAGGCGCCGAGCCGGTTGGCGCCGTGGTCGGAGAAGTTGGCCTCACCGATCGCGAACAGGCCGGGGATCGTGGTCTGCAGGTCGTAGTCGACCCACAGTCCGCCCATCGTGTAGTGCACGGCGGGGTAGATCCGCATCGGCACCTCGTACGGGTCCTCGTCGGTGATCCGGTGGTACATGTCGAAGAGGTTGCCGTACTTGGCCTCGACCGCCTTGCGGCCCATGCGCTTGATGGCGTCGGCGAAGTCGAGGTAGACGCCCTGGCCGCCGGGGCCGACGCCGCGGCCCTCGTCGCAGACGTTCTTCGCGGCGCGGGAGGCGATGTCACGGGGCACCAGGTTGCCGAAGGACGGGTAGATGCGCTCCAGGTAGTAGTCGCGCTCGTCCTCGGGGATCTGGTTCGCCGGGCGGGTGTCGCCCTTGGCCTTCGGCACCCAGATCCGGCCGTCGTTGCGCAGCGACTCACTCATCAGCGTCAGCTTGGACTGGTGGTCGCCGGTGCGCGGGATGCAGGTGGGGTGGATCTGGGTGAAGCAGGGGTTGGCGAAGTACGCGCCGCGCCGGTGCGCCCGCCACACGGCGGTGGCGTTGGAGTTCATGGCGTTCGTTGACAGGTAGAAGACGTTGCCGTAGCCGCCGGAGGCGAGGACGACCGCGTCGGCGAAGTACGTGTCGACCTTGCCGGTGATCAGGTCGCGGGCGACGATGCCGCGGGCCCGGCCGTCGATGACGATCAGGTCGAGCATCTCGGTGCGCGGGTGCATCTCCACGTTGCCCGCGGCGATCTGGCGGCTGAGCGCCTGGTAGGCGCCGAGCAGGAGCTGCTGGCCCGTCTGGCCGCGGGCGTAGAAGGTGCGGGAGACCTGCACACCGCCGAAGGATCGGGTGTCGAGGAGGCCGCCGTACTCGCGGGCGAACGGCACGCCCTGGGCGACGCACTGGTCGATGATCTCCACCGAGATCTGCGCGAGGCGGTGCACGTTGGACTCGCGGGCCCGGAAGTCGCCGCCCTTGACGGTGTCGTAGAACAGGCGGTGCACGGAGTCGCCGTCGTTGCGGTAGTTCTTCGCGGCGTTGATACCGCCCTGCGCGGCGATGGAGTGGGCGCGGCGCGGGGAGTCCTGGTAGCAGAACTGGACGACGTGGTAGCCCTGTTCGGCGAGTGTGGCGCCCGCCGAGCCGCCGGCCAGGCCGGTGCCGACCACGATCACCGTGTGCTTGCGGCGGTTGGCGGGGTTGACCAGCTTGGCCTCGAAACGGCGCTTGTCCCAGCGCTCGTTGATCGGGCCCTCGGGCGCCTTGGTGTCGACGACCGGGTCACCGGTCAGGTAGTCGGTGTAGGTCATGTCAGCTCACCACTCCGGTCATGACGCCCACGGGCACGGCGAGGAAGCCGCACGTGAGCACAAGCGCGAGAACGTTGGCTACGGCCTTCAGGGCGCGGTCGCGGGTGCGGCTGCCGGCGCCCAGGGTCTGGGCGGCGCTCCAGAATCCGTGCCGGATGTGCATGCCGACGGCGAGGACGGCGACGATGTAGATCGTGTTGCCGTACCAGGTGGAGAAGGTGTCCACGACGTTCTGGTACGGGCGGCCCTCCTGGAAGCCGCCGGAGTGCACGGTGCCGGTGGTCAGGTCGAGGATGTGCCAGACGATGAACAGGGCGAGGATGATGCCGCCCCAGCGCATGGTGCGGGTGGCGTAGCTGGCGCGCGGCTTCTTGTGCACGTACTTGCTGGGCCGTGCCTTGATGTCACGGCGGCTGAGCTGGTACGCGGAGACGCCGTGCGCGATCACCGCGACCACGAGCACGATGCGGACGAGCCAGAGCGTCCACTCGTAGTGCATGAACGGTTCGCCGATGGTGCGCAGCCAGTGTGCGTACCCGTTGAACTCATCGGACCCGAAGAAGATCTTCAGGTTTCCCAACATGTGGACGACCAGGTACGACAGCATGATCAGTCCGCTGACCGCCATCACGGTCTTCTTGCCTACGGAGCTGTCCCACACCGTGCGTGCCATGGACGGTCGTCGGTCCGTCCGCGTTGCCAGAGCCATGTCAGTAGAAGGTAGGTGGCGGGTGCCCGATCGGTCCAAGACATCCTCCGGCTCGTTTCCATAGCCAACGTCTATCGTGGGGTCATGCAGTTCCAGCAGCTCCAGTACTTCGTGGCGGTCGCCGAGACCCGGCACTTCACCCGGGCCGCCGACCTGGTCCACGTCTCGCAGCCGTCGCTGTCCCAGCAGATCAAGGCCCTGGAGCGGGAGCTGGGCGCCGACCTCTTCCTGCGGGCCCGCGGCAACATCACGCTCACCGACGCGGGAGAGGCGCTGCTGCCGCTGGCGCGCCGCATCCTGGCCGACGCGGATACAGCGCGGCTCGAAGTCCAGGAGCTGGTCCAGTTGCGCTCCGGTCGGGTCCGGCTGGGGGCGACACCGAGCCTGTGCACGGGCCTGCTGCCGGATGTGCTGCGCGCCTTCCACGACCGCTATCCCGGCATCCGGCTCCTGATCGAGGAGGGCGGCTCGCACGACCTGGTACGCGAGCTGGCGCGCGGGGCGCTGGATCTGGCGCTGGTGGTACTGCCGCTGCCGACGCCGTCGCCGGCGCTGGCGACGGTGGAGCTGCTGCGGGAGGACCTGGTCGTGGTGTCCTCGCCCGACGCGCCGAAGCCGGGGGGCGGCAAGCGGGCGATCAGCATCGCCGACCTGGAGGGGGAACGGCTGGTGATGTTCCGGCACGGGTACGACCTGCGGGAGCTGACCGTGGCCGCGTGCCGTGCCGAGGGGTTCGAGCCGGAGTTCGCGGTGGAGGGCGGCGAGATGGACGCCGTGCTGGGGTTCGCTCGGGCGGGGCTGGGGGTGGCGGTGGTGCCCCGGATGGTCGCGGCGCGGGCGGGGCGAGGGCTGCGGGTCACTCCGTTGGGGCGGCCGGGGTTGCATCGGACCATCGCTCTGGCGCACCGCAGCGATGTGGCTCCGCCTCGGGCGGCACGGGAGCTGCAGCGGATGCTGTTGGAGCGGTAGCCGGTGCCGGTGCTGTTTCGAAGGTGCGGGTGCGTTGTGGTTTTTCGCGCAGTTCCCCGCGCCCCTATCGGGGAGCGCCGTAAGCGGCCTGCGCCGTCCGCGGAGTGCGGGTGCGTCGTGGTTGCTCGCGCCCCTGCCGGGGAGCGCCGTGGGCGGCCTGCGCCGGTGGTGGGGCGCGGGTGCGTCGTGGCTGGTCGCGCAGTTCCCCGCGCCCCTGGCTGGGGCTCAGCCCGTGGCGTCTACCAGGGCCAGTTCGTGGAGGCGTTCCGGGGGGCCCGGGCGGGCGTAGTACCAGCCCTGGGCCGTGTCGCAGCCGAGTATGCGGAGCTGTTCGGCCTGGGCGCCGGTTTCCACGCCCTCGACCGTCACCGCGAGGTTCAGGCTGTGGGCGAGGGAAACGATCCCCTCGACGATCTTGAGGTCGACGGGGTCCGCCGGGAACTGCTGCATGCTCTGCGTGAAGGAGCGGTCCAGCTTCAGGACGCTCACCGGCAGGCGGCGCAGGTTGGCGAGGTTCGAGTAGCCGGTGCCGAAGTCGTCCAGGGCGATGTCGACGCCCATCTCCGCGAGCCGGCGCAGCGGCTTGAGCAGGTCGTCGTCGGCGCCGATCAGCGCGGACTCCGTCACCTCCAGGCAAAGCGCGTCGGGGTCGACACCCGTGCGCTCCAGGATGTCCACGGTGTCCTGCACCAGGCCGGGGTGGGTGAGCTGGCAGGGGGAGAGATTGACGTTGATGCGCAGCGGGCCCGCGTCCGCGTGCCGCTCGCGCCAGTCCTTGGCCTGCCGTACCGACTGTTCCAGCACCCAGCGGCCGAGCGGCACGATCAGGCCGGTGTGCTCGGCGAGCGGGATGAACCGGTCCGGGCCGAGCACGCCGTGCTGCGGGTGCAGCCAGCGCACCAGCGCCTCGGCGCCCCGCACGCTGCCGTCGCCGAGGTGGACCAGGGGCTGGTACTCGATGAAGAACTCGCCACGGTCCAGGGCGGTGGGCAGCGCCGTGGTCAGCCCGTGCCGGGTGATCGCGCGGGCGTCGGCCTCCGGGTCGGCCAGCTCGAAGCGGTTGCCGCCCGCCGACTTGGCCCGGTACATCGTGATGTCGGCGCTGCGCAGCACCTCGGCCGGGCTGCGCTCGCCCGCCGGTCCCTCGACGATGCCGATGCTGCCGCGCACGGTCAGCTCCCGGCCGTCGATGCTGATCGGGGCAACCAGCGCGTTCATGATCCGGGCGGCCAGCTCGTCGACCTCCCGCTGGGTGTCGGGGCCGGTGGTCAGCGCGACGAACTCGTCGCCGCCGAGCCGGGCGACCATCTCGCCGGGCGCGGTCGCGCAGGCCTGGAGCCGGTCGGCGACCTCCACCAGCAGCCGGTCGCCGGCCGCGTGGCCGAGGCTGTCATTGATGGTCTTGAAGCCGTCCAGGTCGAGGTAGCACAGCCCGAACCGCTGGCCCGCCCCGGCGCCGAGGGCCTTCTCCAGGCGCTCGAAGAACAGGGTGCGGTTGGGCAGTCCGGTGAGCGCGTCGTGGGTGGCCTCGTAGCGCAGCCGGAGGTTGAGCAGCCGCCGCTCGGTGGTGTCCTCCATGAGGGCGAGCTGGTACTCGGGGTTGCCGTCGGCGTCACGCAGCAGGGAGACGGTGAGGTTGGTCCACAGGACCGTTCCGTCGGGGCGGTAGAACGCCTTCTCCACGTGGTAGTGCTCACGTTCGCCGCGTACCAGCTCCTCGTAGAGCTTCCAGACCTGCGGGGCGTCCTCGGGGTGCGTCCACTCCAGGACGTTGCGCCCGCGCACCAGTTGCTCGGCGCCGCCGAACATCCGCACGAGGGCGCCATTGACCTGCAGTATGTTGCCCTCAAGGTCGGCGATGCCGATCCCTATGGCGGCACCCTCGAACACCGCGCGGAAACGGGCCTCGCTGGCGTGCAGCGCCTGGGCCACGACACCCTGCGCGGCCAGGGCGGCGGCGGAGATCGCCTCCTGCTCGGCCAGCGTCCGCTCGCGCAGCGCCTGGGCGTACCCGGCGGCCATGGCGTGCTGGATGCGGCTGCTGCGGGCCCTGAGGTCGTCCTGCGGGCCGTCGTCGCCGCAGTACAGCACCAGGTAGGCGTCGACGCAGTCCAGGGTGCGGCTGAGCGCCTCCGGTTCGGTGCAGTGCGCGTCCACCAGGGCCGCGCCGATCGCCCGGGCCTCTTCCGCGTCGAACGCCCTGGCCCTGAGCGACTCGCTCAACCGCCGGGCCAGCGGCAGCAGTCGCTCCTCCAGCTCCGGCCGGGTCAGCGACGTGGAGGTCGCCGGGAACACCGCCCGGCTCCAGATCGTCGCGAACCGGCGCAGTCTGTCCTCCGGCCCGTCCGGTTCCGCGCTCACGCCGTACGCCCCACGCCCGCGTAACCGGAGAAGGCCCAGGGATCCTCCTCCTCCGGTGCGGTGTCCGGCCGCCACCGCGGCATCGACACCAGTCCGGGTTCCACCATGTCGTACCCCTCGAAGAACCGCGCGATCTCCTCGCGCGAGCGCATGATCAGCGGGTTGCGAATGTCCTTGTATACGCCCACCGCGCCACCCGCCCGCTCGGCGGGCAGGGGCATTCCCTCGTACGAGGCATGGGTGAGGACGAGCAGGCTGCCGGGCGCGAGCGCGTCGCGCAGTTCGGCCACCGCCCCGTACGGGTCATCCGCTTCTTCCACGAAGTGAAGTATGGCAACCAGCAGCAGCGCGACTGGACGGTTCAGGTCGATGAGCCGCTCGACCTGAGGACTTGCCAGGATCTCGTGCGGCTTGAGCAGATCGGCCGCTACGACGTCGGCCCGCTCGTTGCCCTCCAGTACCGCCTGGCTGTGCGCGACGGCGACCGGGTCGTGGTCGACGTAGACCACCCGCGCCTCGGGGTTCGCGGCCTGGGCCACCTCGTGGACGTTGCCGAAGGTCGGGATGCCCGAGCCGATGTCGAGGAACTGGGTGACGCCCTCGTCCGCGGCGAAGCGCACGGCGCGGCGCATGAAAGCCCTGTTCGCCTGCATGATCTTGGGCAGACCCGGCATGAACTCCATGGCCCGGCGGGCTGCTTCCCGGTCGACCTCGAAGTTGTGCGAACCGCCCAAGTAGTAGTCGTAGATTCGCGAGACGCTCGGCACCGAGATGTCGATGCTCCGTGGGGCCCACGCGGGACGCTCCATCTACCTCTCCAAGGCTCAGGCGATCCAGTGTTCGAGCTGAGGCTACTGATCGCCCGCCAAAGGGGCGAGCCGAAACGGAAATTGACCGTCCGTTCCCGGTCACTGCCTGCGGCACGTGCCGAATTCAAAGGACGGCATTCCGCTACGAAATGCATCCGAAGCATTCCACAGAGTTCCGAACCATGCGCAAGGGGACGAGGAGTTGGGGCGCCCGGAGCGGACCGGTACGCACATGGATCCACCCCCTCCGATGCGGTGCGAAGGGGGTGGATCCGTACTGGGGGCGCCGGGCGCCGCTACTGCTTCAGCCCGACCGGCTTTCCGTCGGGGCGGATGGCGTACCAGGTGCCGCCCACGCCCTGGCCGTTGGTGTCGCCGGGCTTCTTGTCACCGGCGAAGGTGTAGATCGGGACGCAGTCGATGGTCTGCTGCTTGATTCCGTCGGGCCGGTCGAAGACCACGTAACCCTGGCCCCGGGGACCGGAGCCCTTCAGGTCGATGCCCTTGGTGTCCTTGGCGTCCACCGGCTCGACGACCGGCCACTTCTCCAGGCACGCGCCCGTGCAGGCCGTCTTCATCGGCCAGGGCGAGTCCTTCATGAAGCGGTAGACCGTCATGCCGTTCTTGTCGACGACGATCTCACCGAGCTTGGCGTCCTTGCGGGTGGACAGACCGGGCTGCTCGGCACCGCCGCCGCCGCCACCGCCGCCGCCGCTGCCCGCCTTGGCCTTCTTGCCGTCGGGGGCCAGCGCGTACCAGGTGCCGCCCACGCCCTGGCCCTTGGTGTCACCGGCGTTGACGTCCTTGGCGTAGCGGTAGGCGGGCCAGCCGCCAATGGTGAGCTGCTTGGTGCCGTCGGCCCGGGTGACCTCGCCCAGCAGCGACTTGTCGACGCCGGAGCCGGCCGTGGCGTCGTTGGCGGGGACCGGCGGCCAGGCCGTGGCGCAGTCGCCCTCGCAGTTGGTCTTGGGGGGCTCCGCGGTGTCCTTGTCGAAGCGGTACAGGGTCAGTCCGGCGCTGTCGGTCAGCACCTCGCCCAGCTCGGCGTTGGTGGACACGGACAGTTCACCCGCCGCAGCCGCCTGGGTGCCCTCCTGCGCTCCCGTGCCCGCACCGGCCTCCGCACCGGTGCCGACGCCGGTACCCGCGGATCCGTAACCGCCCGGCGAGGCCGCCGCACCGACGTTCTGGCTGCTCGCCGGCGGGGTGGTCTCCTGACCGCACGCCGTGGTCAGCGCCAGCACCGCCACGGCGCTCACCACGAGCGAGGCGCTCCGCCACGAGGTCTTCATCGTCAACTCCCCATTATCACAAGGGTGTTGCAGCGCCCTGCTGCGCCGCCGCACGGCAAGAGGTACGCAGCGGGACCTGGCCGTGTTCAGCCATGGCACAAATTTCTTTGCCGAACCTGTGACAGCCGGGCCCGTCGCACGGCTGATCGAGCACACGGGAGCGCGAGCGGTCGCCGATCGAACCGGCGCCGCGCCCGTCCCTCCTTCGGGGCAATCAACCACTGCAGAAAGGTTTCTGGGCGGGAGTGAGCCTTCAAGATCCTGTTTCGTGCATGGACCCGAATCGACCCATTCCGCCCTCGCCGCCCGGGCGTTGGCACTGCTGGCGCTGAGCTGGCTGCTGGTGGGGGCTCCGGCCGCCCCGGCGGCCGCCGACGCCTGCGCGTACGCCTCGACCGGGCCGGGCGGCACCGAGGCGGTGGCGGTCGCCGGGAGCGCCACCTGGCCCACTCCCCCCTCGTGCTCGCCACCGCCGCCACCCCCACCGCCTCCTCCCTCGCCCTGTCCGACGCCCGCTCCGACGCCGACCCCCACCCCGGAGCCGCCCCCGAAGCCGACCCCCAAGCCGCCCAGACCCACGCCCACGCCCACGCCGACCCCCACCCCCACGCCGCCCCCGCAACCGCCGCCCCCGGCCCCCGCGCCGGCGGCACCCAAGCCGCGGCCCACCCCTCCGCCGCCGCCCCCGCCCGCTCCGGTGCCGACCCCCGAGCCGACTCCGACGCCGTCAGCCGAGCCCGCCCCACCGCGTCCTTCCGTGGCCCCGGTGCACTACCCGCGCTACAAGGCCACGCCCAAGCGGCCGCCCACCGGCGGCGCCACCGCACCCCTGACCTTCGTCCTGCTCATCGCCGCGCCAGCGATCGTCGCCGTCGCCGCGCTGCGCCCGCGCTGATCCCTGGAGGCATCCCTTGCCGGAATGGCTTGTTCTCACCCTCGCGATGGTGGCCGCCTGCATCGTGGTGATCATCATCACGTTCGTCCGCCATCGCACCGCGGCGGACGACGAGGACCCCTCCGAGACGCCGGACGTCATCGAGTACATGACGATGTGGATCGGCGTCGTGTACGCCATCGTCCTGGGCCTGGCCATCGCGGGCGTATGGGAGGGACGCAGCGCCGCGGAGGACCATGTGCAGGCGGAGGCGATCGCCCTGCACGAGGTGTCGGAGCGGGTCCGGGTGTATCCACCGGAAGTCCGTGACCGCATTCGGGAGGATGTCAACGCCTATGTCGGACACGTCGTCACCACCGAGTGGCAGGCGATGGCCGACCGGGGCGAGCTGACCGAGCGCGGCACCGAGTTGCTCCAGCGGGTCCGGGAGGACGTCACCGACTACGAGCCGCGCAACGACTTCGAGGCCCAGGCGTACCAGCCGATCGTCGACCAGGTCGCCGCCGCGGACCAGGCGCGCAACGCCCGCGCCAACTCGACCGGGGAGACCATGCCGGGGGTGGTGTGGTTCGGGCTGATCGCCGGGGCCGTGGTCACCATCGGGATGATCTTCGCCCTGCAGATCCGCCGGACCACCCGCGAACTGGTCCTCGCCGGGCTCTTCTCGGCCCTGATCGCCTTCCTCCTGTTCCTCATCTGGGACTTCGACGCGCCCTACAGCCGAGGCGTCACCGCTTCCGCGGAACCGTTCCTGGAACTCTTCCCGGACGCCAAGGGCTGACGGGGTCTCATCCGGTACCGCTCCGGAGCTCCCGTGCCAGGGCCCGCCGCCCGGATCGTCCCGGCGCGGCGGGCCCTGGCGCACACTCCCCCGCGGGGCGCTGCCCCGGGTTTCCCCTACCTTCCGCTCGACTCCCCCCGAACGAAAGAGCCACCGCGCCCGAATCGTCCCCGCGCGGCGGGCCCTGGCGCACACTCCCCCGCGCGGCGCTGCCCCGGGTCCCCCCTACCTTCCGCTCGACTCCCCCCGAACGAAAAGGCCACCGGGCCCGAATCGTCCCCGCGCGGCGGGACCCGGCGCGCACTCCCCCGCGCGGCGCTGCCCCGGGTCCCCCCTTCCCACCGCTCGACTCCCCTCGGACGGAAGGCTCCCCGGGGCGGCCCCTGGGCGCAGGGAGAGGAAGTCAGCCGTCGCCGCCCGGCTCCGCCGCACGGAAAAGCCCTGTCACATCGATCCCCGTCCCTCACGGCCCGTCTTCCCTAACGGCACGTCTCCGCCACCGGCCCCTGCCCCCACCACCAGCCCGTCTCCACCACCAACCCGAGCCCCCCACCAACGCGAGCCCCCACCAACGCGAGCCCCCACCAACCGGTCTCCATCACCGGCCCGTCTCTCCCACCCATCTCCCCCACCGGCCCGTCTCGGGCACCCGTCTCCCCATCGACCCGTCTCCCCGACGGGCTCGCCCCACGACACACCGTCAGCCCCGCCCGTTCCCAACCGAACGCCCCGTTCATGCCCCGGCGCGCCACGCCGTCGCCTCCCCCGGTCGCGGGAACGGATGTCCCCTGTGCGGCCCACACGCTTGCCCCATTCGCACGACAGCGTTCGCGCAGGTGTGCGCACCTTCCTAGCGTTTCGATCATCGAGGTGCATTTCTGGCGCAAGCGGAAAAGGTCCGCGGCTGCTCCTCGGGGACCCGGAGGAACCACCATGCGTGCGATACGCGTCGCTTCGGCCGCGCTGCTGGGGCTGACCGCTCTCACCTTCACCGCGCCCGTCGCCCAGGCGAAGGGCGAGGACAACATCACGCCGTTCGGCTTCAGCGTCCTGCCGTCCACCATCGCGGCAGGCGGGCAGGTCTCCCTGCGGATCGACCGGGACGGCGGCTGCAAGGGCCCGGCCGTGGTCACCTCGGCGGTCTTCGACACGGTCACCATCCCGCCGAACCAGTCGCACGCCACGGCGGTGGTGGACTGGGACGCCAAGCCCGGGGCCACGTACAAAGTGACGTTCACCTGTGACCACGTCAGCGGCTCCACGGACCTGACCATCGCCGGCGGGCGCACTCCCACCCACCACCCGGACCCGCTGTACCCGACGCGCGGCGCGCACGCGGGTGCGGGCGGCAGCCTCGGCGGGTTCGACCTCAAGGAGATCGGTCTCGGCGCCGCGCTCATCGCGGGCTCGATCGGCGCTGCCTACCGGCTCTCCCGCAAGCGCACCGCCGACGACGGCGGCTGACCCGCCCGCCCCGCGCACAAGGCTTCGCCCCGTGCCCCCCGAGAAGGGGGCCGGGGCGAAGCCTTGTGCGGCGTGCGACGAACCGAAGGGTGCCGGACCGAATCCGCTCAGATCCGCTTCTCGGCCCGGCGGCGCATCCAGAACAGACCGCCGCCGACGACCGCGGCGGTCACCAGCCCACCGCCGATGGCGATGTCGGTCGGGGTCGCCCCGGAGGTGGAGCTGCCGCCGAGACCGCCCTGGACACCGCCGATGACGGTGAAGGCGGCGGGACGGGTCAGCGTCTTGCCGGAGCAGTTGACGGTGATGTCGTGCGTGCCGGGGCGCGCGTTGGAGTTGATGGTCGCCGTGCCCTTCGAGGTCTCGTTGGCGCCGTGGACCGGCGTCAGCGTGGTCGTCGGGAAGGCGTTGGAGGTCGCGGTCCCGCCGTCGCGGCAGCCGTCGACCGTGATGGTCAGCTGGCCGCCACGGGCGATGACGCTGGGCAGGGCGACGATGTTGCTCGGCTGGTCCCAGGCGACGGCCGCCGGGGCGGCGAGCCCGAGGGCGGCGACCGCCGCCGCTGACACCGCAAGGGCACGAGAATTACGCATCTGTTCCTCCGCGGAAGGCGCCCCGGGACCCGTCCCCGGTCGATCGGCGAGAAAGCGCCTCCAAGAAAGACCCTCAGTTGCCCGGCACAGAGCCGCATTTCGAGAATGGTCCGTCCTGGTGAGAGGACACGCCGAAGGAAAACCGCACAATCGGATATTGCCGCAGGTCACGGACCGTCAGAAATTTCCTGGTCACGGCAACTCGGATGGCGCACCAGGGATTGCCGAACGGACGCGGCGCCACCCGTTCGCAGGTTCTTCCGTCGCCGGTTTCCCGCGCGGGACTTAGCGTTCTCGTATGCGCGAATGACGCGGCGACGGCCGCGTCGAGAGGGGAATCGAATGATTGGGTCCGAGCTGGCCGAAGAGGAGGAGCAGCGGAGGAAGCGCGCTCCTTGGGGCGTGATAGCGCTTGTTCTGCTGACCGGCCTCGCGCTCATTCGGAATGGTTCGGGGGAGTTCGACGTGGGCCCGCCGCAGCCCGCGTCGGCCGCCGCCGCGGACAGCCGGGTCTCGGGCACCGTCTTCGCCGACGCCCCGGCCCCGCTGCCGTACGCCGAGCCGGACCGGGTCCGGATTCCCGCGATCCGGGTGGACGCTCCGATGATGCCGGTGGGCCTGGACAACGAGGGGTGGGTCGGCGCGCCGCCGCCGGAGGACCCCAATCTGGCGGGCTGGTTCACCGGGGCCGTGTCGCCCGGCGAGAAGGGCACCGCGGTCGTGGTGGGTCACGTCGACAACCAGCAGGGCCCGGCGGTGTTCTACGGGCTCGGCGCCCTGAAGCAGGGCAATCGCGTCGAGGTGGCGCGCAGGGACGGCAAGACGGCCGTGTTCGAGATCTACGGCGTCGAGGTCTTCGAGAAGAACGACTTCCCCGGTGACCGGGTCTACCGCTCGAAGGGCGCCGCGGAGCTGCGGGTCATCACCTGCGGCGGTGGTTTCTCCAAGCAGAACGGCTACGACGGCAACGTGGTGGCCTTCGCCCGCATGGTCGAGGTCCGCTGAGCACAGCGGGCCCCGACCGGGTGTGCGGACGGGTCAGGCGTACTGCCGGCGGGGGACGGTGATGTGGTACCCGGCGTCCAGCAGGTCGGGCAGGTAGTCCCGGAGCGCGCGGACGCTCTGGGAGCGGTCGCCCCCGGCGTCGTGCGAGAGCACCACGACGCCGGGGGCGGCGCCGTTCTCGACCCGGTGGGCGATGGTGCGGGCGCCTGGGGTCTGCCAGTCGAGGGTGTCGACGGTCCAGGCCAGCGGTTCCATGCCGAGTTCGGCGCCGATCTGGAAGGCGGCCCGGTTCCAGGCGCCGTAGGGGGCGCGGAACCATTCGGGGCGTTCGCCGCAGGACTCCTCGACGATGTCGGAGGTGCGTTCCATCTGGGAGCGGATCTGGCGGCGGCTGAGCTGGGTGAGCAGGGGGTGGGACCAGGTGTGGTTGCCCACGACGTGGCCCTCCTCCACCATCCGTTCCAGCAGGTCCGGACGGAGTGCCGCCATCTCCCCGCACACGAAGAACATCGCGCGCACGTCGTACTCGGCGAGGGTGTCCAGGACGGCGGGCGTGTAGCGGGAGTCGGGGCCGTCGTCGAAGGTGAGCACCATGGTCCGGCCGCGGCCGTTGACGCGCAGCATCGGGGAACTGCGCACCAGGGTGCGGCGGGGCGCGGCCCGGGGCGGGCCGTAGCCGGTGAGGGGCTGTAGTCGGTAGGCGGAGGGCTTGAGCGCGCGGTGCGCCTGGGGACCGGCGGCGGGGGCCGCGGCCTTGACCTGTTCGGCTTCCGAGCCCAGGACCACCAGTCCGGCGGTGCCCGCGGCACCGACTGCGGCGGCACCGGCGAGCAGGGCCCGGCGCCGGGTGAGCAGCCGGGAGAGCAACTGATCCTTCTGCATGACTCATCAGTCGCCCGCCCGGACATCGACGCACCACGACGGCACCGGGTCGGCGCAGGGATTCCACCCGGGCGGCTCATGACGGAGTGTCAGCAGCTCCCCCGGACGGTCCCGGGCGGTGCCGTCGACCGGCGGACCGGCGGGTTCCGATAGCCTCGGCCCGTGACGGAACAGCACGGGCACCGGTTCGAGCGGGGTACGGACGGGCCGAAGGTCATCGTGGTCGGGGTCGACGGGTCGGAGTCCTCGCTGCGGGCCGCGGCGTACGCGGGCGGTCTGGCGCGCCGTCAGAACGCCTTGCTGGCCGTGGTGTACGTGCAGCCGGTGATGCCGGCGGGCGCGGCGCTGGGGGCTCCGGTCGCCGAGGTGACCGACGAGATCGCCGAGGATCTGGTGGCGCAGATCCAGGAGGCCACCGAGCGCACGAGGGGGATATTCGATGTGCGCTGGGAGTTCCACACCTTCCGCGGTGACCCGTACAACGGCCTGGTCAAGGCGGCCGACGACCTGAAGGCGGACGCGGTGGTCGTCGGCGCCTCGGAGCAGGCGGGGCACCGGATCGTGGGGTCGGTGGCGGTACGGCTGGTGAAGGCCGGGCGCTGGCCGGTCACCGTGGTGCCGTAGCGGTCCTCCGGGTCACACCGAGCGCAGGAAGTCCCGTACGACGGCGGTGAACTCCTCGGGCTTCTCCAGGTTGAGGTAGTGGCCGACGCCCTCGATGGTCGCGGTGCGGCCGTTGGGGACGGTACGGGCCATGCGGTCGGCCGCGTCCAGCAGTCCGGCCGGTTCGAGGCCGCCGTTGAGGGCGAGCAGCGGTGCGGCGATCTCCGGCAGGCGGGGCCGGCAGCCGGTGACCGGGATGTGCCAGTCCTTCTCCCCCGGCGCGTGCTTGCTGATGGTGTGCAGGGCCATGTCCCGGAGCCGGTCCAGCATCCGCGGGTCCATGTCGTCCAGGGAGCGGTGCTCTCCGGCGGCCACCCGCAGGAAGGCGTCCAGCCAGCCCTGGATGTCGCCCTGACCGAGGGTGCGCGCGTACTCGGCCTGTATGCCCTGTGTCCAGGCGTCCTCGTACTGGTAGTCGCCGGTCGCGGAGCCGCAGGCGACGACGGCCCGGACGAGGTCGGGGTGCTCCAGCGCGGTCTCCGTCGCGATCACCCCGCCCATGGACACCCCGATCAGGGTGGCCGGCCCGGTGTCGAGGTGGCGCAGCAGCTCGGCGAGGTCGTCGGACCAGCGGAACGGCCGGGTGGCGTTGGCCGAGAAGCCGTGGCCCCGTACGTCGGGTGCGATCACCCGGTACTCCTCGGCGAGCGCCGGGATCCGGTCGGTCCAGTAGCGGTGGTCGACGAATCCGCAGTGCAGGAGGACGACCGGGTCGCCGGAGCCGGTGTCGACGTAGGCGAGGTCACCGTCGGTGGAGGGGAAGAGGCGAAGATCCGCAGCAACTGTCATGACAACCAAGGTGTCATCTCTCCCTCACTTTGACAACCCAGTTGTCATGATGGACCGGTGCATGATGTCCCGGTGAACGCCAACGACGCCCCGCTGTCCCCCGACGACCTCGGCCACCATGTCTCCGAGGTGTTCGATCTGGTCGGCGCGCTGTACCGGCGCGGACTGCGCAAGGTCGAGCAGAGCGAGCAGGTCGAGGGGGTCTCCGTCGGCGTGCGCTCCGTCCTGGTGCTGCTGCGCAGGCACGGGCCCATGACGGTGCCCCGGATGGGCAGGATCATGGCGCTGTCCCGCCAGTTCGTGCAGCGCATGGTCAACGACGCGACGGCGGAGGGCTGGGCGGAGGCCATCCCCAACCCCGCCCACCAGCGCTCCTCGCTGATCCGGATCACCCCCGCGGGCGAGACGATGATCGACGCGATCCTCGCCCGCGAGCACGCCCTGAACCGTCAGGTCGGCGGCGATCTGACCGCCTCCGAACTGTGGGCGTGCAAGCGGGTGCTGAAGGAGATGCTGAAGACCTTCGACGAGGGCGAGACGGGCTGAGACGCGGCGACTCGAAAGTCCCCGGGGACAGTCCCGGGGACTACTCCCCCATCACCAGACCGTCCTTGGCCGCGCCCCGGCTGAGCACCACGTCCCGGATGCGGTCGCGCACCCCGGCGACATCGGCGCCCTCCTTGAGCGCCTGGTTGAGGTTGACCACCCGTCCCGCGTCGACATCGAACAGCTGGGGTACGAACTCGGCCTTGGTCACCTGCCAGCGGGCGCCCTTCTTCTCCGGCGGCGCGAAGGTGAAGCGGCCGATCGTGGACTGGTTGCCCCGCGGGTCGGGGCCGCCGCCGTGGTTGAACATCTGGCCCGCGATCTGGTCGCCCATGCCGTAGATCACCCAGGTGCCGTTGACCTTCTCGTAGGCCTGCGGGACATGGGCGTGGGTGCCGAGGATCAGGTCGATGTCGGGACGGTCGCCGGTGCGGGCGGCGGTGAGGGAGCGGGCCAGGGCCAGCTGCTGCCGGTCGGGCTCGTCCTGCCATTCGGTGCCCCAGTGCAGGGACACCACGACCACGTCGGCCCCGGCCCGGCGGGCGGTGCGGGCGTCGGCGACGATCCTCGCCTCGTCGATGAGGTTGACGGCCCAGGGCTGTCCCGGCGGCAGCGGGTAGCCGTTGGTGCCGTAGGTGTAGGAGAGGTGCGCGACCCGGGCGTCGCCCACGGGCAGCACGGTGACCGTGCGGGCCTCGGCCTCGGTGCGCGCGGTCCCGGCGTGGCGTACGCCCGCCCGGTCCAGGGCGTCCAGGGTGCGGGCGATGCCCGCGGCGCCGTCGTCGAGGCTGTGGTTGGAGGCGGTGGAACAGCCGTCGTAGCCGGTGGCGGCGAGCCCGGTGGCGACCTCCGGCGGGGACTTGAAGGCCGGATAGCCGGTGTAGTCGCCGTCGGCGCCGTAGACGGTCTCCATGTGGCACAGGGCCACATCGGCGCGGGAGACCAGGGGCTTGACCCCGGAGAGCATGGGGCGGAAGTCGTAACCGCCCCCGCCCGCGTCGAAGCGGGCGCGGTCGATGATCGAGCTGTGCGGGAGCACGTCGCCGGTGGCGACGAGGGTGAAGGCGCCGGCGGCCGTGGCGGAGGGGGCCGGACGTCCGGGCGGCTCGTGCCGTTCGGCCTGGCAGGCGGCGCCCGCGGCGAGGAGGGCCGTCAGGGCCAGGGCCACCTGTCGACTGCGTGCGATCATCACTCACCCCGATGTGGTCGTATTTACGTACCAACAGGTAAGAATCGGGATGGTTCGCTACGGGGTTCCGACACGCCCATTAGCCCGTCCGGCCCTCGACGAACGGCGGCCCGAACCGTTCGTCGAACCGTTCATCGACGCGATCGACCGTCCGTCGCAGACCCGTGTGCGCGATCTGGGCACGGACCGCCCCCTGCGGTGCCATACGGCCATGACGGCCGGAACCACTCTCATGACCGAGACGACGACCGCCGAGCACGAGCTCGCCGCGCTGCAGCGGGAGCACGGCCGGCCACTCTTCGCGCTGCTGCTCAGGCTCTGCGACGGGGACCGGCAGCGCGCCGAGGACCTGGTCCAGGAGACCCTCGTACGGGCCTGGCAGCATCCCGAGGCCCTGCGCGCCGACGACTTCGACTCCGTACGCCCCTGGCTGATGACCGTCGCCCGGCGGCTCGCCATCGACGCGCGGCGGGCCCGGCAGGCGCGGCCCGCCGAGGTCGGCGACGCGATCCTGGAGAACGCCCGGGTGTGTGCCGACCACGCCGAGCGATCGGCCGCGACCCTCGATGTCCGCGAGGCTGTGAAGACACTCACTCCGGAGCACCGTGAAGTCCTGGTGCTCGTGTACTTCCAAGGAGCCAGTGTTGCGGAAGCGGCGAAAGCCCTCGGCATCCCGCCCGGTACCGTGAAGTCCCGCGCGTACTACGCGCTGCGCGCCCTGCGCCGGATGCTTCCCGGATACGCGGCCGACCTGCGGTGAAACCGTGAGCCGAGTCAAACCTCCGTAAAGCGCCTTGCTGTGGACCATGGTTGAGTAATCGGCTGTCTTCATCCGTGTTCCGGAAGGGGCGCCCCGCACGGGGCCCCGGATCGGGCGACGCGTACGCACCGGAGGAAGGCAGGAAGGGATGCTGCACAGAGGCCACGAGAGCACGGACGACACCGGCGGCGGTGAACTGACCGTTCCCATGGCGTGGTTGTACGCCGAGTACATCGCCGACGAACTGCTGCGCACCGGCGATCTGATGCCGCCGACGTCGTTCGAGTTCCGCGCCGGGCGGGACGCGCTGGCGCTCACGATCTTCCTGTCCGACGACGGCGGTGAACTGTCCGGCATCCGCGTCGTCTCCCAGCTCGACACCTGGCTTTCGCTGACGGCGTACGACCAGCCCTGGCAGGACTGGGTGCGCGAGCGGATGGCCGGGCTGGCCGCCCAGGCGATCGAGTCCGGGGGGCCCACGCCCGACCTGGATCTCGCCGAGGCGGCCTGGCGCTGGCTGGAGGAGACCGAACTGCTCGCCCCGGACCTGAACGCGGTGCCCGGCGGCGGCGTACCCGTCGGCGAGGACGAGGGTCCGAAGGTGTGGACCCCGGCCTGGCAACTGGGTCTGCCCTTGGGCCACTTGGCGATCCACCTGTTCTAGGCGCCCTGCTCGGGGGGCCGCGGGGCCCGTCCGGAAAATATTTCCGGCACGGGACCAATCCGCTGCCCCGGCCGCTCCGAATCCTTTGGTTGCGATTCTGTGTGTGGCTTGAGTGATTCGGCGGTCTGCTGCGTACGGATGGGAGCAAGGAGTAACCCACCCCGCACCCAACGGCACCGAGGAATCGCATGAGGTCCCTGGAGAGGCATCGCGACGTCGCCGCCTACGCGCTCGGCGTGCTGGATGAGGCGGATGCCTTCCGCTTCGAGGATCACCTCATGGAATGCCCCAGCTGCGCGGCGCGCGTGACCGAGTTCGGCCCCGCCACCCGGCAGTTGATGCTGTACCGCAACGCCACCCCGCGCTCGGTCCACCCCATGGCCAAGCCCGGCCCGCGGCTGCTGGACCGGCTGCTGGGCGAGGTCGCGGGCCGCGGCCGGATGCGGCGCAGGCGGCTGCTGTACGGTCTGGCCGCCTCCGCGGCGGTGGCGCTGGCCTCCCCCGGGATCGCCATGATGGCCGCGGACGGCGGGTCGTCGGCCCGCGTGATCGACGCCACCGACGAGCGCTCGGGGGTGTGGGCCCAGGTCACCGCCGAGGAGGAGCCCTGGGGCACCCAGGTCGAGCTGAAGGTCAAGGACGGTGCGGGTCCGCGCGCCTGCCGGCTGATCGCGGTCGGCCGCGACGGCTCGCAGCAGATGGTCACCAGCTGGACCGTGGCCCGCCACGACGCGCGCGAGAACACCATGATGGGCGCCGCCGCCTTCCGCCCCGACGAGATCGCCCACTACGAGGTCCGCACCGCGGACGGCGAGCACCTGGTGACGCTCGCCTTCGGCTGACCCCCGGGCCCGTGGCCGGACGTGCTACTTCAGCAGCCGCGACATCCTCCGGTCCGCCAGGGGCTTGCCGCCCGTCTGACAGGTGGGGCAGTACTGGAGCGAGGAGTCGCTGAAGGAGACCTCGCGGATGGTGTCGCCGCAGACCGGGCAGGGCTCGCCCGTACGGCCGTGGACGCGCAGGCCGCTCTTCTTCTCCGCCTTCAGGCGTCCCGCCGCCACACCCCGCGAGCGGTCGACCGCCTCGGTCAGGGTGGTGCGCAGGGCCTCGTAGAGGGTGTGGGTCTCCTCCGGGGTGAGCTTGGCGGCCAGCTTGAACGGGGACATCTTCGCCGCGTGCAGGATCTCGTCGCTGTAGGCGTTGCCGATCCCGGCGATCAGGGACTGGTCGCGCAGGGCTCCCTTGATCCGTCGGCGCTCGTCGTTGAGCAGGGCGGCCAGGCGGGCCTCGTCGAAGTCGTCGGCCAGCGGGTCGGGGCCGAGGCGGGCGATGCCGGGGACCTGCTGGGGGTCCTGGACGACGTAGACCGCGAGGCGCTTCTGGGTGCCTGCCTCGGTCAGGTCGAAGCCCTCGCCGGTCTCCAGGGCGACCCGCAGGGCGAGCGGGCCCTTGCCGGGCTTGGGCGGTCCGTCCGGGAGCCGGTCCTTCCAGTGCAGCCAGCCCGCCCGGGCGAGGTGGGTGATCAGATGGGGGCCGTCCGCCGTGCGCAGGTCCAGGAACTTGCCGTACCGCGCGACCCCGGTGACCTCGCGGCCCTCGACGGCGGTCAGGGGCGGGTCGTACGTCTTCAGCACGCTGACCGCGACCGGGAGCACCCGGACGATCTCACGTCCGACCAGGTGCTCGGTGAGGAAGTCCTTCAGCGCTTCGACCTCGGGGAGTTCCGGCATGGGTCCAGGGTGCCATCCGGGCTCAGCCCCGGCCCGAGACCAGGAACTCGCACCACACGCACTTGCCGCCGCCGCGCGCCTCCACTCCCCACACATCGGTGAGCAGTTCGACCAGCAGCAGACCCCGCCCGGAGACACCGTCGGCACCGGCCTCGCGGCGGCGGGGCAGGGCGCTGGAGGAGTCCTCCACCTCGACCCGCAGGCGCAGGTCGGCGCCGCTGAGCACGCGCAGGGTGACGACCGCCGCGCCTTCGGTGTGCATGAGGGCGTTGGTGATCAGTTCGTCGGCGACCAGTTCGATCTCGTCGGCGCGCTGGCCCGAGCCCCAGGCGCGCACCGCGGCGCGGATCATGTGCCGGGCCTGGGACAGGGCCTCCGGGTCGCCGGGCGCCACATGCTGCTGGAGCCGGCCGCCGCGCCGCGGGCTGTCCACGCCCCGGCGCCGCAGCAGGAGCAGCGCCACGTCGTCGTCGCCGCCGCGCTCCTCGGCCACCTCGATCAGCCGGTCGGCGAGCTTGCGCACGTCGTCGTCGCTGTCGGCGACCAGGGCGGACAGGGCGTGCATGCCCTCGTCGAGGTCGGAGCCGGGCAGTTCCACCAGTCCGTCGGTGCACAGCAGCAGGGTGTGCCCGGGGTCCAGCTCCAGGGTCCGCACCGGGTACTCCAGTTGCCCGAACTCCGCGGACAGTCCGAGCGGCAGCCCGCCCTCCATGGTCACCCGTCGGCAGGTGCCGTCCGATTCGCGGACCAGCGGGTCGATGTGCCCGGCGCGGACCACCTGGACCACGCCGGTGGTCAGGTCGGCCTCCGCGTACAGGCAGGTCGCGAACCGGTCGGTGTCCAGTTCGTGGAGGAAGACCGAGGCGCGGGCCATCACCGTCGCCGGGGTGTGCCCCTCGGCCGCGTAGGCGCGCAGCACGATACGGAGCTGGCCCATGACGGCCGCCGCGTGCGTGTCGTGGCCCTGGACGTCCCCGATGACCGCGCCGACCCGTCCGCCGGGCAGCGGGATCAGGTCGTACCAGTCGCCGCCGATGTCCCGGCCGAGGGTGCCGGCCGCGGTCCCGGCCCGGTAGCGGACGGCGACGTCGGCGCCGGGGACGCTCGGGATGGTGCGCGGCAGCATGGCCTGCTGGAGCCCGGCGGCGAGGTCCTTCTCCTCTTCGTAGAACAT
Organism: Streptomyces sp. NPDC110618; assembly: GCF_055657065.1. Taxonomy (NCBI): domain Bacteria; kingdom Bacillati; phylum Actinomycetota; class Actinomycetes; order Kitasatosporales; family Streptomycetaceae; genus Streptomyces; species Streptomyces sp. NPDC110618. Next base: position 187,864 of record NZ_JBVKBN010000009.1, on the reverse strand, counting down.
GGCCCGTTGCAGGCTCTGCGCGATGCTGCTGCCCAGCGCCACGAGGACGTTGCGTTCCTCGGCGGAGAAGCCGTGCCGGTCGTTGTAGAGCAGGCCCATGGCGCCGATCGGCCGGGCCTGGGCGATCAGCGGGAGGTAGGCGGCCGAGGTGATGTGCAGATCGGTGATGTGGGGCCACAGGATGGGGTAGCCGTCCGCGAACTCCTCCGGCGACTCGATGAACCGCGGGGTGAGCGTGCGCACCACCTCGCTCATCGGGTACGGCTCGTCGATGCCGGTCACGCGGGTGCCGGGGACGAAGCTGCCCGCGGGGCCCTCGGCGATCAGCCGGATGCGGCCCGCCTCCACCAGTCCCATGACCAGGCTGGTGGCGCCCAGGTGGGTGAGGCCGTGGGTGTCCTTGAGTACGTCGATGACGTCCTGGACCGTGCGGGCGTGCGCCAGCGCGGCGGTGGTCAGCTCGACCACGTTGGTCTGCCGCCGGCGGCTGGCCTCGTCCGCGTCGGCCCGGTCCCGGCGCTCCTCGATCTCGCGCAGCTCCTGGGTCGCGTCCCGGACGATGCCGATGATGCGGCGCGGGCGGCCGGTCTCGTCCCGCCGGATGTAGCCCTGGGTGTGGGTCCAGCGCAGGCTGCCGTCGCGGCGGCGGATACGGAAGTAGGCGCCGTAGTTCTCGCTGCCGTCCTTCATCGCCTGGGAGACGAGGGCGTCCAGCCGGTACCCCTCCGTCCGCGGCACCCGCGCGGAGAGGCTCTCCGGGTGGCCGTCGTATTCGTCGGGGCGCAGGTCGAAGACCTCGTACGCCTGCGCGTCCATATGGAACAGCCCGCTGTCCAGGTCCCAGTCGAAGCTGCCCATACGGTTGAGCGCCAGAATCGGATCCGGGTGGGCGGGCCAGTCGTCCGGGAGTGACAGGGCGCTCGCTCCCCGATCAACCATGGGCCCACCTTGCCAGCATTTGTCCGATTCTTCGAGTGGGAGGAGTCGACTCGGTGACTCGATCTTCCGGCCGCCGAGGGACCTCACCGCATCCTCCTGCCCCCCACTGGGAACTTCATCCACAATTGTCCGCCTCACCTGCATGAATGACGCAAACCGAGTGTTTGCATACACAGAGTGACGGCATCGGTGGAGGCTGGTCCCGGCAGCACAATGGAACGAAGGAGCGCAGGCCGTGGAGTGGTTCACCGCATCGGAGTACTGGCTGAGCCGGCTGGTCTTCCAGCGGGCCCTCGCGGGGCTGTACCTGGTCGCGTTCCTGACGGCGGCGCTCCAGTTCCGCCCGCTCATCGGCGACCGGGGGATGCTTCCCGTGCGGCGCTACGTGGAACGGGTGCCGTTCCGGGCCGCGCCCAGCCTGTTCCACTGCCACTACTCGGACCGCTTCTTCGCCCTGTGCGCCTGGTCGGGGTGCGCGGTGTCGGCGGCGCTGCTCGCGGGCGTGGACACGCTGCTGCCGCTGTGGGCCGCCATGCTGCTGTGGCTGGTGCCCTGGGCGCTGTACCTGTCCATCGTCAACGTGGGCCAGACCTGGTACTCCTTCGGCTGGGAGTCCCTGCTGCTGGAGGTGGGGTTCCTGGCCGTCCTGCTCGGCAACGACAAGGTCGCCCCGCCGATCGTGGTGCTGTTCCTGCTGCGCTGGGTCCTGTTCCGCGTGGAGTTCGGGGCGGGCCTGATCAAGATGCGGGGCGACGCCTGCTGGCGGAATCTGACCTGCCTCTACCACCACCACGAGACCCAGCCGATGCCGGGCCCGCTGAGCTGGTTCTTCCACCACCTCCCCCGGCCCCTGCACCGCGTCGAGGTGGCCGCCAACCACTTCACCCAGCTCGTCGTGCCGTTCCTGCTGTTCACCCCGCAGCCCGTGGCCACGGCCGCCGCGTCCCTGATGCTCCTCACCCAGCTGTGGCTGGTGCTCTCGGGCAACTTCTCCTGGCTGAACTGGCTCACCATCGCGCTGGCCGCCTCCGCGCTCCGCCTCCCGGACACCTCCCCCACCGTCCCGGACCCGCCCGTCTGGTACACGGCCGTCGTGCTCGCCGTCTCCGGTGTGTTGCTCGCCCTGAGCTACCACCCGGTGCGCAACATGATCTCCCGCCGCCAGGTGATGAACCGCTCCTTCGACCCGCTCCACCTGGTCAACACCTACGGCGCCTTCGGCAGCGTCACCCGGATCCGCCACGAGGTGGTGATCGAGGGCACCGCGGACGAGACCCCGCGCAAGGACTCGGACTGGCGGGAGTACGAGTTCAAGGGCAAGCCCGGCGATCCCCGGCACTGGCCCCGCCAGTTCGCGCCGTACCACCTGCGCCTGGACTGGCTGATGTGGTTCGCCGCGCTCTCCCCCTCCTACGCGGGCAACTGGTTCGGCACGCTGGTGGAGCGACTGCTGGAGGGCGACCGGGCCACCCTGAACCTGCTGCGCCGCTCCCCCTTCCCGCCCGAGGCGCCGCCCCGCTACATCCGCGCCCGGCTCTTCCGCTACCGCTACACCACCTGGCGGGAACTGCGGGAGACCGGCGCCTGCTGGGAGCGGACGTATGTGAGGGAGTATCTGCCGCCGACGCGGCTGGCGGCGGAACGGAGTTATTCGTAGGTCAGATCCCGTAGACCCGGGAGGCGGTCCGGGAGAAGACCTCCTCCCGCTCCTCGTTGGTGAGCCCTTCCGTCAACTTCCTTTTGAGCCGCATCACTTGCTCGTACGGAGCGACCTGTGTGCACACCGGCCAGTCCGAGCCGTACATCAGCCGGTCCGGACCGAAGGCCTCCAGGGCGGTGTCGGCGTACGGGCGCAGTCCCGCCACGGTCCAGTCGGCGGGGTGGGCCTCGGTGAGCAGGCCGGAGAGCTTGGCGACGGTGTTGGGCAGGGCGGCGAGGGCGCGCAGGTGGCTCGCCCAGGGTTCGAGGGCACCGGAGGCGATGGGCGGCTTGCCCACATGGTCGAGGACGAAGGTGAGTTCGGGGTGGCGGGCGGCGGCTTCGGCGCAGGCGGGGAGCTGGTGGGGCTGGACCACCAGGTCGTACGCCAGTCCGGCCTCGGCCACCGCGGCGAGCCCGCGCCGTACGTCCGGCCGCAGCAGCCAGCGCGGGTCCGGTTCTCCCTGCACCTGGTGGCGGACGCCCTTCAGCCGGTGTCCGCCGGGGAGGGCGCGCAGGCGGGCGAGTTCGTCTCCGGCATCGGGTGCGGTGAGGTCGGTCCAGCCGACCACGCCGGCGATGAACCGGTGGGCGTCGGCGAGGGCGAGGAATTCCGGGGTCTCCTCGGGCACGGTGACGGTCTGGACGAGGACGGCCCGGTCCACTCCGGCGGCGCGGGCCCGCGGCTCCAGTTCGGCGGCCGTGAAGGTGCGGCGGAGCGGGCTGTCCCCGGCGATCCAGTCCTGGTCGCGCACGGCCAGGTCCCACACATGGACATGCGCGTCGACTGTCATGAGGGCTGCTCGCTGATCCGATCCAGTTCCTGCCAGAAGGCGTCGGGGACGGGCGTGGCGAACTGCTCGGCGCAGTCGCGTACTTCGGCCGCCGAGCGGGCGCCCACCAGGACATCGGTGACCGCCGGATGGGACGCGCAGAAGGCGAGGGCGGCGGCGCGCAGGCTGATGCCGTGGCGTTCGGCCAGCCGCCGCATGCGCAGGGCGCGGTCCACCAGCTCGGCGGGCGCCCGGGTGTAGTTGTACGTCGCGCCCGGTCCCGGGTCTGCCAGCAGGCCCGAGTTGAAGGGGCCGCCGATGACCACCGACACGCCCCGTTCCTGGGCGGCGGGCAGCAGCTCGTCGAGGGCGGTGCGGTCGAGCAGGGTGTACCGGCCCGCGCACAGCACCGTGTCGACGTCGGTGTCGCGGACGAAGCGGGTCAGCATCCCGGCCTGGTTCATCCCGGCGCCTATCGCGCCGACCACTCCCTCCGAGCGGAGCCGCTCCAGGGCCGGGTAGCCCTCGCGGAAGGCGACCTCGGCGTGGTCGTCGGGGTCGTGGAGGTAGACCAGGTCCACCCGGTCCAGGCCGAGCCGTTCCAGGCCGGCGTCCAGGGTGCGGCGGATGCCGTCGGCGGTGAAGTCCCATACGCGGTGGTGCGTGGCGGGTACGGCGAAACCGTGGGCCAGGTCGTCGCCGCCCCGGGCGGACGGCTCCAGTCTGCGGCCCACCTTCGTGGAGATCCGGTACTGCTCGCGGGGCCGGTCGCGCAGGGCCGCGCCCAGGCGGCGCTCGGAGAGGCCGAGGCCGTAGTGCGGGGCGGTGTCGAAGTAGCGGATGCCCGCCTCCCAGGCCGCGTCGACGGCGGCGTGCGCCTCTTCTTCGGTGACCTCGGTGTAGAGGTTGCCGAGGGCGGCGGCGCCCAGGCCGAGCCGGGTCACGGGGTCACCGGCCGCGGGCGCAGGCCCTGCATGCCGCCGTCGACGGCGAGGGCGGTGCCGGTGGTGGCGCCGGACAGGGGGCTCGCCAAGTAGGCGATGGCGCCCGCTACTTCGGCGGCCGAGACCAGACGGCCGGTGGGCTGGCGGGCCTCCAGGGCGGCGCGTTCGGCAGCCGGGTCGGGGGCCCGGTCGAGCAGGCGGGCGATCCAAGGGGTGTCCGCCGTGCCGGGGTTGACGCAGTTCACGCGGATGCCTTCCTGGACGTGGTCGGCGGCCATGGCGAGGGTGAGCGAGTACACGGCCCCCTTGGTGGCGCTGTACAGCGCGCGCTGCGGGAGTCCGGCGGTGGCGGCGATGGAGCAGGTGTTGACGATCGCCGCGTGCCGGGACCGGCGCAGGTGCGGGAGGGCGGCGCGGGCGGTGCGGACCATGCCGACGACGTTGACGTCGAGGACGCGGTGCCATTCGGTGTCGTCGTTGTCCTCGACGGTGCCCTGGGCGCCGACGCCCGCGTTGTTGACCAGTACGTCGAGTCCGCCGAGGTCGGTGACGGCGGCGGCGACCGCCTGCCGTACCTGGGTGTCGTCGGTGACGTCGGCGCGGTACGCGAGGAGGGGCTCGTCGACGGAGGAGGGGTCGAGGTCGAGGACGGCGACCTGGGCGCCGCGTGCCGCGAGGAGGTCCGCCGTGGCCCGGCCGATACCGGAGGCGCCGCCGGTGACCAGGGCTCTGAGCCCGGCGAAGTCGCTCATGCCGACCGCCCGTTCCGCTTGACCGTCCGGAGGTCGTCGGCCCAGAAGGCGCCGTCCGGGAAGGTGTACCGCGCGATCGACTCGGGGCGCATGGCGGCCGAGAAGCCCGGGGCGGTGGGTGCCGTGTAGTGACCTTCGCGGATCAGCACGGGGTCGAGGAAGTGGTCGTGCAGGTGGTCGACGTACTCGATGACCCGGTTCTCGGTGGTTCCGGAGACCGCGACGTAGTCGTACATCGACAGGTGCTGGACGAGTTCGCACAGCCCGACCCCGCCCGCGTGGGGGCAGACGGGGACGCCGAACTTGGCCGCGAGCAGCAGGACGGCGAGGTTCTCGTTGACGCCGCCGACGCGGGCGGCGTCGATCTGCACGATGTCGAGGGCGCCCGCCTGGAGCAGCTGCTTGAACACGACGCGGTTCTGGATGTGTTCGCCGGTGGCGACCTTCACGGGGGCGACGGCCCGGCGGACGGCCGCGTGGCCGAGGATGTCGTCGGGGCTGGTCGGCTCCTCGATCCAGTACGGGTCGAACTCGGCGAGCGCGGTGGTCCAGCGGATCGCCTCGGGGACGTCCCAGCGCTGGTTGGCGTCGACCGCGAGGCGGATGTCCGGGCCGACGGCGGCGCGGGCGACGCGGCAGCGCCGGATGTCGTCGGCGAGATCCGCGCCGACCTTCAGCTTGATCTGCCGGAAGCCGTCGAGGACCGCCCGGGCGGCGAGCCGGGCGACCTTGTCGTCGTCGTAGCCGAGCCAGCCGGCGGAGGTGGTGTAGGCGGGATAGCCGTGCGTCCGGAGCGCCTTGATGCGCTCGCCGGCACCCTCCCGCCCCCGGCGCAGGATCTCCAGCGCCTCCTCGGGGGTGAGGGCGTCGGTGAGGTAGCGGAAGTCGATCTGGCGGACGATCCATTCGGGTGCGGCGTCGGCGAGGAACCGCCACAGCGGCTGGCCCGCGCGCTTGGCGGCCAGATCCCAGACGGCGTTGACGACGGCGCCGATCGCCATGTGCATCACGCCCTTCTCGGGGCCCAGCCAACGCAGTTGGCTGTCGCCGATCAGGTCACGGCTCAACGTCCCCGGGTCGGCGCACAGTTCGTCCACGTCACGCCCGACCACATGCCCGCGCAGCGCTTCGACGGCGGCCACCTGGACCTCGTTGCCCCGTCCGATGGTGAAGGTGAATCCGTGCCCCTCGTGTCCGTCGGCGGCGTCGGTGCGCAGTACGACATAGGCGGCGGAGTAGTCGGGGTCCGGGTTCATCGCGTCGGAGCCGTCGAGGTCGCGGGAGGTGGGGAAGCGGATGTCGTGGGTGTCAACCGTGGTGACGCGGGCGGGGGTTGGGGGCATGGAGTGCCTTCCTGCCTTCCGGTCGGTTGCCGCATGCTTATCAGACCACTCGGGGAGCGGAACACCCTCTGTTCGCGACATTCCTGGCTTGATCCGTCAAGTGGTCCTACCACTTTCGTGGTTAGACTTCGGCTCACCGGCGAGCGGAGGAAGCGCGTGGACGAGGGGACGGGCCTGCGGAAGGGCACCGTGACACAGCGCGCCATCGAGCGGATCAAGGCGTTGATCGCCGAGGGCAGTCTGGAGCCGGGGCAGCGGCTGCCGACCGAGCGCGATCTCGCGGCACAGCTCGGCATCTCCCGCAGTTCGATGCGCGAGGCGATCCGGGCGCTCACCGTGATGGGCGTACTGGAGGCCCGGCACGGATCCGGCATCTACGTGACCCGTCTGGAGGCGGGGGATCTCCTGGAGACCTTCGGCGTGGTCGCCGACCTGTCCCGGGGCACCGGTCTCGTGGAGCTGCTGGAGGTGCGGCGGATCCTGGAGTCGGCGGCGACCGCGATGGCCGCCGCCCGCATCACTGCAGATCAACTCGCCGAGGTGGAACGGCGTTTGAAGGCCATGCACGCCACCGACGACCCGGAGGAGGTCCTCGTCCACGACCTGGCCTTCCACCGGGAGATCGCCCTGGCCGCCGGCAACGCCACCATGGCCGCGATCCTGGACAGCCTCTCCTCGCGCACCTTCCGCGCCCGCGTCCGCCGCGCCTACCAGGAAGAGGGCGCCCTCGACCGCACCCGCCACGAGCACGCCGCCATCCATCGCGCGCTGGTCGCCCGCGACCCGGACGCGGCGCGGGCCGCGGCGGCGGTGCACGTGGGGGAAGTGGAGGCGTGGCTGCGGGCGCGGTCGGGGACACGCTGAACAGGCACACTCACCCCGGCAGCACGCGCACCTGCCCGTCCGGCAGCTTCTTCCACCAGTGCCCGTACCGGCTGTAGACCCGTGACTCCCGCTCGGCCAGCCAGGCCACCAGCCCTCGGGCCTCCTCCGCGAGCCCTTCCCATGCCTCGGACGGCAGGTCGTGGAAGGCGGTCGCCTCGATGCCCCCGGTCTCGGCGACGCGCCAGACCCCGGCGACCTTCCCGTCGACGAGCAGCGTCGGCAGCACATCGCCGTTGACCCGGGTCACCAGGGGACGGTACTCGGGCGGGATCACCCGGGAGCGGTCCGCGTGGGCGAGCAGCACGCTGTCCCACATGGCCATCAGGCGGGGCGGGGCCGGTGTGTCCGCGTCCGGCAGCAGGCCGCCCGGGATGTCGTACAGCACCGTCCCGTCGGGCCCCTCCAGTTCCTCCAGTGAGTCGGCGAGCTCGCGCACCGCCGTGCGGACGCGGCCCCGCCGCACGGTGCCGAACTGGGCCATGTCGGCCACCGAGGCGGGCCCGAACGCGGCCAGACAGCGCGGGACCAGCTCCAGCAGCGCCGCGTCCGCCCCGCCCTGGAAGGAGTCGTCCGGCCCGGCGACGTACGCGGGTGAGGTGCCGAAGGACCACGGCCCACCGGTCACCGCGTGCACCAGCGGGGCATACGCCCTCAGCCCCCACCACGCACCGTCCTTCCGCTCCTCCCCGACGCGCTCGGCGAGCCACGTCGTCATGTCGCCGTTGGATCGCGGCTCCTGGTCTGCGAACTGCAGCAACCCCGGCTGCAGTTCGTCCGCCGTCGCCGGGGTCAGTCCGGCGGCCGCGTAGCGGTACCCGAGCCGGGTGGCGCGCAGCGTGGGATACATCGCCGCCCTCAGCAGCGGATAGTCCTCGCGGTGGACGGCGTGCAGGGTGATCCGCAGCAGCGTCGCCTTGAGCAGCGTGCGGTCGGCGAAGGCGGTGTCCAGGCTCGCCGGGTCGAAGCCGTCGAGCCTGTTCCACAGGGCCAGGTACGGCGACTCCGGCTGCTGCGCCTGGAGCGCCAGGATCCGCCGTACGGCGTCGGCGGCGCCCAGCGGCTCGCGGCGCAGCAGCAGTTGGCGGCCGAGAGTGGCCCGGTTCAGTTCCCGCTCGCTGATCTTCACAGCACGGAGTCTGCCCTCCGGAACCGCAACGTGACCAGCTCGAACGGACGCAGGCGTACGTTCACCCCCGTGCCGTCATGCTCCACCGCGCTGTCGGGCAGCGGGCGCTCCAGCAGGTCGGTGGCGGTGAGGGAGGTGAAGGCGAAGCCGGCGGTGAGGCGCGCGCGGCAGCGGCCGCCGTGGGCCTCGTGGAAGCGGACGACGACGTCACCGCTGCCGTCGTCGGCGAGCTTGACCGCGGTGACGACGACCGCGTCCCGGTCCACGCCCACCAGCGGCGCGACCTCGCCTGCGCCGGTGAGCCGTCGCTCGGGCAGGTTGATCCGCCAGCCCTCGCGGACCGCGTCGGCGATGTCCGCGCCCGGCACGAGGGCGTGCCGGAAGCGGTGGACGCCCTGGTCGGTCTCGGGGTCGGGGAAGCGCGGGGCGCGCAGCAGGGAGACCCGGACCGTGGTGGTCGTGCCATGGTCACCGTCGGTGCGGACGGTACGGGTCACGTCGTGGCCGTACGTCGAGTCGTTGACGATCGCCACGCCCCAGCCCGGTTCCTCCAGGTGCACGAAGCGGTGGTTGCAGGCCTCGAACTTGGCCGCCTCCCAGGAGGTGTTGGTGTGGGTGGGCCGGTAGAAGTGCCCGAACTGGGTCTCGGAGGCGTACCGTTCGGCGTGCACGTCGAGCGGGAAGGCGAGCTTGAGGAACTTCTCCGTCTCGTGCCAGTCCACCTCGGTGTCCACCAGCAGCCGCCGCTCCCCCGGCGCGAGGGAGAGCAGTTGGGTGACGCGGGAGGCGCCGAAGGAGCGGGTGACGCGTACCCCGTCCCCTTCCGGGGCCATCTCGTCCAGGTCGGTGAGGTCGGTGACCGTGTTCCGGTAGAACTCGTCCACATCCCAGGCGTCCCACATGTTCGGGAAATCCGGGTGGAGTTGGAGGAGGTTCCCGGCCCGTCCGGGGGCGATGGACTCCCGGTCGGCGTCATGGTCGTAGGCGGAGACGACCAGGCCCTGGGCGTCGATCTCGACCCGGAGCAGGCCGTTGTCGAGGACGTGTCCGCCGCCGGGGCGGTCGGAGACCATGGTGCGTCCCCCGGTGACCGGGGTCCGGGCGCCGCCCGCCGGGACGCCTTCGCGGATGTGCGGGGCGGAGTTGAACACGAGCGGCGTCGTGCCTTCCCCGGCGAGGGCGCGCTGGGCGGCGTCGATGATGCCGTCGAGATCGGCGGCCAGGCGCTCGTAGGTGGCCCGTGCCTCCCGGTGCACCCAGGCGATGGAGGAGCCCGGCAGGATGTCGTGGAACTGGTGCAGCAGCACCGTCTTCCAGACGCGGTCCAACTCCTCGTACGGGTAGGGGAATCCGGTGCGCACCGCCGCCGTCGCCGCCCACAGCTCGGCCTCGCGCAGCAGGTGCTCGCTGCGCCGGTTGCCCTGCTTGGTCCTGGCCTGGCTGGTGAGGGTGGCCCGGTGCAGTTCGAGGTACAGCTCGCCGACCCACACGGGCGGGTCGGGGTATTCGGCCTCGGCCTTGGTGAAGAACTCCGCCGGGGTCTCCCACACCACGGTCGCCGAGCCTTCGAGGTCGCGCAGCCGAGCGGCCTTGGCGACCATCTCGCGGGTGGTGCCGCCGCCTCCGTCTCCCCAGCCGGTGGGCGCGAGGGAGTGCCGGGCGACACCCTTGTCCTTGAAGTTCCGGGCGGCGTGGGCGATCTCCCCGCCCTTCATGGAGCAGTTGTAGGTGTCGACGGGCGGGAAGTGGGTGAAGATCCGGGTGCCGTCGATGCCTTCCCAGGTGAAGGTGTGGTGCGGGAACTTGTTCGTCTGCGACCAGGAGATCTTCTGGGTCAGCAGCCACTTGGAGCCCGCCGCCTTGATGATCTGCGGGAGTCCGGCGGCGAAGCCGAAGGTGTCGGGCAGCCACGCCTCCTCGTTCTCGATGCCGAACTCGTCGAGGAAGAACCGCTTGCCGTGCACGAACTGCCGGGCCATCGCCTCCGAGCCCGGCATATTGGTGTCCGACTCCACCCACATCCCACCGGCCGGCACGAACCGCCCGTCCGCGACCGCCTTCTTCACCCGCGCCCACACCTCGGGCCGGTGCTCCTTCACCCACGCCCACTGCTGGGCCTGGGACATGGCGAACACGAACTCCGGTTCGTCCTCCAGCAGCGCCGTCATGTTGGCGGTCGTACGGGCCACCTTGCGAACCGTCTCGCGCAGCGGCCACAGCCACGCCGAGTCGATGTGCGCGTGCCCCACGGCGCTGATGCGGTGGGCGGAGGGCACGGCGGGCTCGGACAGCACGGTCTCCAGCCGGGCGCGTGCCTGGGCGGCCGTGCCGTTCACGTTCTGGAGGTCGATGGCGTCCAGCGCCTTGTCCACCGCGCGCAGGATGTCCCAGCGGCGCGCGGAGTCCACGGGCAGCTCGGCCATCAGCTCGCCGAGCACCTCCAGGTCGAGTACCAGCTCCCACACCGTCTCGTCGAGGACGGCGAGGTCCATGCGGGCGAGCCGGTACTGCGGTTCGCTGCCCGCGGTCTCCTTGTCGCCCAACTGGGTCGGCAGGAAGGGGTGGTAGTCGAGGATGACGGGGTTGGAGGCGGCCTCGATGTGCAGGCACACCTCCTCGCCGCCCTCGACGGGGGCGCCGACGCGCACCCACTGGTTGCGCGGGTTGAGGCCCTTCACCGGGGTGCCGTCGGGGCGGTAGACCAGGCCTTCGCACTGGAAGCCGGGCATGTTCTCGTCGAAGCCGAGGTCCAGCAGCGCCTCGACGGTCCGCCCGGCCCACGCCTCGGGAACTCTCCCGGTCACCCGGAACCAGCTCGTGCCCCACGGAGCGCCCCAGCGGGCGCCCACCTCGACCGGCTCGGGCTCGGCCGCGAGCCCTTCGGCGACCGGCACCGGCTCGCCGGGGGCGTGCCAGACCGCCACGTCGAGCGGCACGGACTCGGGGTACACGGCGGGGCGGATGCGTTCGTCGAGGACGCGCTTGAGTCGGGCTTCGACCAGGCTGCGGTCGTCATGCATGCGGGGTGCTCCGTAGGTCGTCCGGGTGGGGGGTAGTAGCCAGGCGTCTGCCACGGTGGCGGGTGGCTACCAGGTGTCTGCCAAGGTGGCGGGTGGCTACCAGGTGTCGGTCACAGTGGCGGGTGGCTACCAGGCGTGCGTCACGGTCGCGGGGGTGGAACTGGTGTACAGCTCCCCTACCGCGCGCACTTCGAACCGCGCGGCAGTCTCGCCCTGCTCGGGGCGCAGTCCGGTGAGGAAGTACGCCTGCTGGCAGGTGCCGCCGAGGAAGCGCCGGGTACCGTCGGGGAGCAGGCGGTGCAGGGTGTAGTGGCGTACGGCGCCGGGTGCGGGGTTCCAGGCCAGGCGCAGGTCGCCGCCGCTCGCGCCGGTGACGCGGAGGGCGGTGGGGGCGGCGGGGGTGCAGGGTGCGGCGGAGCGGACGGCGAGCCCGCCGAGCCGCCAACGCACCGGGCCGTGGCCGCCGTCGGCGGGGGTCAGGCGAACGCCGATCGCCCGGATGCTGCCGGTCAGCCCTGTGAGCCGTACGGTCGCCGTCTGCCAGCTGTTGACCGAGTTCACAGGGAAGTAGGTGTACGGCGGTGTCGACCCCGGAGTGTCGGGGTCGGCCGTGGCAACAGCCAGCTCGACGTCGACCGCCCCCGAGTCGACCCGATGGGTGAGCTCGACAACCGTGTTCACACCCACCGGCAGCCGGGTCGCGTACACATCCAGCACCGCCGGAGCGGTCAGTTCACCGTCCACCAGCACACTGCTGCCGCCACACCAGGCGTCCGCGAAATCGAAGTTCACAGCGGGCCGCGCACCCGAGGTGTGCACAACCCACCGCCGTGAAGGCAGCCGGTCCTGCAACCCCAGATGGTTCCAGGGCACGTCCGACGCCACCGCACCCCGCTCGTACCACCGCAGCCCGTGCCCGGTGTTGAACACGCTCGCGAACGGCACCGAGGTCACCGTCGACCGGTCCGCCACCGACACCGCCGGCGCCCGCCAGGAGTCGGTGGCGTCCGGCCGCGAGGGATCCAGCGACCGCCCGCTCCAGAACCGGTCGTCGGCGGCGTGGAACTGCTCCGGCGTGCGGCTCGCCGGGAGGTGGTTGCGCGTCCACTCGGGCCGGTAGAAGCCCACCGACACCACCTGGTCCCGGTCCCTCGGCACCATCGCGTCCCAGTTCACGGCCCGGTTCCAGCCGCCGGCCTCCACGTCGACGCCCGCCCACAGCTCGTACCGACTCCGCCCGATCTGCTCCGCCCGCTGTCCCGAGGACGCCAGGCTGCTCGCGGACCACCGGAAGTCCACGAACATGTCGTCGGCGGTCTCGAAGAAGGGCTGGTTCTGCGCGTTGAGCGCCCCCTGCCAACTGACGCCGCCGTTCACGGTCATCGAGTCGTACCAGGTCACCCGCTGCCCGACCGCCGCCGCCCGGGACTTCAGCTCCCGCAGGAAGCCGAGCATGTCGGTGGCCAGCGCGGCGTTCCCGCCCCCGGTCTCGGCGTTCACGAACCACCCGTCGAACCCGTACGCCCGCGCCACGGCCACCAGCCGCTCGGCCAGCGGATAGCGCCCCGCGGAGTCCTTCTGCACCAGATCCCGGGTCCACCGCAACTGCCCGCCGTAGGCCACGGGCGGCAGGAAGATGTTGCCGAGCACCCGCACCCCGTGCCGGTGAGCGGCGTCCACGATCGGAGCATTCGGGGCCAGGATCAGACCCTCCCCCGAGGAACCGCCCCAGAAGACCAGTTCGTCGAGGTAGGCCCAGTGGGTGAGGGCGTAGTAGTCGGCGGTGGCCGAGCCCTGCGAGGGGTTGCTGGAGGTCGGCGCGAAGGACACCAGGGACTGGATGCGGGCCTGGTCCGCGCGGGCGGTCGCGTTGACCGGCGCCGGGGTGAACCGGGCGGCGAGTGGGACGGAGGCGGCGTTGAAGGCGAGGTCGGGGTCGTCCTCGGCCCGCCAGGCCTTCAGGCCGCGCCAGGTGATGCCGGGGCCGGGGCTGCCGGAGGGCAGGGAGTCCGGGTACCAGTACGAGGCGTAGGGCGGGGGCGCGCTGGCCTTCGGTCCCTTCCTACCGACGGCTCCAGGAGCCGCGGTCGCGGGCAGCGCGGGCGTGACGGCCGTGGTGGCGCCCGCGATCAGCAGGGCGCGTCTGGTGGGGTTCACGAGCGGGTGCCTCCTTGTGGGGTGGGGAGTACCTGGTCGGGAGTGACCACTTCGGTGATGCCGCGCGCCGCGAGATGGGCCGGGTTGTCGGCGCGGGTGTCGAGGACGGTGGTGGGCCGGGCGCCGTCGGCGGCCAGCCGGAAGTAGGCGTCGAAGACGGGACCGCCGGGGGCGCACCGGGACCGGACGGCCGGGTCGGCGGGGACGACGAGCGCGGTCGTACGGACAGGGGCCGGGCCGGGCTTGCGGGCCGCCGCCCCGGCGAGGACCCGCGCTGTGTCCTTCGGTTGCCGCTCGCTGGTCAACAGCCCCAGCCCGTATTCGAGTTCGGGGAAGTCCGCGAGTTGCCGGGACACGTCGTGGGAGCACCACCAGGTGATGCCCCACAGGTCGGGACAGTCCAGGGCGTGGGCGACGGTGGCCTCGGTGAAGGCGGCGGCGTACTCGGCGGGGATCAGGGGCGCCGGGGCACCCACCTCCTGGAGCCAGACCTGCCGCCGTGGATCGTCGGCCCATGCCTTGCTCAGCTCGACGAGGTACGCGGCGTGGTGCTCGGTGGGGACGGAGACCCGGCCGTGGCGCTGTGCGGTGCCGTTGAACACCCAGGAGTGGACGGCGGTGACCGCGCCTAGGCGGGCGGCCTGGGCGGGGGTGAAGGGCTGGTCGTCCTGGTACCAGGTGGCGTCGTACTCGGCGTGCAGGTGCAGCCGTCCGGGGGCGCCCTCCGCGCAGGCGGCGAGCATCCGCTCCAGCCAGGCGTCGATCTGGTCGGTGGTCGCCCGGTCGGGGTCGGGGTGGGGGTCGGCCGCGAACTGGTTGATCTCGTTGCCGAGGGTCATGCCGAGGAAGTTGGGCCGGTCGGCGAGGGCGGCGGCGAGGGTGCGGAGGTAGGCGGCCTGACCCTCGATGACCGCCGGGTCGGTGAAGAGGTTGCGCCGGTGCCAGGTGCGGGTCCAGGCGGGCAGGAAGTCGAAGCTGCTCAAGTGGCCTTGCAGTCCGTCGACGTTGACGTCGAGGCCGCGTTCGGCGGCGGCGTCGACGAGGCGGACGAGGTCGGCGACGGCGCGTTCGCGGATGAGGGTGCGGTTCGGCTGGAAGTAGGGCCACAGCGGGAAGACCCGGATGTGGTCCAGGCCCAGTGCGGCGATCGAGTCGAGGTCGGCGCGTACCGCGTCGAGGTCGAAGTCGAGCCAGTGGTGGAACCACCCGGTGCTCGGGGTGTAGTTGACGCCGAGGCGCACGGCAGGAGTCAATGCGTGTCCTTGTGACGGAGGTCGGTGGTTCAGCCCTTGACGGCGCCCTCGCCGACGCCGCGGAAGAAGTACCGCTGGAGGCAGGCGAAGAGGGCGATGAGCGGGGCGACGGCGATGACGGTGCCCGCGGCGACGAGGCGTTCGTCGTTGGCGAAGGTGCCGTGCAGGTAGTTGAGGCCGATGGTGAGGGTGAACTTGGAGGGGTCGCTGAGCACGATGAGCGGCCACAAAAAGTCGTCCCAGGCGCCCATGAAGGCGAAGATGGCGACGACGGCGAGGGTGCCCTTGACCGAGGGCAGCGCGATCCGGGTGAACCGCTGCCAGACGTTGGCGCCGTCGACGAAGGCCGCCTCCTCGATCTCGTAGGGAAGGTTGAGGAAGGCGTTGCGCATGAGCAGGACGTTCATGGCGCCGATGCAGCCGGGCAGGACGACGGCGATCAGGGTGTTGTTGAGGCCGAGGTCCCGCATGGTGGTGAACTGGGCGATGATGATGCCCTCCACGGGGACCAGCATCGCCAGGATGAAGGCGAGCGTGGCGGCGCGGCGGCCCCGGTAGCGCAGCCGGGCGAGCGCGTAGCCGGCGAGGGCGGCGCCGACGCAGTTGGTGACGACGTTGGCGGTGGCCACCTTCAGGGAGTTGAAGGCGTAGTCCCAGACGGGGATGGTGTCGGCGACCCGCTCGTAGTTGTGCAGGGTCGGCTCGCCGGGCAGGAACTTCGGCGGGGAGGTGTAGATGTCCTCGGTCGGCCCCTTGAGCGAGGTGGACAGCTGCCACAGGAACGGCCCCACGGTGAGGGCGAGCACCGCGAGCAACAGGGCGTAGCGCAGGACGAGTTCCCAGGCCTTGATGCGGCGGCCGTTGTCGTCGGTGACCTTCACGTCTCGCTCCTTCGGTCCGCGCGCAGGACGAGCAGCATCAGGGCGACGGTGATGACGAAGACGACGACGGAGATCGCGGAGGCGTAGCCGACGCGTCCGGTGAGGCCGGTGCCGGTGCGCTGGACGAGCATCACGAGCGTGGTGTCCTCGCCGGCCGGGCCGCCGCTGGGCCCGGCCATCAGGTAGACCTCGGAGAACACCTTGAACGCGGCGACCGACGACAGCGCGCCGACGAGCACCATGGTGGAGCGGACGGCGGGCACGGTGACGGTAAGGAAGCGGCGTACGGGTCCGGCTCCGTCGACCGAGGCGGCCTCGTGGAGTTCGCGGGGCACGTTGGCGAGGGCCGCCAGGTAAATGATCATGTAGTAGCCGAGGCCCTTCCAGACGGTGACCGCCATGGCGCTCAGGAGCAGCAGCCACTGGTCGCTGAGGAAGCCGACCCGGCCGACGCCGACGGTCTCCAGCAGGGCGTTGACCAGGCCGCGTTCGTCGAGCAGCCACACCCAGATCAGGCCCACCACGACGATGGAGGCGACGACGGGGGTGTAGAAGGCGGACCGGAAGAAGGCGATGCCGGGGATGTTCTTCTGCACGAGCAGCGCCAGCAGCAGCGGAAGGATCACCAGCGCCGGGACGACGCCGAGGACATAGAGGGTGCTGTTGCGCAGGCCGATCCAGAACATGTCGTCGTGGAGCAGCTCGCGGAAGTTGGCGAGGCCCACGAACTCGCCCTCGATCAGGGTGCGGCGGTCGGTGAAGGCGTTGATCAGGGTGGAGACGAAGGGGTAGAGGACGAAGGCGCCGATGATCAGCAGCCCGGGAGCGGCGAACAGCCAGGGACTCACCGGTAGTTGACGCCTCACCCGGGACGCGGTGGACATGGCTACCCCTGCTGCTGGAGGAGCCGGTCGCAGGCCTTGACAGCGTTGTCAAGGGCTTCCTTCGGACTTTCCTTGCCTTGCAGCGCCTTGGCGACCTCGTTGCGCAGCTCGGTCTTCATCTGCTCGCTGAACAGCACCGGCGTGTAATTGACCGCGTTCTTCAGCGACTTGGCGGCGGCGACCCGGACCCGGGTCTCGTCGGTGCCGTCCTCCTTCGTGAAGTACGGGTCGTCCAGGGAGCCGGCGGTGCTGGGGAAGATGGCGACCTTCTTGGCGAAGGACATCTGGCGCTCGGCGTCGGTGACGTAGTGCGCGAAGGCGATGGCGGCGGGCTTGCGCTTGGTCTGCGCATTGACCATCACGCCCATGACGTACATGTTCACGTGCCCGGTACTGGTGATCTGGTCGGTGATGCCGATGTTCTTGTACAGGTTCGGCGCCTGCTTCTTGAAGTTGCCGAGGTCGAGGGCGCTGCCGGGGTTCATGGCGACGGCCTCGGTGAGGAACTTCTTGCCCGAGGACTCCGGGGTCGCGGTGAGCGCCTGCGGGTCGAGGGCCTTGGCGTCGTACAACTCCTTGTACTTGGTGAGGAGTTCGACGCCCTTGGGGTCGTTGAAGGCGAAGCCCGTGCCCTCCTCGTTCATCAGCGGGACGCCGTAGCGGCCGAAGTCCTCGATGGTGGGGACGTTGGCGAGGGTGGCGACCTTGCCGTCGGTCTTCTCGGCGACGGTGAGGGCGTCCTCGAAGAGTTCGTCGTACGTGGTCGGCGGCCGGTCGGCGGGCAGTCCGGCCTTCTTGAAGAGGGACTTGTTGTAGAACAGCGGCCCGGTGTTCAGATACCAGGGGAAGGCATACGTGCCGCTCATGCCCGGTATCCGATGGCTGGCCCAGGCGCCCTCCAGGTACTCCTTCTTGTACTGCCCGGCGTCCTTGTCGAGGTCGAGGGCGAGGCCCGCCTTGGCGAGCGGGGCGACCAGGTCGGGTGAGACGTTGACGACGTCGGGGAGGGTGCCGCCGGCCGCGTCCGCACTGATCTTGTCGGCGTAGCCCTCGGCGGGCTGGTCGACCCATTTCACGTGGGTACCGGGGTATTTCTTCTCGAAGTCGGCGATCAGCCCTTCGAAGTAGTCCTTGAAGTTCGCCCGGAGATTCCAGGTCTGGAAGGTGATGTCGCCCTCGATCTTTCCGGAGGCGTCGGACGAGCCGCCGTCGTCCCCGGAACCGCACGCGCTGAGCGGCAGGACAACGCAGACAGCCAGGGCGGCAGCGAGCTTTCTTCGGGAAACGGGCACGGTGAACCGGCCTCCTTGAGGGGGGAGTTGGTCGACGACGTCCGACCCTGCACGCCTTGGCGCGGGCCCGTCAATGCCTCTCGCGCCGCTAATTTCATTAGTGACTAATACGCATTAGGTTGACACTGCTGAACCGCATTAGTGCACACTGGTGGCCGAAATGTGTCGGAGGAATGGGGAGCAGCGTGACAGGCAGGCGGTCACCGGCCCGGCGGCCCACGATGAAGGACATCGCACGGCATGCCGGGGTCTCGCAGAGCGCGGTGTCGTTCGCGCTGAACGGCCGGGCCGGGGTCTCGGAGGAGACCCGCGAGCGGGTGCGCCGGGTGGCCGAGGAGCTGGGCTGGCGGCCCAGCACGGCGGCGCGGGCGCTGTCCGGGGAGGGCGCGGCGACCGTCGGCTTCGTGCTGGCCCGCCCCGCGGACACCCTCGGTGTGGACTCCTTCTTCCTCCAACTCGTCTCCGGCATCCAGGAGGTGCTGGCCGAGCGTCATCTGGGGCTGCTGTTCCAGGTGGTGGAGGACATCACCGACGAGTGCGCGGTCTACCGGCGCTGGTGGGCCGAGCACCGGGTGGACGGGGTGCTGGTGGTCGACCCGCGCACCGACGACCCCCGCCCCGATCTGCTGGACGAACTGGGCCTGCCCGCGGTGGTGATCGGCGGCGCGCCCGAGGAGCGGCATCCGGGCCTGTCGACGGTGTGGGCGGACGACGCGGGCGCGATGGCGTCGGTCGTGGACGGGCTGTACGCCCTCGGCCACCGGCGGATCGTGCACATCGCGGGGCTCGCGGGCCTCGCGCACACCGAGCGCCGTGTCCGCACGCTCGCCGCCGAGGCCCGGCGCCGGGGTCTCACCGAGGTGCGGTCGGTGACCACGGACTACTCCGACGCCGAGGGCGCCGCGGTGACCCGGCGGGTCCTCGGCGGCTCCGCTCCCCCGACCGCGCTGATCTACGACAACGACGTGATGGCCCTGGCCGGCGTCGCCGCCGCGAGCGAGCTGGGCTTCTCGGTACCGTCCGATGTCTCGGTGGTGGCCTGGGAGGACTCGGCGCTGTGCCGCATGGTCAAGCCCTGGCTGTCGGCCCTGTCCCGGGACAGCGTGGAGTTCGGCCGCACGGCGGCCCGCGAACTGACGGCCCTGCTGGACGGGGGCCCGGCGCGGACCGTACGGGTGCCGGTGCCGCGCCTGATCGAGCGGGACAGCACGGGGGCGGCGCGCTGAGCGGGTGACCGGGAGGACAATGACGGCATGGGGCGGCTACGGGCACTGGCCGGCGTCGCCGCCGGACTGACGCTGCTGCTGACGGCGGCGTGCACCGGCGGCGGGGAGGAACCCGCGCCGCCGCCGAGCCCACGGACGACATCCGCGTCCCCCACGCCCACCCCCACGCCTCCCCACCCGGTGTCGATCCAGGCGCTGATCGAACGCGACCACAGCGGCTCGGGACTCCGGCTCGGCACGGTCCTGGCCCGCACCGCCGCGTACACCTCGTACGCCGTGACGTACGAGAGCGACGGGCTGACCGTCTCGGGCCTCATGAACATCCCGCGCGGCAAGGGCCCCTTCCCGGCGCTGGTGCTGGCGCACGGCTACATCGACCCCGCCGTCTACACCACCGGCCGGGGCCTGGCCCGCGAACAGGACCTCCTGGCCCGCGAGGGATACGTCGTCCTGCACACCGACTACCGCAACCACGCCCGCTCCGACGACGACCCCGGCAACGACCTGCGACTGCGGCTCGGTTACACCTCGGACGTCATCGGCGCGGCCCTGGCCCTGCGCGGCTCGGGCCGCCCGGAGATCGACCCGGACCGCATCGGGCTGCTGGGCCGCTCGATGGGCGGCGGTGTCGTGTACAACACGCTGGTCGTGGCCCCGGGTCTGTTCGACGCGGCCGTCGTCTTCGCCCCGGTCAGCGCCCGCCCGCAGGACAACATCGACCACTTCCAGCGCGGCGAGGACGACCCGCTGGTCGCCGAGATCGACGAGGCGTACGGCACCCCCGAGGAGAACCCGCGGTTCTGGCGGAACGTCTCCCCGCTGACCTTCGTGGACCGCGTCACCGAGCCCCTCCTTATCCACCACGGCACCGCCGACACCACCTGCCCGCTCGCCTGGACCAAGCGCACGGTCGCGGCGTTCGAGGCGGCGGGCAAGGACGTGGAACTGCGCCAGTACCCGGGCGAGGGGCACACGTTCGGGCCGCAGTGGCCGCGGTCGATGGAGGCGACGGTGGCGTTCTTCGAGCGGCATCTGCGCTGAGGGCCGCCTGCTCGCTCTCTCGACGCGGCGCCCTTCGACGGGCAGAGTTCTCTCCGACATACCCGTGAGTAGTCTCTGCCCGCAGCCCCGAAGGAGCCCTTTGTGACCACCTGGGTCGGCCGGACCGCCGTCGAGATCGCAGCCGCTGTCCGGGACAAGCAGGTCACCGCGCGCGAGGTGGTGGCGGAGCATCTGGAGCGAATCGCCCGCCTTGACGGGACGGTCGGCGCCTTCCGGACGGTCCGGCGCGAGGCGGCGCTCGCCGAGGCGGAGGCCCTGGGGGCGCGCGGGGACCTGGACCAACTGCCCCTGGCCGGTGTGCCGGTGGCGGTGAAGGACAATGTCACGGTCGCCGGGGAGTCGATGCGCGTGGGGTCCGTCGCGACCCCTGACGCCCCGGCCGACGAGGACCACGTCACGGTGGCCCGGCTGCGGGCGGCGGGGGCCGTGGTCGTGGGGCTGACCAATGTGCCGGAGTTGTGCGTCTTCGGTACGACCGACGGGGCGCACGGGACCGCCCGCAACCCGTGGGATCCGTCCCGTTCCGCGGGCGGGTCCTCCGGGGGCAGCGCGGCGGCCGTCGCGGCCGGGATGGTGCCGATCGCCCTCGGCAACGACGGTATGGGCTCGCTGCGCATACCCGCCGCCAACTGCGGGCTCGTCACGATCAAGCCCGGCCGGGGGCTGGTTCCGGCCGGAATCGGCGACGGCGACTGGTTCGGCATGTCGGAGAACGGCCCGCTGGCGACGACGGTCGAGGACGCGCGGCTGATGCTGTCGGTGCTGGCCGACGGGGACTTGCCGCCGGGGCGGACCTCGGTGGCGAAGCGGATCGCGGTGTCGTTGCGCAGTCCGATCGCCGGGATCGCGGTGAGCGCGCCGTACCGGGCGGCGGCCCGGGAGACCGCGGGGCTGCTGATCAAGGCGGGGCACCAGGTGCGGCGCGCCGATCCGCCGTATCCGCTGTCGCTGAGCCTCACTTCACTCCAGCACTGGACCGCGGGCACCGCGGTGGACGCCCGGTCCCTGGACCGGCGGCTGCTGGCGCGCCGTACCCGGGTCCACGCGGCGATCGGAACCCGGTTCACCAACCGGGTCCGTACCGGCGACGCCCGGGAGGAACTGCGTCAGCGGCTCACGCCCTTCTTCGAGCAGTACGACATCCTGCTCACGCCCGCGCTGGCGCGCCGCTCCCCCGCCGCCGCCCGGTGGGACGAGCGGGGCTGGCTGCGCAATGTGCTGGCGAACACCACCTACTCGCCGTTCACGCCGCCGTGGAACCTCACCGGCTGGCCCGCCATGGCGGTCCCGGTCGGCGCCCTGCGCTCCGGCGCGCCCTGCGCCGTACAGCTCGTCGGCCGCCCGGGAATGGAGACGGAACTGCTGGATCTGGCGGCCCAGTTGGAAAAGCTGCGGCCCTGGGAGCGAACGGCTCCACTGGAGGGATAGGGCTTCGACCGGGCGGACCACGCCGCCGACCGGCCGCTGGAGATGCTGTGCTGCCGCGCCTGACGCGGGCCCTCACAGGGCTTTGTGCATGATGTGCAGCCCCACCCGTCCGTGCCGGGGATGGTCGAATGCCTCCGGGACGGTGCCGAGGATCGTGAAGCCGAGGGACTTCCAGAGCCCGACGGCCGGGTTCGTCTCGACGACCGCGTTGAAGACCATGGCCCGGAATCCGTGCGCCTTGGCGGCCGTCAGGACGTGGTCGGCGAGCAGGCGGCCGATGCCACGGCGCGCGTGGTCGGGGTCCACCATGAACCCGGCGTTGGCGACATGGGCGGCGGGGCCGCCGTAGTTGGGGGTGACGTAGGCGGAGCCGACGATCGCGCCGGTCTCGTCCTCGACGACGTACACCCGCTTCGGCGGGGACATCCACAGGACCCGGGCGGCCTCTTCGGGGGTGTCCGGGTCCCAGGCGTAGGTCTCGCCGGCCGAGACGATGCGGTGCCAGAAAGGCCAGATCCGCGGCCAGTCGTCGGCCGCGGCTTCTCTGATCAGCATGGGCGCCAGTCTCGCACGCCCATGCGATCGTCACCTGCGCAATAAAATCCGGCGGTGGTTTCAGTCCACGCTGGGCAGGATGTGGGGCTCGGCGAGGTCGTCCTCGTAACCCGCGAGGCGGATCGGGGCGGACCGGGCCCACACGTCCAGGCTGCCGAGTTCTCCGGGCCTGCGGCCCGCGGGTTCCGTACGCTCCTCGGGACGTTCTTCGAGCTTCGTCTTCTCCGGTGTCACCGCGCACTCCTTATGTGTCGGGTCACCCTCGGACCTAACTGCGCCGGAGCCGCTGCGCCCGGTGCCGGAGGCCCATTCGGGTATGAGTCGAAAGGCAGTTCGGTCGCGGTGGCGCCGGCTTCTCGTACGGAGCACGTGGGTGTGGGTGGGACCCCGTGCTTGCTGTCCGTGGGCTACAGAGTAACCAAATGAGCGGGCGCCCGCTCGATGGGGCTGCAAACTCGCGGTTACTGTCTGAAGTCGTCCTGATTTCTCCCCTCTGCCGCACCTCAGGGGCATGCCTGAGGGCGCCTCCTGACGGAAGATCAGGAGGCGCCGCGAAGGGAGTTGGGGGCCGCCGGGCCTACCACTTGCCGGGCGCGTAGTCCTTCAGGAAGACGCCGTACAGGTCCTCGCCGGCCTCGCCGCGTACGACGGGGTCGTAGACCCGGGCCGCGCCGTCGACCAGGTCGAGGGGAGCGTGGAAGCCCTCCTCGGCGAGGCGGAGTTTGTCGTAGTGGGGGCGTTCGTCGGTGATCCAGCCGGTGTCGACCGAGGTCATGAGGATGCCGTCGGTCTGGAACATCTCCTGGGCGCTGGTGCGGGTCACCATGTTCATCGCGGCCTTGGCGGCGTTGGTGTTCGGGTGCCCCGCGCCCTTGTAGCCACGGCCGAACACGCCCTCCATCGCGGAGACGTTGACCACGTACGCGCGGCCGGAGTTCGCCTTGCGGGCCGCCTCGGCCATCACCGGGCGGAGCTTGCTGATGAGGATGAACGGCGCCGTGTAGTTGCACAGCTGGGTCTCCAGCAGCTCCACCGGGGAGATCTGCTCGATGGTCTGCACCCAGGTGTTGGTCTCGACGACGTCCGGGACCAGGCCGCCCGCGTCGATGGCGGTGCCGTCGAGGTGCCGGGCGACGCTGGCGTTGCCCGCGACCAGTGCCAGATCGGCCACCTTCTGGGCGTCCAGCCCGGAGACCCCGACCGGCAGCGCGGCCAGTCCGTCCACCGCGCCGGAGTTGAAGGCGCCGATCACCTGGTGGGCGGGGAGCTCACCGGCCGGCAGCGGGGCGGACTCGCCCTCGACCAGGGCGGCGTAGGCCGACGGCAGCCGCCGTACGGTCTGGGTGGCGTTGTTGATGAGGATGTCGAGCGGGCCCTGCGCGGTCATCCGGTCGGCCAGTTCGACGGCCTGGGCGGGGTCGCGCAGATCGATGCCGACGACCTCCAGGCGGTGGATCCAGTCCGCGGAGTCGTCCATCGCCTTGAAGCGGCGGATGGCGTCCTTGGGGAACCGGGTGGTGATCGTGGTGTGGGCGCCGTCGCGCAGCAGCCGCAGCGCGATGTACATGCCGATCTTGGCGCGGCCCCCGGTGAGCAGCGCGCGCTTGCCGGTGAGGTCGGCGCGGGCGTCCCGCTTGGCCCGGTTCAAGGCGGCGCACTCGGGACAGAGCTGGTGGTAGAAGTAGTCGACCTCGACGTAGCGCGTCTTGCAGGTGTAGCAGGAGCGCGGGCGCTGGAGTATCCCGGCGATCCGGCCCTCCTCGGTGGCGGACCTGGGCAGCAGGCCCTCGGTCTCGTCGTCGATGCGCTGCGCCGAGCCGGTCGCGGTGGCCTCGGTGACCGCCTTGTCGTGCGCGGTCTTGGCGGCGCGGCGCTCCTGGCGGCGGCGCTGCTTGACCGTGCGGTAGATACCGGCGGTGGCCCGGCGCACGGCGATCGCGTCGGGGTGGTCGAGCTCCAGCTTGTCGAGCTCCTCCAGCACGCTGAGGCAGACCGCCAGGCGTTCGGGGTCGATGCCGGGGCCGTACACGACCTCTTCCGTGGTCGCCGAGCCGTCCTCTGTCACCGTCATCGCCGCTGCCGTTCCCTGCCGTCACGTGCGGCCCCGCGGCCGCGTCCACTTTCGAACGCGGAATTCTACGGAGCGCCGGGCGCCACTGCCAAAATCCCTGCCGGTCAAGGGGCGGGGGTGGTGACGGGCGTCTCTGCCGAGGGGGTGGGGGTGGCGTGGTCCTACCGGTGGGGTCACGGGTGCCGGCCGCCCCGGCGGCCACGCGAAAAGAGGCGGCTCCGGTCCTGCGACGGGCCGCGGTGGAGACCGCAGCTCCGGTCCGTCGGCGGGCCGCGGCGCAGGCTGTCGCGCAAGCACGGACAGGGCAGAGCCGCGTCCCACTACCGCCGGCGGGCCGACGACCGCGCAGCCCGGGCCACCGGGACCGAGCCCGGGAAGGGGCCACAGGCCCCGACCGTGTCCCGCAGCCGTCGAAGATCCGCCACCGGGGGGCGCCCGTCCGAGGAACAAGGCCGCGTCCGCCATCACGGTGCGGCACGTGCCGCCGCACTGGGGACGGACGGCCAGGGACCGGCCGCAGGAGGACGGGGTCATGAGGTCGCAGGGCATCGCCTGCGCCCCAAGGGGCGCGCCCCCGGTCAACCTCGGGGTCGACGGCCGCGTCCGTCGTCCGTGCCAGGTCTCCACGAGCACCGGCTCACACGCGCCGGACGTCTGCTACCCGGGCTCGATACGCCCCGCGCAGGTACCCCGCTCAGGGGTCGCAGACCCCGAGCAGCGTCTCCGCCTCCGTCGAGAACGCCGTGGCCAGGACATCCAGGTCCGGTACCGCCTCCCCGTCCGCCACCAGGCCGAAGTGGACGGCGCCTCGGTATGTGGAGACCGCGACGGCCAGGGACTGGCCGGGGGCCAGGGGGGCGTACGGGAAGACCGCCGTCACCGGGTTGCCGCCGAGCTTCAGGCCGAGGCTGGGCAGGGGGACGCTGGTGACCAGGATGTCGAACCAGAGGCGGGCGGCCTGGCTGACCAGGGGGCCGCCGAGGCGGTGGCCGAGGGGCGGGACGTGGTCGGCGAGGAGGGCGACGGCGCCCGCGCCCCGGTCGGGCCCGGCGTCCTTGTTGCGGTTCATGGCCGTACGGACGGCCGCCAGGCGGCGCACGGGGTCCGGGTCGTGGACGGGCAGCCGTACGAGGTACCCGGAGAGCCGGTTGCCCGGGGGCTGCGCGGTGCGCGGGCGGCGCTTGGAGACCGGGATGAGCGCGCGCGGTGTCACGCCCTCGCTGCCGTCCCCGCGTTCGTCGAGCCAGCGGCGCAGGGCGCCGGCGACGATCGCGATCAGTACGTCGTTGACGGTGCCGCCGAAGGCCTTGCGCACCCGGTGCACGTCGTCGAGGTCGAGGACGACCCCGGCGGTGCGGCGGGTGCCGGTGCCCTCGGAGGTGAACGCGGTGGTGGGGTTCGGGGCCAGCGTGGTGCCTAGGGTCGACAGGGCGACGGAGGTGCCGATGTCGAGGGCCCGGCCCACGTCGGACAGGGCGCCGCGGACCAGTCCGGGCAGTTTGCGTACGTCCGGCAGCAGGCCGCGCGCGGGCTCGGCGGGCCGGGGCCGGCGCTCGGGCAGGTCCATCGGGTCGAGGATCGCCGCGGCGAGGGTCAGCGCGCGCAGCCCGTCGGCCAGGGCGTGGTGGAACTTGAAGAGCACGGCGAAGGACATCCCGTCCTCGCCGGGCAGCACATGCGCCTCCCAGGGCGGGCGGCCCCGCTCCAGCGGGCGTTCCATGAGGCGTCCGGCGACGGCCTGGAAGTCGTCGGTGGGGGCGTGCAGCCGTACGTGCTGGAGGGGGTCGAAGTCGGGCACGGCCTCACGGGCGGCGGCGCCGAAGGCGAGCGGCTGCCATACGTCGCGGATGCGCATCCGCAGTCCGGGGACCGCCGCGGCGCGGGCCGCGAGCAGGTCGGCGGCGTGCGCTCCGGCCGTGGGCGAGTGCGCGGAGAAGACGCCGAGGGCGCCCAGGTGCATCGGGTGCCGTTCGGACTCGATGTTCCAGAACGCCAGGTCGAGAGGGGCGAGCAGGTCGGAAGTCAAGGGCTTGCCTCGCGTCGACTACGGGTGGAGCAGCAGTCAATCGCTCACGAGTGATTACGGTCAAGTACGATCAAGCTACGCACAGTTAACAGCAGATTAAAGTCCGATTCCTTACCCGATACCGACACCTCTGCCGTCACACAAGCAACACAGGCCCCACCGAGCACATGGTCAGGACACCCGCTGACCCTTCCCGAGTGCGATGACCCCGCCCTTGGAGACCGTGTACAGCTCGGCGTCCCGCTCCGGGTTGACGCCGATCGTCGCACCCGGCGGCACCTCCACGTTCTTGTCCAGCACCGCCCCGCGCACCACCGCGCCCCGGCCGATGTGGACGTTGTCGTGCAGCACCGAGCCCTGCACCACCGCTCCGGGGTCGACCACCACACCGGGCGAGAGCACGGACCGGGTGACCTGGCCGCGGATCAGACACCCCGCGCTGATGATCGACTCCCCCGCGATGCCGCCCGCGTTGAACCGGGCCGGGGAGAGCTGGCCGGAGTGGGTGTAGATCGGCCACTGCCGGTTGTAGAGGTTGAACGCCGGCCGCTCGGCGATCAGGTCCATGTGGGCGTCGTAGTACGCGTCCAGGGTGCCCACATCGCGCCAGTACCCCCGGTCCCGGGCCGTCTCGCCGGGCACGTGGTTGGCGCTGAAGTCGTACAGCTGGGCCTCGCCCCGGTCGGTGAGCTGGGGCAGGATCGAGCCGCCCATGTCGTGCACGGAGTTCTCGTCCTCGGCGTCCCGCTGCAGCGCCTCGATGAGGGCCTTCGTGGTGAAGATGTAGTTGCCCATCGAGGCGAACACGCACTCCGGGTCGGCCGGCAGGCCGGGCGGGTCGGCGGGCTTCTCCAGGAACCGCTCCACGGTCTGTCCGTCGGAGCCGGGCGTGATCACGCCGAACGCCGAGGACTCCGCGCGCGGCACGCGTATCCCGGCCACGGTCACCCCGGCACCGGACTCGATGTGCTGGGCGAGCATCTGGCGCGGGTCCATGCGGTACACGTGGTCGGCGCCGAACACCGCGACGTACTCGGGGCGTTCGTCGTGGATCAGGTTCAGGGACTGCAGGATCGCGTCCGCGCTGCCCAGGTACCAGCGCGGGCCGAGACGCTGCTGGGCCGGGACCGGGGTGACGTAGTTCCCCAGCAGGCTGGACATCCGCCAGGTGGTGGTGATGTGCCGGTCCAGCGAGTGCGACTTGTACTGCGTGAGCACGCAGATGCGCAGGATGTCGCCGTTGACGAGGTTGGACAGCACGAAGTCGACGAGACGGTAGGTGCCGCCGAAGGTGACCGCGGGTTTCGCACGGTCAGCTGTCAGGGGCATCAGACGCTTGCCCTCGCCCCCCGCCAGCACGATTCCGAGAACCGAAGGTCCGCCTCGCCGCATGGCCGCTCCCCTCTCCCAGGATGATCCATCCCTGCCCCCGCGCCGGGCCCCCTACGCCTGTTCGAGGATCTCCGCGTAGAGGTTCGCCGTGCGCCGGGCCACGGCGTCCCAGCCGAACTCGCCCACCGCGCGCTCCCGTCCGGCCTCACCCATCGCCCGAGAGCCCTCCGGGTCGCCGATGACCGCGTCCAGGGCGCGCGCGAGGGAGTCCTCGAAGTCGTCGTCCACCGGCACCAGCAGCCCCGTCTTGCCGTCCTCCACGACCTCCGGGATGCCGCCGACGCGGGAGGCCACGACGGGAGTTCCGCAGGCCATCGCCTCCAGGTTGACGATCCCGAGCGGTTCGTACACCGACGGGCAGACGAACGCGGCGGCGTGGGTGAGGAGTTGGATCACCTCGGGGCGCGGCAGCATCTGCGGGATCCAGTGCACGCCCGCGCGGACCCGGCTCAGCTCCTCGTACAGCTCGCGGAACTCCCGGTCGATCTCGGGGGTGTCCGGCGCGCCCGCGCACAGGACGACCTGGGCGGCGGGGTCGATGTCCCGTACCGCGCGCAGCAGATGGGGCACGCCCTTCTGGCGGGTGATGCGGCCGACGAACAGGACGTAGGGGCGGGAGCGGTCCAGGCCGATCCGCTCCAGGACGTCCGTGCCGCGGTCGGGGCGGTAGATGCCGGTGTCGATGCCGTTGTGCACCACCCGCACCCGCGCCGGGTCCAGTGCGGGGTAGCAGGCGAGGATGTCCTCGCGCATGGCGGCGGAGACCGCGATCACCGCGTCCGCGGACTCGATCGCGGTGCGCTCGGCCCAGCTCGACAGGGCGTATCCGCCGCCGAGTTGCTCCGCCTTCCAGGGGCGCAGGGGTTCCAGGGAGTGGGCGGTCATCACGTGCGGGACGCCGTGCAGCAGCTTGGCCAGGTGGCCGCCGAGGTTGGCGTACCAGGTGTGGGAGTGGACGAGGTCGGCGCCCTCCAGTGCGGCGGTCATCGCCAGGTCCACGGAGAAGGTGCGCAGCGCGTCGTTGGCGGTGTCCAGGGCGGGCCAGGGGCGGTGGCGTACGACGCCGTCGGCGCGGCCCTCACCCCAGCAGTGCACCTCCAGGTCGACCAGGGACCGCAACTCCCGGGCCAGGAACTCCACATGCACACCGGCGCCGCCGTAGACATCCGGCGGGAACTCCCGGGTCAGCAGTCCCACTCGCACCCGCAACCCCCTGTCTCGGCCGGAGCACCCATGGTCACCCAGATGCGGCGCGCGGGGAAGAGCCCGGGGGTCTGGTGAAGCAGCAGTCCCCGCACACACCTCCGCCCGGCACCCGGTAGTAGAGGCAGCAGCTGCGCCGCCGCAGGTTCGCGTCCAGGGCGCCCGCGAGCCGGGGATGCGAGAGGAGCCCGGACGTCAGCTCCCGGGTGCGTACGGCGTCGTCGGTACGGCCCTGCTCCCGCGCCCACCGGTGGAGCTGCCGCGCGGCCCCGGCCAGGGCGGAGGCGGCGTTGCCCCACAGCAGCCCCTCGGCGACCCGGTACCGCTCGCGCACCAGTGCCGTGAGCGGTGCGAGGTGCGCGATCAGTACGGCGTCCACCAGGTCGTCCGTCGACGGGCGCACCTCGGTCAGCCACAGGTCGTCGGGGGCGCCGGCGTCGGGGTCCCAGCGCAGCAGCTCCGGGGAGAGGGCGGGGAGGGTGCCGTAGCGGACGGCGCAGCCGAGCGCCACCGACCACAGCCGGGCGGCGAGCCCCTGCTGGGCCACGGACGCCGCGATCCGCAACTCGGGGGCGTTCAGGGACGAGGCCACCTTCCGGACACGGAAAGTCATAGAATTCTCGTAAACATCCGATGATGTCCGGTCGTAGGTTTCGGCCAGTGTCGGCAGCGGGTCGGCGGGCGCTCCGGTGGCACGTAGGAGGAAGAAGCCGCCGAGCGGGCGGAGCGCGGTGAGTTCGGGGTCGAGGTCCACGAAAGGCAGTAGTACCAACTCAGGTCGTACCGGCCTCGGGGGGTGCCACCCACCCTGGGGAGGACGGAGGGCGATTTGTACTCCATCGGCAGTAGGAGGCATTGACTGCTCAGGGACGACGACGGGAAGAACTTTTGACGGCATCGTGTTGGCTATGGAAGCCGACCGATCGCCGCGCGGGACGAAGAGCCCTCGCCTCACGCAGAGGAGCAGCTCATGAGTGCCCTCGCGTTGTCCGTGCTGCTGTCGCTCGTCTCCGCCGTCGCCTACGCGGGCGGAGCGATCGTGCAGGAGCACGTCGCGGTGTCCTCGGCCGCGCGGCAGTACGCGCCGCTGCGCCGGCCGACCTGGTGGGCGGCCGTGGCGCTGAACGGCCTCGGCGGTCTGCTGCACGTGGCCGCCCTGGCCTACGGACCGCTGAGCCTGGTCCAGCCGCTGGGCGCTCTCACCATCGTCTTCGCGCTGCCGATGGCGGCCCTGTTCGTCGGCCGCAAGGCCGGGGCGACCGCCTGGCGCGGCGCCATCATGGCGACGGTGGGCCTCGCGGGCCTGCTCTCCCTGGTCGGCGCCGCCGAGTCGCAGTCCCTCGGCACCGCCGAGCGCACGGGGGTGGCCCTGGTCACCGCGGGCGCCGTGGTCACGCTGATGATCGCGGGGCGGGCGGCGCACCGGCACCCGGTGGTGCGCAGTGTGCTGCTGGCGACGGCGTCCGGTATCGCCTTCGGTATGTCCTCGGTCTTCACCAAGCTCGTCGCCGTCGACTGGACCGGCGGGGTGACCGCGGGCGACCTGCCCTCGCTGGCCACCATCGGTGTCTTCGCCACGGCCGGTCTGCTGCTGTCGCAGGCCGCCTACCGGGGCGCCGGACTCGCCGCGCCGCTGGCGGTGCTGACGGTCGTGAACCCGGTGATCGCCGCAGCGGTCGGCATCACGATGTTCGGGGAAACCTTCCGCTACGGCACCACCGGCACGGCGCTCGCGCTGAGCTGCGGTGTGGTCGCGGCGGGCGGCCTGATCCTGCTGACCACGGAGCGCATCGCCCGCACGGAGCGCGCCGAGCCCGCGCAGGCGGAACTCCCCGTGGCGCCGGTCCCGGCCGAGGAGCTGCGGATCGTGCTCCCGGAGCAGCCGGAGGCCGCGCGGATCGTGCTCCCGGAGCAGCCGCCGGACCTGGTCCCGGCCGCGATTCCCGCCGCGTTCACCGCCGGGCGGGACAGCAGGGACGACGAAATCCCGTCGTATCTGTACGGGCCGTGCTACGGCGGCCCGTACGTGCCGATGCCGGTACTCGACCGGCACCGGACACGGGTCAAATCCTGACGCCGCCCGCCCTCAGGTAGGCGACCGGGTCGATGTCCGAGCCGAAACCGGGCCCCGTCCGCACTTCGAAGTGCAGATGCGGGCCCGTACTGTTGCCCGTCGAGCCGGAGCGGCCGATCCGCTGGCCCACGCCGACCTGCTGGCCGCTCTTCACGGAGATCGCGGACAGATGGGCGTACTGGCTGTAGCGGCCGTCCGTGTGCCGGACGACCACCTGGTAGCCGAAGGAGCCCTCCCAGCCCGCGCTGACCACCTGGCCCGCGGCGACGGAGCGCACGGAGGTGCCGGTGGGGACGGGGAAGTCGACGCCCGTGTGGTAGCCCTTCGACCAGGCGGAACCGGCCTTGTGGTACGGCGTGCCGGTGGGCGCGCCGACCGGCGGGACCATGCTCTGCGACGACTTCTGTGACGACTTCTGTACGGTCTTCTCGGCCTTGTCGGTCTTGTCCGGCGCCTTCTTCTTCGGTGTGGGTTTGGTGGCCGTCGAGGACGTCTTCGTGGCGGACTTGCCGTTCAGGGCGAGCCGTTGGCCGGGCAGGATCAGGTCCGGATCCGCACCGACGGTCCTGCGGTTGGCCTCGTACAGCCGCTGCCAGCCGCCGCGGACGTCGTGCTCCTCGGCGATCGTGGAGAGGGTGTCGCCCTGGACGACCGTGTACATCTCGGCCCGCCCGGCGCGGGACTGGGGTGTGGTCTGCGGCTGTACGTCCGGCGTGGAGGTCTTCAGCTCCGGTGACTCCCCGCCCCGGGTGAGCCCGGCCCGTACCGAACAGACCGGCCAGGCGCCGGGTCCCTGTCCGTCGAGGACCTTCTCCGCCACGGCGATCTGCTGTTCCTTGGTGGCCAGATCGGCGCGTGGCGCGTACCGGGTGCCGCCGTACTCCTCCCAGGTGGACTGGGTGAACTGGAGGCCGCCGTAGTAGCCGTTGCCGGTGTTGATGCTCCAGTTGTCGGTCGACTCGCACGCGGCGACCTTCTCCCAGGTCTCCACGTCCGCCGCCTGCGCGCTGCCGGTGCCGATGAGCGGGAGGGCCATTCCGGCGCCGCCCGCCGTGACGGTGAGCGAGGCGCGGTTGATCCTGTTCGGCTGATACCGGCGGTGCCGGCCGCGTACGGCCATATCGGTGCCCCCTCGACATGGGTCGGAAGGGCCAAAAGTAAGCGCCGGTAACAGGCCATGACAAGACGGCAATCGGTCGTGCTGTGGCTCAAGGGGCAAGGTGGGAAACCGGGTTGGGAAACGACTGAGGCAGGTCGGCCCTTCTGTCCGTATCAGCCTGCGAAACATCGAGCCACCCGGGAGTGCGGCCGGAGTACCGGCACGTCAAGATGGTCACTGCGGCAATACTGGCGGCCACGATGACCGGCACCACCGATACCGGATATATAGGAGCCAACCGAATGAGCAACTCAGCCCAGATCGGCGTCACGGGACTCGCGGTCATGGGCCGCAATCTCGCCCGCAACTTCGCCCGCAACGGCTACACGGTGGCGGTGCACAACCGGACGCCCGCGCGCACCCACGCGCTGGTGGCGGAGTTCGGTGACGAGGGCGCGTTCATCGCGGCCGAGACCGCCAAGGACTTCGTGGCGGCGCTGGAGCGGCCCCGCCGCCTGGTCGTCATGGTGAAGGCGGGCGAGCCCACCGACGCGGTGATCCAGGAGTTCGCCCCGCTGCTGGAGCCCGGCGACATGATCATCGACGGTGGCAACGCGCACTTCGCCGACACCCGCCGCCGCGAGCGCGAACTGCGCGAGCAGGGCATCCACTTCGTCGGCATGGGCGTCTCCGGCGGCGAGGAGGGCGCGCTCAACGGGCCGAGCATCATGCCCGGCGGCCCGAAGGAGTCGTACGACTCGCTCGGCCCGATGCTGGAGAAGATCTCGGCGAAGGCGAAGGACGGTTCGCCCTGTGTGACCCATGTCGGCCCGGACGGCGCCGGTCACTTCGTGAAGATGGTGCACAACGGCATCGAGTACGCCGACATGCAGCTCATCGGTGAGGCGTACCAGCTGCTGCGAGAGGTCGCGGGCTACTCCCCCGCGCAGATCGCGGAGATCTTCCGCACCTGGAACCAGGGGCGGCTGGACTCCTACCTGATCGAGATCACCGCCGAGGTGCTGGCGCACGTGGACGCCGCGACCGGCAAGCCGTTCGTGGACGTGGTCGTCGACCAGGCCGAGCAGAAGGGCACGGGGCGCTGGACCGTGCAGATCGCCCTCGACCTCGGTGTCCCGGTCTCCGGCATCGCCGAGGCCGTGTTCGCCCGCTCCCTGTCCGGCCACGCGGGCCTGCGTGAGGCCTCCCGGCACCTGGCCGGCCCGAAGGCGTCCGCCCTGAGCGAGTCGGAGGCGGCGGCCTTCGCGGACCGTGTCGAGCAGGCGCTGTACGCCTCCAAGATCGTCTCCTACACGCAGGGCTTCCACGAGATCGACGCGGCGCGCGCAGAGTACGACTGGGACATCGACCTCGGCGCGGTCTCCGCGATCTGGCGGGGCGGCTGCATCATCCGGGCGGCGTTCCTCGACCGCATCCGCGCGGCGTACGACACCCGTGCCGACCTGCCGAGCCTGCTGTCGGACGAGACCTTCGCCGCGGAGATCGCCGCCGCGCAGGACGACTGGCGTGAGGTGATCGTGGCGGCGACCCGGCAGGGCGTGCCGACGCCGGGCTTCTCCGCGGCTCTCGCCTACTACGACGCGCTGCGCGCCGAACGGTTGCCCGCAGCGCTGACACAGGGCCAGCGGGACTTCTTCGGTGCGCACACCTACCGGAGGGTGGACCGGGAGGGGTCGTTCCACACGCTGTGGGGCGGGGACCGGTCCGAGGTGACCGGATGAGTTCCTAAGTGAGCGGTGGGCCCGGTTCCGGATTCGGTACCGGTTCCGGGCCCGGGGGGATCGGGGACGGGTTCGGGTCCGGCACCGGTTGCGGGCCGGGCGGCGGCCCTGGAGGCGTCGGCGCCGGGGGCGGTTCCGGAGTCGGAGACGGCTCCGGCGTGGGAGGCGGGCCCGGGGTGGGGTCCGGGTGGACCGGATCCGGGTACGGGTTGGTCATCGTGTCCTCCAGCCAGTGACGAGGAACGGCTCTTTGGACTACTGCCCCGCGTACCCCGGCTCGGGCGTCCCTTCACCCGCCTGGACGGCAGCGTCAGAAACGGCCGGGGTGGTCGCGCAGCCACTGCTTGGCGGCGCGCAGGAGTGCCGGATCGGCGGCGGGAGCCTCGTCGGGGTGCCGTTCGGCCCACTTCACGACGTACGGGCACAGCGGGGCGACGACCGTCTGCTCGCGCTCGGCGAGGGCGTACAGCTCACGGGCGAGGGAACCGGCGATGCCCTTTCCCTCGTGGGCGGGCTCCACGATGGTGTGGACGGGGACCAGGGCGGGCCCGGGGCTGTCGAGGACGAAGTACTCGATCCGGCCGACGACTTCGTCGCCACTGACCGCCTCCAGGCAGCCCGCCGCCCGGTCGTCACGGATCTCGATCTCGCCCATGGGCTCACTCCTGGTCCTGGTCCCGTACGGCTCCCGTCAGACGGACACGGCCTGCGGGCTGCGCTCCTGGTCCGACCCCGGCACCGGCTCGGAGGCGTCGGCACCGAGCGCCACGATCCGGTTGTCGCCGTCCACATGCACGACCCGCGGCTTGAGCGCCCGCGCCTCGGCGTCGGTGACCTGAGCGTAGCTGATGATGATCACCAGGTCGCCGGGGTGCACGAGGTGCGCGGCGGCACCGTTGATCCCGATGACTCCCGAGCCGCGCTCGCCCTCGATGACGTAGGTCTCCAGCCGGGCGCCGTTGGTGATGTCGACGATGTGCACGAGCTCACCGGGGAGCAGATCGGCGGCGTCGAGCAGGTCCGCGTCGATGGTCACCGATCCCACGTAGTGCAGGTCGGCCTGGGTGACGGTGGCGCGGTGGATCTTGGACTTGAACATGGTTCGCAGCATGTTGGTCTCCCGGAAGGCGGCTCCCTGCCTGCTTTGTACAGGTCAAGGGCGGTCTCGACTGTACACCGGGATACGCCGGTCAAGGATTGTGAGGAACATCGCTCCGCTCGGGCGAGACGGCTTCACGCCTGGGCTTTCACGCCGCGCCAACGGCCTGTTCGGGAAACCTCCCGGAACAGCCCGGCGACGCATGCCGACCGGATGCTGACTTACCTGATGAGCCATCAAAGATGCGGGGAGCTCTGCACACGAACGACGTGCGTCCACCCACCGACCTGTCGTGCACCGACATCGCTCTGCTTCGTGGAACACGGTCCCTTTGGCCATCCAGCTCCCGCAGGCGCTCGGGCAGCCGACTGCGGTAGCGGTCCCGCAGCACCTCGGCGCGGGCGGCGGTGATCGCCGTGTCCATGCGTCCAGTATCGCTGCTGGGAGGCGGCGGCATGGCGGATACGGGGGTTCCCCTGTCGTACGTACTTGGGAGGAACATCGCTCCGATCAGGCACGCCTTGGCAACGGCCACGCGCACACGGAGAGATTTCGTGTCAGCGGGCCGGTCATCACCTGATCGAAGCAACCTATAGACATACAAGGCGCCGAAGTCCTATTTGTCTGGATACGGTGGTCGCGAATCATGATCAGCGTCCTGCCGGGCCGACATCCGGCGGACCCACGTCCCTCGCATAGTCCCCCGCGAGTACTGGGCCGGGAGCATGCCGGACGGAGAGAAGGTGCTGGTATGCCGGTCAACGTCACCTATCCGGGTGTCTACATCGACGAGGTCAAGAGTTCCGTCAGAACGATCACGGGGGTTCCGACCTCGGTTGCCGCGTTCGTCGGCTACGCGCCGCGCGGTCCCATGGACCGGCCGGTGCACATCACCGGCTGGGCCGACTACGAGGCCAACTTCGGTGGCCTTCAGGCGAACTGCCCCATGAGCTACGCGGTGTACCAGTTCTATCTGAACGGCGGCAGCGAGGCCGAGATCGTCCGGATCGTGAAGAACGGCGAGGAGGTCGTCGAGCTGCCACTCGGGGCTGCCACGTCAGCGCGGCAGTCGGCCCGACCGCCGTCCCCGCCCGCGGAGGGCGGCGAGGCGGAGGAATCCTCCTCTGCCGGAGGGGACGACGCGGCCACCGACGGGCAGAGCCGCGGACGGGGCGGCTCGGGCGGTAGCGGCAGGCGTGCTTCCGGTCGCGGGGGCGGGAGTCCCGCCGCGGTGCCGCTCCTCGTCGCCGCCTCGCCGGGGCGATGGGCGCGGAAGCTTCGCGCCCGCGTCGACTACGACACGTCCGAGTACGAACCGTCCGAACTGAAGAACAAGCCCAACCCCCCGCGAAAGCTGTTCAACCTGACGGTGCGCGACATGGCGACCGGTGCCGAGGAGCGGTACCTCAACGTCAGCGTCAAGCCGGGCAGCCCGCGCGGCCTCGCGCAACTCCTAAAGTCCTCCCAACTCGTCCGCCTCGCCCCCGGCACCTCCCTCGACACGGTGCCGGAGGACAACGAAGTTCCGAAGGACGGGGCCGATCCTTTCACGGCCCCGTCGCCGGAGACGGAGGACGGGGGGCTGCTCTACTACGAGCCGGCAAACGCCCACGCGAACGTCGCCGCCACGGACGCACTTCCGCCGGACCTCCCGGCCTACATCGGCGGGGCAGCGGAGAAGTCCGGCCTGTATCAACTGCTGAAGACAGACATCTTCAACATCCTCTGCCTGCCCGACGCCCACTGGCTCGACGATCAGAACGCGGGTGCGGCCAAGTCCCTGCGGGACGAAGCCCTCCAGCTGTGCCTGCAACGACGGGCCGTCCTCCTGGTCGACCCGCCTCCGGCCTGGACAAGCCCACAATCGAGCGGCAATTCGAACGCCGGTGTTGTGGACGCCGTCCTCAATGCCGCGGCAGAGGTCGAAGCGGCCGATGGCGGAAAGAACGCCGCGGTCTACTACCCCCGCGTCCTCGCGCCCGACCCTCTGCTCAGCGGGGCCGTCCGGCCCTTTCCGCCCTGCGGGGTGATGGCCGGTGTCCTGGCCCGCACCGATGTCCAGCGGGGCGTGTGGAAGGCCCCGGCCGGGACGGACGCCTCGTTGAGCGGGGTCAGCGACCTCGAAGTACCGCTGACCGATCTGGAGATCGGACGCCTCAACCCGGTCGGCATCAACTGCCTGCGGCGGCTGCCTGCGGCGGGCCCGGTCGCCTGGGGGGCGCGCACGCTGCGCGGGGCCGACCGGCTCGCCGACGAATGGAAGTACCTGCCGGTCCGCCGTCTGGCCCTCTTCATCGAGGAAAGCCTGTTCCGCGGCACGCAGTGGGTGGTGTTCGAACCGAACGACGAACCGCTGTGGGCGTCGATCCGGCTCAACGTCGGCGCGTTCATGAACTCGCTGTTCCGCGCCGGCGCGTTCCAGGGCCGCACTCCCCAGGAGGCCTACCTGGTCAAGTGCGACAAGGACACCAACCCGCAGAACGACATCGATCGCGGAGTCGTGAACATCCACGTCGGCTTCGCCCCGCTCAAACCGGCGGAGTTCGTGATCGTCCACATTCAGCAACTCGCCGGGCAGATCCAGGTCTAGGAGGACGACCGATGCCGGAAGTCACACGCCGCGATCCGTTCAAGAACTTCCGGTTCCGGGTGAAGTTCAGCGGGGAGACGGCCTATATCGCCGGAATCAGCAAGGTCAGCGGTCTCAGGCGGACGACCGAGGTCATCCGGCACCGCGATGGCGGAGACCCCGGCACCAGCCGCAAGCTCCCCGGCCGCACCGAGTACGAGGCCATCACCCTGGAACGGGGCTGCACCATCGACACCGCCTTCGAGGAATGGGCCAACAGGGTCTGGAGCCTGAAGAACTCGGCGGGCGGTCTGGAGACCTCCCTCAAGGACTTCCGGCGCGACCTCATCATCGATGTCTTCGACGAGGGCGGACAGCAGGTGATCTCCTACTCCGTCCACGACTGCTGGGTCTCCGAGTACCACGGCCTGCACGAACTCGACGCCGGGTCCAACGCCGTCGCCTTCGAGCGGATCAAGGTGGAACACCACGGCTGGGTGCGGGAACACACCGACCCGCCGCAGGAGCCGCAGTTCACCGATACCGCCGGATGACACCATGCTGCGTCGACTGACGGAGGCGAACGTCCTTGAGGTGTGGGAGGGCGGGCTCGGCAGCACACCGGTCGCCCGCGCCCTCCTGATCGCTTCCACCGCCATGCCGTCCGGCGGTGAACAGGACGTCGCCGACCTGCCGTTGAGCGCTGTGAACAAGCTCCTCCTGGACCTGCGGTGCGGTGCGTTCGGCGACGCGCTGCCCTGCACGACCGACTGCCCCGCGTGCGGTGAGAGCCTTGACGTCACGGTGTCGGCGGAGGAACTGCGACCGGCCTCGGCGAGCGGTCGGACCGGTGACACGGTCGCCGGCCCGGCCACGGCCACGCTGATGACAGGCGGCCTCACCATCACCTACCGCGCCCTCACCGGCCGGGATGTCCAGGCCGTCGACACCTCGGCACCCGGTGCACGCCGGGCTCTGGTGCGCCGAAGCGTGCTGAGCGTCAGCCCGCACGTCGACGACCTCCCCGACGCGGCACTCGACGCGTTGGCCCCGCGGTTGGCGGAGCTGGACCCGGGCGCCGACACCGTGCTCACGCTGGACTGCCCGCAGTGCGAGCACCGTTGGGAGGCAGCCCTCGACATCGCCGAGCACGTG
This sequence comes from Streptomyces sp. NPDC110618, assembly GCF_055657065.1. Taxonomy (NCBI): domain Bacteria; kingdom Bacillati; phylum Actinomycetota; class Actinomycetes; order Kitasatosporales; family Streptomycetaceae; genus Streptomyces; species Streptomyces sp. NPDC110618. The sequence goes on along the minus strand of NZ_JBVKBN010000009.1, from coordinate 149,216 downwards.
TGGACCGACGTGTCCGGTTACGCGCACAGGGTCCTGCACGACGTCCACGCCCTGGCACAGGCGTACGGCTGGTCGGAGGCCGAGGTGCTGTCGGTCAGCCCGGCGCGGCGGCAGTTCTATCTGGAGGTGAGCTCGCAATGACCGACTTCGTGGACCGGCTGTTGGGAGCACCCGGCCCGCGCCTACGGCCGCTGGCGTCCAGCCTCTTCGACCCGCGTGCACCGCTGCTGCCGGGCAACGCGGACACAGCGGAGGCAACGGAGGCAGGCTTCCTGGAGGGCGAGGAGGAGCCTTCGGCGGCCACGAGTGCGGCGACGGCACTTCACCGGGACCCGGGCACAGTGGCTGTCGCCGACCCGGGTGACCGCGCCGTGGACGTGCGCGTGCACGTGGCCGATACGGACCAGGGGGTGGCTCTTGACTCCGCGCTCCCGTACGTCGGCCGCCCCGAACGGTCCCGTAGCGACGCCGTGACGCGTGACTGGACCGCGTCGACCGACCGGTCACCAAGGGACGAGGCCCACACACGCGAAGCCGACCGGCAACCGGAGACTCACCCCCTCCAACCCGACCACCCACGCCCCACCCACGCCGTGACGAGCGACCAGACCATGGCGCCCGACCAGTCACCGACGGACAAGGCCCACACACGCACGGCCAGCCGACAGCCGGAAACCAACCCCCGTCACGCCCACCGTCCGACCCCCACCGGCTCCGCACCAGACGACCAGGCCGCGTCGACCGACCGGTCACCGACGGACAAGGCCCACACACGCAAAGCCGACAGGCAGCCGAAGACCAACTCTCTCCGACCCGACCACTCGACCCCCACCGACGCGGACGCCGGTGCCGACGCCGGTGCCTACGCCGATGCCGATGCCGACGCCGTGACGAGCGACCAGACCGCGGCGACGAACCAGTCACCGACGGACGAAACCCGCACACGCAAGACCGACCGGCAGCCGAAGAGCCGTCCTGTCCGCCCCGACCGCCCGTCCCGTAGTGGTCGGCGTGACCACCCGCATCAGCCCACCGAGGGGTCGGGACATCGCGCGTCCGTCTTCCCGTCCGCGAGTCACGGGGCACCGTCCACCGACGACACGCCCACCCGGACCGATCCGACGGGGCGTGCTGCCACACCGTCCTCCAACGGGCCGCAGACGCCGCAGACCTCACCCACCACATCGCCGGCGGCCGTCCGCGAGCCGGGCCCTCCTCCGGTCCACCGGCGGTCACCCGAGATCCACGCGGGTCAGGACGAGGCATCGTCCGAGTCGATGCCCGCCCCCGTGACGGTGCGGAAGCCAGGCCCGCAGCCCCAGCCGCAGCCACAGCCACAGCCACAGCCACAGCCGGGCGTGCCTTCCGAGGCCGCAGACGCTCCAGGTCGGGGACCGACCGGGCAGCGTGCCCTCGCCGCCGGCTCCGCCGCGCCCTTCTCCCCGTCGGCGCATCCCCGGTCGCCCCTCGCCACGCCACCCGTGGTACCAGCGACCGCGGACGCCGTCACAGCCGACCGCCCCGCCAAGGCCTCGACACCAGCACCGGACGACCCCGCCGCGCCCCCGGACGCAACAGCAGCCGCATCCATCACCACAGCCACCACGGCCACCACACACCCAGACCCGCCAGCGGTCGCTCACACCGTCACGGTCACCACACCCGCGCCCCTCACCGCCGCGCCCCCCACCGCACCAACCTCCGCCGCCCACACCTTCACGACCGAGGACCCCGCCAAGACCACAGCACCGGCGCCGGACGGCCCCGCCGCACCCCACCTTGCCGCGAGCGCGCCGTCCCTGCAGTCGTCCACCGCCTCCCCCGGTCCGCGCACACCCGGAACGTCTTCCCCTCCGACCCGGCCCTCCGCACCCGACCGACCCCCCGCCCGTACCGCGACGCCCGCCCGTACCGCCACGCACGCCACCCGGCGGCCGAACTCCGTGACGCGCCGGGGCTCTTCGGACCCGTCGGCCGGGCCCGATCACCCTGTGGCCCCAGCAGGGCCGACCCCGTCGGACGTGGGAACCCCGGCCCCGTCGACCTCGTCGACCCCGTCACCCCCGTCCGCGGAGACCGTCGTACGCGTCACCATCGACCGTCTGGTCGTACGCACCACCACCGAGCCCTATGTCGACGCCCCGGCTCCCCAGCGGCGCTCGCGGCTGAGCCTTGACGAATATCTCGGGAGGCGGCCGTGAGCGACGCGCTCGCCATCGCCGCGGTGACGGAGACCCTGCGCGCCGTGCTGGCGGAAACGGTCCAGCACGCCGTGCCGGGCGCGAAAGTGACGGTCCGTCACCCCTTCAGTGCGGGCGATGCGGGCACCGCAGCCACCGGACCGGCGCTGAACGTCTTCCTGTACAGAACCGACGTCGACGCGGCCTGGCGCAACACCGACCCCGTCGGCACACTCCCCGGAGAGACCCGCCAACCGGCGCTCGCGCTCGCGCTGCACTACCTGTTCTCCGCGTACGCGCCGCCGGCCGACGACTCCGCCGTCGCGGAGCGGCTGATCGGGGCGGCGATGTCGGCGCTGCACGACCGGCCCGAGCTGCGCGCGGGCGATCTCAGGGCCGCCGCGAACTTCAGCGATCTGCACCTGCAACAGGAGCCGGTGAAGCTCACGCCGTCGGCGCTGACGGCCGACGAAATGTGTCGCCTGTGGACCTCCCTGGGCGGCGGCTACCGCCTCTCGGTGGCTTACGAGGCCCGTGTCGTGCTCATCGACAGCGCGGCACCCGGCCGCACTCCCCTGCCCGTGCTGCGCCGCGGGGAGGCCGGGGCCGGACCCGTGGCGGCGCCGACGGCGGCGGCACCCTGGCCGGTGCTGGACGATGTCCGGCCCGCTGTCGCCGCGCCGGGATCCGAGATCCTGCTCAGCGGCAGCGGACTGGCCGTGGGAACACCGAGCGTCCGCCTGACGCACATGGTGCTCGGCGGACCGCCGGTCGTGCTGCCCGCCCGTGCCGACGGGGCCGACGCGGTGCGCGCCACTCTGAGCGAGAACCTCGGTGCGGGCTGCTGGTCGGCGGTGGTCGTGCTCACCGCTGCCGACGGCGGCGAACGAACCACCCGGCCCCGGACCTTGCGTGTCGCGCCGCGCGTCACCAGCCCTCTGCCCCTGACCGCCGTACTGGACCGGAAGGGAGCCGCCGTGCTGGAGGTGCGCTGCGCATCCGCTGTGCACCCGGGCCAGCGGGTGGAGCTGCTCGTGGGCAGTCGGCCGGTGACGGCCCAGCCCTTCGCGCGGGCCACCCGCACCCTGCGGTTCACTCTGGCCGCGGGCGCGCCGGGGCGGTATCCGCTGCGCCTGCGCGTGGACGGGGTGGACAGCCCGCTGACCGACGGGGACACCGAGCGGTTCGACGCGGACGCGGCGGTGGTGATCACATGACGACCACCCGGGTCGAGCTGCACATCCGCCGACTGGAACTCGATGCGGCCACCGCGCCGTCCCGGGCGGCGCTCTGCGCGGCCGTGCAGGCGGAGTTGGCGGCATGTCTCGGCGTCCGCCCCGCCCGCCGGGACCGGGACCGGGCCGGCGGCAGCGATCCGGGCGAGGCCGGCTGCCGTCCCGTACCGGCGGATGCCGGGCTCGCCGCTCTCGCCCGGCACGTCGCCCTGGCGGTGCTGCGGGAACTGGGTGTGCGCGAGGCGGCGCGGCCTCGACCGCGGGCAGGTGAGGACAGGTCATGACCTCTCCCGCGCCCCGTCGGGGCGGGATCGTCTTCCTCGATCCCGAACAAGGACGTGTGCTGCGCGTCGTGCCGTTCCAGTACAACCCCGACAGCATCACCCGCACGCTCCGCCCGCGGGGCATCGGCGCCGATGCCGGGGACCGGCTGGAGGCACTGCGGTTGCAGGGACCGCCCCGCGAGACGTTCCGCGTCGAGGCCGAGTTCGACGCCACCGACCAACTGGGGACGGCGGGCGGTCCGGGGCCGCCCGCGGAATCCGGGCTGTTCGGAATGTTGTCCGCGCTGGAGACGGCCGTCAGTCCCTCGGTCGAGCAACTGACCCGGCAGAACGACCTGGCCGCCAAGGGAATCCTGGAGATCGCCCCCGTCCAGGGCCCGCTGCCGGTGCTGGTGCTGGGCCCGCGCCGGGTGCTGCCCGTCCGGATGCTCGACATCGACGTGACGGAGGAGGCGTACGACGGGGAGCTGAACCCGATCCGGGCACGGGTGCTGCTCACGGTGCGGATCCTCACCGTCGACGACGTCGGCTTCAGCCACCGGGCAGGCGGTCTCCACCTGCAGTACCAGCAGGGCAGGGAACGCTTCGCGGGGCTCGTCGGATACGGCCCCGGAGCAGTCGGCTACTCGGAGGGCTGAGCAGTGCGCCAGGAAGCCGGAGGAGGTCGGACTTGATCGAGCCCAGCAGCAGGTACGAGGCTGTGCCCACGACCACGTACACGTTCCCGGACGGCAGGACCGTCGTCCACCTGCGCCGCCGCTTCGTGCCCCGGCCGGAGGAACTCACGGCCGTGGGTGAGCATGTCGTCGTCGCCGGGGACCGGCTCGACCTCATCGCGGCCCGCCGGTACGGGGATCCCGAGCAGTCGTGGCGGATCGCCGACGCGAACCGGGCGATGCGTCCGCAGGAGTTGACCGCGGTGCCCGGTCGGCGGCTGCGCATCACTCTGCCCGCCGAGGCGTCCGCGCCGGGCCTCGGCGACGGGGCGGCCCGATGACGGCACAGGCCCTGCACCTCATGCTGCTCACCGGGGACGTCGTGCCCGCCCCGGCCCCGGCGGAGCTGGTCGACGCGCTGCACGCCGCACGGCTCACCTGTGTCAGCGGCCGGACCGGCGGCTTCCAGCTGACCTTCGCCGTCAGCGCCGGGTCCGCGGTGGCGCGGGCCGTCATGCCGAACGGAGCACTGCATCCGAACAAGCGCGTCGTGGTCGCCGTGGTCCTGGCGGGCCGGTGCCATGTCCTCATGGACGGGGTGATCACCCATCAGGAGCTGCACACCGCGCGGGAACCGGGCCGGTCGTTCCTCGTCGTCACCGGGGAGGACCTGACGGCGCTGATGGACCTCAAGCACGTCCGGCGCGCCTTTCCCGGACTGCCACCGCACCTGAGGGCCGCCGCGGTCTGCACGACGTACGCGCCATACGGAATCACACCGAGGACCGTGGCGCCGGTCCTCACCGACCAGCCGAACCCGTTGATCGACATCCCGGTCCAGTCGTCGACCGATCTCGCCTATCTCCGGTCCATGGCCGCGGATGTGGGACACGTCTTCCACCTCGAACCCGGGCCGACACCGGGTGCCAGCACCGCCTACTGGGGCCCGCAGAACCGCGACGGCGCCCTGCAGCCGGCCCTGACCACCGGTTGCGGCGCCGCCGACAACGTGGAGGAGTTGTCCTTCGCCTTCGACGCCCTGGCCGACTCCGACCACCGGGCCCACCGCCTCGAACCGCCCTCCACGACCGCCTCCGAGATCACCGCGCCGGAGCCCCGTCTGCTGCGCAGAAGCCTCGCGGCAAGCCCCGCCCAGGTCCTGCGCACCGACACGCTCGTCGGCCAGACCGGCCGCACCCTGACCAGGACGATGCTGGCCGGACTCGGCAGCCGGCTCGCCACCGACGCCGTCAGCGGCCACGGCACGCTCGACGTGCTGCGCTACGGCCATGTCCTCGGCGCCCACGGCCTGGTGGGGGTGCGCGGGGCCGGACAGGCGTACGACGGACGCTACTTCGTGTCCGGCGTCACCCACGACCTCACCCGCGACACCTTCAGACAGCACTTCACGCTGGTCCGCGACGGACTCGGCGCCGACACCGGGACGGTGACCCCATGACAACCGCGGCAACAGCCCGGACGAGACAGTGGCACGGCATGTACGAGGGTGTCGTGGTTTCGGCCGTGGACCCGACCGGAGTCGGCAGACTCCTGGTGCGTGTCCCCGAAGTGCTGGGCGCCGACGCCGCCGTATGGGCCGCGCCGCTGACCCCGCTGGCCGGCTCGGACTGCGGCATGTACGTGGTGCCGCCCCCCGACTCCGGGGTGTGGGTGCGGTTCCTCGACGGGGACCCGGAGCGGGCGGTCTGGGTCGGATTCCGGCGGGGCGGGTCGGGGGATGTGCCGTCGGCGGCCAAGGCCGCGCCGCCGGGTGTCCCCCAGATCGTCCTGGCCACGCCCTCCGGGAACGCACTGGTGATCAGCGACATGCCCGGCCCCGGTGGGGGCATCAAGCTCCAACTGCACGGGGAGAACGGTCCGTTCATCAGGATCAATGAGACGTCCATCGAGATCTCGTGCGGGCCCGGACTGGCCACCATCCAGCTGGCCGGTCCCCAGGTCACCGTCAACAACGGCGCGTTGACGGTGTTGTGAGGAAGCCATGCCCGGACTGCTGCTCCACTACGGCGCCCTGATGATGTGCGCCCACCCTCCCGGCCTCGTGACCATCCCCGCGCCGGCCCAACAGCGCGTCCTGGTGAGCGCCCAACCGGTCGCCACCAGCGCCGACATCTTCCTCGTGGCCGGGTGCAGCTTCCCGGCCGCCACACTCGGCGCGCCGCCCTGTACGAGCATCACCTGGCTGCACACCTCGACCCGGGTGTTCGTGGGCGGTCTTCCGGCCCTGCTCCAGCCGTCCCCGCCCGTCAGTGTCGGCCCGGCCATCGGCGTGGGGACACCGCCGCCGAACCAGCCGATGGTGCTGGCGATGCAGATCAGGGTCCGGGGGATGTGACCGCGATGGACATCCAGTTCCCCTACCGGTTCGACGACCGCGGCCGCACGGCCACGGCCGGCCACGCCGATCACGTGCGGGAGATGGTCGAACTGGTCCTGTTCACCAGTCCGGGAGAGCGCGTCAACCGGCCGGACTTCGGGTGCAACTACCTCGACCTGGTCTTCGCCGGCAACAGCCCCGAGCTGGCCGCGACCCTGGAGATGACCGCGCAGGCGGCGCTGCAGCGCTGGCTCGGCGACCTGCTCACCGTGGAGTCCCTCACCGTGACCTCGCAGGAGGCGACCCTGCACGTCCATGTCGCCTACGTCCTCACCGCGACCGGTGAGCGCCGCACCGTCACGGTGAACGGAGGAGTCCTGTCATGACCGTGCTGCACGGCCCTGACGACGACCTGCGCACCGGGGAACCGGCCGGTATCGCGGAGGTACGCGCGCACCCGGACCGGCGGACGCTGACCGTCGCGTTCTTCGGCACCCTTCCGCCGCGCGTCAACCGCGACAGCTTCCTGATCGAGGGCGGTCGGCGCGTCGTAGGAGTCCGGGTCGCACGGGTCGCCACGGAGGCCGGGCCGGAACCGGACGGCTCGGGACTGACCCTGCTCCGGCTGGAGCTGGACCGGCCGTGCGACGAGTCCACGTACCGGCTGCGGCTGCTGGGACGCGGATTCCACGGCGCCCACGACCGGGCGGACTTCACCTTCGCCCCCGGTGTGCGCACGCACCCGCAGGGCGCGCCGCACACCGTCCCCACGGACAGGCCTCCGGCAGGTCCTGAACCCGCGATCGACTATCTGGCCAAGGACTACGCCAGTTTCCGCCGCCTGCTGCTGGAACGGCTGTCACTGACCCTGCCGCGGTGGAACGAGCGGCACGTACCCGACCTCTGGCTCACACTGGTCGAGCTCCTGGCCCACGTCGGCGACCTGCTCAGCTACCAGCAGGACGCCGTGGCCACCGAGGCGTACCTGGACACGGCACGGCTGCGCACCTCGGTGCGCCGGCACGCCCGCCTCGTCGGTTACGCCATGCACGACGGCTGCGCGGCCCGCACCGTCGTCTGTGTCGAGGTGTCCGCGCGGCTGAGCGTGCGGACCGGCGATCTGGCGTTCACCGCGCTGCCGGAGGACGCGGGCAGCCGGGGCAGCGGCCCGACGATGTCCCAGGAAGCACTCACCGCCGGACCGCATCCGGTCTACCAGCCGCTGGACGACCGCACCGTGCTGCTGCGCCCGCAGCACAACGGCATTCCTCTGTGGGCGTGGGGGCAGGAGGTGTTCGAGCTGCCCGTCGGCACCACCCGGGCCGCCCTCCTCGACGGGCACGGCGGGGAGCGCGCGCTGGACCTGAAGGCCGGTGACCTCCTCGTCCTGGAAGAGACGCGGGGCCCCGGTGGCGGCGCGCCCGACCCCGAACACCGGCAGGCCGTCCGCCTCACCCGCGCCGCCCGCGACGTCGACTCCAATTCCGGCACCCCGGTCGTGAAGATCGCCTGGGCGGACGAGGACGCCCTCACCTTCCCGCTGTCCGTGCGCAACCTCCCGGGTCCCGACGGACTGCCCGGAGCGACCGTCGTGGCGCGCGGCAACGCCCTCCTCGTCGAGCACGGCTTGGACAACACCTGGCTGCCCGGCGGGGACACCGAAGAGACGGTCATGGTGCCGCGGGCGCCGGACGGGCCGCACTGCGGCGCGCGGCAGCGGCCCTTCACGGCGACGGTGCGCGGCAGGCCCGTCACCTGGTCGCCGCCCCACCCCCGCCCCGCCGATGTCGCCGCCGCGCAGGCCCGACGGCTGCGCGACCTCGCGGCCGAGGCACGCGACCGGCTGCGCGACCTCCACCACGGGACGGCCAGTCTCGACGAGGACGCCCTGGGCTTCCTGCGGACGTGGTTCGGTACGTCCGTGGCCGGCGCCGCCGCCGATCCCTCGCACCGCCACGACACCGTCGCTCGGCTGAACGCCCGGTTCGACGACATGCTCGGACCTCAGCGGCGCCTGGAAACACTGGTCCGCCGGGCCCAGTCCGGGTACGTCCTCGATCCGGAGGCCGTGTGCTGGGAGATCGGACAGACCCTGGGCGAATGGGCCGAGGAGACCCTGCGCCACGACAATCCCGCGCTGCACGGGCCGGCCCGCACCGCGCTGCGGCCCGACCCCCGGGAGGCCCTGCCGGTGCTGCAGGTGACGGAGACGGACGGTACCGGGGCTCGGTGGACCCCGCGCCGGGACCTGCTGGGGAGCGGTCCTCACGACCGCCACCTCGTGGGCGAGACCGACGACGACGGCGTGCTCACCATCCGGTTCGGGGACGGCCGGTGCGGACAGGCACCCCGCCCGGGAACCCGGTTGCGCGTCGCGTACCGGGTGGGCAACGGCCGGTCCGGCAACGCGGGCAGCGAGACCGTCAACCGGATCACCCACCGGACCACGGACCTGCCGTTCGTGACCCGCGTGCGCAATCCGGTGCCGGTGACGGGCGGCACCGATCCCGAGCCCGTGGCCGAGGCGCGACGTGCCGCCCCCCGCGCCCCTTTCCGCACCCTGCTGCGCGCCGTGACCGCCGAGGACTACGCCGCCCTGGCCGCGGGTCATCCCGAGGTGCAGCACGCCGCCGCCACCCTGCGCTGGACGGGAAGCTGGTACGAGGCCGACGTCGCCCTGGATCCGGTGGGCACGTCCGTGCAGTGGGAGCCGCTGCTGGCGGACGTGCGCGCCATGCTGAACCGCTACCGGCTCATCGGGCACGACGTCGTCACCCGCCCCGCTCCGCTGGTCCCGCTGGACGTGACCCTGTACGTGCTCATCGACCCGCACTGCGCCGCCGCCCATGTGCGGGAGGCGCTGGAGCGCTGCCTCCTGCCGGGACGCAGGGCCGACGGCACCCCGGGGTTCTTCGACCCCTCGGTCCTGACCTTCGGCACGCCGGTGCGGGCCAGCGCCCTGGTCGCGCTCTGCATGGGCGTGCCCGGGGTCCAGCACGCGGAGGTGACGCGGCTGCGCAGGTACTGGTCCGTCGGTGCGGAGGCGGAGGGGCCGGACGTACCGGACTCCGGGGAGTTGCGCCTGCGGCCCCTGGAGATCCCTCGGCTCGACGGTGACCTCACCCGCCCGGAGAACGGACGTCTGACCCTGCGTCTGAGAGGCGGACGATGACGGGCACCCCGACCGTCGGGCAGGAGCCCGGCCGGCCCGGCCCGGGACGGGTGTGGAACCGGCCCGGGCTGCCGGCGCTGTTGTATCGGGTGGGCAGCCACCGGGACTTCCTCGACGCGATGCTGGCGCGGCTGTCCCCGGGCGGCGACCGGACACCGCTGGCCGCGCTGACCACGCGGGAGCCCGACGATCCCTCGATCGCCCTGCTCGACGCCTGGGCCGTCGTCGCCGACGTGCTGACCTTCTACCAGGAACGCATCGCCAACGAGGGGTACCTGCGCACCGCGACCGAGCAGGAGTCCCTGACCCGGCTCGGCCGACTGGTCGGCCACCGGCCGCGCCCGGCGCTGGCGGCCGCCACCCATCTCGCCTATGCCCTCGACGTCGGGACGTCCTGCGTTGTACCGGCCGGCTCGCAGGTCAGGAGCGAGCCCGAGCCGGGCGGACTGCCCACGGTGTTCGAGACCACCAGGGACCTCACGGCCAGGGCGGAGTGGAACACGCTCCCGGTGCGCACCACCTGTGCGACCACGCTCACGCCCGATGTCGCCACCGGCATCGGTTCCCTCGACGTGGACGGGCTGCAGCAGGCTCTGCGCCCCGGTGACCGCCTGCTGTTCACCTATCCCGACGGGCGCCTGAACCTCACCCGGCTCGTGGTGGGCGTGGACCGCGATCCCGTGGCCGGGCGGACCACCGTGCGGCTCCGGGTTCCCGACCCTCCACGGCAGCTGTACAACGCGGTGCGGGCGCTCAAGGACGACATGGAGGAAGCCGCGGCGCGGGCGCCCTCGCGGGGGCCGTTCGAGGATCTGCTGGCCATGGTGCGGGACATGCGGCAACGTGCCCAGGAACTGCGCGACCCGGACACCCTCGCGGCCCGGCTGGACCGCATGCTGCGCCGCCTGCGTGAACGTCTGTCCGACTTCGGTGACGGCGTGGACGCGGACGCGCTGGCCGAGCGGGCCGCCGTACGGGTCGCGACCGCGAAGGACGCGGTCCGGCGCCTGACCGAGGAGCCCGCGTCGACGGATCCGGCCGGCGGGGAGGCCGTGCTGCGGGACCTCGGCAGCCCCGGCGGGCCCGTCGTGCACGCGGTGGACCCGCTGTTGCACGCGCTCGGCCCGGAGCAACCGCCGCCCCCGCCGTCCGGGGCCGTCGCCGACGCCCTGGGCGCCGGGTCCGACGCGCTCCCCCGGCTGCTGGCAGGCAACCGGCCGGGGCTCACCGAGGCCCTGTACCAGGCGCTGGCCGCCGTCTCCCTCCCGGCCACAGCGCCGCCCGGGGTGCAGCACTTCCGCGTCACCGCCGCCCCGCTGGGCGCCTCGATCCCGGACGTCGGCCGGGTGAAGCGGCTGCTGCGCGCGGCGACTCCGTCCCGCTCCGAGGGGGACGGTCCGCTCGCGAACGACGTTCTGCTGCTGGACGCCGTGCACGAGGAGATCCAGCCGGACAGCTGGATCGCCGTGCAGGTGGCGGGCCGCACACGCATCCGCGTGATCCGGGTCGTCGAGGTCAGCCGGATCTCCGTCGCCAACGACCAGGACGCCGTGCGGGTGACACGGCTGCGGCTGGCCGAGCCGTGGACCGAGGACTGCGAGGACATCACGGTCCGGCGGGCCACCACGGTGTGGGCGGCCGGCGAGCCACTGGTGCCGGTTCCGTCGCCCGACACCACCGACCTGGCGGGCAGCACCGTGCCGCTGGACGGAATCTTCGAAGGACTGGCCCCCGGAAGGATGCTCATCGTCTCGGGCGAGCGTACGGACATCGTGCCGCAGGACGGTACGGACACCGGTCGCCGCGTGGGTGTGCCGGGCTCCGAACTCGCCGTTCTCGCCGGGGTGCGCCACGCCTTCGACGGCACCTCCTACGACGACCGGGTGCGCACCACGCTGCTGCTGACGGCGCCGCTGGCACACCGCTACGCCCGGGGCACCGTCGTCGTGCACGGCAATGTGGTCCCGGCGACCGCCGGCGAGACCGTCACGGACGTACTCGGCAGCGGTGACGCCGCCCGCGCCGGACAGGTGCTGCCCCTGCGGCAGAGCCCGCTCGTCTGGCTGCCGTCGGCGACCGTCGACGGCGGTGAGGAGGCCCTCACGGTGCGCGTCGACGACGTCGCGTGGCAGCGGACCGCCGACCTGAGCGAGGCAGCTCCGACGGCGCGGGTTTTCAGCCTGCGGGCGGGCCCCGCGGGCCGCGCCGCCGTGGAGTTCGGGGACGGCCGGCAGGGCGCCCGCCTGCCCTCCGGCACGGAGAACGTCACCGCCCGCTACCGCATCGGCGGCGGACGCGCCGGCAATGTCGCGGCCGGCCGGATCAACCAGGTCGTGAGCAGACCCCTCGGGGTCAGCGGGGTCACCAACCCGCTGCCCGCGACCGGCGGGGCCGACGCGGACGGCCCCTTGGAGCTGCGCCGATCCATCCCCCTGCGGAATGCCGCCTTCGACCGGCTGGTGTCCGTGCGTGACTACCAGAGTTTCGCCCGTGCCTTCGCGGGGGTCGGCAAGGCCGTGGCGTGCCGTACGGTCGACGGCGGCCGCCCTGTCCTGCACATCACGGTGGCCGGCGCCGACGACGCCCCGCTGGACGCCTCCTCGGCCCTGCTCGACGCCCTGCGATCGGCACTGCGCCGGTACGGCGACCCCTTGCTGCCGGTGCGTGTCGAACCGTGTGAGCGCGTGCGGCTCATCGTGGTGCTCGGCGTGCGCACGGCCCCCGGCCACCTGCCGGAGAAGGTGGAGCGGCGGGTGCGCGAGGCGCTGGCCGCCCGTCTGGGATTCGCGGGGGCCCAGCTGTGCCGTCCCGTGTACCTGAGCGCCGTCGTCGCCGCCGCGCACACGGTTCCCGGCGTCGAACTCGTCGACGTCGACGCCTTCGGGGGCGTACCCGAGGGCGCGGACGCGGCCTCGGTCGTGCGGTTCGCGGAACGCCCGTCCGTTGTCCCGTGCGTTCCCGCCCTGCCCGCCGGCCCGCGCGCGGTGCGCGGAGCGGTGCCCTCAGGCGGCGCCGCGCAGGGCGGCACGCCGGCCCCGGCCGCCCGGACCGCGGCGCGTCCGGTCCTGCGCCCCGCCCAGTTGGTCCTGCTCGACCCGAGCGTGCCCGAGACGCTGATCCTGCGGAGGATTCCATGACGCCCGACGAGCTGTACGCGCTGCTGCCCACGGTGCACCGTCGGCGCGACGAGGAGGAAGGCGGGCCGCTGCGCGCCCTGCTGGCGGTCGTGGCCGAGCAGGTCGCCGTCCTCCAGGAGGACATCGAACGGCTCTACGACAACTGGTTCATCGAGACCTGCGACGACTGGGTCGTGCCCTACATCGGCGACCTCGTCGGGTACGAGATCCTGCCCGGCATCGCCGCCGCCCTGTCCGACGACACCTCCTGGGGAACCGGCCTGTCGGCCGTCGTGGTGCCCCGCCGTGATGTCGCCGACACCGTCGTCCACCGCCGCCGCAAGGGCACCCTGCCGCTGCTGGAGGACCTCTCGTCGGCCGTGGCCGGATGGCCCGCGCGGGTCGTCGAGCACCGCCGCCTGCTGTGCGTCACCCAGTCCGTACGGCGCCTCACCTCCGAGGCTGGGTCCGGACGCCACGGGCCGGCGCACGGCGGGCTCGTCGACCTGCGCAGCCCCGTCGCGCTGGACCGGCTCGGTGGTCCCTTCGACGAGTTCGCCCGCACCTTGGAGGTACCGCGCCCGGGATCCGCCCGCCGTTCCGGCCGTTACGGCATCCGCTCGGTCGGGCTGCACGTGTGGCGGCTGCGCCCCTACTCCGTGACACGCACCCCTGCGTACTGCCTGGACCGCGACCGGGCCTGCTACACCTTCAACGTGCTCGCCATCGACACTCCTCTGTTCACCGCCCCCGTGCCGGAGCCGTCGAGCTTTCACGTCGCGGACGAGACGAACGTGCCCGGTCCGCTCAGTCGCAGGGCCTTCGCCGAGCGCCCCGATGACTACTACGGGCCCCACCGGAGCCTGTGCGTCTGGACCGGGCCCGACGAACCGGTGCCCCTCGACCGGATCGTGTCCGCCGACCTGACTGGCTGGCACTACCGCCCCCGTGCCGGGCAGGTGGCCATCGACCCCGTCCTCGGCCGCCTGATGCTCCCGCCCGGCACGGCTGGCGCCCACGGCGTCCGGGTGACGTACCACTACGCGTTCTCGGGCGACCTCGGCGGCGGCGAGTACCCCCGCCCCGAGCCCGCTCCCGCCGACGGCTCCGAGCTGTACCGGGTGGGGCCCGGCGGGGACCATCACAGCATCGCCGAGGCGCTGGAGCACTGGCAGGCCGCGAAGCGGGCACACCCGCGCAAGGCCGAGGCGATCATGGAGTTCACCTCCAACGACGTCTGGGCGGAGTTGGACGAGATCCGCCTCGACGCGGGTGACCGGCTCACTCTGCGCGCCGCCGACGGGGTCCGTCCGGTCGTCCGGCTGCGAGGCCGGTACGGCCACGACCGCGGGCGCGCGCTGACGATCACCGGTCCCGGGAGCGTGCTGCCGTCGGAGGTCCCGGCGCGCATCGTCCTCGACGGGTTGCTGGTGACAGGCGGCTGCGTGCGTGTGCGGGGCGGCGTGGACCGTCTTGTCGTCCGGCACTGCACCTTCGTACCGGGGTGGGAACTGGAGAGCCGGGGCACGCCCCTGGCGCCGGGGGCGCCCAGCCTGGACATCGCCGGGAGCCCGGTCCGCACCGAGATCCGGCACAGCGTCCTCGGTGCCATCACGGTGGCGGGCCGTTCGGGGCGGGAACCCAACCGGGTCGACGTGTGCGACAGCGTGCTGGACGCGACCTCGCACGAGGCGACGGCGCTCGGCTCCCCCGACGGGTCCTCCGCGAACGTCGTCCTCACGGCCCGCTCCACGACCGTCATCGGGTCCGTGCGTGCCCGGGCCGCGGACCTGCTGGAGAACTGTCTGCTGCAAGGCGAGGTGCGGATCGACCGGTGCGACCGGGGCGCCGTGCGGTTCTGCTGGCTTCCGCCGGGATCACTGACGCCGCCGCGATTCCACTGCCAGCCGGAGCACTCCGAGGACGAGGAACGGGTGGTACTGCGCTTCGCCACCACCCGGTACGGCCGCCCCGACTACGTACGACTCGCCGACACCTGCGCCGAGGAGATCCGCCGCGGGGGCGACAACGGCTCGGAGCCCGGCGTGTGGCGCCACCTCTTCGAACCGCAGCGGCAGGACAACCTGCGTACGAGGCTGGCCGAGTACACGCCCGCCGGATGCGACGCCGGGGTCTTCTTCGCCACCTGAGACCGCGCCGCACCGCACTCCCCCCCACCCCGTACCGCCTTCTCGGCCCAGGCAGGAAGAGCACACATGCACGGCGATTTCTCCCGCGTCATCTTCGATCCCGCTCGGCGCTTCTCCTCCGTTCTGTCCCAGCAGGGCCGGGTGCAGCTCGACGCCGACTTCAACGAGCAGACGGCGATCCTCCTGCACTACATGCGCACCCTGGCCGCCGATGTCCTCGGCCCCGCCGCCTACCCGCCCGAACCGGAGGGCATCGGCGGGTTCGGCATCGACAACTACGACGGGGACACCTTCACCGTGGCCCCGGGGCGCATGTACGTCGACGGCATCCTGTGCGAGTGCGACGGCACCGACTACTGGGACCAGCCCGACGGACACCTGGACCCCGACCGCGACGAGCTGCCCACCGGCCCGTTCCTGGTGTACCTGCGGGTGTGGGAGCGGTTCGTCACCGCCCTGGAAGCGCCGTGGATCCGGGAGCCGGCCCTCGGCCCCGACGGACCGGACACCACAGCACGCACCCGGGTCGTCTGGCAGGTGTGCGTCCTCCCGCTGGAATCGGACTCGTTCACGCCCGACATGCGCAGTGCCGGACGGTTCCTGGACGACCGGGTCCGCAGCCGTTTCGAGCCGCGCGGCATGCTCGCCGCGCGGACCTGGCGCCCCGAGGACACGGCCGCCGATCAGGGCGGGGCGGCGCCGTCGTTCGGATACCGGGGACCGGAGAACCAGCTGTACCGGGTGGAGGTGCACCGGGGCGGCGAACAGGACCGGGCGACCTTCAAATGGTCACGGGAGAACGGCTCCGTGGTCCTGCCCGTACGGGGTGTGTCCGGGGCCGAGGTCGAGCTGGACACGCTGGGCCGCGACGACAAGCTCGGCGTGGACGTCGGAGACGTGGTGGAGATCGTCGACGACTCCGTGATCTGCCGCGGGGCGTCGGACCGGCCCGACGAGGACTGCGGTCGGCTCTACACCGTGCAGAGCATCAACTACGCCGAGTGCAGGGTCACTCTGGACGCCGAAGTGGGCAACGACCCGTACCACCGTTCCGTCGGTCACATGCCCACGCGTCATCCGCTGCTGCGCCGCTGGGACCAGGGAACGGCGGGGCGAGGCGGCGCGATGGGGCTGTCCGTGCGCGAGGGAGAGTGGCTGCCGCTGGAGGACGGGGTCGAGGTTCGTTTCGAACCGAGCCAGGACGGACCGCGCGTCTACCGCCGCGGCGACTACTGGCTGATCCCGGCCAGGGTCCTCACCGCTGGCGTCGAGTGGCCCCGCGGGCGCCAGGGGCAGCCGCTCAGGCGCCGCCCCCACGGCATCCGCTACCACTACGCCCCGCTCGCGTTCCTGGATCCGAGGGACGGTGACCACTTCCGGCTGGTGGATCTCCGCGTGCCGTTCCCGCCGCGGCGGTAGGTCCGGCGGCGCCGGGGTCAACGGCCCGCGAACGCGTAGAGATAGACGCCCCAGCCCACGATGAGGAGGAGCGCCACGACGAGCAGGGCCGTGGGCGCGGAGCGGGCGGAGACCTTCGCTCCTGTCGTCAGGTTGTGCAGACGCTTGACCCGCAGCGTGCCGCGTTTCACCTTGCCGTAGGCGCGCACCATGTCCCCTTCGTCGACCGCGCCCTCGAAGGAGGAGCCGCGCATCTCCACCGGGACGAGCCGCAGGGGCCGGCCCTGCCGGTCGTGCACCTCGACGCGGAAGTTGCACACCGTTGTCGAGCTGGTGTTGCCCGAATTGCCGTGCACCTCGGTGCGCATCCGCACGTTCCGCGCCACGCCCTCGACCAGACCGCTGCCCGCCAGGGTGCCCACCGGGAGCGGCGGGACCTGCGGTGGGGGCGGCGGTTGGGGCCGGACCGGGGGCGGTGACACCGAGGGCGGCGACACCCGGGGCGGTGCGACCCGGGGCGGTGCGACCCGGGGCGGTGAGGGCGGGGGTGGCGGTGGGGGTGGGGGCGTGCGGCGGACCCGTCGCCGTCGCGGCGGCTCCGTCACCTCGCCGTCGTCGTACAGGGGGACATAGGCACCGCAACGACGGCAGCGTGTCGCGCCGTGCGGCACATCGGTGCCGCACATCTCGCAGGCCCAGCCGCCTTCCACGGTCAGTCCACCCGGTAGGTGACGTAGTAGAGGGACCCTTCCACGGAGGACGTGGCGAGTCTGGCGATGGGGCCCTCCCCTCGCTCGGACTCCTCGATACGGATCGAGCCCAGCAGGTCGTCGCTGGAGACGTCGTCGTGGTCCCACAGGGAGACGTTCTGCACGAAGTCGACCGGCACGGACACGCCCAGGGGCTGCGTCTGTCCCGAGCCGACCGTCCCGGGCGAGCCGTTGCCCGGCCAGACCGCGTTCGCGAGGTCTCCCTCGGTGCTCGTGGTGATGTACAGGTTGTCGGGATCGCTGCGGGCCGTGTCGATCGCCGCGACGACCTGGGGAACGGACGAGACGAAGCTCTGCAGAGTGGTGCCGATGCTGTTCAGGGGGATCTTGGCGGCCAGGGCGCCCACCGCTTCGTTCACGGCCGCGTCGGTGCCGGTGGCCGCGCGGATGCAGTAGGCGTCGAGGAGAGTCGCGGTGGCTGACATGGCCTTCTCCTGTCGTGGTGATACGGGCTGTGGTCCTGGTGTGCCGTCGTCGAAGCCGTCAGCCCTGGACGTCCATGAGCCGTCGCCATGTCTTGTTGCCGACCATGCCGTCCGCGGCCAGTCCCTGGTCCGCCTGGAACGCGCGCACGGCGGCGTCGGTACGGGGGCCGAAATTGCCGTCGACGTCGAGGGGCGGGGTGCGGCCGAGTTCGTTCAGGCGCCGCTGGATGTTCTTCACGCCTTCGGCCACGGTTCCCCGCCGGGCGAAGGGCTGGTCCGCGGCGGCCCGTTCGGCGCGTCCGGGATGGCCGGCCAGCCACTGCCCGACGTCCTGCGGCAGGGCACCGGGCTGGTGGGTCTGTCCGGGCCGCCACCCCTCCATCTCCTTGATCGCGTTGGCATACGTGGTCAGCTGGCCGTCGTCGAGGGAGTTCACCGTCGTGTCGGTCCCGACACCGAGGGCGGCGGCGACCTTCTGGGCGTACACCTCCGGGTCGTTGGAGCCGTGACCCGCCGGGGCGTAGTCGTGCATCACCGAAGCGATCGTCCGGTCCCCCCGCTTTGCGAGATAGCGGCGAATGGCCTCAAAGCCCGTCGCCTCGTCGGGGAAGACGGCAAAACCGCGATTCTGCTTTCCGGGGAAAGCACCGTAGCTCTCCGCCTCGCCCGAGCGCACAATGTTCCCGGGATTCTGGTTGTTCCAGGCAACGGTGCCACCGGTACGCATCAATTCGTCGTAGAAGACATGGTCGACGCCGAGGATATTGACGACATCGCCGGGTTCCATGTCCGGAGCTTCTGGCCAAGGCATGCTTGCCTCCGGGATGGGAGCGGGTTGGCCGGCGCATAGGCCTCCTGGCCTCGCCGAACGAGGGTCTCGTGAACTCTGGCTTGTACTGCGGCCCCGCCCCGGCGAGGTATCGCTCGCGTACCCCCGGACGTGGAAGGCGGGGAACTCTGCCGTATCCCTCAGTCTAGGCTCCGCGTGGCCCGTCAGCCACCGAAAGAATCCGTTGCGAATTCCACAAAATCCGTTTCAAGAGAGCTGATTGCAGCCGCCAACGAAGACGGTTGGCGGGAGACTGGGACTACAGCGGATCGGCCGCTTCGGCAGTCGCCACGAAGTGAGGAGCGCGAGGTGTCCGCATTCACCATTGACATGTCGAATCCTTTCCCCGGCGGGTTCACGGGTGATCTCGGTGGGCCCCGAACGGGAGGGCACCAGCCTCCCGACTGGTACATCGAGTACGGCATGGACCTCGGCGCGGGTGCGGGTACCGCGGTCCACGCCGCCTTCGACGCCCATGTCACCAAGTACAGCCCGCACAACCCTTCCGCCGACAACGCGAAGGTCTACGGCGCCCAGTTGTTCATGCGCGCGCCGAACGACATGATGGGCGGCTTCTACACCCATCTCACCAACGTCCCGGGCGGGTTGGCCGTTGGCTCGCGGGTGTCCCGAGGGGACCTGCTCGGGCACGTCCACAAGTTCGCGCCCACGGCCTCGCATCTGCACCTCGCCCTGGTCGAGATCATCGGGGGCGCTCCCGACGGCCGGTATCAGGGTGTCGATCTGCACCGGACCTTCCTGGACACGGCGAACACCGGGGCTGTCGTCCCGGTCACGTTCCACCAGGACGGTTCGCCGCCGGCCCCCGGAGGGGGCGGAGGCGGCGAGAGCCCGCAGGTGTTCCGCCTGGGGTCGACGCGCGGTGTTCAGGAGGCGTTGGCGGCCCTCGGCTTCGACCCCGGTGCCATCGACGGCATCGACGGGCCGAAGACCCGGGCGGCGGTGACGGCGTTCCAGGGCAGCCAGGGTCTGACGCAGGACGGTATCTGCGGAAGCGCCACCCGCGCGGCCCTGGCCGCCGCCCTGCGGGCGCAGGGGCTGCAGGCCGAAGGCGGATGACCGGGGACGTCCGGCGGCCCGCCCCGCGGTTGCGGGGCGGGCCGCCGCTGTTCGGTGACGTACCGGGCTACAGCGCGCGTTCCAGGCGGTCCGCCATCAGCTTGACGAAGCGGGCGGGGTCCTTGGGGCGGCCGCCCTCGGCGAGTACCGCGAGGTCGTAGAGGAGCTGCGCGCTCTCGGTGAGCGTGGTGCGGTCCTCGCGCTCCTGGTACGCCTGGTTGATGCTCCTCACCAGCGCGTGGCCCGGGTTGAGTTCCAGGATGCGCTTGGCGTCCGGGACTTCCTGGCCCATCGCGCGGTACATGTTCTCCAGTGCCGGGGTCAGGTCGCCCGTGTCGGAGACCACGCAGGCCGGGGAGACGGTGAGGCGGGAGGACAGGCGTACGTCCTTGATGTCCTCGGCCAGTTGCTCCTTCATCCAGCCCAGCAGGGCGGCGAAGTCCTCGGTCTGCTTCTCCTTCTCGCCCTCGTCGGCGTCGTCGTCCTTGGCGTCGAGGTCGATCTGCCCCTTGGCGACGGAGCGGAGTTTCTTGCCCTCGTACTCGCCGACGGCGTCCGCCCACACCTCGTCGACGGGGTCGGTGAGCAGCAGCACCTCGATGCCCCGGTCCCGGAAGGCCTCCATGTGCGGGGAGTTCTCGATGCTCTGCCGGGACTCGCCGGTGAGGTAGTAGATGTCCTCCTGGCCGTCCTTCATCCGCTCCACGTAGCTCTTGAGCGTGGTCGGCTCGGAGTCGTGGTGGGTGCTGGCGAAGGAGGAGACCGCGAGGATGGCGTCGCGGTTCTCCGGGTCGGTGACCAGGCCCTCCTTCAGGACGGTGCCGAACTCCCGCCAGAACGTGGCGTACTTGTCGGGGTTCTTGGCCATCAGGTCCTTGACCGTGGACAGGACCTTCTTCGTCAGCCTCCGCCGCATCATCTCGATGTGGCGGTCCTGCTGGAGGATTTCGCGGGAGACGTTGAGCGAGAGGTCCGCGGCGTCCACGACGCCCTTGACGAAGCGCAGGTACTGCGGGAGCAGCGCCTCGCAGTCGTCCATGATGAACACGCGCTTGACGTACAGCTGCACTCCGCGCTTGAAGTCGCGCGTGAACAGGTCGTAGGGGGCGTGTTCGGGGAGGAACAGCAGGGCCTGGAACTCGAAGGTGCCCTCGGCCTGGAGGCGGATCGTCTCCAGCGGGTCGCGCCAGTCGTGGGCGATGTGCTTGTACAGGTCGTGGTACTCGTCGTCCAAGACCTCGTCGCGTGAGCGGGCCCACAGGGCCTTCATGGAGTTGAGCGTCTCGGGCTCGGGCGCCTTGTCCTCGTCCGCGTCGCCGCCGCGCTCCGGCACCATGCGGATGGGCCAGGTGATGAAGTCCGAGTACCGCTTGACGATCTCCCGGATCTTCCAGGGCGCCGTGTAGTCGTGGAGCTGGTTCTCCGGGTCGGCGGGCTTGAGGTGGAGGGTGACGGAGGTGCCCTGCGGGGCGTCGTCGACCGGTTCCAGCGTGTACGTGTCCTCGCCGCGGGAGGTCCAGCGGGTGCCCTTGGTCTCGCCGGCCCGCCGGGTCAGCAGGGTGACTTCGTCCGCCACCATGAAGCCGGAGTAGAAGCCGACGCCGAACTGGCCGATCAGCCCCTCCGTGTTGGCGCCGTCCTTGGCCTCCCGCAGCTCCTTCAGGAACTGCGCCGTGCCGGAGTTGGCGATGGTGCCGATGAGCTGTCCGACCTCGTCGTACGACATCCCGATGCCGTTGTCCCGCACGGTGAGGGTGCGGGTGTCCTTGTCGACGTCGATCTCGATGTGCAGGTCGGACACATCGGCGTCCAGGGAGTCGTCTCTGAGCTTCTCCAGACGCAGCTTGTCCAGTGCGTCGGAGGCGTTGGAGACAAGTTCCCGCAGGAAGACGTCCTTGTTCGAATAGACCGAGTGGATCATCAGCTGAAGCAGCTGACGGGCCTCTACCTGAAACTCCAGAGTTTCAGCCGGCATGTCCGCGAATACCTCACAGGTGCTGTCGCCTGAACTGATGCCGAACACTCTAGAACGGCGGGTGGGCCGGTCACACATCCTTCCCGGTACGTCCGTCCCGGGTGGTCAGGGCTCGCGATGCGTGTCGGTGAGGGCCGCGGCTATCTGGTGGCGGCCCCGGATGCCCAGTTTGCGGTAGACGCTGGTGAGGTGGAACTCGACCGTGCGCTGGGTCAGGAACAGGGCTTCGGCGATCTCGCGGTTGGTGGCTCCGGCCGCGGCCCGCTCGGCTATCTGGCGTTCGCCGCCGCTGAGGGATTCGGCGGGGGACGTCGTGCTGCGGCGCAGACGGCCGCGGGCGGCGGCCAGGACCGGGCGCACCTCGTCCAGCAGGGACTTGTCGCCGCACAGGACCGCGATGTCGATGGCCCGGTGCAGGCGGGTCCGGGCGGCCTGGGCGTCGCCGCGGTCGAACAGGCGCCGGCCGAGGAGGTACTCGGCGCGGGCGTGCTCCAGCCGGGCGGGGCTGCCCGCGAGCAGGTCGGCGGCCTCGGTCAGGTGGTTCAGGCCGGTGTCGTCCGGGGTGAGGACGCCCCGGGCCAGGGACAGCATGCCGCGGGCCCGGGGCGTACCCCAGTCGGCGACGGACCCCGCCACCCGTTCCACGATCGCGTGGCCCTCGGGTGCGCGTCCCAGCCGCGCCAGGAGTTGCGTGGCCTCGAACCACCAAGGGGCCAGCACCGGGTTGCCGATGCCCGCCGCCGCGAGGCTGTCGCCGCAGCGCAGCAGGGCCTCCAGGGCGCCATCAAGGTCGCCGAGGGCGGCCCGGGCGCGGGCCCTCGCCATCAGGTAGGCGTGGTATTCGAGGGAGAACTGGTCCAGCCGGGGGCGCTCGACGTCCGCGAGCAGGCGCTGTGCCCGCTCCGGTTCGCCGCGTCGTACCAGGGCGTCGGCGAGGGCGCACTTCGGGGAGACCGAGGTCGACACCCGCAGTTCCCGGTCGAAGAGGTCGTGGGCGAAGTGCGCGTCGGACAGGGCCTGGGTGACGTTCCCGGCCCACAGGTGCACCTGGGAGCGGGTGGTGGAGACGAGGGCGCACTGCCAGGCCGCGCCGCGCGCCCTGGCCTGGGAGAGGAGGGTGCCGAGCGCGGCCTGGACGGGTTCGTTCTCGTCCGCCAGGTACAGGGTGAGGACCGCGCCCAGCGCTCCCCAGCCGCCGCGGGGGCCGTCGCCCAGGCGCAGGACGCGCTCGGCGGCGGGCACCAGCTCCGCGGCGGGGCGGCCCTCCAGGGTGCGCAGGGCGCAGAGCATGCCCAGCAGCAGGCGTTCGTCCGGGGTCTCGCCGGGCGGGGGCGTGCGGTCGCGGAAGCGGTGGCTGACCCGGCCGACGGTCGAGGTCTCGTCGAGTCCGGAGACCAGCACCATGGCCTCCACCCGAGCCCGCAGGGCCTGGTCGGCGGGGGACGTGCCGAGTTCTCCCACGGTGGTGTCGAGGGCCTCGGTGACCAGGTCGAAGGCGCGCAGCGAGTTGTGCGCGCCGAGTGAGGTGATGCCGTACTGGAGGACCAGGCAGCAGCGGGTGCGCGGGTCGGTCGGCTGCGCCAGCGCGTGTTCGAGGTGGCGCAGGGCGGTATCGGGGGCTATGTGCGCGAAGACCCTGGCCGTGTGGGAGAGCAGGTCGAGGTCGTCGGGGGTGTGGCACAGGGCGCGGGTCAGGTACTGGCCGGCCGTGGCGGGCGCGCCCCGCAGTTCGGCGTCCAGGGCGGCGGAGCGCAGGGCGGTGACCATCCAGGGCTCGGGGCTGGCCGGGAGCAGCATGAGCTGGACGGCGACCTTCTCGACGGGGCGTCCGGCCTCGTCCAGGAGCCGGGCGGCACGCTCGTGCAGCGCGGCGCGCTCGGCGGGCCGCAGGGTCTGCAGTACGGCCTCGCGGATGAGGTCGTGCCGGTAGGCGAGGGCGTCGGGGCGCAGCAGTCCGGCCGCGCGCAGGTCCTCCACGACGCGCTGGGCGGGCTCGGGCTGGGTGCCGGCGAGGGCGGCGACGATGTCGACGGTCTCCTCCTCCAGGACGCCGACGGCCTGTGCCACGGCGAGCCGTTCGGCGGTGAGCCGGTCGATCCGGAAGCGGGCCACGAGGCCGAGGCCGGCCTCCTCGTCGGCGCCCTCGTCCGCCGCGTCGCCGGGCCCGGTGAGCGGGCCGCTCTCCTTCCAGCGGCCGGCCAGCAGGTGCACGAGGAGGGGGGTGCCGCCGCTGATCCGCATGCAGGTGTCGACGAGCGCGGCGTCGGGCGGGCCGCCGAGGGCGTGGGCGAGGAGGTCACCCACGGCTTCCTCGCCGAGCGGGTGCACGTCGAGGGTGAGGCAGGAGGGGACGTCGGTCATCTCCGCCAGCGCGGCGGGCAGTTCCTCCTCGGCCTCGGTGCGCAGGGTGAGGATCAGGACGACCGGCAGGTCCTCGGCACGGCGGAGCAGGAAGCCGAGCCAGCGCAGGGACGCCTCGTCGCACCACTGCAGGTCGTCCACGGCGAGCACGACCGGCCGCTCGGCGGCGAGTCCCGCGGTGAGCCAGTACAGGCCCTGCATCACGGCGTAGAGGTCGGCGGGGTCGGCGTCGGCGGTACGGCCCGGGGTCAGCGCGGGCAGGGCCAGCCGGGCGCTGCCGCGCAGCAGCGGGTGGCCCGCGGTGCCGGGCTCGGTCAGGTGCAGGGGGGCGAACAGGGCTCGTACGACCTCGTAGGCGCCGCTGCCGTTCTCGGGGCACTTGGCGGTGAGTACGCAGGCGTCGTCGGCGGCCAGTTGCTCGGTCGCCGCGTCGATGGCGGCGCGCATCAGCCGGGTCTTGCCGATGCCGGCGGGGCCGCGCAGGAGTACCGCCCGGCCGGTGTCCTTGACCTGCTCGCGGATGAGGGAGAGTTCCGCGTCGCGGCCGACGAGCCGGGGCGGCGTTTCACCGCCCGGGGTGTCTCCGATTCCGGCGCTGAGCAGGGCCACCGCGACTCCTAACCCGCCCGGCGGGACACGGCGTGCCGGTCCCTGCGCGGGCTTCATAGATGGGGGGGGTTGTTCGGGGAGGCGGTCGCGTGACCGGCCTCGCGATGTGCGGTCGGTTCCTCACGCCCCCGGGCGGCCCGCCCCGTCCCGGCCGTCCCGTGGATGCACGGCGAACCGGGGCGTGAGGGGGCGCGCGGGGTGGGACGCGGTTTGGTCGGAACCGCGTAACCCCGCTGGTCTTCGGGGTCGCGCGCTCACCGTACCAGGGGTGGTTCAGACCGCCGCAGCCACGCTCGAACTCGGGCACACCACCCGGGACTCGGGCATGACGGGACGATCAACGGGCACTCCTCCGTCGCACCGGCAGCCCGAACCGGCGGACGGGGCGGCACGCTCATGGCTGTCGACCAGGCACTCCCCGGCTCCGGCCGATCGGGCCGCGGGGAGTTGGAGCCGCTGTCCGGTGCGGCGGCGGGGTGGGCCGAACCGGTCATGGACAGCGGGGCATTCGGGCACGGACGGGAGATCATCCGGTCAACTGCCCGCGCGTACTCGTGGGGCGCGGGCAGGAGTCAGGCGCGTCGGAGCGGGGGTACGGGCCGACGGACCCGGACTTGGGCCGCACGGGCGGGGTGGGCTCATGCGGCGGGGGTGGGCGGGGTGGGCCTGGGGATCGGTGCGCGTGGTCGGGCCTTCGGGCGCGGATCAGGGCGCGGGCGTACGGCCTTTGCTGTGCCGGAGGGGTGAAGGGCACGGTCGTACGGTCTTGTGTGCCGGAGGGGGTTGAGGGGCACGGTTGTACGGCCTTTGCCGGGCCCGGAGAGGGTGAGGGGCGCGGTTGTACGGCGGATTCGGGCAGGTGAGCCCGGGACGGAGCGGCACGCGGGACGGGTGGGGCGTGCGGACGCCGGGGCCTGGGTGGACTGGGTGGCCACGGTGACCTCGACGGCATGGGTGGCCTGGATGGCCTGGGTTCAGTGGCCTGGGTTCACAGGCCGTGGTCGGCCGGGCAGGCGCTGGGGTGGCCGGGCGGCGACGGTGGTCGCTCTGCGCGGCAGCCGGGGGTGGGGCTGCGGGAAGGTGGCCGTGGCCTCCGGGTGGGGTCTCCGGGGGCCGCGGCGATCGTGGGGAAGCTGTTCGCCGGCCGGGGTTTCCGGGGCGAGTGGGGCGCGGGCCGGGGCTTCCGGGACCGGGGCGATCGTCGGGAAGTGATCCGCCGGCCGGGGTTTCCGGGGCGAGTGGGGCGCGGGCCGGGGCTTCCGGGACCGGGGCGATCGTCGGGAAGTGATCCGCCTGCCGGGGTTTCCGGGGCGAGTCGGGCGCGGGCCGGGGCTTCCGGGTGGGTCTCCGGGGCCGGGGTGTGCGTGGGGAAGTGCGTCGTCGGCCAGGGCTTCCGGGCGGTTGATCCGGGTGGGCCGTGGGCCTGGCGGGTTGGCGCGAGTGGCGTCAGGGCTGGGCCGGTGTGTTGACGCGAGTGGCGTCAGGGCTGGGCCGGTGTGTTGACGCGGTGGTGTCAGAGGGCCGCTGCCGCGATGCGTGGGGGTGGGGCGAACTCGGTGCGGGGCCTGGGGAGGTCGAGGGGTGGGCGGACGGGGGGCGTGTCGTGGCCGGCCAGGCGGGCGGTGTGCTGGAGGCGGGTCACCGCGACGACGGCCAGGGCCGCGCGGAGGGTGGCGAGGCCGCGCAGGCCGTCGGGGCGCTGGCCGGTCAGCAGGGCGATCCGCTGGAGCCTGCGGTCCAGGGTGTTGCGGTGGATTCCCAGGCGCAGACAGGCCCGGTGGCGTACTCCGTCCGCGGCGATGAGGGCCGCGAGGGTGTCCCAGAGCACGGGTTGCTCGTGCAGGGGCTCGACCATGCGGACGAGGCGCTCGGAGACGGCGGGGTTGGCGGCGGCGCCGTACTCGACCAGGACGTCGTCGAGTTCGTACACGCCGGGCGGTGAGCCGAGGGCGAGGAGGGTGGCGCAGATGCCGTCGACGACCGACAGCCCGCTGTCGTCGGGCAGGTCCCGTACGCCGTCGCGGCCGGTGTGGGGGTCCTGCCAGTGGACGGCGATCCACACCTCGCCCGGGAGGTCCTGGTGCGCGGCGCGGGCCAGCGCGAGGGCCTCGTCCTGGTCGGCGGCGCTGAGCAGCACGTGGGCGCCCTCGGGCGAGCCGAGCACCGTGGCGACGGCGTGGCGCCGGAAGGCCCGCTCGATGTCGGCGCGGGTACAGGACGGCGCGCGGACGCCGAGCACCGCGCAGGTGTCGGGGGTGGGTGCCGACTCCGGCGCCGGAGGTTCCGGGCGCGGCGGTTCGGCCTCGGCGTGGGCGTTGTCGTCGGCCGCGATCTCGAAGAAGCCGCAGCTCAGTTCGCGGCCGACCCGGCGTCCCGCGTCGCCCAGGCGCAGCACGGTGACCTCGTACTTGAGGAAGTCCTGCTCCTGGCCGCCGACGGTGAGGTGGTTGATGAGCCGGCGCGTCATCGTGCGTAGCATGGCGAGCAGTTCGTCGACCGATCCGCCGCGTCGCGCCCAGGCACGGCCCTCGCCGCGGATCCGGGCCGCGCTCTCGGTGCTCCAGTCCCCCTGGCCCGAGACCACCTCGGTCAGAGCGGAGAACAGCTCCCACTGGACTCTGCGCCGAGCGTCGTCGGCGTCGTCGTTCCCCATGGCCCCTTCGGCCGGGAACAGCTGGTCGGGCTCGGGTGTCGCCGCCGCGTATGTCCTCATGTCCGGTCAGCAAAGACCACGAACATCAAAGGTGCATCAAAGCTCGCTCAGAGAGCGCTCGGAATCCTGAACCACTCGATCACCCCTGTGCCATCATGACCACAACGGCAAGTGATTCCTGTCTCCTTCGACTCGGCGGCGGATATCGGGAGCAGATATCGGCGGCACAGGTCCGAACTCACTCCGATGGTGCGACACACACGATGACCAGAAGCGACACGTCAGCGAAGTCCACGGTGCTCGTCGTGGAGGACGAGTCCAGCATCGCCTCCATGCTGACGATGGCGCTCCAGTTCATGGGCTTCGAGGTGGTCACCGCGGCGTACGGGGCCGAGGCCCTCGACCGCGCCGCGAAGCATGCCCCGGACGTGATCCTGCTGGACGTGGTCCTGCCCGACATGGACGGCTTCGAGGTCTGCCGGCGGCTGCGCGGCACCGGTGTGAACGCGCCCGTACTGTTCCTGACCGCGCGGGACGCCGTCTCCGACAAGATCCGCGGCCTGGAACTGGCCGACGACTATGTGACCAAGCCGTTCGACCTCAACGAGGTGGTGGCGCGCATACGCGCGGTGATGCGCCGCGGCCGTGAGATAGCACCGGCCAACAGCCGCAGACTGCGCGCGGGTTGGGTGGAGCTGGACCGTGACACGCGCGAGGTGTGGCGGCACGGCCGGCCGGTGCAGCTGTCGTCGACGGAGTTCGCGCTGCTGCAGTACCTGCTGGAGAACGCCGACCACGTGATCTCCAAGGCACAGATGCTCGACAACGTGTGGAGCTACGACTTCCAGGGCGAGTCGGGCATCGTCGAGACGTACATCTACTACCTGCGCCGCAAGCTCGGGGACACCGACCAGACCCTCATCCACACCGTTCGCGGAGCGGGGTACCTGGTGCGCACCAGCCCTCCCGCACAGGTCACGGAGGACTGAGCCGATGCCCACCGCCACCGGCGCCGTGCCGGTCCGCCGCGCCGCGGCGCCGAGCCGTCCCGCGCCCGGCCGGATGCCCCGCCGGTTCACCCGGGCGCTTCTCGCCCTCGCCTGCGTCGGCGTGCTCGCCACGCTGACGTGTGCCGCGCTCTCCCCGGCCGACCGTTTCCGGGGCCACCCCGTGCTGCAGCCCGTCGCGTTGGCCGTGGCGGCCGCCCCCTCTCCCCCGGCCGGGGTGGCCGACACCGCGGGAACCACGACGCACCACGGCCCTGTCCTCCCCAAGGCCGCCGCGGGTACGGACACCGCGGGACACACGGCGCTGTGCTCCCTGGCGCGGGCCGGACTCGCCCTCACCGTCTCGGCGTTCCTGCTGCTCCTGCTCGGCGCCCTGTGGTGCAAGCGGCGCACACTGGTGCCCATCCGGGAGATGACCCGCGCCGCCCGCCGGATCGCGGAGGGCGGCGAGCAGCCCTCCGCACGGCTCCCCGAGGTCCGGCGGCCGCCGCGGGAGCTCCAGAGCACCGCCGACACACTCAACTTCCTGCTCCGGCGTATCGAGGAGGGCGCCGTGCGGCGCAAGCAGGCGGAACTGCGGCTGCACGAACTGGTCGGCGCGGCCAGTCATGAGCTGCGCACCCCGCTGACCACCATCACCGGCTACACCCAACTCGCCCGGATCGGCGCCCTGGACGACCCCCGCCGCCTCGATCACGCGATGCAGCAGGTGCAGCGCGAGATCCAGCGGATGAACCGGCTGGTGGAGGACCTGCTGCTGATCGCCCGGCTCAGCCAGGGCGGGCTGCTCGAACAGCGTCCGGTGGACCTGGCCGAGGTGTGCGCCGACGCGGTGGCCCGGACGCGGTGCTCCGGCGCCCGGCATGCCCTGCGCTGCCGCGCGGAGTCCCCGACGCACCTGGTGGAGGGGGACCGTCACCGGCTGGAGCAGGTGATCGGCCATCTCGTCGCCAATGTGCTGGACCACACGCCCGAGAACACCTCGGCCGAGATACGGCTGCGGCTGGACGACGGCCGCCAGGTGATCGACGTGGTGGACGAGGGCCCGGGCATTCCCGAGGCGGCCCGGGAGCGCGTTTTCGAGCCGTTCTTCCGCGCGCGGCACACGCCGACGGCACCGGACGGCGACCCCTCCCGGGGGCGCGGTCTGGGCCTGAGCGTGGCCGCGGCGGTGGTCAAGGCGCACGGCGGCACGATCTCGCTGCGGCCGTCCGAGCGCGGGGCCTGGTTCCACGTCACGCTGCCGGCGCTCGGCGAACGGGCCCGGCTCGAAGCCGCCCCGGTGGCGCGCGGCGCCCTCTCCTAGCGTTCCAAGCTCTTGGCGGTGACCACCGTCACCCTGCCCGTGTCACGTGGATCACGGGAAAAACCAGGGATTTCCCTAGCCTTCCCCAGCGGGCGGTCCGGCGGCTCCGGGGACGCCGGGAAGCGTCCGCAGCCCTTCCCGCACGGCGGGATCCAGCCGTTCACGGAGCGTGCCGCGCCTCAACTCGCCGTAATGAACTGGGGTTTCACTTGATCGCCGCGGAGCTCGTGGAACATCGCGCGGCGCTGTGCCCGCGTACCGGCGGTTCGTACGGCGGATCCGCCCCGTTGGCCGACGCAGCACCCTCGCTGGTCCGGCCAGACCCACGTCAAGGCGTGTCTACGCGGTCTCACCTGCGATGGTTTGACTGTCAACTTCCGTCGTCCTTCGAAACATCCGAGCCAACCCCTGTAGCCCTGCGAATCACCGAACTTGGGTATCGTGCGGCAGCAAGGCCTTTTCTCGTCGCTTTCACGCGGCGACCTGGACGGACGGTGAGGTGTTCCATCGACGGCCTCCTGGACAGACCTCCGTTCCGGCGGGGCACGCCTGTGCACCCCTTACGGGCACGGCGCGGACCGGCGGCCCTCGGGACTGCGCTCCTGCTGGTCGCGGTGGTCGCCGCGGCGGGGTCGTGCCCGTCCGGCTCCCCTGCCCAGCTCCCGCATCCCGGGCGGCACATACAGCGCTTGCAGGCGGCGCACCCCGCGCCGCGGGAGACCGCGCCCGTGGCAGGGGTTGCCGTGCGCCGGCGGGGTGCGGCCGAGATGAGCGCGGCGGTCGCGAGCACCGGGACCACCACGGCCACGGCCCCCGCCTCCACCCTGTCCACCGCGACCGCCGAGACGGTGACCCGCGGCGGCGACCGCACCGTGATCGCGGCCGCCGGCTCCGCGTCCCGCCGTTCCGGCTCGCCGACCTTCCTCGAACTGATGCTGCTCGTCGTACTGCTGCCCGCCCTGCTCTGGCTGGCGGTACAGCTGTGGCGTGAGCGCGACAGCCGGCGCCGGTCGGAGCAGCGGATCCTGGAGTTCCTGGCCACCGCCGGGCACGAGCTGCGCACTCCGCTCA
The DNA here is from genome assembly GCF_055657065.1 of Streptomyces sp. NPDC110618. Taxonomy (NCBI): domain Bacteria; kingdom Bacillati; phylum Actinomycetota; class Actinomycetes; order Kitasatosporales; family Streptomycetaceae; genus Streptomyces; species Streptomyces sp. NPDC110618. The sequence goes on along the minus strand of NZ_JBVKBN010000009.1, from coordinate 118,601 downwards.
CGGCGATCTCCGGCTATGTGTCGCTGGCCCGCATGGGCGGGCTGGCCGATCCGGAGAAGTTCGACGTGGCGATGGACCGGATGACCGACGAGACCAGACGTATGTCGGCGCTGCTCGACGAGTTGGTGCTGCTCGCCCGCCTCGACCTGCGCCAGCCCCTGCACCGCGAACCGGTGAACCTGGCCCGGCTGTGCCGTGAGGCGGTGGCCGACGCGCAGGCCTCCTCGCCGCACCACCCGATCCGGCTCACCATCCTGCCGGGCCAGTACTCGGTGATCGGCGACCGGGACCGCCTCTACCAGGTGGTCGCCAATCTGCTGGCCAACGTCCGCCACCACACACCCGCGGGTACCCGTACCGTCCTCGGTCTCGGCAACGAGGACGGCCACCGGGTCATCGAGGTGATCGACGACGGGCCGGGCATACCGCCCGAGTTGCGGGAGACCGCCTTCGACCGTTTCGTGCACGGCGGCAAGCCGACCGCGCCGGTGCCGAAGGAGGCCTCCGGCGGCGGCAACGGTCTCGGGCTGAGCGTCGCGGCGGCGGTCATCGCCGCCCACGACGGCACGCTGACGCTGGAACCGAGCGAGCGCGGCGCCTGGTTCCGCATCCGGTTGCCCGCCTGACGGCGCGTTCCGCTTGTGTGTCCCTCGGTGCCATCCCAGGGCCTCCGGGCCCGGCCGGGCCCGCCCGAAGTGCTTTGACGGATATTCAACATCACGAATTCGCGGAGCAATTATCCGAATTCACCGGGGGTCGTCGCCCGCGCCACCGCACGTTGCGGCACTGAGTGCCCGACGATGTTGCGAACGGGTGCAAATTCGCCGACCCGTGAGAAGATCCCGGGGATCACCGCGCCGATCCGTTTTCCCGCGATCCTGCGGAATGCTCTTCACACTCTCCCAACATGCCCGCGAGCAAATGAAATCGACATTTGAGCTTTACTTGAGGGCGGTATGAACTGGCCAAACCGGGGCCAAAGCGGACCGAGACGGACTCCGCTCTCCTTTTTCGCGGAGGACACCGAGAACGACTTCGGCCCTTTCTCCGGAGCCAGAAGTTCACACAATAGCCACAGTTGACAGCTATAATCACCGACGTTGTGCGTGTGACCGACGCCAACCAAGTGCACAGAACAGACGGCCGCTCACCAAGCGGCGAAAGCGCTTATTCCCGTCCTGCTGCACACCGGACCGCGTCGGCCATTGTCACACCGTCCCCGTCCGTCAACCCCCCGCCATGACCGCCCCCACACAGAACATCCGGTGGCACCGTGAATCTCGTTCCGGCACCGTCAGACACGCGCCGCCACAACCGCGGCCGCGCCAACCCCCGTTCACCGCTGTCGGGCAAGCGCTTGCACAGCGCCGGGGGTGAACCCCGGTGAGCGCCACGGGTCCTCTCCCGTCGGCGCCCGGCGCCCGGCTGCTGCGCGAACGCGCCGCGCAGGACGGACTCGCGCCGCTGTACGGGCGGGAGGCCGAACAGGCGGCCCTGGTGCACCTGGTGACCCGGCTGGCCGCCGGCCAGGCAGGCGTCACCGTGCTGCACGGGGTCCCCGGCAGCGGACGCAGCAAGCTCCTGCGCCGCGGCGTCGCCTTCGCCCGCGCGGTCGGCGTGCAGGTGCTCACCGCACTGGGGTCGGCACCGGCGGCCCACACCCCGTACGCCTTCGTGGCCCAACTGCGTCCGCGGGCCTCCGCGTCCGCCGCGGCCCGGACCGCGCCGTACGGGGAGGGTTCCGTGGCGGACCGGTGCCGCGCCCTGCTGGCCGCCGCCCACCGGCCGACGCTGCTCGCACTGGACGACGTGCACTGGGCGGACGCCGAATCCGTCGAGGTCATCGGGGCGTTGCTGCGGCGGCTCGGCTCGGCGCCGCTCGGTGTGCTGATGACCGTCACCGGCACCCGCGGCGAGTTCCCCGACCGCTGCGCCGCGCTGGTCGACCAGGCGGCCTTCTGCCAGGACGGCGGGGGCCCGCTGCTGGAACTGGGGCCGCTCGGCGCCCCGGAGGTCCGCTCGCTGTTCGGCGCGACGGGACTGCCCGAGCCGGCCGGGCCGCGCGATGCGTGGTGGGAGCACGCCGTACGGATCAGCCGGGGCAGCCCCTGGCTGCTGCGCCGGGCCCTGGACGAACTGCGGCGCGAGCCGGGCGAGATGACCCCGGGCCAGCTCCGGACGGCGTTCGCCGAGGGGATCGAGACGGCCCGCTCGGAGCTGGCGGCCCAGACGGTGGCCCGGCTGGACGAGGCGCCGCTGACGCTGCTGCGCGGCCTGATGGTGTGCCGGGGACTGGTGCCCGTGGACCGGGTGGCCGCGCTCGTGGGCCTCGGCGAACCCGAAGTGCCCGGCGCACTGCGGGCGTTGCGGGCGTACGGGCTGATCGACCACGGTGACCCGCCGCGGCCCGCGCTCACCGAGCGCGCCGCCTGCGTGCTGGCCGGGCTGTCCAGTGCGACCCGGGCACGGCTGCGCGCGGACGCCGCCCGCTGGGCCCAGCGCTGCGACGCCGCCGAGGAGGACGTGGCCGCGCTGCTGCTGAGCACCGAACCGCTGGGCGACCCCTGGGTGGCGTCGGTGCTGCGGCGCGCCGCCCGGCTGCGGCTCGTCCAGGGCCGCCCGGCGGAGGCGGCCGCGCTGCTGGAGCGCGCGCTGCGCGAGCCGCTCGCCGGGGCGGAGCGCGCCGAGGTGCTGCTGGAGGCCGCCGAGGCGTACGCGGTGACCGCGCCGGAGGCGGCGCAGGTGCGGATCGCCGAGCTGATGTCGGGCCCGCCGCCCGGCGCCCGGCTCCGGGCGGCCACCACCGACCTGGTCCTCGCCCGGGGCGAGCCGGTGTTCGAGTCGGCGGCGCCCGTCCTGTCGTACGACGACGACAGCGCGCGGCCCGCGTTCCCCTCCGTCCTCGACGGCGGGGAGCGGACGCGGGACCTGCTGCGGTGGGCGAAGGGCGCCGCTCCGGACGACGTGTTACCGGCGGACCGCCCGGCCGCTGCCCACTGCCGGGGCGCCGAGGGACCCGCGCACCGCGGTGGTCCGGCCGCCCCGCGCCGGGCACGGCCCGGTGGGCGGCGCACCGCCGCGGACGTGGCGCACGGGCCCCTCCCGGCCCCGGCCGACCCGTGCCGGGGCACGGCGGACCCCGGGTTCGATCCGACGGTCCTCGCGGCCGACGCATGGCGGCAGGCGATGCGCGGGCACGACGCCGCCGCCGTACGGGAGATGAGTCTGCGGGTACTGCGGGCGCCGCTGGACGGGCCGCTGTACCCGCGGTTCGCGGCGGTGTCCGTGCTGTCGCTCGCGGACGCGCACGCCGCGGCGCGCGACGCGCTGGACGCCACGCTCGCCGAGGCCGGCAAGCGGGCCAGCCCGACCGTCGTCGCCCGGGGGCTGATGCTGCGGGCGCGGCTGAACCTGCGGGCGGGCGACCCGGACACCGCCGCCCGCGACCTGGCCGCCTGCCGTGCCCTGGCGCCCCTGCACGCCTGGCATCCCAGTCGGCTGACCGCGCTGCGGGCGGCGCAGATCCGGGTGCTCATCGCCCGGGAGCGGTTCGCCGACGCCGACCGGCTGGCCTCGGTGGAACTGCCTCCGTGCGCGGAGGAGTGCAGCGCCTGGACCGAGCTGCTCTACAGCCGCGCGCAGCTCATGCTGTGCCGGGGGCGGCCCCGGCAGGCGCTCGCCGAGGCCGAGGAGTGCGGCCGGCGGCTGACCGCACGGAGCTGGCGCAACCCGGCACTGCTGGCGTGGCGTTCCCTCGCGGCGCTGGCCCACCTCGGCTGCGGCGACGAGGAGCGGGCGGCCGAGCTGTTCGCCGAGGAGCTGCGGCTGGCCGAGCGCTGGGGCACCGACTCGGCGCTCGCCTGGACCGAGCTGCGCCGGGGCCTGGCCTCCCCCGCCCCGCAGGCGGCCCGGCTCACCGAGCGCGCGCTGCGCCGGCTCGGCCACAGCCCGGCGGCGCGCCGGTTCGCGCAGGCCCTCGTCACTCGGGAGACTGCCGGGCTGCACCCGCCGCCCCGGGCGGACACCGCGTCGGCGGTCCGGTTCGGCGACCCCGTACGGGCGACCTGACGTCACCGGCCGACGTACCGCCCCGTCCACCCCCCATGCTCAACCACACCGCACGAGGAGGCCGCTGGCATGTTGCTTGAGCGGCAGAACGAACTGAAGGTGGCGGCCGAGGCCCTGCGGCTCGCCCAGCACGGCAGCGGATCGCTCGTCGTGATCAGCGGCCCGCCGGGCTCGGGCAAGTCCGCGCTGCTGACGGAGATCGGCGAACTCGCGGTGCGGCTCACCGCCGGACCGTCGTCCGGTGCGGCGCCCGCGCCCCGCGCCCTGGTGATGCGCGCCTACGCCGCCCCGGCCGAGCGCGACTTCCCCCTCGGTGTGACCCGGCAGCTGCTGGAGCCGGTGCTGACGTCCGGCTCCTTCGTGGCCCGGTGGTGCTCCGGGCCCGCGCGGGCCGCCCTCGCGTTCCTCCAGGGCGACACCGAGTCGCCCCGGCAGCGGGCGGCGACGGCCGTGCGGGCGCTGCTGTCGATGGTGGAGAACATCACCCACGACCGGGTGCCGGTGCTCCTCGTCGACGATGTGCACTGGGCCGACGAGGAATCGCTGCAGTGGCTGGACCAGTTGGTCAAACAGGTCACCCAGCGGCGGATCCTGGTCGCGGTCACGCTCTGCGAGGGCGAGCCCGCGGCGGAGCGGCAGGGGGTCCGGCCGCTCGCCGCCGCCGAGCACACCCTGCTGCCCGCGCCGCTCGGCCCGGACTCCGTCGACGGGATGCTGCTGGAGCGGCTGGGCGTGCCCGCCGACCCGGAGTTCACGACGGCCTGCCACGAGGCCACGCGGGGCAATCCGCTGCACCTGGTGTCGCTGCTCCAGGAGTGCCAGACCCGCGGCGTGGCGCCGGTGGCGGCCGAGGCGCCCGCGGTGGCCGCGCTCGTACCGCCCGCGCTGCGCCGCCGGCTCCTGCAGTGCCTGCGGGAGCAGCCCCCGTACGTGCTCGCGGCGGCCCGGTCGCTGATGGTGCTCGGCGAGGACGCCGACCGGCAGATGGTGGGCGAACTGGCCGGGCTGGACCCGGTGGACCTGGACGAGAGCCTGTGGCGGCTGCGCAGGCTGGCGCTGGTCACCCGGCAGGACACGCTGCGGCTGGCCCATCGGGCGGTGCACGAGGTCATCGAGGAGGGCACCTCCCCGGACGAGCGCAACCGGCTGCATCTGCGGGCCGCCGCGCTGCTGCGCTACCGGGGCGGTGCGCCCGAGCGGGTCGCCGGTCATCTCCTGGCCACGACCGCGCAGTTGGACGACGACGCGGTGGCCGTGCTGCGGCGCGCCGCCGACGCCGCGGTACGGCGTGGGGCGCCCGAGGCCGCCGCCCGCTATCTGCGCCGGACCCTGCGCGACATCCCGCCGCACAGCAAGGCGCGGGCCGGGCTGCTGGTGGAACTGGCCCAGGTGGAGCGCAGTTTCGCGCCTTCGGTGGCCGTGCGCCATGTGGCGCAGGCCTTCCCGCTGCTGCCCGGCCCGGTGGCGCGCGCGACGGCACTGGCGGCGCTGACGCCCGTGGCGCCGGCGGCCACCCTGCTGTCGCTCACCGATCTGCTGCGGCGCACGGCGGACGAACTCGGCGCGGCGGACGCCCTCGCGGGCCCCGGCGGCCCGCCGGCCGCCCACCGCTCGCTGCGCCAGCGGTTGCAGGCGCGGATGTACTACCTGTGCGAGAACGACCCGGAAGTGCTCGCGTCGGCCGCGGACCGGCTGTCCCGGCTGGACGAACCGCCCGAGACGGCCACCGGTGACCAGCGGGAGCTGCTGGTCGCCCTGCTGCACGCGGCGACCGTCTCCGCGGGCCTGCCCGCCGCCCGCGTGGGAGCGCTCGCACACCGGGTCCTGGACCACGAACCCGCCTCCGCCGCGCACGTCCACACCATGCTGCCGCTGCTGGTGCCGATAGCGGTCGCCGCGGACTCGGTGGCCGGGCTGCTGCCCTGGCTGGACAAGGCCCTGGTGGACGCCGTGCGCCGGGGCGGCAGGCTGGAGGAGTCGGTCGTCCTGGCCGAACAGGCGCTGGTGCTGCTCGCCCAGGGCCGGCTGGCGGCCGCGCGGGAACGGGCGGTACGGGCCGGGGCCGCCGTCGCCCCCGAGGAGGCCACCACGCTGTCGGCGCTGGCCCTGGTCGCCGTGGCGCTGCGGGCGCGGGAGCCCGAACTGGTCGCCGCGGTCCCGGAACGTTTTCGCGGACTGCACGAGAACTGCGAACTCGCCGCGCTGCTCACCCTGGTGCGCGGCATGGAGGCGGAGACCCGCGGCGATCCGGGCGCGGCCGTGGAGCACTACCTGGACGCCGGGTACGCCCTGGACCGGGCGGGCTGGCGCAACCCCCTGGTGGTGCCCGCGGCCTACTGGGCGGCCCGCGCCCTGCACCGCACCGGCGAGAGCGACCGTGCCGAGCAGCTGTCCGAGCAGTACCTGGAGCAGGCCCGGCGCTGGGGCGCCCCCTCGGCGCTCGGCCGGGCGCTGGCACTGCGGGCCGTGGTGGGCGAGCAGGCCGCAGCGCCGGGACTGCTGCGCGAGGCCGCCGGGGTGCTGGAATCCTCCACCGATCTGCACCTGCGAGCGTCGGTACTGCTTCGCCTCGCGGAGACGGTGGCACCCCGTCACGCCACCGAGGCGGAGGCCGCGCTGCGCCGCTGTCTGGAGCTGGCCGTGGAGTGCGGCGCGGAGCGCATCGCCGGGCGGGCGCAGGAACTGCTCGGCCCGGCGGCGACCGGCACCACCGCCCGCACCCCGCTCACCTCCGCGGAACGGCTCGTGGCGCGGATGGCCGTCCAGGGGCTGACCAACCAGGCCATCGCCGACTCCCTCGGCGTCTCCCGCCGGGCCGTGGAGAAGCACCTGACCAACTGCTACCGCAAGATGTCCACCTCCGGCCGCTCCGGCCTGGCCACCGCCCTCGCGGAGGCGGGCCTCCTGGACGGTACCGACAGCCCGGGCGACCCGGCGGATGCGGTACGACCGCAGGGGGCGGCGTAACGGGGCGAGGCGCTCCGCGCTGAGGCGGGTGGTTCGGCGGCCTTGGGGTAGGCGGGGGCCTGCTGCCTGTGCGGGGGACGGTGGACACGGCGGCTGGTCCAGGCGGTCCCAGCGTGCGGCGGCGCGCGGGCGCGGGCAGCTGCCGAGGGGCTGGGCCGCCCGGCGTCCGGGGTTGGGCCCAGGCGCCTGCCATCTGCTCGGGGACCAGGAACGGGGCGGCGATCCGAAAGCCCCAGCGCGGCGGGAGTGCGCGGGCGCGGGCCGCCCGGCGCCCTTCCGTCAGGCCTGGAGCTGCCGGCCATGCGGTCACCCCATGGCGGGTGCTTGTACGCGGACCCAGGTCGGGGCCACCCGACCCTCTGGTCAGGCCCAGGCCTGCCGACTGCGCGGCCAGTAGGCGCGGCGGCGGTGCGCTGGCGCGAGCCGGTGCCGGGGGCGCGAGCCGGTGCCGGGGGCGCGGAAAGTCCGGCGCCCTCTGGTCAGGCCGGGCCTTGCCGTCCGTGCCGGAACCGGCGGGCGCGGCGCGTTCCCAGCGGTCCTCGGCGCGGGCCCGGTCCCGTGCCGAGGACCTGGGCCGCCCGGCATCCCCCGTCGGGCCGGGGCCTGCCAGCCGTGCCGGGACTGGTTGACGGGGTAGCGGTCCCCACAGGCCGCGGCCCGGGCACACGCCCGTGCCAGGGCGCGGGAAGTCCGGCACCCTCCCGACAGGCCCAGGCCAGCCGACTGCGCGAGGGCCCGTAGACACCGTGGCGGTTCCAGCGGGACATGGGCCCAATCCCGGCCGGAAGCCGTGCCGCCCCACGCCCTCCCGACAGGCCCAGGCCAGCCGACTGCGCGGGGACCCGTAGACACGGCAGCGGTCCCAGCAGGCCACGGGCCCAATCCCGGCCGGAAGCCGTGCCGCCCCACGCCCTCCCGACAGGCCCAGGCCAGCCGACTGCGCGGGGACCCGTAGACACGGCAGCGGTCCCAGCGGGCCACGGGCCCGTGTCTGTGCCGGGGAATGGGCTGCCGGCGTCCCCGTCAGGCTGGGGCCTGCCAGCTGTGTGGGGAGCGGTAGGCGCGGTGGCGGTCCAGGCGGTCCCAGCGGGCGGTGGTGCGGGGGTGCGGGGCGGTGTCGGGGGTGTGGGCCGCGGCGGCGCGGGACAGGAGGAGGGCCGTCAGGGCCGCCAGTTCCTCGTCGTCGGCCACGCCCCGCTCGATCCGTACCAGCGCGGGGTTCTGGGGGTCGGTCACGGGTGCCTCCTCCTCAGCCGGCCTGGGGGGCGGGCTGGGTGGCGAAGTGTTTGTCGAGGAGCCGCAGCACGTCGGCGGCGCGGCTGTTGAGGTAGAAGTGGCCGCCGGGCAGGACGTGCAGGTCGAAGCCGGCGGTGGTGTGGCCGCGCCAGTCGTCGGCCTCGTCCACGGAGGTCTTGGGGTCGCTGTCGCCGACGATCGCGGTGACCGGGCAGGCCACCGTGGCGCCCGGTTCGCAGCGGTAGGTCTCCACCGCCTTGTAGTCGCCGCGCAGCGCCGGGAGGATCATCCGGATCAACTCCTCGTCGCCGAGCAGCCGGTCGTCGGTGCCGCTCATCGCCTTGACCTCGGCGATGATGCCGTCGTCGCCCCGCTGGTGCACGTTCTCGTCGCGGTATCGGGAGGGCGCGCGGCGGCCGGAGGCGAAGAGGCGTACCGGGCCGCCGCCGTCCCGTTCGAACCGCCGGGCCACCTCGAAGGCGACAAGCGCGCCCATGCTGTGCCCGAAGAAGGTCAGGGGGCGGTCGTCCCAGCCGCGCAGGGCGCCGTGCACCCGGTCCGCGAGGGTGGCGATGTCGTCGATCAGCGGCTCGGCCCGGCGGTCCTGGCGGCCCGGGTACTGCACGGCGACGACGTCGACGCGCGGGCTGAGGGCCGCGGCGACGGGGAGGTAGTAGCTGGCCGAGCCGCCCGCGTGGGGGAAGCAGACCAGACGGTGGGGGGCCTCGGGAGCCGGGTGGAAGCGCCGGCACCACAGGCCGTCGTCGGCGGGGGAAACGCTCACGCTGCTCGTCCGTCCTTCGTTGGCGTGTTGTGGCGCCACTATCCGTCAGCGGCGCGGTGCCGAAAGGCGCGGCGGGGCGAAGTCTGGGCGTTTCCCCTGTCCTTGGCCGCGAACGCCGGTTGCGCGTTGTGCGGGCGTACGGGCCGGTGGCATAAAGCTGATCGCCGGCCCGCGGATCGACGCGGCCGACGCCCCCCCGAGGAGTTCCCATGCCCACCATCCCGGATGCCCTGCCCACGAGCGGTGCGGCGGCCCCGCGGTGAGCGGCGGCGCGGGCGGCAGGCTCTTCGCCGTCAGCGATCTGCATGTCGCCTACGAGCCGAACCGTGCCGTCGTACGCGGGCTGCGGCCGCCCGATCCGTCCGACTGGCTGATCGTCGCCGGTGACATCGGCGAGCTGGCCGCGGACGTGGAGTGGGTGCTCGGGCTGCTCGCCGAGCGGTTCGCGAAGGTGGTGTGGGTGCCGGGCAACCACGAGCTGTGGACGCACCCCGACGACCCGGTGACCCTGCGCGGCGAGGCCCGCTACCGGCACCTGGTCGAACTGTGCCGCTCCCTGGGGGTGCTGACTCCCGAGGACCCGTACGTCACCTGGCCGGGCCCGGACGGGCCGGTGCTGATCGCGCCGCTGTTCCTGCTGTACGACTACTCGTTCCTGCCGCCCGGGGTGGTGAGCCGCGCCGACGCGCTGGCCCGCGCCGAGAAGGCGGGGGTCGTCGCCACCGACGAGTTCCTGCTGCACAGCGACCCCTACCCCGGCCGGGCCGCCTGGTGCCGGGCACGCCTGGAGTACACCCGGCAGCGGCTGGACGCCTGTCCCCCGGACCTGCCCACCGTGCTGGTCAACCACTTCCCGCTGGTGCGCGAGCCCACCCGGATCCTGCGCTACCCGGAGTTCGCCCTGTGGTGCGGCACCACCGCCACCCACGACTGGCACCGCCGCTACCGGGCGGCGACCGTCGTCTACGGCCATCTGCACATCCCCCGCACCACCTGGCACGACGGCGTGCCGCACCGCGAGGTGTCCCTGGGCTATCCCCGCGAGTGGCAGGCCCGCGGTATGCCCGATCCCCTGTTGCGCGAGATCCTCCCGAGGCGAGGTGCCCGATGACGGCCCTGATGCGCCGACTTCTGCCGGACATCGCCGAAGTGACCGAGGTCCGTGGCGAGTTGTCGGCGCCGCCCCTGTTCCCGGAGGAGGAGGCGGTGGTCGCCCGGTCGGTGGACGGGCGACGGCGCGAGTTCGCCACCACCCGGCGCTGTGCGCGGCTGTCGCTGGCCGCGCTGGGCCTGACGGCGCGGCCGCTGCTGCCGGGGCCGAGGGGTGAGCCGCTGTGGCCGGAGGGAGTGGTGGGCGCGCTCTCGCACTGCGCCGGTTACCGGGTGGCGGCCGTCGCCCGCGCCACCGACCTGGCGGCGCTCGGCATCGACGCGGAGACGGCCGGACCGCTGCCCGACGGCGTGCTGGAGGCCGTGTCGCTGCCCGCTGAGCGCGCCGAACTGGCCCGGCTGCGGGCGGTGGAGCCCCAAGTGCCGTGGGACCGGGTGCTGTTCAGCGCGAAGGAGTCGGTCTACAAGGCGTGGTTCCCCTCGGCCCGTTCGATGCTCGGCTTCGACCAGGCTCGGCTGAGCCTCACCGTCGCACCGTACGCCGAGGGGAGCGGGGTGCGGGGCACGTTCTCGGCGCGGCTGCTGGTGCCGCTGCCGCCCGCGTTCGCCGACGCGGTCGGCGGGCCCGTGCTGGAGGGGGCCTGGCTGGTCGACGCGGGTCTGGTGCTCACCGCGATCGCCGCACCCGTACGCCGTACGGCCGAGGAACCCGGCAACGAGCCGTCCGCGTACGCCTCCCGGCCGCCCGCACCCGCCTAGTTCCCGCGTCCGCGGCGGGCGCCGCGGGCCGTCATCGATCCGATGGAGAGACAGCGATGCCCCAGCTCAACGCGACCGGTCCCGACTCCCCCAGCGACGCGGTCCTCGCCGCGCGGCTCGCCCTGTCCGCCACGGCGACGGGCGGTGAGGCCATGTCCGACGTCGAGTTCTTCGCGTGGCTGGACGAACGGCGCCCCCAGCACCAACAGGTGGTGCGCCGCACCTCGTTCGCGAAGCTGTCCGGCTGGCACTTCGACGCGGAGACCGGCGATCTCGCGCACCGCAGCGGACGCTTCTTCTCGGTGCGCGGCCTGCATGTGCGCACCGACTTCGGGCCGGTGGCCGAGTGGAGCCAGCCGATCATCCGGCAGCCGGAGATAGGCATCCTCGGTCTGGCCGTGCGCGAGATCAACGGCGTGCTGCACTGTCTGATGCAGGCCAAGGCCGAGCCCGGCAACGTCAACGGCGTGCAGTTGTCGCCGACCGTGCAGGCCACCAAGAGCAACTACACGCGCGTGCACGGCGGTTCGGCCGTGCCGTACCTGGAGTGCTTCCGGGAGCCGTGGCAGCGCGGGCACCGCGTGCTGGCGGACGTACTGCAGTCGGAGCAGGGCTCGTGGTTCTTCTGCAAGCGCAACCGCAACATGGTGGTCGAGGTGGGGCCCGAGGTGGAGGCCCGCGAGGACTTCTGCTGGCTGACGCTGCGTCAACTCCATGCCCTGCTGCGGTACGAGAACCTGGTCAACATGGACTCCCGTACCGTCCTGTCGTGTCTGCCGGACTGGCAGCACGGCCCCGGCCCCTCCCCCGCGCTCCACTCCGACGTGGCGATCCGCAACTGGATCACCACCCAGCAGAGCGAGCGGGAGGTCGCCACCGAACTGGTGCCGCTCCGGGAGATCGAGAGCGAGGGCTGGCACGTCGGCGAGGACCGCATCGCGCACGAACGGGGCCTGTACTTCAGCATCGTGCCGGTGGACGTCTCCTCCGGCCGGCGCGAGGTGGCGTCCTGGTCGCAGCCGCTGCTGGAGCCGCACGGCCTGGGCGTGGTGGCGATGCTGGTGCGGGTGATCGACGGCGTGCCGCACTGCCTGGTGCACGCCCGTGTCGAGCCCGGCTATCTGGACGTCATCGAGCTGGGCCCCACGGTGCAGTGCACGCCGGAGAACTACGCCCACCTGCCGGCCTCCGCCCGTCCCCGCTTCCTCGACCTGGTGGAGCGGGCCCGCCCGGAGCAGATCCTGTTCGACACCGTGTTGTCGGAGGAGGGCGGCCGGTTCCTCGACGCGCAGAGCCGCTACCTGATCGTGGCGGCCGACGGCGACGGCCCGGACGACATCCCGGACGACTACCAGTGGATGACGCTCCGTCAGCTCGGTGAGCTGCTGAAGTACAGCCACTACGTGAACGTGCAGGCGCGGACCCTGGTCGTCGCCCTGCGGTCGGTACCCGAGCTGACCCCTCAGCTCCCGGACGTCCGCGAGACGGTCACGGTCGCGGCGGCCACGGACGAGGGGGTGGCCCGTGCGGATCGTCGGTGACGGCTTCCTCGCCCGCAATCTCGCCGAGTCCTTCGGCGACCGCTTCCCGGCCGTGACGGCACTGGCCTGCGGGGTGTCCCGGACCACCACCGCGGAGCCCGCCGAGTACGACCGTGAGGCCCAGGTCCTCTACGACGCGCTCGACACCTGCGCCCGCGAGGGCCGCCAGGTGCTGTTCTTCTCCACCTCGTCCTTCGCGATGTACGGGTTCACCGGCGAGGGGCGGAAGGCGGCCGAGAGCGACCCGGTGCGCCCCCCGAACACCTACGGGCGGCACAAGCTGGCGCTGGAGAGCGTGGTGCGCTCCTCCGGTGTCGAGTACCTGGTGCTGCGGCTCAGCCACGCGGTGGGCGGCCACCAGCGCCCGCACCAGCTGCTGCCCACCCTCGTCCGGAACATCGGGGCCGGTGAGGTGACGGTGCTCCGGGGCGCCCACCGCGACCTGCTGGACGTGCAGGACCTCATGCACGCGGTCGGGCGGCTGCTGGCCGACGGGGTGAGCGGCGAGGTGCTGAACGTGGCCTCGGGCATCCCGCAGCCCGTGGAGTCTGTCGTGACCGCGATCGAGCAGCGGCTGGGTGTCACCGCCCGCCGGGTCGAGCGGCCGGGCCCGCCCGCCGTGACCCGGGTGTCGCTGGAGCGGCTGCGGCACTTCGTGCCGGACTTCCGGGCGACGCCGGACGAGAAGTACCTGGACGCCCTGCTGGACGCGTATCTGCCGTACTGTGCGGGGTTGTTGGGCGACTGACTCTCAAGGTCTGACCCCCCGGTGACTCTCAGGGGCTGACCCCCGGGAACTCTCAGGGGCTGACCCCCGGACTGACTCGCGGCGACCGACTGGCGGGAACTGACTCGCGGGGACTGCGAGAACCACCAGACAATTCCCCCGCCCCCGGACTGGAGTCATCTGTTCCGCCTAGCGTGACCGGCATGATCGAGCTTGCGGGAGTGACCAAGCGGTACGGCCGCAAGGTGGTGGTCGACGACCTCACCTTCACAGTCCGGGCCGGCTGTGTGACCGGCTTCCTGGGGCCCAACGGCGCGGGCAAGTCCACCACGATGCGGATGATGCTCGGCCTGGACCGCCCCACCTCCGGCCACGTCCACATCGACGGACAGCCCTACGCGCGGCTGAGGCATCCGCTGCGGCACGTGGGCGCCCTGCTGGACGCCAAGGCCATGCACGGCGGGCGCAGCGCCTACGACAACCTCAGATGCCTGGCGCTCAGCAACGGCATACCGCTCGGCCGGGTCGACGAGGTCCTGGAGGAGGTCGGCCTCGGCGCGGTCGCCCGGAAGCGGCCCAAGGGCTTCTCGCTCGGCATGGGCCAGCGGCTCGGTATCGCGGCGGCGCTGCTCGGCGACCCGGAGATCGTGATGCTGGACGAGCCGGTCAACGGTCTCGACCCCGAGGGCATCCACTGGATCCGCACGCTGATGAAGAGGCTGGCCGCCGAGGGCCGTACCGTGTTCGTCTCCAGTCACCTGATGAGCGAGATGGCGCTGACCGCCGACCATCTGGTGGTCATCGGCCGGGGCAGGCTGCTCGCCGACACGAGCATGCGGGAGTTCATCGACCGCAACTCGCGCTCCTCGGTACGCGTGCGCACCCCCGAGCCGGAGAAGCTGCGGGACGTGCTGGCCGCCGCCGGGATCACCGCCACCGAGGACGACACCGGCACCTTCGAGGTCGCCGACGACACCCCCGCGGAACGGATCGGCGAACTCGCCCTGGAGCACCGCGTCCTGCTGCACGAACTGAGCCCCCAGCACGCCTCGCTGGAGGAGGCGTTCATCGCCCTGACCGGCGAGGCCGCCGAGTACCGCACCGGACCTCTCCCCACCGGGGCCGTCCCGGCCGGCAACCCGGTGGCGCCCGAGACCACGCGAACGGAGTCCTGAACCATGTCCGCACCCGTCGCGGCCCTGCGCTCGGAATGGGCCAAGCTCACCACGGTCCGCTCCACGGCGTGGACGCTCTTCGCGGCCTTCGCCGTCACCGTGGCCTTCGGCACGCTCATCAGCGCCCTGTCCAACGCCCAGTACGACGACCTGTCCCAGCAGGAGAGGCTCACCTTCGACCCGGCAGGCACCAGCTTCACCGGCGGGGTCCTCGGTCAGCTCGCCATCATCGCCTTCGGCGTCATGGTGATCGGCGGCGAGTACAGCACCGGAATGATCCGCAACTCCCTCGCGGCCGTGCCGCGCCGCGGCCTCTTCTACGCCAGCAAGCTCGCCGTGGCGACCGGCGCGGCCCTCGTCGTCGGCATGGTCACCAGCTTCGTCACCTTCTTCGCCGGGCAGGCGGCCCTCGGTTCGCACAGCACCACCATCGGCGCCGACAACGTGCTGCGGGCGACGCTGGGTGCCGGTCTCTACATGACGCTCATGGCGGTGTTCTCCATGGGCGTGGCGACGATGCTGCGCAGTTCCATGCTCTCGATGGGCATCCTCATGCCGTTGTTCTTCCTCGTGACGCAGATCCTCGCCTCGGTGCCGGGCGCGAAAGAGGTGGCGCACTATCTGCCGGACCAGGCCGGTGCGGCGATGGCCCGGGTGGTGCCCAACGACGACGTGCCCTACGGGCCCGGCGGCGGCCTGCTCATCATGCTGCTGTGGGTGGCCGGCGCGGTGCTCGGCGGCTATCTGGTCCTGCGCGGCCGGGACGCCTGAGCCCTGCCCGGCCCACGCGAAAAGACTAGGAAATCCACGGAGTCGACCGCGCCAGACTGAGGAGCAATTCCACGGCTCAGGGAGCGTTTCATGACCGAGATCAGGTCGGTTCAGCTGGCGGAGGGCTTCTCCGTCGTCGTGCCGCAGACGGAGGGCGCGCTGTTCTCCGAGGTCGACTTCATCCACAACGAGATATTCGGCGAACGCGCCTACCTCAAGCACGGCATCCAGCTCTCCGACTCCTCCCGGGTCGTGGACGCGGGCGCCAACGTGGGGCTGTTCTCCCTCTTCGTCAAGCAGGAGTTCCCCGGCGCGCGCATCCTCGCCTTCGAGCCGATCCCGGCGATCCACCGGGCGCTGGTGGAGAACCTGGACAGCCACGGCGCGAAGGACGTCGAGGTGGTGCGCGCCGCGCTGGGCCGCAAGGCCGAGGAACAGGTGCGGTTCACGTTCTACCCGGCGCTCCCCGGCAACTCCACCCGCTACCCGGAGCAGAAGAAGGTCGGCCAGGAGCTGACCGTGGCGCAGATCGGCCAGGAGGCCGTGGACAGCATCATGGCCGGCATCGAGGTCGAGGCGGAGGTGCGCCGGCTCTCCGACGTGCTGCGCGAGTGGGCGCCCGAGGGCCCGGTCGACCTGCTGAAGATCGACGTCGAGGGCGCCGAACTGGAGGTCATGGAGGGCCTGGACGACGCGGACTGGCGGCGCGTGCGGCAGACCGTCATCGAGGTGCAGGACCTCGACGGCCGGCTGGACGCGGTGCGCGGCATCCTCGACGCCCAGGGCTTCGAGGTGACGGTGGAGCGGGCGGCGAACCTGCCCGAGGTGTTCCGCTACTCGATGGTGTACGCCCGCCGCACGGACTGAACACGGCACACGGCACGGCGCCCCGGCACCTTCTCCAGGTGCCGGGGCGCCGTGCCGTGCGGGGTCAGGAGAGGGTGTTCTCCCTGGCCCAGGCAGGCAGTTCGAGCACGGTCAGTACGGCGGAGGTGGACACCCAGCCGGACGCGGAGGTGGTCATCAGGATGTGGTCGCCGGGCGCCACCATGCCGTTGAGCAGCAGGTGGTTGAGGGAGACCGCCATGTCGCAGGCGCCCATGTGCCCGTACTCCTTGCCGAAGTCCCAGGTGGAGCGGGACATGGGCAGGCCGAGCGGCTGCATCTTCATCTGGTCGATCATCCGTGAGTCGCTGTTGGCGGCGACCACCCAGCGCAGGTCGGAGGCGTTGAGCCCGGCGTCGACCAGGGAGCGGTGCACGATGTCCAGCTCGAAGTCCCGGATCATCTCCATGCACTTGTCGAGCGGCATGACGTGCTGGTTGAAGTAGGTGAGCAGGTCCATGGTGCCCGACGCCTTGCGCTCCTCGCCGCGGAACGGCAGCAGCGACTCCTCGCCCCGGTGCCACTGCTCAAGTTCGGGCAGCGTCCCGGAGTTGAGCGCGCGCAGCGCCGCGAAGCCGCTGTCGCCGCTGAGCAGTACGGCGGCGCCGCCGTCGCTGGCGGTGAAGCCGGTGCCGAAGCCGGTCCAGCGGTCGATGAGCGGGCTGGTGAAGTTCTCGGCGGCGGTGACCAGCGCGGTCTGGGCCCCGGCCGCGCCGGTCAGCTGTCCCACGGCGACCTCGATACCGGCCAGCAGGCCGTTGGAGTGCTGGCGCACATCGGTGCTGGCGACACCGCTCGCGCCCAGTTCGCGCAGCACGAAGCCGGGCGGGTAGAAGCCCTCGGGGCCGTGCTGGACGGCCGTGCAGTGCACATGGAAGTCGAGGTCCTCGATGTCGTACGAGGACCGGCCGAAGGCCTGCCGGGCGGCGCGCACCGCCATGTCGAGCGCGGGCAGGTCACCCGCGATGTAGGCGGCGGTCAGTCCGGTGCCGTACTGGACGGAGTA
The DNA here is from genome assembly GCF_055657065.1 of Streptomyces sp. NPDC110618. Taxonomy (NCBI): domain Bacteria; kingdom Bacillati; phylum Actinomycetota; class Actinomycetes; order Kitasatosporales; family Streptomycetaceae; genus Streptomyces; species Streptomyces sp. NPDC110618. The sequence continues at coordinate 101,572 of NZ_JBVKBN010000009.1, read as the reverse complement.
CTCGTCGTAGAGGCCCTCCGCGACCGCCTGTTCGACGCTCACCCACTGCTCCGGGATATACGCCCCGACCGTGTCGACGTAGACACCGTCCGTCTTCATGAGTGGTGGTTCTCCTTGCGTGTCGTGGGTGTGCCGTGCGGGGTGTGCGGCCTCGGTGTCCAGGGGACGGGACGCGGGGACGGGTCACAGGCGCTGGAGTTCCTCCCTGAGGTGGGCGGCGAGCCGTCCGGGCGTGTCTACCTCGAACAGCAGGGCGGCGGGCAGGCGCAGTCCGGTGGTCTCGCGCAGCCGGTTGCGCAGCGCGAAGGCGGTGAGGGAGTTCAGGCCGATGTCGCGGAAGCCGCGGGTGGTGTCGACGGCATCGGGCGAGGGGTAGTCGAGGACGGCCGCGACGTCGGCGCGGACCAACTCGACCAGGACCGCCTCGCGTTCGTCGTCGGCGAGTCCGGCGAGCCTGCGCCGGAGCGTGCTCAGGCCGCTTGCACCGCCCCGCTGCCCCACGCGGCGGCGGGGCGGCGGGCCCGCGAGCGCGCGCAGGGGTGCGGGCAGAGCCGTGTCGTCGGGCCGTCCGGCGAGGACGGCCGGGTCGGGGCGCAGCAGGACGGCGGCCGGGGCGTCGAGGGCGCAGGCGGCGTCGAAAAGGTCCAGGCCCGCGGTACGGGGCAGTGGAGCGACGCCCGCGGGGGCCGCGCCCATCGGGGTGCCGTCGGCGTCCCAGCGGGCCCAGGCGAGCGAGGTGCCGGGCAGGCCCTGGGCGCGGCGGCGCAGGGCGAGCGCGTCGAGGTAGGCGCCGAGTGCCGCCTCGCCGCCGCGGCCGGGGGCGCCGAGGGCACCGGCGGCGGACGACAGGAGCAGCAGCGGCACGCAGGTGCCGGGATCCCCCACTCCGGTCAGCTCGGCGAGGTGCCGGGCGGCGATCGTCTCCCGTTCCAGCAGCTCCTGTTCGGCGTCGGCGCCGTCGCGCGGTTCCGGGAGCCGGGCCGCGTGCACGACGACGGTCGCGGGGCGCCCGCCGGGGGTGCGGCGGAGCAGTCCGGTGACGGCATCGCGGTCGGTGAGGTCGCAGTCGGTGACGGTCACCTCGGCGCCCGCGGCGGTGAGTTCGGCGGCGAGCGCGACGAGGCTGTCGCGGGGGGCCGTGTCGGCGCGTGCGGCAAGGCCGTCGCCGGGGGCCGTATCGGCGAGCACGAGCCGGGTCACGCCCCGCCCGGCGACGAGATGACGGGCGAGGGCGGCGGCGGCCGGGGTTCCGGCGCCGGTGACGAGGACGGTGTCGCCGGGTTCGACGAGCAGCCCGGACTCCCCCGCCCGCGCCGTGACCGCGGCCAGCCGGGGAACGCGCACCGCGCCGCGCACGACGGCGAGTTGGGGCTCGGGCAGGGACAGGGCGGCGGGCAGCGCCCGCCAGGAGGGGCGCGCCCCGTCCAGTTCGGCGAGCACCAGCCGCCCGGGTTCGACCAGTTGCAGGGACCGGATCAGCCCCCACACGGCGGCACCGGCGGCCCGAGGTCCCTCGGGTCCGTCGGCGGCGCCCGGCGCGCCCTGGGTGAGGAAGACCAGCCGCATCCGGGCGAACCGGTCCTCGGCGAGCCACTCGGCGGCGAGCCGGGCGGCGTCGCCGACCGCTCGCGCGGCGTCGTCTAGGCCCGGCAGCAGCCCGGTCAGTACGGCCTCGGGCGCGGGCACTCCGGAGTCGAGGGCCTTGGCGAGGGCCGCGAGGCTCTCGTGGGCCTCGGTGTAGACACCGGCCTTCATCAGGGCGGCGCGGGCGCCGAGGACATCGGGTCCGACGAGCACCCAGCGGGGCTTGTCCCGTGGGGCCTCGGCGCCGGTCTCCGGCCATTCCAGGCGGAACAGCGGGCCGCCCCGGGCGGCGGTGAGCGCGGTGCGGTCCCCGGGGGCGAGGCGGATCGCGCCGACCGCGGCGACGGGCAGCCCGAGGTCGTCGGCGGCCTCCACGGCGACGGTGTCGGTGCCGGTGCGGGTCAGCCGGATCCGCAGTTCGTGGGCGCCCTCGGCGTACAGGGCGGCCTGGTGCCAGGAGTCGGGCACGGGGGCCTTCCCGAACGCGTCCTCCCCTGCCACGGGCAGCGCGTGCAGGGCGGTGTCCAGCAGCGCCGGGTGCAGCGCGTACCCGGCGGCATCGGCGACGGCGACCTCCGCGAACAGGTCCTCGCCGCGCCGCCACAGCCCGCGCAGCCCTTCGGGGACGGACCGGCCGTCCAGGGCGACGGGTTCGGCCTCGGCGGGCGGCCACAGCTCCAGGTCGAAGGCGGCGCGGGGCTCGCCCGCGCACAGCACGGCGCGGGCGTTGAGGGTCCACGGGGTGCCGGGCAGGGCACCCGCGGGCCGGGAGTGGATCCGCAGCGGCCGCTCACCGGACCGCCCGGCGTCGCCGACGGTGACCCGCAGCCGTACCTCGTCGCCCTCGGGCACCACCAGGGGCGCCTGGGTGGTGAGTTCGGCGATCCGGTCGCAGCCCACCCGGTCGCCGGCCTGTACGGCGAGCTCCAGAAGCACCGGCCCCGGCGCGGTCACCGGTCCCGTGGGCTTCGGGTCACCACCGCCGGGCAGAGCGGCCCGGGAGAGGGTACCGGTGAGCAACATGCCTCCGGGGTCGGGCAGTTCGACGCAGGTGTCCAGCAAGGGGTGCCGGTCCGGGGCGGCCGGAGTGGAGGGCTCGGGAGTCATCCAGTAGCGGCGGGTGGCGAAGGCGTACGTCGGCAGCGGCACGCGCCGGGCGCCGGTGGGGGCGAGCACTGCCGTCCAGTCGATGTCGGTGCCGCGGGTGTGGAGTGCGGCGAGGAGTCGGGTGAGACCAGTGCCGTTCAGCGGGAGCAGCTCGGCGTCGACGCCTTCGGCCGGGGGCTGTTCGCCGAGGACGACGATCGTGCGGTGGCCGGAGTCCGCGAGCAGGCGTGGCGAGGTCGCCGGGTCGGCGGGCGGGGCGGCGAGGGCGGTGGTCCAGGCGTGGGCCGCTGCGAGGTCGTCGGGGTGCAGGAGGGTGCCGGTGGCGGCGGAGGCCAAGGGGACGCCGGTGTCGGTGAAGCGGACGGCGGGCGCGGGCTGCGCCGGTACGACGAGGCGGGCGCCTGCGTCGAGGGTGATCAGCCCGGCGGCGCAGGCGGCGGCGATCTCGCCGGGGCCGTGTCCGCCGACTGCGGCGAAGTCGACTCCGTAGGCGCGTAGATGGGCGGCGAGCGCGACGGTCACCGCCCAGGCGAGCGGTCCGGCGATCTCGGGGCGCTCCTGCCACCCGGGGGCAGTCAGGGCGTCGGCCGGGTTCCAGTCGACCAGTGGGGCGAGGGCGCGTCCACAGGCGTCGAGCGTGGCGGCGAACTCCGGGCAGGTCTCGGCCAGGGCGGCGGTGTCCGCGGTCCAGCGCGGGTCGGCGGGCGGGATGTGGAGGGCGAGGGAAGGAGCGGTGGCGGCCGGGGGGTGCGGGGTGTCCCCGTCGGCGAGGGCCTTCAGGGCGTACAGCGCGGTGTCGCGGTCGTCGGCGGTGAGGACGGCCCGGTACTCCAGCGCGGACCGGGTGGTGGCCAAGGACAGGGCCACATCGGGCAGGCGCAGGCCGGGCGACTCCGCCAACAAGGCATGCAGGCGGGCCGCCTGGCCCCGTAGCGCCTCGGGGGTGCGGGCGGACAGGGGCAGCGGGATGCCGCCGGGGAGGGGGTGGGCCCCGGGCGGGATGCCGTCGACGGCAGGGGCATCGACCGGGGAGTCGGGGCCGTCGAGCGGGCGGTCCCCGTCCCGGGGCGGCTCTTCGATGATGACGTGCGCGTTGGTGCCGCTGATGCCGAACGACGACACACCGGCCCGGCGCGGCCGTTCGCCGCGCGGCCAGGGCACGTCCTCGCTCAGCAGCCGCACCGCTCCAGCCGACCAGTCGATGTGGGAGGAGGGGCGGCCGGTGTGCAGGGTGCGGGGCAGGGCGCCGTGCCGCATCGCCATGACCATCTTGATGACACCACCGGCTCCGGACGCGGCCTGCGTGTGGCCGACGTTGCCCTTCATCGAGCCCAGCCACAGGGGCTGTTCGCGGTCCTGGCCGTAGGTGGCGAGGACGGCCTGGGCCTCGATCGGGTCGCCGAGGGGCGTGCCGGTGCCGTGGGCCTCGACGGCGTCGACGTCGGCGGGCCTCAGCCCGGCCTGCGCCAGGACCTGTCGCAGCAGGCGCTGTTGGGCGGGTCCGCTGGGCGCGGTGAGCCCGTTGGAGGCACCGTCCTGGTTGACGCCGCTGGCGGCGACGCGGGCGAGGACGGGGTGGCCGTGGCGCCGGGCGTCGGAGAGCCGCTCCAGCAGCAACAGGCCGACGCCCTCGGCCCAGTTGGTGCCGTCGGCGGCGTCGGAGAACGGCTTGCAGCGGCCGTCGGCGGCGAGCGTGCGCTCCCGGCTGAAGGCGACGTAGGGGTCGGGCCGGGACATCACGGCGACACCGCCCGCGAGCGCCAGGTCGCACTCGCCGGAGCGCAGCGCCTGGGCCGCGAGGTGCAGGGCGACCAGCGAGGAGGAGCAGGCGGTGTCCACCGCCACGCAGGGGCCCTCCAGTCCGAAGGCGTACGACACCCGGCCCGCGGCCACATTGCCGGCGGTGCCCATCTGCATGCCGGACGCGTAGTCGTGGTACGTGACCCCCGCGAACACGCCGGTGCGGCTGCCCTTGAGGGCGGCGACCGGGATGCCGGCCCGCTCGAAGACCTCCCAGGACGTCTGGAGCAGCAGCCGCTGCTGGGGGTCCATGGCGAGCGCCTCGCGCGGGGAGACCCCGAACAGTTCGGCGTCGAACTCCCCGGCGTCGTAGAGGAATCCGGCCTCGCGGACGTACGTGGTGCCCGGCCGGTCGGAGTCGGGGTCGTAGAGGGCGTCGAGGTCCCAGCCGCGGTCGGCGGGGAACGGGCCGAGGCCTTCGCCGCCGGAGGAGACCAGCTCCCACAGCGCCTCGGGCGAGTCGGCGCCGCCGGGGAAGCGGCAGCCCATGGCGACGATCACGATCGGGTCGTCGTCGGCGGCGGGGGCCGGGGCCGTGCTCTCCACGGCCTGCCGCGTGTCGTCCACGCCGAGTTCGGTCGCGAGGCGGTCGATGAGGGCGGCCGGGGTGGGGTGGTCGTAGACGAGGGTGGCGGGCAGGCGCAGGCCGGTCTCCTGGTTGAGCCGGTTGCGCAGGTTGACCGCGGCGAGCGAGTCGAAGCCCAGCTCCTTGAACGGCTTGGCGGTGCCGACCGACCCGGCGTCGGGGTAGCCGAGGAGTGCGGCGACCTGTCCGGTGACCAGTTCGGCCACGGCACGGTGGCGTCGCGTGCGCGGCAGCGAGGCCAGCCTGCGGGCGAACCCGCCGCCCGCGCCGCTCCCGGCCCCGGCACCGCGGCGGACGGTGACCCGCAGCAACCCGCGCAGCGGCGGCGGTAGTTCACCGGCCTCGGCGCGCTCGCGCAGGGCGCCCGGGTCGAGCCGCGTCGCGAGCAGCAGGGCGTGACCCGTGGCCGTGCCGGAGTCGAAGAGGGACATGCCGTGGGCGGCGGAGAGCGCGATGACGCCCTGGGCGGAGGTGCGGGCGGTGACCGCCGGGTCGAGGTCGGCGGTCATCCCGCCGAAGGTCTCCCAGGGTCCCCACGCCATCGAGGTCGCGGGCAGGCCCGCCGCGCGGCGGTGCTGGGCGAGGGCGTCGAGGAAGGTGTTGGCGGCGGCGTAGTTGCCCTGGCCGGGGTTGCCGAGGAGACCGGCCGCGGAGGAGTACAGGACGAACGCGGTGAGGTCGAGGTGCCGGGTCAGGTCGTGCAGATGGACGGCGGCGGTGACCTTGGCGCGGAAGACGCCGCCGAGCCGGTCGGCGGTGAGGGAGGTGAGCAGCCCGTCGTCGAGGACACCGGCCGTGTGCACCACGGCGGTGAGGGGGTGCTCGTCCGGCACGGTGGCGAGCAGCGCGGCGAGCCGGTCCCGGTCGGCGACGTCGCACGCCTCGACGCGTACGTCGCCGGCGCCGAGCGCGGTCAGTTCGGCGCGCAGGGCGTCGGTACCCGGGGCGGCGGGGCCGGAGCGGCTGACCAGCAGCAGGCGCCGTACACCGTGCTGGGCGACCAGGTGGCGGGCGGCGAGGGCGCCGAGGGCGCCGGTGCCACCGGTGATCAGGACGGTACCGGCAGGACCGAAGGGCGCGGCGTCCCCGGCGGGAGGCGCGGCGCGGGTCACTCGCGGGGCGAGCAGTACGCCTTCGCGGACGGCGAGTTGGGGTTCGTCGTCCCGTACGGCGGCCACGGGCAGGGTGCCCGGGGTGTCGTGGTCGACGAGGAGGAAGCGGCCCGGGTGCTCGGACTGCGCGGTGCGCACCAGGCCCCAGACGGGGGCGTGCGCGAGGCCGGACACGGTGTCGGTGTCGCGGGCCGCGACGGCGTCGCGGGTGAGCACGACGAGGCGCGCGGCGTCGAGGCGTTCGTCGGACAGCCACTGCTGGAGGGTGGCCAGTACGGCGGCGGTGGTGTGCTCGGCCGCGGGTGCGAGGGGGACTTCTTCGGGGGCGTCGAGGGTGAGGACGACCGTGGTCGGGGCCGGGGCGCCCTCGTCGAGGGCCGTGCGGAGAGCGGTGAGGTCGGGAAGGGGGCGGGCGGTGACGCCCTGGGTGGTGAGGTGGGCGGCCAGGGCCGGGGCGTCCGGGCCGAGGATCGTCCACTCCCCCGTGTCGGTGACATCGGCGGCGGGGATCCGCTGCCAGTCGAGGGTGTGCAGGCCGTCGGCGCGCGGGGTGGCGGTGAGGTCGGCCGTGGGCACACCGGTCAGGGTCAGCGTGTCCACGGTGGCGAGGGGCCGGCCCTCGCTGTCGCTCAGGGTGAGGGTGCCCGTGCCGGTGAGGTGGAGGCGGGCGGTGGCCGCGCCGGTGGCGTGCAGGGTGACGCCCTGCCAGTCGAGGGGCAGCGGGACGTGGCCGTCGGCGGGTGCGGGGCCGGTGGCCGCGGCGGCCTGGACGGCGGCGTCGAGCAGCACCGGGTGCAGCCCGAAGGCACCGGCCTCCTGCTCACGCCCGTCGGGCAGGGCGAGTTCGGCGTACAGGTCGCTGCCGCTGCGCCACAGGGCCCGTACGGCGCGGAAGTTGGGTCCGCAGTGGTGGCCGCGCCGGGTCAGCTCGTCGTACAGGGCCTCGGGGTCGAGGGGTTCGGCGTGCTCGGGCGGCCACACCTCGGTGCCGGGCGCGGCGGGCGCGGGCCGGGGTTCGGTGGTGAGGGTGCCCTCGGCGTGGCAGCGCCAGGGCTGGTCGGTGCTGTCGTCGTCGGGGCGGGAGTGGACGGCGACACTGCGGCGGCCGGTGTCGTCGGGGGCGCCGACGAGGATCTGCACACGGACGGCGCCCCGCTCGGGCAGCGGCAGCGGCTCGCGGAGCGCGAGGTGTTCCAGCGCGGTGCAGCCTGCCTCGTCACCGGCCCGGACGGCGAGTTCCACGAGGACGGTGCCGGGCAGCAGCAGCGCGCCCGCCGTCTCCCGGTCGGCGAGCCAGGGCAGGGCGCGGGCGGAGAGGCGGCCGGTGAGCAGCACGCCGCCGGCGTCGGCGAGTTCGACGGCCGCGCCCAGCAGGGGGTGCCGGGCGGCGCCGAGTCCGGCGGCGCGGATCCCGGCGGCTCCGGAGGGTCCGGCGGGCAGCCAGGCGCGGCGGCGCTGGAAGGCGTAGGTGGGCAGGGGTTCGGCGCAGGCGGATTCCCCGGTGATGCGGGCGGCCCAGTCGACAGCGGCGCCGTGGGTGTGGAGCGCGGCGAGGGCGGTCTCGAAGGCGAGCGGTCCGGGCCGGTCCTTGGTCTGGGCGGGGACGGTGTGCAGGTCCTCGCCGGTGCTCTGGGCGGTGAGGGCGGTCAGGGTGCCGTCGGGGCCGAGTTCCAGGCAGCGGGTGACCCCGAGGTCGGTGAGCGCGCGCACTCCGTCGGCGAAGCGGACGGCGTGCCGGACGTGCCGGACCCAGTACTCGGGGTCGGTGAGGTCGTCGGGGTCGGCGGGGCGGCCGGTGAGGTCGGAGACGACGGTGAGCCGGGGCGGGGCGTACTCCAGCGACTCGGCGACGCGGCGGAACTCCCGCAGCATCGGCTCCATGAGCGGCGAGTGGAAGGCGTGGCTGACGCGCAGGGCGGTGGCCTTGCGGCCCTGGGCGCGGAAGTGCGCGGCGAGCGTCTCGACGGCTTCTGCCGTTCCGGCGATCACGACGGCCTGGGGACCGTTGACGGCGGCGATGTCGACGTGGGTCCCGTCGAGCAGCGGCCGCACCTCGTCCTCGGTGGCCTGGAGGGAGACCATCGCGCCGCCCTCGGGCAGCGCCTGCATCAACCTGCCGCGCGCGACGACGAGACGGCAGGCGTCGGGCAGTGACCACACTCCGGCCACGTGTGCGGCGGCGATCTCACCTATGGAGTGGCCGAGCAGGACGTCGGGGCGCACCCCGAAGGACTCCGCGAGCCGGTACAGGGCGACTTCCAGGGCGAACAGGGCCGGCTGTGCGTACTCGGTGCGGTTCAGGAGGTCGGCGTCGGTGCCGAACACGACGTCCATGAGGGGGTGTTCGAGGTCCGCGTCGACCTCGGCGCACACGGCGTCGAAGGCGTCCGCGAACTCCTCGTAGGTGTCGTACAGTTCGCGCCCCATGCCGAGCCGCTGGGAGCCCTGTCCGGCGAAGAGGAAGGCGGTGCGGCCGGGGGTGGCGGCGGAGCCGGTGACCAGGCCGGGACGGGTGCCGCCCTCGGCCAACGCGTCGAGGGCGGTGACGAGTTCGCCGGTGCCGGAGCCGAAGACGACGGCGCGCTCCTCGAACAGGGTGCGGGTGGTCAGCAGGGCGGCGGCGGTACGGGCGGGGTCGGCGGCGGGACGGGCGCGTACGAACCCGGCGAGCCTGCGGGCCTGTTCGCGCAGGGCGGCGGGGGTGCGGCCGGAGACCGTCCAGGGCACGGCTCCGGAGGGCAGGCGCAGGGCGGCCGGTTCGGGGGCCTCGCCCGTTTCGGCCGGTGCCTCTTCCAAGACGACGTGGGCGTTGGTGCCGGACACGCCGAACGCGGAGATCCCGGCCCGGCGCGGTGAGTCGGGGTGCGCGGGCCAGTCGGTGTTCTCGTGCAGCAGGCGTACGGCCCCGGCGGACCAGTCGACACGGTTCGTCGGCCGGTCGGCGTGCAGGGTGCGCGGCAGGACGCCGTGCTGCAGCGCGAGGACCATTTTGATCACGCCCGCCGCACCGGCTGCGGCCTGGGTGTGCCCGATGTTGGACTTCACCGAGCCCAGCCAGAGCGGGCGTGCGCGGTCCTGGCCGTAGGTGGCGAGGAGGGCCTGCGCCTCGATCGGGTCGCCGAGGGAGGTGCCGGTGCCGTGGGCCTCGACGGCATCGATGTCCGAGGGCTTCAGGCCCGCTCCGGCGAGGGCGGCGCGGATGACGCGCTGCTGGGAGGGCCCGTTGGGGGCGGTGAGCCCGTTGGAGGCGCCGTCCTGGTTGACGGCCGAGCCCCGGACCACGGCGAGCACCCGGTGCCCGAGGCGACGGGCGTCCGACAGCCGCTCCACGACCAGGACACCGACGCCCTCGCCCCAGCCGGTGCCGTCGGCGCCCTCGGCGAATGCCTTGCAGCGGCCGTCGGGGGCGAGTCCCCGCTGCCGGGAGAACTCCACGAAGGCGCCCGGTGTCGACATGACGGTGACGCCCCCGGCGAGGGCCAGGTCGCACTCCCCGTCGCGCAGCGCCTGCACGGCCAGGTGCAGCGCCACCAGGGACGACGAGCAGGCCGTGTCGACCGTTACCGCCGGGCCCTCCAGGCCCAGTACGTAGGACAGGCGGCCGGAGAGCACGGAGGCGGTGATGCCGGTGGTGAGGTGGCCGTCGGACTCCTCGGGGCGGCCGAGCATCAGGGCGAGGTAGTCCTGGCCGTTGGTGCCCACGAAGACACCGGTGCGGCTGCCGCGCAGGGTGCCCGGTTCGATGCCGGTGCGCTCCAGCGCCTCCCAGGACGTCTCCAGCAGCAGCCGCTGCTGGGGGTCCATGGTCATCGCCTCGCGCGGGGAGATGTCGAAGAACGTGGAGTCGAACAGCGGGGCGTCGTGGAGGAACGCGCCCTGGCGGGCGTAGGTGGTGCCGGTGCCGCCCGCCGGGTCGAGGACGCCGTCGAGGTCCCAGCCGCGGTCGGCGGGGAAGTCGCCGACGGTGTCCCGGCCCTCGGCGAGCAGGCGCCAGAACTCCTCGGGGGTGTCGGCGCCGCCGGGGAAGCGGCAGCCCAGGCCGACGACCGCGACGGGCTCGTGACGGCTCGCCTCGGCGTCATGAAGGCGCTTGCGAGTCTGGCGGAGGTCCGCCGTCACCCTTTTCAGGTAGTCCCGCAGCTTCTCTTCATTGCTCGCCATCGTGCTCCACTTCCTCGCGAAAGCCGTCCACGGTCCCGTGGCCCCCTACGGGGTCACACGATTCCGCGTCCCGGGTCAGGAGATCCCCAGTTCTTTGTCGATCAGGTCGAACATCTCGTCGTCGGAGGCGGAGTCCAGGACATCGGCGCCCGCGTCGGCCTGAGGGTCGGTGCCGGTCCACAGCGCGAGCAGGTTCCGCAGCCGTTCGGTGACCTCCTGGTGGGCCTCGCCGCCGGTGCGGGCCTCGGCGGCCAGGGTCCGCGCCAGCCGGTCCAGTTCGGCGACGACGCCGCTGCCCGCACCCGCGTCGGCGGGGCCGGCGAGTTCGGCGTCCAGGTGGCGGGCCACGTCGGCCGGTGCCGGGTAGTCGAACACCAAGGTGGCGGGCAGGTGGAGTCCGGTGGCCGCGCCGAGCCGGTTGCGCAGTTCGACGGCGGTCAGCGAGTCGAAGCCCGCCTCGCGGAAGGCGCGCGTCGGGTCGACGGCGTCGATCCGGGCGTGGCCCAGGACCACGGCGGCCTGTTCCCGCACCAGTTCGACGAGGGCGGCGGTACGGGCCTCGGCGTCGAGTCCGGCGAGCCGTCCGCGCAGCGCGTCGGCGTCGGCGCCGGAGGCGGCTTCCTCCAGGGCCTCCTGTGCCTCCGGGATCCCGGTGAGCAGAGCGGTGGTGCGGGCGGCGGCGAAGGCGGGTGCGAACCGGGCCCAGTCGACGCGGGCCACCACGGCGGCCGGGTCGTCGCCGGAGGCGAGCCGCTCCATCGCCACGAGCGCCAGGTCGGGGTCGAGTCCGGTCAGACCGCGGCGGCGCAGGTACTCCTCCAGGCCGCCGCCCGCCGCCATCCCGTCCTGCGCCCACGGGCCCCAGGCCACCGAGGTGGCGGGCAGGCCCTCGGCCCGGCGCCGTTCGGCGAGGGTGTCGAGGTAGGCGTTGGCGGCGGCGTAGTTGGCCTGGCCCGGGGAGCCGATGGCCCCGGCGAAGGAGGAGAACAGCACGAACGCGGACAGCTCCCGGTCCCGGGTCAGTTCGTCCAGGTGCCGGGCGGCGACCGCCTTGGCGCGCAGCACCTGCGCGAACCGGTCGGGGGTGAGCGCCTCGATCAGTCCGTCGTCGAGGAGGCCCGCGGTGTGCACGACGGCGTCCACGGGGTGCTCGGCGAGCAGCGCGGCGAGGGCGTCGCGGTCGGCGGCGTCGCAGGCGGCGACCGTCACCCGGGCGCCGAGCGCGGCGAGTTCGTCCCGCAACTGCGGGGCGCCGGGGGCGTCGAGTCCACGCCGGCTGATCAGCAGCAGGTGCTCCGCGCCGCGTTCGGCGGCCCACCGGGCGACCCGGGCGCCGAGCGCGCCGGTGCCGCCGGTGATCAGCACGGTGCCCGAGGGCCGCCAGCCCGCGCCGAGGCTGCCGGGCGCCGTACGGGTGACACGGCGCCCGAAGACACCGGTGGCCCGGATCGCCACCTGGTCCTCTCCGGCGCGGCCCGCGAGAACGCCGGCGAGGCGGCCCGCGGCACGCCGGTCGACCAGCGGCGGTAGATCCACGAGCCCGCCCCAGCGGTCGGGGTGCTCCAGCGCGGCGACCCGGCCGAGGCCCCAGACGGCACCCTGCGCGGGATCGGGGGCCCGGTCGGAGCGGTTGACGCGGACAGCGCCGGTGGTCAGGGCCCAGAGGGGCGCGGTGAGCCCGGTGTCGAGCCAGGCCTGGAGGAGTACGGCGGTGGCGGGCACGTGTGTCGTGGCGCCGGGGTCCGTCAGGGCGAGGAAGGACAGTACGCCGGTGACCGGGGCGCCCGCCGCGGCCTCGGTGAGGCGGGCGGACAGGTCGGCGCGCTCCGGCAGGGACGGGCAGGGGACGGTGACCGGTTCGGCGCCGTGGGCGGTGAGGGCGTCCAGTACCGAGCGCACGAAGGGGTCGTCCTCCGCCCCGGCGGGCAGGACGGTGAGCCAGCGGCCGGGCAGGGCGCTCGCGGAGACGGCGCCGAGCGGCTTCCAGCCGACGCCGTACAGCCAGTCGTCGACACGGGACTGCTCCTGCTGGCCGTGCCACCAGTTCTTCAGCGCGGGCAGCAGCCCTTCGAGGGCCGCCTCGGTCACGCCGAGGGAGTCGGCGAGGGTGCCGGCGTCGCCGCGCTCCACGGCGGTCCAGAACGCGGAGTCCGCGCGCTCGGCGGAGGCGGTGTCGGGGCGGCCTCCGATGCGGGCGCCCTCGGGCCAGAACCGTTCGCGGGCGAAGGCGTAGGTGGGCAGGTCGACGAGGCGGGCACCGGTCGGCCGCAGGACGGCGTCCCAGTCGATCCGCCCGCCGTGCAGGCGCAGTTCGGCGAGGGCGGTGAGCAGGCTCGCCGGTTCGGGGCGGTCCTTGCGCAACAGCGGGGCGAAGAGCGGGTCGTCGCCGTCCACGGTGCCCTGGGCGAGCGCGGTGAGCGTGCCGTCGGGGCCGAGCTCCAGGTACCGGCCGGTGCCCTGCGCGTCGAGGGTGCGTACGGCGTCGGCGAAGCGCACCGGGCGCCGTACGTGCTCCACCCAGTGCTCGGCCGACATCAGCTGCTCGGCGGTGGCGGGCTCGCCGGTCAGGGTGGAGACGACGGGGATGCGGGGACGGTCGTACGTCAGGCTCTCCGCGACGGCACGGAAGTCCGCCAGCATCGGCTCCATCAGCGGCGAGTGGAAGGCGTGGCTGACCCGCAGGGTGGTCACCCGGCGGTCCTGGGCGCGGAACCGGTCGGCGATCTCCTGTACGGCCTCGGCCGCGCCGGAGACCACCACCGAGCGCGGGCCGTTGACGGCGGCGATGCCCACGGTGTCCGTGAGGTGGGGCAGTACCTCGTCCTCGGTCGCCTCGACGGCGGCCATGGCGCCGCCCGCCGGGAGGGCCTGCATCAGTCGGCCGCGGGCGGCGACGAGCTTGCAGGCGTCGGCCAGGGACCAGACCCCGGCGACGTGCGCGGCGGCGATCTCGCCGATGGAGTGACCGGCGAGCACGTCCGGGCGGACGCCGAAGGACTCCAGCAGCCGGAACAGGGCCACTTCCAGGGCGAACAGGGCGGGCTGGGTGAACTCGGTTCGGTTCAGCGTCTCTTCGTCGTCGCCGAAGACGACCGCTTTCAGGTCGAAGGGCAGTTCCGCGTCGACCGCGTCGAAGGCGTCCGCGAACGCGGGGAAGGCTGCGTGCAGTTCGCGGGCCATGCTCAGTCGCTGGGCGCCTTGTCCGGCGAACAGGAACGCGGTCCGGTGGCCCGCCCGGCTCTCCGCGCCGGTCAGGACGGCGGGGTCGGGGGTGCCGACGGCCAGGGCGCGCAGCCCGTGCAGGAGTTGGTCGCGGTCGGCGGCGAGGACGGCGGCGCGGTGCTCCAGCCAGGGGCGGCGGACGGTGGAGAGGGCGAGGTCGGCCGGGCGCAGGGCGGTGTCGCTGTCGACGCGCGCCCACAGGCGTTCGGCCTGACCGCGCAGGGCCTGCTCGGAGGCGGCGGAGAGGAGTACCGGCGTCACCGGCAACTCGTTCGTGTGCTCGGGCTGTTCCTCCCCGATGTCGGGGGCCTGTTCGATGATGACGTGGGCGTTGGTGCCGCTGATACCGAACGAGGACACTCCGGCGCGGCGGGGGCGGCCGTCGGGCTCGGGCCACTCCACGTTCTCGGTGAGCAGGGCGATGTCACCGGCGGTCCAGTCGATGAACGGGGACGGCTCGTCGGCGTGCAGAGTGCGCGGGAGGACGCCGTGCCGCATCGCCATGACCATCTTGATGACCCCACCGACGCCTGCGGCAGCCTGGGTGTGGCCGACGTTGGACTTCAACGAGCCGAGGTAGAGGGGCTGTTGGCGGTCCTGGCCGTAGGTGGCGAGGAGGGCCTGGGCCTCGATGGGGTCGCCGAGGGGGGTGCCGGTGCCGTGGGCCTCCACGGCGTCCACGTCGGCGGGCCTGAGACCGGCACCGGCGAGGGCCTGGCGGATCACCCGCTCCTGCGCGGGGCCGTTGGGGGCGGTCAGGCCGTTGGAGGCGCCGTCCTGGTTCACCGCGGACCCGGCGACGACCGCCAGCACGCGGTGACCGTTGCGGCGGGCGTCGGACAGGCGCTCCAGGACGAGCATGCCGATGCCCTCGGACCAGGCGGTGCCGTCGGCCCCGGCGCCGAAGGACTTGCAGCGGCCGTCGGAGGCGAGTCCGCGCTGCTGGCTGAAGTCGACGAAGGTGTCCGGCGTCGACATCACCATGACACCGCCGGTCAGTGCGAGATCGCAGTCCCCGGCGCGCAGCGACTGCGCGGCCAGGTGCAGCGTGACCAGGGAGGACGAGCAGGCCGTGTCGACGGTCATCGCCGGGCCCTCCAGCCCAAAGGTGTAGGCGATACGGCCGGAGTGGACACTGGCGGTGTTGCCGGTGAGCAGGTAGCCGTCGGAGTCGTGCTCGCCCTCGCGCAGACACGAGTGGTAGTCCTGCCCCATGACGCCGGCGAACACGCCGGTACGGCTGCCGCGCAGCGCGGTCGGATCGATCCCGGCCCGTTCGAACACCTCCCAGGACACCTCAAGCAGCAGCCGCTGCTGGGGGTCCATGGCGAGCGCCTCACGTGGGGAGATCCCGAACAGGGCGGCGTCGAAGGAGGCGGCGTCGTAGAGGAAGCCGCCGCGCCGGACGTAGGTCTTGCCGAGGCGTCCGGGCTCGGGGTCGTACAGGGCCTCCAGGTCCCAGCCGCGGTCGGTCGGGAAGTCGCCGATGGCGTCGCCGCCCTCGGTGACCAGCCGCCACAGGTCCTCCGGCGACTCGACGCCGCCCGGGTAGCGGCAGGCCATGCCGACGATGACGATCGGGTCGTCGTCGACATCCCGTCGGACGGGCAGTGCCTCGCCCCGCGCGCCGGGCGCGCCGTCGGCGAGGGCGGTCAGCAGGTGCCGGGCGAGCGCGGCGGGCGAGGGGTGGTCGAAGACCAGGGTGGCGGGCAGCCGCAGTCCGGTCGCGGCGTTCACGCGGTTGCGCAGTTCGACGGAGGTCAGCGAGTCGAAGCCGAGCGCCTTGAAGGCCTGGCCGGGTGCCACGTCCGCGGCGGACGCGTGCCCGAGGACCTGCGCGACCAGCTCGCGGACCGTCTTCAGCAGGTACGGCTCCCGTTCGGCCGCGGGCAGCGCGGCGAGCCGGGCGCGCAGCTCGCCGCCCCCGGAGCCGTGACCGCCGGTGTGCGCGGCACGCCGTGCGCCGCCGCGGACCAGACCGCGCAACAGCGGCGGTACGTCGTCGAGTTGGCGCAAGGTGCGGAAGTCCAGGTCGACGGGGAGGAGCAGGGGGCCCTGGGGGTGGCGCAGCACGGCGTCCAGTACGGCGAGGCCGTGGCCGGGGTCGAGGGGGCGGACTCCTCCGCGTGCCATCCGGCGCAGATCGGCCTCGCTCAGTTCGCCCGTCATGCCCGTGCCGGGCGCCCAGGGGCCCCAGGCGAGGGACACGGCGGGCAGTCCGCTCCTGGCGCGGCGCACAGCGATCGCGTCGAGACAGGCGTTGGCGGCGGCGTAGTTGGCCTGGCCCGCGCTGCCGAAGGTGGCGGCGACGGAGGAGAACAGCACGAACGCGGCCAGGTCCCGGTCGCGGGTGAGCGCGTCCAGGTGGTGGGCGGCGTCGGCCTTGGGGCGCAGCACCGTTCGCAGCCGTTCCTCGGTGAGGGAGGCGAGGACGCCGTCGTCGAGCACGCCCGCGGCATGGATGACGCCGGTGAGGGGGCGGTCGGCGGGGATCGTCGCGAGCAGCGCCTCAAGGGCGGCGCGGTTGGACACGTCGCAGGCGGCGACGGTCGCCTCGGCGCCCAAGTCGGCCAGCTCGGTGATCAGTTCGGCGGCGCCGGGGGCGTCGGGGCCGCGGCGGGAGGTGAGGAGCAGGTGTCGTACGCCGTGCTCGGTGGCGAGGTGGCGGGCGACGAGGGCACCCAGGCCGCCGGTGCCGCCGGTGATGAGGACGGTGCCGTCGGAGAGGTGGGGGGCGGGTGCCGCTTCGACGGGGAACGCTTGGGCGGGTGCCTCCTCGGCGGGTGCCGCTTCGGCCAGGATCGCTTCGGCGGGTGCCTCCTCGGCGGGGATCGCTTCGGCGGGGATCGCTTCCGCGGGGATCGCTTCCGCGGGGATCGGGAAAGGCTGGGTGACGAGGCGAGGGGTGCGTGCCGTGCCCTCGCGCAGGGCCAGTTCCGAGTCCTCGGTGGTGCCGGTCGCGAGGGCGAGCAGCGTGTCCTGGGAGGCGGGCGTGCCGTCGGTGTCGGCGAGGACGATACGGCCGGGGTTCTCGGTGCGGGCGGCGCGCAGCAGGCCCCACAGGGCAGCGAGCGCCGGGTCGGGTTCCTCACCGTCGTCCACGGCCACGGCGCCTTGGGTGACGACGAGGAGGCGGGTGTCGGTGAACTCCTCGGCGGAGAGCCAGTCCTGTATGAAGGTGAGCGCGTCGGCGGTGGTGGCGTGGACCAGCGCGCCTGACGCGTCCGTCGTGTCCGTCGCGTCCGTCGGGGCCCAGGGCAGGAGCACCGTGCGGGGCGCGGGGTCGCCGTCATGGATTGCGCGGCTCAGTTCGGCGCGGGTGCGGGTGGGGAGCGGGCCCGGGAATGCGGTGTCCGCGGCTCGGTCCGTGAGGACGACCGCGGTACCGGGTTCCGGGGTCGGGAGCGGTACCGGGGTCCATTCGACGCGGTAGGCGCTGAAGGGCCTTGCGGTGGTCAGCTCGGACGGCACCTCGCGCAGGGTGAGGGAGTCGACGCGGGCGACCGCGCCGCCGGCCGGGTCTGCGAGTTCGAGGGTGACCGCGTCGGGGCCGGCGGGGGCGATCCGTACGCGCAGGGCGCGCGCGTGGGAGGCGTACAGCGACAGCCCGTTCCAGGCGAAGGGCAGCCGTCCGGCGCCGTCGGTCGCGCCGAGGGGGCCGTACAGCACGGCGTGCAGGGCGGAGTCGAGCAGCGCGGGGTGGAGGGCGCAGCGCCCGGCGAGCGTCTCGTGTTCCTCGGGCAGGGCGACCTCGGCGAACACCTCGTCACCGCGCCGCCACACGGCCCGCAGTCCCTGGAAGACGGGCCCGTACGTCAGCCCGGCCGCCGCCAGCCGCTCGTACGCGTCGTCGGCGGGGCGGGGTTCGGCGCCCGTCGGGGGCCACTGGGTGAGGTCGAAGCCGGGATCAGCGGGCTCGGCGGTCTCGGTTTCGGGCGCGAGGACGCCCTCGGCGTGCAGGGTCCAGGGGGTGTCGTCGGGCGCCTCGTCCGGACGGGAGTGCACCTCCACCGTGCGCCGTCCCGTCGGGTCGGCGACGCCGACGGTGACTTGGAGCCGGAGCGTGCCCTGCTCGGGGATCAGCAGCGGCACCAGGATCGTCAGGTCCTCGACCCGTTCGCAGCCGACCTCGGCCCCGGCGCGCAACGCCAACTCGGCCCAGCCGGTGCCGGGGAAGACCACCGCGCCGCGCACGGCGTGGTCGCGCAGCCACGGGTGGGAGCGCTGCGAGAGCCGCCCCGTGAGCACCGTCCCGCCACCGGCGAGGGCGACGGCGGCGCCGAGCAGCGGATGTCCGGCCGCGCCGAGTCCGGCGGCGGCCAGATCGCCGGGGCGCTGCCCGACCGACGGCCAGTACCGCCGCCGTTGGAAGGCGTACGTCGGCAGATCGACGGGACGTGCTCCGGTACCGGCTCCGGGGAACAGGGCTCGCCAGTCGGTGGCGCCGCCGTGAGTGAACAGCGCGGCGACGGCGGAGAGCAGCGCCTCGGGCTCGGGGCGGTTCTTGCGCAGGGCGGGTACGAGGACGGCGGTGCCGGTGTCGTCCGTGTCCAGGATCGCCTGGGCGAGGGCGGTGAGGGTGCCGTCGGGGCCCAGCTCCAGGTATCGCGTGACGTTCTGCGCGGCGAGCGTGCTCACGGCGTCGGCGTAGCGGACGGTGCGACGGACGTGGGTGACCCAGTAGTCGGGGGTCATCAGCTCGGCCGGGTCCGCGAAAGTGCCGGTGACGGTGGAGATCAGTGGCAGTCGCGGTCGATCGTAGGTCAGGCTCTCGGCGGCGGTACGGAAGTCCGCCAGCATCGGCTCCATCAGCGGCGAGTGGAAGGCGTGGCTGACACGGAGGGCGGTGACCTTGCGGTCCTGGGCGCGGAAATGGGCGGCGACCGGCTCGACGGCTTCGGCCGCTCCGGCGATCACGACGGACCGGGGGCCGTTGACGGCCGCGAGGTCGACGCCGGTTCCGTCGAGCAGCGGCAGTACCTCCTCTTCGGAGGCCTGTACGGCGACCATCGCGCCGCCCGCCGGGAGGGCCTGCATCAGTCGGCCACGGGCGGCGACGAGCTTGCAGGCGTCGGCCAGGGACCACACTCCGGCGACGTGGGCGGCGGCAATCTCGCCGATGGAGTGACCCGCGAGCACGTCCGGGCGGACGCCCCACGACTCCAGCAGCCGGAACAGGGCCACTTCCAGGGCGAAGAGGGCAGGCTGGGTGAACTCCGTGCGGTTCAGGACCTCTTCGTCGTCGCCGAAGACAACCGCCTTCAGGTCGAAGGGCAGTTCCGCGTCCACCGCATCGAAGGCGTCCGCGAACACCGGGTAGGTCTCGTGGAGTTCGCGGCCCATGCCCAGGCGCTGGGCGCCCTGGCCCGCGAAGAGCAGGGCGGTCGTGCCGGTGCGGGGGGCGGTGCCTCGGACGAGGTTCGGGGCCGCCGTGCCGTCGTCGGCGAGTGCGGTGAGGCCGGTGAGGAGTTCGTCC
Source organism: Streptomyces sp. NPDC110618 (assembly GCF_055657065.1). Taxonomy (NCBI): domain Bacteria; kingdom Bacillati; phylum Actinomycetota; class Actinomycetes; order Kitasatosporales; family Streptomycetaceae; genus Streptomyces; species Streptomyces sp. NPDC110618. The sequence goes on along the minus strand of NZ_JBVKBN010000009.1, from coordinate 82,524 downwards.
CGGGTGGCGGCGAGGACTACCGCGCGGTGCTCCAGGGCGGTGCGCGTGGTGACGGACGCCCAGCCGATGTCGGCCAGTTTGGCGTCCTGCGCGGCCGGACTCCGGAGCAGGCTCAGGAGGCGCTCCGCCTGGGCGCGTACGGCTGGGGCAGCGGCGCCCGAGAGCACGACCGGGACGATGGCCGGGGTCTCGGAGGGCTCGGTGTGGGCCGGGGTGTCCGTCGGGGTTTCGGGGGCTTCTTCGAGGATGACGTGGGCGTTGGTACCGCTGATGCCGAACGACGAGACTCCGGCGCGGCGCGGGCGGTTGTCCGGGCACGACCACTGGGTGTTCTCGGTCAGCAGGGTGATGTCCCCGGCCGTCCAGTCCACGTGGGACGACGGTTCGTCGACGTGCAGGGTGCGCGGGAGGACGCCGTGACGCATGGCCATGACCATCTTGATGACTCCGCCGACGCCTGCGGCGGCCTGGGCGTGGCCGATGTTCGACTTCAACGAGCCGAGGTACAGGGGCTGATCGGCGGAGCGGTCCTGGCCATAGGTGGCGAGGAGGGCCTGCGCCTCGATGGGGTCGCCGAGGGGGGTGCCGGTGCCATGGGCCTCGACCGCGTCGACGTCGGCGGGCTTGAGCCCGGCACCGGCCAGGGCCTGGCGGATGACGCGCTGCTGGGACGGACCGTTGGGGGCGGTCAGGCCGTTGGAGGCACCGTCCTGGTTCACCGCCGAACCGGCGACGACGGCGAGCACGCGGTGACCGTTGCGGCGGGCGTCCGACAGCCGCTCGACCAGCAGCAGGCCCACACCCTCCGACCACGCGGTGCCGTCGGCCGCATCGGAGAACGCCTTGCAACGGCCGTCGGTCGCGAGACCGCGCTGGCGCGAGAACTCCACGAACATCTCCGGACCCGCCATCACGGTGACGCCACCGGCCAGGGCGAGGTCGCACTCGTTGGAGCGGAGGGCCTGGGCGGCGAGATGCAGGGCGACCAGCGAGGACGAGCAGGCCGTGTCAACGGTGACCGCCGGGCCCTCGAAGCCGAAGGTGTACGCGATGCGGCCCGAGGCGACGCTGCCGGTGGAGCCGGTCAGTAGGTAGCCGTCCGAGTCGTGCTCACCCGCGCGGAGGAAGGAGCCGTAGTCCTGGGTGATCGCGCCGGCGAAGACGCCGGTGCGGGAGCCGCGCAGCGACGCGGGGTCGATCCCGGCCCGCTCGAACACCTCCCACGAGGTCTCCAGCAGCAGCCGTTGCTGCGGGTCCATGGCGAGGGCTTCACGCGGCGAGATACCGAACAGCGTGGCGTCGAACTCGGCGGCGTCGTAGAGGAAACCGCCCTGGCGGACGTAGGTGTGCCCGGCCCGGCCGGGTTCGGGGTCGAAGAGCGTGTCGAGGTCCCAGCCCCGGTCGGTCGGGAAGGTGCCGATGGCGTCGCCGCCCTCACTGACCAGCCGCCACAGGTCCTCGGGTGAGCCGACTCCCCCGGGGAAGCGGCAGGCCATGCCCACGATGACGATCGGGTCGTCGCCGGTGCCGAGTGCCGCGGGCAGCGGGGTGGCGGAGGACACGGTGTCGTCCTGGCCCTCGGAGAGCTGCGCGAGCAGGTGTCGGGCGAGGACGGCCGGTGTCGGGTAGTCGAAGACAAGAGTGGCGGACAGCCGCATGCCGGTGGCGGCGTTGAGGCGGTTGCGCAGTTCGACCGAGGTGAGGGAGTCGAAGCCGAGGGCCTTGAAGGGCTGCTCGGCGTCGACGTCGGCGGCGGACCCGTGTCCGAGGACTGAGGCAACCTGGCTGCACACGAGGTCCCGTACGAACTTCTCGCGCTCGGCCGGGGGCAGCCCGGCGACCCGCCTGCTCAGGTCTGCGGTTCCTGCGGCCCCGGCTTGCGTCTCCACGGCCCGGCGGGCGGGTGCGCGGACCAGGCCCCGCAGGAGTACGGGCACGTCCTGTCCGCGCTTGCGCAGCGCGGCGACCTCCAGGTGGACCGGGAGGACGGCGGCGCGTTCTAGCGCTGCGCCGGAGGCCAGGGCCGTGTCGAGCAGGGCGAGGGCATCGTCGGGGGCGAGGGGCCGCATACCCTCGCGGGCCATGCGGCGCAGGTCGGCCTCGGAGAGTTCGGCGGTCATCCCGGCGCCGGGCGCCCAGGGGCCCCAGGCCAGGGAGGTGGCGGGCAGGCCGGCTGTGCGGCGGGTCGCGGCGAAGGCGTCCAGGAAGGCGTTCGCTGCCGCGTAGTTGGCCTGGCCGGCGCCGCCGAAGGTGCCGGACACGGAGGAGAAGAGCACGAAGGCGGACAGGTCCGCGTCGCGGGTCAGCTCGTGCAGGTGCGTCACCGCGTCGACCTTCGGACGCAGGACGCGGGTGAGGCGGTCGGGGGTGAGGGCGGAGATCACGCCGTCGTCCAGGACGCCTGCCGTGTGGATGACGGCAGTGAGCGGTCGGTCGGCCAGGGCGGCGGCGAGGGCGTCGCGGTCGGCCACGTCGACGGCGGCGACCTCGACCTGGGCGCCCAACTCCGCCAGCTCGTGTACGAGTTCGGCGGCGCCCGGCGCGTCGGTGCCTCGGCGGCTGGCCAGCAGCAGGTGCCGTACACCGTGCTCGGTGACCAGATGCCGGGCGACCAGCGCGCCCAGGCCGCCTGTACCGCCGGTGACCAGGACCGTGCCCTCCGGATCCAGCGGCGCCGGAACCGTCAGAACCACCTTGCCGACGTGACGGGCCTGCGACAGGTACCGGAACGCGTCCGGGGCCCGGCGCACATCCCAACAGGTGACCGGGAGAGGCTTCACCGCGCCCGCCTCGAACAACGTCACCAGCTCGGCGAGCATCTGCCCGATCCGGTCCGGCCCGGCGTCCCACAGGTCGAAGGCCCGGTACAGCACACCGCCGGGGACCGACTCCGGATCGCGGATGTCGGTCTTGCCCATCTCCAGGAACCGGCCGCCACGCGGCAGCAACCGCAGCGAGGCGTCGACGAACTCACCGGCCAGCGAGTCCAGAACCACGTCCACACCGGCGCCATCGGTCGCGGCCAGGAAGGCGGACTCGAAGTCCGTGTCACGGGACGAGGCAATGTGCTCGTCGTCCAGCCCCGCCGCCCGCAGCGCGTCCCACTTCCCGGCACTCGCGGTACCGAACACCTCGGCACCGAAATGCCGGGCGAGTTGCGTCGCGGCCATGCCCACACCACCGGCCGCCGCGTGCACGAGAATCCGCTCACCCGCACGCAGCCCACCGAGGTCCCTGAGCGCGTAATACGCCGTCAGGAACACAATCGGCACCGATGCCGCCTGCGCGAACGACCACCCCGACGGAACCCGAGCGATGGTGCGCGCGTCCGCGACAGCAACAGGCCCGAACGCACCCGAGAACATCCCGAACACCCGGTCACCCACGGCCAGTTCGGTCACACCGGGGCCGACCTCGGTGACCACACCCGCGCCCTCCAGACCGAAGTCCCGCGCATCCCCCGGATACATGCCGAGCGCGTTCAGCACATCCCGGAAGTTCACCCCCGCCGCACGCACCGCGACCCGGACCTGGCCCTCACCCAGCTCCGTCCGCTCGACCGGCGTGAGCGCCAGCCCCTCCAGAGTGCCCTTCTCCACGATGTCCAGCCGCCACGCAGACCCGTCGACCGGGGCCGTGAGAAGGCCGGTGGAGGCGCGCCCCAGGCGGGGTGCGAACACGGCTCCGTCACGGATCGCCAACTCCGGTTCGCCGGAGCCCAGGGCACTTCCCACCGCCGACCAGGACTCGTCGGCGTCGTCGATGTCCAGCAGGGTGAACCGCTCGGGTGCCTCGGCACGGGCGGCGCGCACCAGACCCCAGACGGCGGCCAGGGCCGGGTCGGGTTCGTTGCGCTCGCCGGGTGCGACGGCGCCATGGGTCACTACGACCAGCCGGGCGTTGTCGAAGCGTTCGTCGGCCAGCCACTGGCGTACGAGGTCCAGGACGTGCGCGGTGAGGGCGTGGGTGGCCTCGGGGAGATCACCGGACGGGCGGTCGACGCGGACGAGGACATCGCCGGTGATCGTCTCCCCGGGCGCCGGGAGTCCGGTGCGGGGGCGATCCGGTGCGGTGGTGCTCGGCTCGGTGGGGACCTTCGTCCAGTCGACTTGGAAGAGGTTCTGGCGGTGCGTGTCGGCTCCGGTGAGAGCGCCCTCCCGGAGGGTCAGCGCCTCGACAGTGGCCACCAACAGACCTGTGGTGTCGGCCAGTTCCAGCGTCACCGTGTCAGTGCCGGCCGGACTCATCCGTACCCGCAGTTCCCGAGCCCCGGACGCCCACAAGGACACCCCGGACCAGGCGAACGGCAGCCGCGCCCGCCCGTCGGCCAGTACCGGAGAGAACAGCACCGGGTGCAGCGCGGCATCCAACAGCGCCGGATGCAGACCAAACCCACCCGTCTCCTGCTCAGCAGGAAGCGCTACCTCCGCGAAGACCTCCTCACCCCGCCGCCACACGGCCCGCAGCCCCTGGAACACGGGCCCGTACGACAGACCGAGACCAGCGAATCGCTCGTACACACCCTCCACCGGCTCCGCCGTGCCCCCCTGCGGCGGCCATACAGCGAAGTCCGGCTCCGCGCACCGGCCGGAGGCTGCGGCGAGAGCGCCCGTCGCGTGCAGAGTCCACGCATCACCGTCCAAGGCGTCCTCGGCACGGGAATGGATCTCCAACGCACGCCGGCCGGACGCATCCGCCACGCCGACCCGCACCTGCACACGCACCCCACCCCGCCCGGGCAACACCAGCGGCGCCGCGAGCGTCAGATCCTCCACCCGGTCACAGCCCGCCGACTCCCCCGCCCGCAGAGCCAGTTCGAGGAAACCAGTCCCCGGGAACACCACCGAACCCGCCACGACGTGATCGCTCAACCACTGTTGCGTCCCCGGCGACAGACGTCCCGTCAGCAACACCTCACCGTCACCACCGGCCAGTTCCACCGCCGCACCCAGCAACGGATGCTCCGCCGACCCCAGACCCACGGCACGCAGGTCGCCGCTGGCGGAACCGGTGTCGCGGGACCAGTAGCGGCGGCGTTGGAAGGGGTAGGTCGGCAGGTCCAGGGGTTCCTGGGCCGCGCTCGTGGCGTCGTCCAGCGGGATTGTGGCGTCCCAGGCCACGGGCAGGCCCGTGACGAAGAGCTGGGCGAGGGCGGTGAGCAGGCTCTCCGGTTCGGGGTGGTCCTTGCGCAGGGCGGCGGCGAAGATCTCGGTGCCGCCGTCCAGGCAGTCCTGGGCGAGGGCGGTGAGGGTCCCGTCGGGGCCGAGTTCGAGGAGTCGGCCTGTCTTGCGCTCGGCGAGGGCGCGCATGCCGTCGGCGAAGCGTACGGGGCGGCGTACGTGTTCCACCCAGTAGTCCGCGGAGGTGAGTTCCGCTGCCGTGGCGAGACGGCCGGTGACGTTCGAGACGACGGGGATGCGAGGGCGGGCGTACGTCAGGCTCTCCGCGACCGCACGGAACTCCGCCAGCATCGGCTCCATCAACGGCGAGTGGAACGCATGACTCACCCGCAGCGCGGTCACCTTACGGTCCTGGGCCCGGAAGTGCGCTGCCACCTCCTCCACGGCCGCCGCGTCACCCGACACCACCACCGAGCGCGGCCCGTTCACGGCCGCCAGACCCACACGCTCGTCGTCGACGAACGGCAGGACCTCCGCCTCCGAAGCCTGCACCGCCACCATCGCGCCCCCGGCCGGAAGCGCCTGCATCAAACGACCCCGCGCGGCAACCAGCCTGCACGCGTCCGCCAGCGACCACACCCCCGCCACATGCGCCGCCGCGATCTCACCGATCGAATGACCCGCCAGCACATCCGGCCGCACGCCCCACGACTCCACCAACCGGAACAGAGCCACTTCCAACGCGAACAACGCGGGCTGCGCGAACTCCGTACAATTCAGCAGCTCCTGGTCATCACCGAAGGCAACCGCCTTCAGGTCGAAGGGCAGTTCCGCGTCCACCGCGTCGAAGGCGTCCGCGAACACCGGGTACGTCCCGTACAACTCCCGCCCCATACCCAGGCGTTGCGACCCCTGCCCGGTGAAGAGCACGGCGAGACGGCCGCCGGGGCGGACGTTCCCGACGACAGCCCCCGCGTGTGCGGTGTCGGCGGCAAGGGCGGTGAGGGCCGTGTGGAGGTCGGCGTGGGTGCGGCCGGTCAGGACGGCTCGGTGCTCGAACGTGCTGCGGGTGGTGGCGAGGGCGTGGCCGATGTGGGCCGGGTTCTGGCCGGGGCGGGTGTCGAGGTGGGTGAGCAGGCGGGCGGCCTGTGCGGTGAGCGCCGCCCGGCTGCGGGCGGAGAGGACCCAGGGCAGTGGGGCGCCGGGGCGGGGGTCGGACGTCTCCTTGGTGGGGGTCTCGTCGTCCTCCGTGGGTGTCGGCGCGGGAGCTTCCTCGACGATCAGGTGGGCGTTGGTGCCGCTGATGCCGAAGGAGGAGATCGCGGCGCGGCGCGGGCGTTCGCCCTCCTGGGGCCAGGGCTGGGCCTCGGTGAGCAGGCGCAGTTCGGCGGCGGTCCAGTCGATGTGGTGTGACGGTTCGTCGGCGTGGAGGGTGCGGGGCAGGAGGCCGTGGCGCATGGCCAGGACCATCTTGATGATGCCGGCGACGCCCGCGGCGGCCTGGGTGTGTCCGATGTTGGACTTCACCGAGCCGAGCCACAGGGGCCGTTCGCGGTGGTCGCCGTAGGTGGCGAGCAGGGCTTCGGCCTCGATGGGGTCGCCGAGCGGGGTGCCGGTGCCGTGGGCCTCGATGGCGTCGACGTCGGCGGGGGTGAGCGCGGCGTCGGCGAGGGCGTCGCGGATGACGCGTTCCTGGGCGGGGCCGTTGGGGGCGGTGAGGCCGTTGGAGGCGCCGTCCTGGTTGACCGCCGAGCCGCGGATGACGGCGAGGACGGGGTGGCCGTTGCGGCGGGCGTCGGAGAGCCGTTCCAGCAGGAGCATGCCGACGCCCTCGGCGGGGCCGAAGCCGCCCGCGTCGGCGGAGAACGCCTTGCAGCGGCCGTCGGCGGCGAGGGCGCGCTGGCGGCCGAAGTCGACGAACATCTCGGGCCCGGACATGACGGTGACGCCGCCGCCGAGGGCGAGGTCGCACTCGCCGGCGCGCAGGGCCCGTACGGCGAGGTGGAGGGCGACGAGGGAGGAGGAGCAGGCGGTGTCGACGGTGACGGCGGGGCCCTCCAGGCCGAAGGAGTAGGCGATGCGGCCGGAGGCGACGCTGATGGTGCTGCCGGTGAGGAGGTGGCCGCCGAGTTCGGCCTGGGCGCCGCGCGAGCGCGGCAGGTAGTCCTGGGCGATGGCGCCGATGAACACTCCGGTGCGGGAGCCGCGGAGCGAGGCCGGGACGATTCCCGCCCGCTCGACAGTCTCCCAGGAGGTCTCCAGCAGCAGCCGCTGCTGCGGGTCCATGGCCTGCGCCTCGCGCGGGGAGATCTCGAAGAACTCGGCGTCGAACAGGGGCGCTTCGTGCAGGAAGCCGCCCTCGCGGACATAGGAGGTGCCGGGGTTGTCCGGGTCCGGGTCATAGAGGGCGTCGAGGTCCCAGCCGCGGTCGGTGGGGAAGGGGGTGACGGCGTCGGTGCCGGAGGCGAGCAGCCGCCACATGGCCTCGGGGCTGTCGGCTCCGTCGGGGAAGCGGCAGCCCATCGCCACGATGGCCACGGGTTCGTGCCGCTGGTCCTCGATGTCCTGCAGACGCTTGCGTGTCTGACGAAGGTCGGCCGTGACCAGCTTGAGGTAGTCCCGCAGCTTCTCTTCGTTGCTCGCCATTCGTTGCCACTTCCTAGGAGGAGCCCCGAGGGGTTCCGCAGACGTCGGGTCCTGAGCGGTCCGGGGTCGGTCGGGGTCAGGAAATGCCCAGCTCTTTGTTGATCAGGTCGAACATCTCGTCGTCCGTCGCGGATTCGAGTCCGGTTCCGGCGGTGGACGGGGTGCCGGTGGCGCCGGTGACGCCGGTGCCTCCGGTCCATCGGGCCAGGAGGTCTCTCAGGCGTGCGGTCACCTTCTCGTCGAGTGCCTCGGCGGCGCCCTCGCCCTCGACGGCGTCCATGGCCGACTCCAGTCGGTCCAGTTCGGCGAGCAGCAGGTCCGCGGGCCGCTGCTCGGGGTCGTCCGCGGAGTCGCCCTCGGGGGCGCACTGTTCGAGCAGGTGCCGGGCAAGGACCGCGGGGGTGGGGTAGCTGAAGATCAGCGTGGCGCGCAGGGTGAGGCCGGTGGCGGCGCCCAGGCGGTTGCGCATCTCGACCGCGGTGAGCGAGTCGAAGCCCAGCGACTTGAACGGCCGGTCGGCGTCGACGGCGTCGGGGTCGGAGTGGCCGAGGACGGCCGCGGTGTGGGTGCGTACCAGGTCGAGTGCGGCCCGTTCGCGTTCCTCGGGGGGCAGTTGGCGCAGTTGTTCGGCGAAGGGGACGGCCAGTGCCTCGGTGTCCCGCCGGCCGGTCTCCGTGGCGGTGGGCGCGGCGGCCCGCCGGACGGGGGTGCGGGCCAGCGCCTTGAGCAGGGCGGGCGGTTCGGTGCCGCGGCGGGCGAGGCCGGGCAGGTCGAGGCGGGTGGGCAGCAGCAGCGACTGGTCGGCGGCGAGGGCCGCGTCGAAGAGGGCGAGTCCTTCGTCCGCGGGCAGCGGTGCCAGGCCCATCCGGCCGATGCGCCGCACATCGGCCGCGCCGAGTGTGCCGGCCATGCCGCTGTCGGTGTCCCACAGTCCCCAGGCGAGGGACAGGGCGGGCAGTCCTTGGGCGCGGCGGTGGTGGGCGAGTCCGTCGAGGAAGGCGTTGGCGGCGGCGTAGTTGGCCTGGCCCTGGCTGCCGAAGGTGGCTGCCACGGAGGAGAACAGGACGAACGCCGACAGGTCCAGGTCGCGGGTGAGTTCGTGCAGGTTCCAGGCGGCCTGTGCCTTGGGGCGCAGGACGTGGTCGACGCGTTCGGGGGTGAGTCCGTCGAGGATGCCGTCATCGAGGACGCCGGCCGCGTGGACGACCGCGGTGAGCGGGTGCTGCGCGGGTACGGCGGCCAGGAGCGCCGCCAGCTGGTCGCGGTCGGCGATGTCGCAGGCGGCGACGGTGACCTCGGCGCCCGACTCGGCCAGTTCGGCGGTGAGTTCGGCGGCACCGGGGGCGTCGGGGCCGCTGCGGCTGGTGAGCAGCAGGTGTCGTACGCCGTGCCGGGTGACGAGGTGGCGGGCGAGGAGCGCGCCCAGGGTGCCGGTGCCGCCGGTGACGAGAACGGTGCCGGTCAGGTCCTGGCCGGTGGCCGGGCGGGTGAGATCGACGGGGACCTCGGGGACGGTCAGGACGACCTTGCCGGTGTGGCGGGCCTGGCTGAGGTGGCGGAAGGCCTCGGGGGCCCGGCGTACGTCCCAGGTGGTGACCGGCAGCGGGCGCAGCGCCTGTCGCTCGAACAGGCCGAGCACGGCGGTGAGCATCGCCTGGGTGTGGTCGGGGTCGACGTCGCGCAGGTCGAACGCCTGGTAGCCGACGCCGGGGTGGTCGGCGGCGACGGCGGCCGGGTCGCGCAGGTCGGTCTTGCCCATCTCGACGAATCGGCCTCGGGGGGCGAGGAGTTCGAGGGAGGCGTCCACGAACTCGCGGGCCAGGGAGTTGAGTACGACGTCCACACCGTGTCCGCCGGTGGTGGCGCGGAACTTCTCCGCGAAGCCGGTGTCGCGGGAGGACGCGATGTGGTCGTCGTGGAGGCCCATGTCGCGCAGCGTCGGCCACTTGGCGGGGGACGCGGTCGCGAACACCTCGGCGCCCAGGTGCCGGGCCAGTTGTACGGCGGCCATGCCGACGCCGCCGGTGCCCGCGTGGATCAGCACCCGCTCCCCCGCCTTGAGGCCGGCGAGGTCGACGAGGCCGTGGTAGGCGCTGAGGAACACGATGGGTGCTGCCGCGGCCTCGGTGAAGGTCCAGCCGTCGGGTACGCGGGCCAGCAGCCGGTGGTCGGTGACGGCGACGGGGCCGTAGCCGCCGGAGAACAGGCCGAGTACGTGGTCGCCGACGGCGAGTCCGGTGACCTCGGGACCGGTCTCCAGGACCACACCGGCGCCCTCGCGTCCGGGCACTTCGCGGTCGAGCATGCCCAGGCAGACCAGGACGTCACGGAAGTTGACGCCGGTGGCGCGCATCCCGACCCGCACCTGGCCCGGCGCGAGCGGTCCGCCGACCTCGGGGCAGGCGACGAGCGCCAGGCTGTCGAGGGTGCCGGGGGTGGTGACATCGAGCCGCCACAGAGGCTCGCCGGGCGGCGGCAGGAGGCTGCCGCCGGTGCCGGCGGGGGCCAGGCGGGGGGCGTGGACGGTGTCGCCGCGGAGGGCTAGCTGGGGTTCGTCGGTGGTGAGGGCGGCGGCTGCGGCGCGGGTGGGGCTGTCGCCGGTGCCGGTTCCGGCCGCGGGCAGGTCGAGAAGGCTCAGGCGGCCGGGGTGTTCCGACTGCGCCGACCGCAGCAGGCCCCACACGGAGGAGGCGGCCGGGTCCACCGGTGCGCGGTCGCCGTCGGCGGGTACGGCCCCGCGGGTCACGACGACGAGCCGGGCGGCGGCGAAGCGGTCGTCGGCCAGCCAGTGCTGGACCAGGTCGAGGGTGTGGTGCAGTGCCGTACGGGCCGCCTGCACCGGGTCGGCCCCGGGCTCCCGGGGCGCCGGTACGGCCTCCACGAGCACCGTGTCCGGCAGTGTCATACCGGCGTCCACGGCCGTGGCGAGCGCCGTGAGGTCGGCGTGGTGCCCGGCGGCGGGGTCGGGGAGTCCGTCGATGCGCGGTCCGACGACGACCCAGGGGGTGTCGCCCGGCGTGGGCGACTCGGCCGGGAGGGGCAGCGCGCTCCAGTCCACCCGGAACAGGCACTCCTCGACGCCCGTACGGGCGGACCGAGCCGGGGCCAGCGCCTCGGGGCTCAGCCGACGCAGGGTGAGCGCGTCGACGCGGGCGACGAGCCTGCCCTCGGTGTCGGTGAGGGTGAGCGCCAGGGTGTCGTCGTCGACGGGCGTGAGCCGGACCCGTACGGCGGAGGCGCCCACGGCGTCGAGGGTGACCCCGCTCCACGCGAACGGCAGCCGCACCGCGCCGGTGTCGTCGGAGCCGATGCGGTCGGCGCCGGTGCGGTCGGCGGCGAGCCAGGCGTGCAGGGCGGCGTCGAGCAGTGCCGGGTGCAGTCCGTGGCGGGCGGCCTCGGCCTGCTGTCCGGCGGTGAGGCTGACCTCGGCGTACACGTCGGTACCGTCCCGCCAGACGGCGCGCAGGCCCTGGAAGACGGGACCGTAGGCGTAACCGCGGTCGGCGAGGCGCTCGTAGAAATCGTCCAGGGGGACGCGTTCGGCGTCGGCGGCCGGGGCGACGGCGTGCTCGGGCTCGGCGGTGTCCGTGGTGTCCGTGGTGTTGTCGATGAGGCCGGCGGCGTGGCGCACCCAGGCGTCGGGGGCCGCGTCGGGTGTGTCGGGCTGGGAGTGGACGGACACGGTGCGCCGTCCCGACGCGTCGGCGGCGCCGACAGTGACCTGGACGCGGACGCCGCCGTCCTCGGGGAGCACGAGCGGCGCCTCCAGGGTCAGGTCGGCGACCCGGGCGCAGCCGACGCGCCGGGCGGCCTGCAGGGTCAGTTCGAGGAACCCGGTGCCGGGGAAGAGGACGGCGCCCGCGACGGCGTGGTCGCGCAGCCACGGCTGGGCGGCGAGCGAGAGGCGGCCGGTGAGCAGGGCGCCGGTGCCCTCGGCGAGGGTGACCTCGGCACCGAGCAGCGGGTGCGCGGACGAGGTGAGGCCAAGCGTGGTGGCGTCCCCGGCCGTGGCGGCGGAAGCGGAAGTGGTGGGCCAGAAGTGCTGCCGCTGGAAGGGGTAGGTGGGCAGCGTGGTCGGGCGGGCCCCCGTCCCGACGAACAGGGCGGTCCAGCGCGGTGCGGTGCCGCGCGTGTGGAGGGCGGCGACGGCGGTGAGCAGGGCGGTCGTCTCGTCGCGGTCCTTGCGCAGTGCGGGCATGTGCAGCGTCGGTGCGGCCGGGTCGGCGTGCGTCTCGGCGGCCGCCAGCGCGGTGAGGGTGCCGTCGGGTCCCAACTCCAGCCAGTTGACGGCTCCTTCGGCGGCGACCCGACGCACTCCGTCGGCGAACCGCACGGCGTGACGGACGTGCCGCACCCAGTACTCGGGCGACATCAGCTCGTCCACGCTCGCGAGGTCGCCGGTGAGTGCGGAAACCACGGTCAGCCGGGGCCGGTTGTAGGCGAGGCTCTGGGCGACGGCACGGAAGTCCGCCAGCATCGGCTCCATCAGGGGCGAGTGGAAGGCGTGGCTGACACGGAGGGCGGTGACCTTGCGGTCCTGGGCGCGGAAGTGCGCGGCGATCGGTCCGACCGCCTCGGCGGTACCGGCGACCACGGTCGCCTCGGCGCCGTTGACGGCGGCGATGCCGACCTCGTCCTCGCGGCCGGAGAGCAGCGGCAGCACCTCGTCCTCGGCGGCCTGGAGCGACGCCATGGCACCGCCGGGCGGGAGGGCCTGCATCAACCGGCCGCGCGCGGCGACCAACGTGCAGGCGTCGGCGAGGGACCAGACGCCGGCGACGTGCGCGGCGGCCAGCTCGCCGATGGAGTGGCCGAGCAGGACGTCCGGGCGGATGTCCCAGGACTCCAGCAGCCGGAACAGGGCGACTTCGAGGGCGAAGAGGGCGGGCTGGGTGAACTCGGTGCGGTTGAGGGCCTCTGCGTCGTCGTCGAAGACCACGGCCTTCAGGTCGAAGGGCAGTTCCGCGTCCACCGCGTCGAAGGCGTCGGCGAACACGGGGAAGGTCTCGTACAACTCCCGCCCCATGCCGAGGCGTTGCGATCCCTGTCCCGCGAAGAGGAACGCGGTGCGTCCGCCGCTCGCGGTTGCCGTGCCGGTGATCAGGCGGGCCGTCGTCTCCTGGCGGGCCAGGGCGCGCAGTCCGTCGAGAGCCTGCGCGCGGTCCTCGGCGAGGACGACGGCACGGTGCTCCAGCGCGGACCGGGTCGTGGCGAGGGAGAGCCCGATGTCCTGCGGGGTGAGTCCCGGGTCGGCGGCGAGGAACTCCGCCAGCCGTTCCGCCTGGGCGCGCAGGGCCGTGGGGTCGGCGGCGGAGAGCGGGAGCGGGACGGTACGGCGGTCTGTGTCCGGTGTGGTGGGCTGCGGACCGGCCGGGGGCTCGGGGGCTTCTTCGAGGATGACGTGGGCGTTGGTGCCGCTGATGCCGAACGACGAGACTCCGGCGCGGCGCGGGCGGTTGTCCGGGCAAGACCACTGGGTGTTCTCGGTCAGCAGGGTGATGTCCCCGGCCGTCCAGTCCACGTGGGACGACGGTTCGTCGACGTGGAGGGTGCGCGGGAGGACGCCGTGGCGCATGGCCATGACCATCTTGATGACTCCGCCGACGCCCGCGGCGGCCTGGGCGTGGCCGATGTTCGACTTCAACGAGCCGAGGTACAGGGGCTGATCGGCGGAGCGGTCCTGGCCATAGGTGGCGAGGAGGGCCTGCGCCTCGATGGGGTCGCCGAGGGGGGTGCCGGTGCCATGGGCCTCGACCGCGTCGACGTCGGCGGGCTTGAGCCCGGCACCGGCCAGGGCCTGGCGGATGACGCGCTGCTGGGACGGACCGTTGGGGGCGGTCAGGCCGTTGGAGGCACCGTCCTGGTTCACCGCCGAACCGGCGACGACGGCGAGCACGCGGTGACCGTTGCGGCGGGCGTCCGACAGCCGCTCGACCAGCAGCAGGCCCACCCCCTCCGACCACGCGGTGCCGTCGGCCGCATCGGAGAACGCCTTGCAACGGCCGTCGGTCGCGAGACCGCGCTGGCGCGAGAACTCAAGGAAGGTCTCCGGGGTCGCCATGACCGTCACACCACCGGCGAGCGCGAGGTCGCACTCGTTGGAGCGCAGGGCCTGGGCGGCGAGATGCAGGGCGACGAGCGAGGACGAGCAGGCCGTGTCGACGGTGACCGCCGGGCCCTCGAAGCCGAAGGTGTACGCGATGCGACCGGAGGCGACACTGCCCGTGTTCCCGGTCATCAGGTATCCACCCGAGTCGTGCTCACCCGCGCGGAGGAAGGAGCCGTAGTCCTGGGCCATGGCGCCGGCGAAGACGCCGGTGCGGGAGCCGCGCAGCGACGCGGGGTCGATCCCGGCCCGCTCGAACACCTCCCACGAGGTCTCCAGCAGCAGCCGCTGCTGCGGGTCCATGGCGAGGGCTTCACGCGGCGAGATACCGAACAGCGTGGCGTCGAACTCGGCGGCGCCCTGGAGGAAACCACCTTCGCGGACGTACGTACGGCCCGGGGTGCCCGGCTGGGGGTCGAAGAGCGCGTCGAGGTCCCAACCTCGGTCGGCGGGGAAGGCGCCGATGGCGTCGCCGCCCTCGCTCACCAGCCGCCACAGGTCCTCGGGGGAGCTGACGCCGCCCGGGAACCGACAGGCCATGCCCACGATCACGACCGGGTCGTCGTTGACACCGACCGCGGCCGGAAGGGCGGCCGGGGACGTCCCCGCGTCGGCGGAGCCGTCGTCGGCCAGCTCGGACAGGAGCAGGCGGGCCACCTCGGCGGGGGTGGGGTGGTCGAAGACGAGGGTGGCGGGGAGCCGCATGCCGGTGGCGGCGTTGAGGCGGTTGCGCAGTTCGACCGAGGTGAGGGAGTCGAAGCCGAGGTCCTTGAAGGTCTGGTCGGCCTCGGCCCGGTGCGTGGAGTCGTGTCCGAGGACGGCGGCGGCCTGCGTGGCGACGAAGTCCCGCAGGAAGCGTTCGCGGTCGGCGCGGGACAGGCCGAGCAGCCGGTCGCGCAGGTCGCTGCCGCCGCGCGCCTCGACCTCCTCGGCCTTGCGGCGGCCGTGGGCGCGGACGAGTGTGCGCAGCAGCGCCGGAACGTCTTCCGGGGTACGGCGCCGAAGGGCCGGGATGTCCCACTCGACCGGGAGGACGGCGGGCCGCTCCAGACCGCCGTCCAGCTCAAGGGCCGCGTCCAGGAGTGCGAGGCCGTGTTCGGGGGCGAGTGGGAGCATCCCGGCCCGGGCGAGGCGGCGCAGGTCGGCCTCGGTCAGTTCGGCGGTCATTCCGGCGCCGGGCGCCCAGGGGCCCCAGGCCAGGGAGGTGGCGGGCAGGCCGACTGTGCGGCGGGTGGCCGCGAAGGCGTCCAGGAAGGCGTTCGCGGCCGCGTAGTTGGCCTGGCCGGCGCCGCCGAAGGTGCCGGTTACGGAGGAGAAGACGACGAAGGCGGACAGGTCCGCGTCGCGGGTCAGCTCGTGCAGGTGCGTGACCGCGTCGGCCTTCGGGCGCAGGACGCGGGTGAGGCGGTCGGGGGTGAGGGCGGAGATCACGCCGTCGTCCAGGACGCCTGCCGTGTGGATGACGGCAGTGAGCGGTCGGTCGGCCAGGGCGGCGGCCAGGGCGTCGCGGTCGGCCACATCGACGGCGGCCACCTCGACCTGGGCGCCCAACTCGGTCAGCTCGTGTACGAGTTCGGCGGCGCCCGGCGCGTCGGTGCCGCGGCGGCTGGCCAGCAGCAGGTGCCGTACACCGTGCTCGGTGACCAGATGCCGGGCGACCAGCGCGCCCAGTCCGCCGGTACCGCCGGTGACCAGGACCGTGCCCTCCGGGTCCAGCGGAGCGGGCACCGTCAGAACCACCTTGCCGACGTGACGGGCCTGCGACAGGTACCGGAACGCGTCCGGGGCCCGGCGCACATCCCAACAGGTGACCGGAAGAGGCTTCAACGCGCCGGTCTCGAACAACGCCACCAGTTCGGCGAGCATTTCCCCGACCCGCTGGGGCGCCACGTCCATCAGGTCGAAGGCCTGATACGCCACACCAGGGTGCTGAGCAGCGACCGTCTCCGGATCGCGGATGTCGGTCTTGCCCATCTCCAGGAACCGCCCACCACGCGGCAACAGCCGCAGTGAAGCGTCCACGAACTCACCGGCCAGCGAGTCCAGGACCACGTCCACGCCGTGACCATCGGTCACAGCGAGGAACGCCGCCTCGAAGTCCGTGTCACGCGACGACGCGATGTGCCGGTCATCCAGACCCGCCGCCCGCAGCGCGTCCCACTTCCCGGCACTCGCCGTACCGAACACCTCGGCGCCCAGGTGCCGCGCAAGTTGGGTGGCAGCCATACCCACACCGCCGGCCGCCGCGTGCACCAGCACTCGCTCACCCGCACGCAGTTCACCGAGGTCGGTGAGGGCGTAGTACGCGGTGAGGAACACCACCGGCACCGACGCCGCCTCCGCGAACGACCAACCCCGCGGGATCCGCGCGATTCTGCGGGCGTCCGCCACGGCCTCCGGGCCGAAGGACCCGGAGAACAGGCCCATCACCCGGTTGCCCACGGCCAGTTCGGTCACACCGGGGCCGACCTCGGTGACGACACCCGCGCCCTCCAGACCGAAGTCCTTCGCGTCACCGGGATACATACCGAGCGCGTTGAGCACGTCACGGAAGTTCAGTCCGGCGGCACGTACGGCGATACGGACCTGGCCCTCACCCGGTTCCGTCCGTTCGACCGGCGTGAGAGCCAGCCCCTCCAGCGTGCCCTTCTCCACGATGTCCAGCCGCCACGCAGACCCGTCGACCGGCACGACCAGGGAACCGTCGGCCGTCGCCCGGCCGAGACGCGGCACGTACACCGCGCCCCCGCGCACCGCCACCTCCGGCTCACCGGCGGCCAGGGCGCTTCCCACCGCTGACCAGGACGCGTCGGTGCCGTCGAGGTCCAGCAGTGCGAACCGCTCCGGTGCTTCAGCGCGTGCGGCGCGCACCAGGCCCCATACGGCGGCCTGGGCGGGATCGGGCTCCGTGCCGTCGGCGTTCACCGCGCCCTCGGTCACCACAACGAGCCGGGCGCCCTCGAACCGCTCCTCCGCCAGCCACGTCTGCACCTGGGCGAGGAGCGTGCGGGTGATCTCGTGTGCGGCGTCCGCCGCCGCGGCGGCGGGGCGCTTGACGCGGATCAGGACGTCGGTGCCGGGTGCGACCGGGTCGCCGGGCAGTTCGTCGGCCAGGTGGGCGTCGTGGTTCTGTCGGTCGGGGGTGACGGGCGTGGCCAGCGGGGTCCAGTCGACCTGGAAGAGGTTCTGGCGGTGCGTGTCGGCTCCGGTGAGAGCACCCTCCCGGAGGGTCAGCGCCTCGACAGTGGCCACCAACTGACCTGTGGTGTCGCCCAGTTCCAGCGTCACCGTGTCAGTGCCGGCCGGAGTCATCCGTACCCGCAGTTCCCGAGCACCGGACGCCCACAGGGACACCCCGGACCAGGCGAACGGCAGCCGCGCCCGCCCGTCGGCCAGTACCGGAGAGAACAGCACCGGGTGCAGCGCGGCATCCAACAGCGCCGGATGCAGACCAAACCCACCCGTCTCCTGCTCAGCAGGAAGCGCTACCTCCGCGAAGACCTCCTCACCCCGCCGCCACACGGCCCGCAGCCCCTGGAACACGGGCCCGTACGACAGACCGAGACCGGCGAAACGCTCGTACACGTCCTGCACCGGCTCCGCCGTGGCCCCCTGCGGCGGCCATACAGCGAAGTCCGGCTCCGCGCGCCGACCGGAGGCTGCGGCGAGAGCGCCCGTCGCGTGCAGAGTCCACGCATCACCGTCCAAGGCGTCCTCGGCACGGGAATGGATCTCCAACGCACGCCGGCCGGACGCGTCCCCCACGCCGACCCGCACCTGCACACGCACCCCACCCCGCCCGGGCAACACCAGCGGCGCCGCGAGCGTCAGATCCTCCACCCGGTCACAGCCCGCCGACTCCCCCGCCCGCAGAGCCAGTTCGAGGAAGCCAGTCCCCGGGAACACCACCGAACCCGCCACCACGTGATCACGCAGCCACCCCTGCACGGCCGACGACAGACGGCCCGTGAGCAACACCTCACCGTCACCACCGGCCAGCTCCACCGCCGCACCCAGCAACGGATGCTCCGCCGACCCCAGACCGACCGCGCCGAGGCCGTTGGCGGACACGGTAGTGGCCGACGGCCAGTAACGGCGGCGCTGGAAGGCGTAGGTGGGCAGGTCCGCCGCCACCCTGGTCGACGCAGTCGGCCGCCCGGTGAACAGCGCGGCCCAGTCGAGCTCCGCGCCACGGGTGAAGAGTTCGGCCGCCGCCGACAGCACCGAACGGGTTTCCGGGCGGTCCGTGCGCAGAACCGGCACGAACAGCCGGTCGTCGGCGTCGTCGACCGTGGACTGGGCGAGGGCGGTGAGGGTGCCGTCGGGGCCCAGTTCCAGGTAGCTCGTGACACCCTGCTGGGCAAGGGTCCGTACACAGTCGGCGAAGCGCACCGGACGCCGTACGTGTTCCACCCAGTGCTCGGCCGACATCAACTGCTCGGCACTGGCGGCCTCACCGGTCAGGGTGGAGACGACGGGGATGCGGGGGCGGGAGTAGGTCAGGCTCTCGGCGACGGTACGAAAGTCCGCCAGCATCGGCTCCATCAGGGGCGAGTGGAAGGCGTGGCTGACCCGGAGGGGGGTGACCTTGCGGTCCTGGGCGCGGAAATGGGCGGCGACCGGCTCGACGGCTTCGGCCGCTCCGGCGATCACGACGGACCGGGGGCCGTTGACGGCCGCGAGGTCGACGCCGGTTCCGTCGAGCAGCGGCAGTACCTCCTCTTCGGAGGCCTGTACGGCGACCATGGCGCCGCCGACCGGGAGGGCCTGCATCAGTCGGCCGCGGGCGGCGACGAGCTTGCAGGCGTCGGCCAGGGACCAGACTCCGGCGACGTGGGCGGCGGCGATCTCGCCGATGGAGTGACCCGCGAGCACGTCCGGGCGGACGCCCCACGACTCCAGCAGCCGGAACAGGGCCACTTCCAGGGCGAAGAGCGCGGGCTGGGTGAACTCCGTGCGGTTCAGGACCTCTTCGTCGTCGCCGAAGACAACCGCCTTCAGGTCGAAGGGCAGTTCCGCGTCCACCGCATCGAAGGCGTCCGCGAACACCGGATACGTCCCGTACAACTCCCGCCCCATACACAGGCGTTGCGACCCCTGCCCCGCGAAGAGGAATGCCGTACGTCCGCCGGTCCGGGCCGAGTTCTGGACGATGCCGGGTTCAACGCGGCCTTCCGCCAAGGCGTGGAGCGCGTGCAGGAGTTCGTCGCGGTCGCCGGCCAGGACGACGGCTCGGTGTTCCAGAACCGTGCGCGTGGTGGCCAAGGCAACGGCCGTTTCGGTCAACGGGAGCTGCGGACGGGCCTCCACGAAGTGGGCCAGTCGCTCCGCCTGGGCGGGGAGGGCACCGTTGGCGGCGGACAGCACCCAAGGCAGGACGTCCGGACGTTCCTCAGTGATGATCTCCGTCTCGGCCTCGGGTGCTTCTTCGAGGATGACGTGGGCATTCGTGCCGCTGATGCCGAACGACGAGACACCGGCCCGGCGCGGACGGCCGTCCGGGCGAGTCCATTCGGCGTTCTCCGTCAGCAGGGCGATGTCCCCCGCCGACCAGTCCACGTGCGACGACGGCTGGTCCACGTGCAGCGTGCGCGGAAGCACACCATGCCGCATCGCCATGACCATCTTGATCACACCGCCCACGCCCGCGGCGGCCTGCGTATGACCGATGTTCGACTTCAACGAGCCGAGGAACAGGGGCTGATCAGCGGAGCGGTCCTGGCCGTAGGTGGCGAGCAGCGCCTGTGCCTCGATCGGGTCGCCGAGGGGCGTACCCGTGCCGTGCGCCTCCACCGCGTCCACATCGGCCGGACCGAGCCCGGCACCGGCGAGCGCCTGCCGTATCACCCGCTGCTGCGACGGACCGTTCGGCGCCGTAAGCCCATTGGACGCACCGTCCTGGTTCACCGCCGACCCGGCCACCACCGCGAGCACCCGGTGCCCCTGGCGCCGCGCGTCCGACAGCCGCTCCACCAGCAGCAGACCCACACCCTCCGACCAGGCGGTACCGTCCGCCCCGTCGGAGAACGCCTTGCAACGTCCGTCACCCGCGAGCCCCCGCTGACGCGAGAACTCCAGGAAGGTGTCCGGTGTGGACATCACGGTGACGCCACCGGCGAGGGCGAGGTCGCACTCGCGGGAGCGCAGGGCCTGGGCGGCCAGGTGCAGGGCGACCAGCGACGACGAACAAGCCGTATCGATAGTGACCGCGGGTCCCTCGAAACCGAAGGTGTAGGCGATGCGCCCCGAGGCGACGCTGCCGGTGTTACCGGTCAGGAGGTAGCCGTCCGCCCCTTCGGAGGTGCCGCGCAGCCTGGTCCCGTAGTCCTGGGCCATGGCGCCCGCGAAGACGCCGGTCCGGGAGCCGCGCAAGCTCGCCGGGTCGATTCCGGCCCGCTCCAACACCTCCCACGAGGTCTCCAGCAGCAGCCGCTGCTGCGGATCCATCGCCAGCGCCTCACGCGGCGGGATACCGAAGAGGGCGGCGTCGAAGTACGGGGCGTCGTAGAGGAAGCCGCCTTCGCGGACGTAGGTGTGTCCGGCCCGGCCCGGCTCGGGGTCGTAGAGGCTGTCGAGGTCCCAGCCTCGGTCGGCCGGGAAGGCGCCGATGGCGTCGCCGCCCTCGCTCACCAGCCGCCACAGATCCTCCGGTGAACCGACCCCGCCCGGGAAGCGGCAGGCCATGCCCACGATGACGATCGGGTCGTCACCGACGGAGGCCGGCGTCGGGAGGAGTGCGCCGCCCTCGGGTTCGGTGCCGTCGACCAGCTCGGTGACGATGTGCCGGACGAGAGCGGCCGGTGTCGGGTAGTCGAAGATCAGGGTGGCGGGGAGCCGCATACCGGTGGCGGCGTTGACGCGGTTGCGCAGTTCGACCGAGGTGAGGGAGTCGAAGCCCAGCTCCTTGAAGGTGTGCTCGGGGTCGATGTCGGCGGCCGAGCCGTGGCCGAGGACGGCGGCCGCGGCACCCCGCACCAGGTCGGCGACCATACGGTCCCGGTCGGCGGGCAGGGCCGCGCTCAGCCGCGCCGTGAGGTCCTGGCCGTGGGCGCGGTTTGCGGCTCCGGCCTTGCGG
Source organism: Streptomyces sp. NPDC110618 (assembly GCF_055657065.1). Classification (NCBI taxonomy): domain Bacteria; kingdom Bacillati; phylum Actinomycetota; class Actinomycetes; order Kitasatosporales; family Streptomycetaceae; genus Streptomyces; species Streptomyces sp. NPDC110618. The sequence continues at coordinate 61,577 of NZ_JBVKBN010000009.1, read as the reverse complement.
CGGGCGCGTACCTTGACCAGGGCGCGCAACAGTGCGGGCACCTCGTCGGCCGCACGGCGGCGCATGCCGGCGAGGTCGAGCTCCACCGGCAGGACCGTGGCGCCTCCGATGCTGCCGCCGCGCTCCAATGCCGCGTCCAGCAAGGCCAGTCCGCGCTCCGGTGCGAGGGGCTGCATGCCCGAGCGGGCCATACGGCGCAGGTCGGCCTCGGACAGCTCGGCCGTCATCCCGGCGCCGGGTGCCCAGGGGCCCCAGGCCAGGGACGTGGCGGGCAGGCCGGCCGAGCGACGGGCGCCGGCGAAGGCGTCCAGGAAGGCGTTGGCGGCGGCGTAGTTGGCCTGTCCGGCTCCGCCGAAGGTGCCCATGACGGAGGAGAAGACGACGAACGCCGCCAGGTCCGCGTCGCGGGTCAGCTCATGCAGGTGCGTGACCGCGTCGGCCTTCGGACGCAGCACCCGGGACAGACGTTCCGGCGTCAGGGAGGCCACCACACCGTCGTCGACCACGCCGGCGGTGTGCACGACGGCGGTGAGCCGGTGACCCGCCAGGGCGGCGGCCAGGGCGTCGCGGTCGGCCACGTCCACGGCGGCCACCTCGACCTGGGCACCCAACTCCGTGAGCTGCCGCACGAGTTCAGCGGCGCCCGGCGCCTCGGGGCCGCGGCGGCTGGCCAGCAGCAGGTGCCGTACACCATGCTCCACAACCAAGTGCCGGGCGACCAGCCCACCCAGCCCACCCGTACCGCCCGTCACGAGCACCGTGCCGTCGACATTCAGCGGCGCGGACATGGTCAACACGACCTTGCCGATATGGCGGGCCTGGGAGAGATACCGGAACGCCTCGGGCGCCCGACGCACATCCCAACAGGTCACCGGCAGCGGCTCCAGCACGCCCGCCTCGAACAACGCCACCAGCTCGGCGAGCATCTCCCCGACCCGCTGGGGCGCCACGTCCATCAGGTCGAAGGCCTGATACGCCACACCGGGGTGCTGAGCAGCGACCGTCTCCGGATCGCGGATGTCGGTCTTGCCCATCTCCAGGAACCGGCCACCACGCGGCAACAGCCGCAGCGAAGCGTCCACGAACTCACCGGCCAGCGAGTCCAGAACCACGTCCACGCCGTGACCATCGGTCGCGGCGAGGAACGCCGCCTCGAAGTCCGTGTCACGCGACGACGCGATGTGCCGGTCATCCAGACCCGCCGCCCGCAACGAGTCCCACTTCCCGGCACTCGCCGTACCGAACACCTCGGCACCGAAATGCCGGGCGAGCTGCGTCGCCGCCATACCCACACCACCAGCAGCGGCATGCACCAGCACCCGCTCACCGGCCCGCAACGAACCCAGGTCCCTGAGCGCGTAGTACGCCGTCAGGAAAACCACCGGCACCGATGCCGCCTGCGCGAACGACCACCCCACCGGGATACGGGCCACAGTCCGCGCGTCCGCGACAGCAACAGGCCCGAACGCACCCGAGAACATCCCGAACACCCGGTCACCCACGGCCAGTCCACTCACGCCCGGACCGACCTCGGTGACCACACCCGCGCCCTCCAGACCGAAGTCCCGCGCATCCCCCGGATACATACCGAGCGCGTTCAGCACATCCCGGAAGTTCACCCCCGCCGCACGCACCGCGACCCGGACCTGACCCTCACCCAGCTCCGTCCGCGCGACCGGCGTGAGAGCCAGCCCCTCCAGCGTGCCCTTCTCCACGATGTCCAGCCGCCACGCGGACCCGTCGACCGGCACAACCAGGGAACCGTCGGCCGTCGCCCGGCCGAGACGCGGCACGTACACCGCGCCCCCGCGCACCGCCACCTCCGGCTCACCGGAGGCCAAGGCGCCCGCGACCACCGCCCAGGATTCCTCCGCGCCGTCCACATCCAGCAGCGCGAACCGCCCCGGCGTTTCCGCCCGTGCCGCACGCACCAGGCCCCACACCGCCGCCAGCACCGGATCGGCGTCCTCGCCCGCCTCGACGGAGACCGCGCCCTCCGTCACGACGACCAGCCTGGCCGCCTCGAACCGCTCATCGGCAAGCCAGTCGCGCACCAGCGCGAGCGCGTCGGCGGCAACGGCATGCACGGCCGCCGGATCCACGGAACCGGCCGGACGCGCGATACGGACGAGCAGATCCCCGGACACGGCGTCACCCGTGGCGGGCAGCCCGGCGCTCACTTCGGGCACGGGCCCGATGGCCGCCGGCTGTCGGGTCCAGTCGATCCGGAAGAGCCCGTCCTGCGACGTCGTAAGGGGCCCGGACACCTCACGCAGTACCAGGGAGTCAATCGTGGCCACCGCACCCCCGGCCATGTCGACGAGGTCCAGGGAGACGGCGTCCGCGCCGACCGGCGCCACGCGGACGCGCAGCTCGCGCGCGCCCGTGGCCCACAGCGACACACCGCCCCACGAGAACGGCAGCCGGAGTGAGGTGTCGCCGCCGAAGGCGCCGTGCAGGACGGCGTGGAGCACCGAGTCCAGCAGGGCCGGGTGGACGCCGAAGCGTCCGGCGGGTTCCTGTTCCCTCTCGGGCAGGGCGACCTCGGCGAAGACCTCGTCGCCGCGCCGCCACAGGGCGCGCAGTCCGCGGAACGCCGGCCCGTACGCCAGTCCCAGGCCCTCGAAGCGCTCGTACGCGCCCTCGACCGGTTCGGCGATCGCGCCCTGCGGCGGCCATACGGTCAGGTCTGTGCCGCCCTCGTCGCGCCGCGCGGCGACGGCGACGCCGCTGGCGTGGAGGGTCCACGCATCGTCCGCGGAGGCGCCCTCGGACCGCGAGAAGACGCTGATGGCGTGGCTGCCCGACTCGTCGGGGCCGCCGGCCAGCACCTGGATCCGCACGGCGCCGTCCTCGGGCAGGACGAGCGGAACGGCGATGGTCAGCTCCTCCACTCGGTCGCAGCCGACCTGTTCGGCGGCGTGCAGGGCGAGTTCCAGGAAGCCCGTGCCGGGGAACAGGACCGCGCCGGACACGACGTGGTCGCGCAGCCAGGGGTGCGAGCGCAGGGAGATACGGCCGGTGACGACCAGGCCGTCCGAGTCGGCCGGGGCGACGGCCGCGCCGAGCAGCGGATGGTCGGCGGAGGCCAGGCCGAGTCCGGCGATGTCCCCGGTGCGGCGCTGCGGGTCGGGCGTCGGCCAGTACGTACGGCGCTGGAAGGCGTACGTCGGCAGTGGGACCGTGCGCGCGCCGGTGCCGGTGAAGTGCGCGGACCAGTCGACCTCGCCGCCCTGCGTGAACAGCGTGGCGACGGCGGCGAGCAGCGCCTCGGTCTCGGGGCGGTCCTTGCGCAGGGCGGGGACCAGGGTCTCGGTGCCGGCGTCGAGGCAGTCCTGGGCGAGGGCGGTGAGGGTGCCGTCGGGGCCCAGCTCGACGAATCGGGTGATGCCCTGGGCGGCGAGTGCGCGCACGGCGTCGGCGTAGCGGACGGTGCGGCGGACATGGGTGACCCAGTAGTCGGGGGTCATCAGTTCGGCCGGGTCCACGAGGGTGCCGGTGACGGTGGAGACGAGCGGCAGTTCGGGACGCTCGTACGTCAACTCCTGCGCGACGGCGCGGAAGTCCGCGAACATCGGTTCCATCAGCGGCGAGTGGAAGGCGTGGCTGACCCGGAGGGCGGTGACCTTGCGGTCCTGGGCGCGGAAGTGGGCGGCCACGGACTCCACGGCCCCGGCCTCCCCCGCGATCACCACGGCCTGCGGGCCGTTGACGGCCGCGATGCCCGCGACGGCCTGGTCCAGCAGCGGCAGTACCTCCTCTTCGGAGGCCTGTACGGCGACCATCGCGCCGCCCACCGGGAGGGCCTGCATCAGTCGGCCTCGGGCGGCGACGAGCTTGCAGGCGTCGGCCAGGGACCACATTCCGGCGACGTGCGCGGCGGCAATCTCGCCGATGGAGTGACCCGCGAGCACGTCCGGGCGGACGCCCCACGACTCCAGCAGCCGGAACAGGGCCACTTCCAGGGCGAACAGCGCGGGCTGGGTGAACTCGGTGCGGTTCAGGACCGCTTCGTCGTCGCCGAAAACAACCGCCTTCAGGTCGAAGGGCAGTTCCGCGTCCACCGCGTCGAAGGCGTCCGCGAACACCGGGTAGGTCTCGTGGAGTTCGCGGCCCATGCCCAGGCGCTGGGAACCCTGACCGGCGAAGAGGAAGGCGAGGCGGCGGCTCGCGCGGTTGTCGGTGCCCGTGATCAGGCGGGGGTGGCTTTCGCCGGCGGCCAGGGCGGCCAGGGCCTCGCGGAGCTCGGTCCGGTCAGTGGCCAGCAGCACCGCGCGGTGGTCCAGCGTGCTGCGGGTCGTGGCCAGGGACAGACCGAGATCGGCGGGGGTCAGGTGCTCGTCGTCGGCGAGGAAGGCGTCCAGACGTGCGGCCTGGGCGCGCAGGGCGTCGGGGTCGGCGGCGGAGAGGGGCAGGGGGACGGTACGGCGAGGGGCGGTGTACGGGGCTTCGGGCCGCGTGTCGTTCTCGGTCTCGGGTGCTTCTTCGAGGATGACGTGGGCATTCGTGCCGCTGATGCCGAACGACGAGACACCGGCCCGGCGCGGACGGCCGTCCGGGCGAGTCCATTCGGCGTTCTCCGTCAGCAGGGCGATGTCCCCCGCCGACCAGTCCACGTGCGACGACGGCTGGTCCACGTGCAGCGTGCGCGGAAGCACACCATGCCGCATCGCCATGACCATCTTGATCACACCGCCCACGCCCGCGGCGGCCTGCGTATGACCGATGTTCGACTTCAACGAGCCGAGGAACAGGGGCTGATCAGCGGAGCGGTCCTGGCCGTAGGTGGCGAGCAGCGCCTGTGCCTCGATGGGGTCGCCGAGGGGCGTACCCGTGCCGTGCGCCTCCACCGCGTCCACATCGGCCGGACCGAGCCCGGCACCGGCGAGCGCCTGCCGTATCACCCGCTGCTGCGACGGACCGTTCGGCGCCGTAAGCCCATTGGACGCACCGTCCTGGTTCACCGCCGAACCGGCCACCACCGCGAGCACCCGGTGCCCCTGGCGCCGCGCGTCCGACAGCCGCTCCACCAGCAGCAGACCCACACCCTCCGACCAGGCGGTACCGTCCGCCCCGTCGGAGAACGCCTTGCAACGGCCGTCACCCGCGAGCCCCCGCTGACGCGAGAACTCCACGAACATCTCCGGGCCCGCCATCACCGTCACACCACCGGCCAGCGCCAGGTCGCACTCGCGGGAGCGCAGGGCCTGGGCGGCCAGGTGCAGGGCGACCAGCGACGACGAACAAGCCGTATCGATGGTGACCGCGGGCCCCTCGAAACCGAAGGTGTAGGCGATGCGCCCCGAGGCGACGCTGAGCGTGGTGCCGGTGAGGACGTAACCGTCGGACTCCTCGACCGCGTCCTTCAGACGTGTTCCGTAGCCCTGTTCCACGAGGCCGGCGAAGACACCGGTGCGGGAGCCGCGCAGGCTCGCCGGGTCGATTCCGGCCCGCTCGAACACCTCCCACGAGGTCTCCAGCAGCAGCCGCTGCTGCGGATCCATCGCCAGCGCCTCACGCGGCGAGATACCGAAGAGCCCGGCGTCGAAGCGGGTCGCGTCGTGGAGGAAGCCGCCCTGGCGGACGTAGACATGGCCGGGGGTTCCGGGTTCGGGGTCGTAGAGGCTGTCGAGGTCCCAGCCGCGGTCGGTCGGGAAGGCGCCGATTGCGTCGCCGCCCTCGCTCACCAGCCGCCACAGGTCCTCGGGCGAGCCGACCCCACCGGGGAAGCGGCAGGCCATGCCCACGATGACGATCGGGTCGTCGTCCGCGTCGCCCGACCGGGCGACGATCTCCGCGTCCGTCCGGCCGGTGGCCGGGGAGAGCTGGTCCTCGATGTGGGCGGCGACGGCCTGGGGCGTGGGGCGGTCGAAGAGCAGGGAGGCCGGGAGGCGCAGGCCTGTCGCGGCCCGGAGGCGGTTGCGCAGGTCGACGGAGGTCTGGGAGTCGAAACCGAGGTCCTTGAAGGTGCGCCGGGGTTCGACCTCGTCGGCGGAGTCGTGGCCGAGGATCGCGGCGGCGTGCGAGCGGACCAGGTCCAGCAGGGCCGTGGCACGCTCCCGCCGGGGCAGCCCGTCGAGGCGGGCGCGCAGTGCCGAGGCGGCGTCCTCCACATCCTCGTCCTCGGACTCGGTGGGGCGCACGGAGGGCTCGACGGGCTTCGCGGGGGCCCCGGGAGCGGTCACCGTGTCGGGCAGCCAGTAGCGGCGGCGGCGGAAGGCGTAGGTCGGCAGCTCGGTGCGGCGGCCGCCGTGGGCGGAGAGGACGGGGGTCCAGTCGACGGGCACGCCGGTGGTGTGGAGGGCGGCGAGCGCCTCCAGGAGGGCGCGGGCGCCGGGGCGGTCCTTGCGCTGGGCGGGGACGGCGGCGATGTCGTCGGTCGTCAGGGTCTGCTCGGCCAGTGCGGTGAGCGTGCCGTCCGGGCCGAGTTCGAGGAGGTGCCGTACGCCCTGGGCCTCCAAGGTTCGGACGCCGTCGGCGTACCGGACGGGCTGCCTCACATGCCGTACCCAGTACTCGGGGTCGGTGAGCTCGTCGAGGGTGGCGAGGCGGCCGGTGACGTCGGAGACGATGGGGAGTGCGGGGTGGCCGTAGGTGACTTCGGTGAGGACCGTGCGGAACGCGTCCAGCATCGGCTCCATCAGGGGCGAGTGGAAGGCATGGCTGACCCTCAGCGCGGTGACCTTGCGGTCCAGGCCGCGGAAGTGCGCGGCGACCGACTCCACGGCGTCGGCGGCACCGGAGACGACGATCGCGGACGGGCCGTTGACCGCGGCGATGCCGAGTTCGTCCTCGCGGCCCGCCAGCAGCGGCAGCACCTCGTCCTCGGTGGCCTGGAGCGACACCATGGCGCCGCCTTCGGGCAGTGCCTGCATCAGACGGCCGCGCGCGACCACGATGCGGCAGGCGTCGGCCAGTGACCACAGTCCGGCCACGTGCGCGGCGGCGATCTCTCCGACCGAGTGACCGAACAGCACGGTCGGCCGTATCCCGAGGGACTCCAGCAACCGGTACAGGGCGACTTCGAGGGCGAAGAGGGCGGGCTGGGTGAACTCGGTGCGGTTCAGGACCTGTGCGTCCGTCCCGAACACAACTGCCTTGAGGTCGAAGGGCAGTTCCCCGTCCACCGCGTCGAAGGCGTCGGCGAACACGGGGAAGGTCTCGTACAACTCCATCCCCATACCGAGGCGTTGTGCCCCCTGCCCGGCGAACAGGAAGCCGGTCCCCGCGCTGCCCGGTTCGCAGACTCCGGTGAACACGTCGGTGCTCGGCGTGCCGGAGGCGACGGCTGTCAGGCCCCGCCGCAGGTCGGCGACGTCAGTGCCGAGGACGACGGCCCGGTGCTCGAAGCGGGTGCGGGTCTCGGCGAGGGAGTGGGCGAGGTCGGCCGGGTGGGCGGTGGGGTGGGTCTCCAGGTGGGCGAGAAGGCGTTCGGCCTGGGCGCGCAGGGCCTTGCCTGTGCGGCCGGAGACAATCCACGGCAGGTCCGAGTCCGGGGCAGCGGTGGGGGCGGCAGCGCGGGGCTCCCGCCATTCCTCCAGTACGACATGGCAGTTGGTGCCGCCCATGCCGAACGAGGAGACGCCCGCCCGGCGCGGTTCCGCTCCCTGCGGCCAGGTCAGGGGCTCGGTGGCGACGCGCAGGTTCAGTTCGTCGAAGGGGATCTCGGGGTTGGGGTGCCGGTGGTTGAGGCTGGCGGGGATGCGGCCGTGGCGGAGGGACAGGACCGTCTTGAGCAGGCCGGCGATTCCGGCGGCGCCTTCCAGGTGGCCGATGTTGGTCTTCACGGAGCCGACGACCAGGGGTGAACCGTCGGTGCGGGCGCGGCCGACGACCGTGCCGAGGGCGGCCGCCTCCACCGGGTCGCCGAGGCGGGTGCCGGTGCCGTGGAGTTCGACGTACTGCACCTGGGACGGGTCGAGTCCGGCGTCGCGGTAGGCGAGGCGCAGGACTTCTTCCTGGGCCTCGCGCAGGGGTGCGGTGAGTCCGTCGCCGCCGCCGTCGTTGTTGGTGGCGCTGCCGCGGATGACGCAGTGGACGCGGTCGCCGTCGGCGAGGGCGCGGTGGAGGGGCTTGAGGAGGACGAGGGCGCCGCCCTCGCCGCGGACGTAGCCGTTGGCGCGGGCGTCGAAGGTGAAGCAGGTGCCGTCCGGGGAGAGGGCGCCGAATCCGTCGGAGGCGAGGTCGCTGTCGGGGGCGAGGACGAGGTTGACGCCGCCGGCGAGGGCGAGTTCGCTCTCGCCGCGGCGCAGGCTCTCGCAGGCGAGATGGACGGCGACGAGGGAGGAGGACTGTCCGGCGTCGACGGTGAGGCTGGGGCCGCGCAGGCCGAGGACGTAGGAGAGGCGGTTGGCGATGAGGCCGCGGTTCAGGCCGCTGAGGGTGTGGCGGCCGACGGCGTCGGGGCCGAGGCCGCGGGTGAGGGCGGCGTAGTCGTCCCAGATGGCGCCGACGAAGACGCCGGTCCGGCTGCCGCGCAGCCGTCCGGGGACGACGGCGGCCTCTTCCAGGGCCTCCCAGCCGAGTTCGAGGACGAGGCGCTGCTGGGGGTCCATCGCGGCGGCTTCGCGCGGGGAAATGCCGAAGAAGGCGGCGTCGAAGCGGTCGACGTGGTCGAGCCAGCCGCCGCGGCGGGGCGCGGAGGCGGTGCCGAGGCGGTTGGCGGGGGTCTCTGTGACGGCGCTCGTGCCGTCGGCGAGCAGCCGCCAGAACGCCTCGGGGTCGGGGGCCTGGGGGAAGCGGCAGGAGATGCCCACCACAGCGATCGAGTCGCGGTCGCCCACGGCGGTACCGTCCAGGGGTTCCGACACGTCTTCCCGTGCGTGTGCGTCTTCTGGCGCCACGGCCACTGCCTCCGCCCTACGGATCCAGCTCATTTTCTGGCCGTGCAATCCGGCCGGATCCGACTGTCGCGCCGTCCGCGGGACAATCGGTGGTTGCGATGCTTGTCATACTGGCGGCTGCCTGCGGGCGAGTCCCGCGGGCAGCCGTCGATCTAGGGAGACTTCTACTAGTTCGCCGCTGGTCAGCGGCCGTTGGCGGCCGTTCGGCGCCTGCGGTGGGCGACCATGTCCAGGCCCCCTCGGGGCTGGAGCGTGAAGTCGCTCGTGACCCGGTCCGGAGGGTCGCCGACGGGCTCGAACTCCCAGTGCCTACTCAGGGTCGCCAGCGCCATGACGCCTTCCATCTGGGCGAAGACGTTGCCGATGCACTGGCGGGGTCCGGCGCCGAAGGGGAGGTAGGCCAGCTTGGGGCGGCCGGGGGCCTTGGCGTGCCCGGTGAGGGGGTCGTCGGGGTCGGGTTCGGGCAGAAACCGCTGGGGGGCGAACCGCTCGGGCTCGGGCCACCAGGTGGCGTCGCGGTGCAGGACGTACGGGCTGACCATGAGGACGCTGTTGCGCGGGATGTGGTAGCCGTTGGCGGTGTAGTCCTCCAGGGCGCGCCGTACGAGGACCCAGGCCGGCGGGTACAGGCGCAGGGCCTCGGAGTAGACGGCGTCGGCGAACTTCAGCCGGGGCAGGTCGTCGACGGTGGGGAGCCGGTCGCCGAGGACCTCGTCGATCTCGGCGTGGAGGCGTTCGCGTATCTCGGGGTGGGTGCCGAGGAGGTAGTAGGCCCAGGTGAGGGCGCCGGAGGACGTTTCGTGGCCGGCCATCAGCAGGGTGATGGCCTCGTCGCGCAGCTCGGTGTCGGTGAGGTGTTCGCCGGTGTCGGCGTCGGTGACGGTGAGCAGCACGGACAGCAGGTCCTCGCCGTCGCCGGGGCCCTTGCGGCGTTCCTCGATCATGCCGTAGACGATGTCGTCGACGGCTTTCAGGCCGCGCTTGAACTGCCGGTTGGCGGGCAGCGGCAGGCGCAGCAGGATCTTGCCGAAGGGGCTGAGTTCCCAGCGCAGGGGGCCGCCCTCGCGGGGGAAGGCGGTGCGGATGCGGTCGGCGGCCTCGCTGTCGAGGGAGACGTCGAAGAGGGTGCGGGTGACCATGCCGAGGGCGAGTTCGTACATCGCCTCGTGGAAGTTGAACCGTTCGCCGTCGGTGAGCCTGGCGCTCGCCTCGTCGGCGATGGTGGCGAACGCGGTGCCGTAGCCGGCGATGCGCTGGCGGTGGAAGACGGGCTGGATGAGGCGGCGCTGGCGGCGGTGGTAGGTGCCGACGCTGGTCACCAGGCCCTTGCCGAGGACGCGTTCGAGGGTGGAGCCCCAGTCGTCGGGACCGGGGCCGGTCTTCTGGGCGTCCTTGTCGAAGCGCCGGCTGGAGGCGATGATGACGTCCTGGACGACGTCGAAGTCGCTGACCAGGAACGCGTCGGTCTTGCCCATGGGTACGCGGACCAGCGGGCCGTGCTTGTCGCGCAGGCCGGTGAGGTAGCGCGGGACGTTGCGCACGACCTCGCGCATGTCCTTGAGCCGCATCGGTCCGGGTGTGGGGATGGCTTCCGTCGGCGCAGGCGACTCGGGGGTCGTTCGAACGTCGGTCACGGGTGTCTCCTGGTTCAGCGGAGGGTGACAGGTCTCAACGCCGAGCCGGCTGTGCAGAGTTCGGTGTGTCTGCGGACGCGGCGGGACAGGCGGTCAGTGCGCAGGGGGTCGACCTGGCGCCCGACGCTAGCAGCGGGGCGCGGCGGGCAGGCCGGTCGTCGTCGAGGTCTAGGGAATTCCAAAGGGTTGGCCCGAGGGGGCCGTTCGCCGTGGGCCGCCGGTGGGGTGCGCACGTACGCTGGCGCGTGGCAATCGTTCGTGTACGGCCCCGTCGGACGGAGTGCGCATGACCAGCGGCGCGAGTACGGTGTCCGGCTCCTCGTCGGGTCCGCCCGTGCTGTTGACCGTCCTGGTGGACTTCGGTGTTCCGATCGGCCTGTACTACGGCCTGACGGCGGCCGGTGTGGGCGATGTGCTCGCGCTGACGGCGGGCGCGGCGGTGCCCGCGACGGCGACTCTGGTGCGGTTCGCCAGGACCCGGCGCGTGGATGTGCTGGGCGTGTTCGTGACGGTGATGCTGGTGCTCAGCATCGTCGTGTCGCTGACCAGCGGCAGCGCCCGGCTCCTGCTGGTGCGCGACGGGTGGCTGACCGGGGTGGCCGGGCTGGGTTTCCTGGTGTCCCTGCGCGGCAGACGGCCGCTGGCGTTCGGCTTCTCCCGTCGGCTGCTGGAGCGGCGGGCCCGCGGTGGCCGGGACTGGGACGAACTGTGGGACGCCGAGCCGCACTTCCGCCGGATCTGGCGTGTCACCACGGTGATCTGGGGCATCGGCCTGATCGTCGACTCGGGCGTCCGCACGCTGATGGCGTACACCCTGCCGGTGCACATGGTCCCGGCGCTCAACGGTGTCCAGTACGGCGTGTTCACGCTGCTGATGCTGGTGATCGTGAACATCTACCACGCGCGGGCGGGGCTTTGGGCGATGCTGTCGCCCGGGGGGGTGCCGGAACAGACGAAGGCCCGGGGGCGCCGCGAGGACGATCACCGCTGAGCGCCGGGAGCACGATCACCGCTGACGCGTGCCCGCTCCCCAGGTCCCGGGACCCCCAGGTCCCGGGACTCTCGTCCGTCTCAGGTCTCCGTCGCCCCCGCGGGCGTCGGGTCGGCCCGGTGGTCCGTGGTCGGAAGCTCGCCGGTCTCCACGGCCGTGCGCAGCCGCAGTGCCTCGCGGGGCATGTTGACCGCCACGGCTCCCAGGACGCGTTCGCCCGAGCAGTACACGGCGGTGAACTGCCGTTCCGACGGGGCACCTTGGAGGATGTGGCAGCGGTCGGTGCCGGTGAGGTCGCCGAACACCTGAATTCTCAGGTCGTGTTGGTCGGTCCAGAAGGACCGCAGCGGAGCGAAGGGGCGGGCCGCGGCGCCGGCGAGGATGTTGCGGGCGACGGCCATGGCCTGTTCGGTGGCGTGCGTACGGTGTTCCAGGCGCCGGCGTCGACGGGTGCGCGGGTCGGGGCGGTTGGCCACGTCGCCCGCGGCCCACACCCCGGGCTCGGCCGCGCACAGCACGTCGCAGACGACACCGTCGCCGACGGGGACGCCGCTGCCGTGCAGCCACTCGGTGTTGGGCACGGAGCCGGTGGCGACGAGCACCACGTCGGCGGGGAGCACGCTGCCGTCGGCGAGCTGGACGCCGGTGACGGTGTCGCGGGCGGCGCGTACGGCGGTCACGCGACCCTGGTGGACGCGGAGTCCGAGGTCGCGGTGGGTGGCGGCGACCAGTCCGGCGGCCTGCGGCCCGAGCAGGTCGAGCAGCGGTACGGGCGCCGAGCTGACGAGGGTGACGTCGGCGCCGAGGGCGCGGGCGGCGACGGCGGCCTCGGTGCCGAGCAGTCCGGCACCGGCCACCACCAGGCGCGGGCCCGCGCGGAGAGCCTCGCGCAGGGCGAGCGTGTCGTCGAGGGTGCGCAGTACGTGCACTCCGGCGGGGGCCTCCGACCGGCCGGGGTGGTCGGTGCGGGGCAGCCGCCGGGGCCGTACGCCGGTCGCGACGACGACGGCGTCGGTGTGCAGCCGGGTGCCGTCGGCGAGGTGGACGGTGCGGCCGGTGCGGTCCAGGCCGGTGACCGTGCTGCCCAGGCGCAGGTCGATGGCGAGGCGCTCGTAGGCCTCGGGGGCGCGCAGGCGGATGCGGTCGGGTTCCCAGTGGCCGGTGAGGATCTGCTTGGACAGCGGGGGCCGGTCGTAGGGCGGGTGGGGTTCGGCGCCGACGAGGGTGAGGCGGCCGTCGTAGCCCTGTCGGCGCAGGCTCTCGGCGGTGGTGGCACCGGCGGCTCCGGCGCCGATGACGACGATCTCGTGCAGGTCGCTCACTCAGGTGTCCCGGGAGTTGTCTTCAGGGGCTCCCACCAGTCACGGTGGGTGCGGTACCAGTCGACGGCGGCGGCGAGGCCGGCGGTGAAGTCGGTGCGGGGCCGGTAGCCCAGCTCCTCACGGATCTTGGTCCAGTCGAGGCTGTAGCGGCGGTCGTGGCCCTTGCGGTCGGCGACGTGCTCGACGCGTTCCCAGCCCGCGCCGCAGGCGTCGAGGAGGAGACCCGTCAGTTCCTTGTTGGTCAGCTCGGTGCCGCCGCCGATGTTGTAGACCTCACCGGCCCGGCCGCGGGCGCGGACCAGTTCGATGCCGCGCACGTGGTCGTCGACGTGCAGCCAGTCGCGGACGTTGGCGCCGTCGCCGTACAGGGGGACCTTCAGGCCGTCGAGGAGGTTGGTGACGAAGAGGGGGATGACCTTCTCGGGGTACTGGTGGGGGCCGTAGTTGTTGGAGCAGCGGGTGACGCGTACGTCGAGGCCGTGGGTGCGGTGGTAGGACAGGGCGAGCAGGTCGGAGGCGGCCTTGGAGGCGGAGTAGGGCGAGTTGGGCAGCAGGGGGCTGTGCTCGGTCCAGGCGCCGGTGTCGATGGAGCCGTAGACCTCGTCGGTGGAGACGTGCACGAAGGTGCGCGCCCCGTGCCGCAGGGCGGCGTCGAGGAGGGTGTGGGTGCCCAGGACGTTGGTGCGGACGAAGTCGGTGGAGTCGTCGATGGAGCGGTCGACGTGGGACTCGGCGGCGAAGTGCACGACCTCGTCGTGGCGGGCCATGAGGTCGTCGACCAGCTCCCGGTCGCAGATGTCCCCTTGGACGAAGGAGAAGGCGGGATGGCCGCGGACCGCGTCCAGGTTGGCGGGGTTGCCCGCGTAGGTGAGCCTGTCGAGAACGGTGACCGCGACGTCGTCCGGGCCGGCGGGGCCGAGGAGGGTGCGCACATGGTGGGAGCCGATGAATCCGGCGCCGCCGGTCACCAGGATGCGGGTGGTCATGAGGAGATCTCCACCCGCCCGTGGTCGCCGATGACCAGCCGGTGCGCGGCGGGCACCCGGGGGCCCCGGGAGACGTGCACATTGCGGCCGATCAGGGAGCCCTCCACCCGGCTGATGCTGTCGAAGCTGGACTCCCGCAGCACGATGGAGAACTCGATCTCGCTGTTGCGGATGACGCAGTCCTCGGCGATGGATGTCGACGGGCCGATGTAGGAGTCCTGGACGAGGGTGCCGGAGCCGATGATGGCGGGCCCCGCGATCCGCGAGCCGCGCACCACGGCGCCGGGCTCGATACGGACCCGGCCGACGATCTCGCTGGCGTCGTCCACGTCGCCCTCGACCCGGTACTCCAGCAGGTCCAGCAGTCGGCGGTTGACGTCGAGGATGTCGGCGGCGTTCCCGGTGTCCTTCCAGTAGCCGGTGATGACCGTGGTGCGCACATCGCGGTCGCGGTCGAGCAGCCACTGGATGGCGTCGGTGATCTCCAACTCGCCACGCCGGGACGGCTCGATGGCGCGTACGGCGTCGTGAATGGCGGGCCCGAACAGGTACACGCCGACCAGCGCGAGGTCGCTGCGCGGCCGGGCGGGTTTCTCCTCCAGCCGTATCAGGCGTCCCTGCTCGTCGAGTTCGGCGACGCCGAAGGCGGACGGGTCGGGGACGCGGGTCAGCAGGAGCTGGGCGTCGGGGCGTGTCTTGCGGAACTCGTCGACGGAGTCGTTGATGCCGCCGAAGACGAAGTTGTCGCCGAGGAACATCACGAAGTCGTCGTCGCCCAGGAAGTCCCGGGCGATGAGCACCGCGTGGGCGAGCCCGAGCGGGGCCTCCTGGCGCAGGTAGGTGACGTCGATGCCGAAGTCGGAGCCGTCGCCGACGGCTTGCCGTATCTCGTCTTCGGTCTCGCCGACGACGATCGCGACATCGGTGATCCCGGCGTCGGCGATGGCCTCCAGGCCGTAGAAGAGGATGGGTTTGTTGGCGACCGGCACCAACTGTTTCGCGGAGGTGTGGGTGATGGGCCGCAGCCGGGTCCCCGCACCTCCCGACAGCACGAGAGCCTTCACGGTTTCCGTCCCGCCTTACGTGTCGTCGGGTTGGGGCCGGCCGTCAGGGCTGGATCTCGATGGCGCCGGACGGGCAGATCAGCTCCGCCTCGTTGACGGCGGAGCGCCGGTCCTCGGACGGCTCCGGCTCCAGCAGTTCGACCAGTCCGTCCTCGCGGCTCTGGTCGAAGACGTCGGAGGCGGCCAGCACGCACTGACCGGCGCCGACACAGCGCTCACGGTCCACAGTGATCTTCATGTGTCTTTTCCTTCTCGTGAGTTGGGGGCGGGCGCTTCAGCTGACCTCGGCCAGCCGTTCCAGGGAGGCGACGACCTCGGCGGGGCTGGGCATGGCCTCGCACTGGGCGCGCACCCGCCGGGCCGCGTCCGCGGCGTCGGTGCCGCCGGTGAGGCGGCGGATGTGGTCGCGGACGTGCTCCGCGGTGGCGTCGCTGTGGTGCAGGTACACGCCCGCGCCCGCGCGTTCGAGGGCGCGTCCGCGCAGTTCGTGGTCGGAGACGAGGGTGGACAGCATCAGCTGCGGCACCCCGGCCACCATCGCGGTGGCGAAACTGCCGTAGCCGCCGTGGTGGATGAGGGCCGAACAGGTCGGCAGCAGGGTGTGCAGGGCGACCGAGTCGACGGCGCGGGCGTTGTCCGGGACGGTTCCGAGCTGTTCGCGCTGGGCGGGCAGCAGCGCCGCGACGACCTCCACGTCCTCGTCGGCGAGCGCGTCGAGGATCTCGGGCACGGACACGTAATCGCCGCCGTAGTCCTCGGTGTTGGAGGCGCCGAGGCTCAGGCAGACGCGCGGCTTCTTGGGGGCCTCGCGCAGCCAGTCCCACACCACGGCACGCCCGTTGTACGGCACGTGCCGCATCGGCAGTTCCGGGGAGGCGGTGGGTACGGCGAGGGAGGACGGCAGGGTGCTGATGGTGGCCTGGCCGTGCAGCATCTCCTCGTCGCAGGAGAACCCGAACGGCTCGCAGCGGGAACTCAGCCACTGCGCGAGCGGGTCGACCCGCTCCGACTCGGGCTGCTCGGCCATGAGGTGGAGGTACGTCTGCCGGGTCCGCCCCCACACGTCGGCGCACCACATCAGCCGCACATGCGCGGCGCCGCTGATCCGGGCGGCCACCGCGCCCGCGTAGGCGAGCGGGTCCCGTACGACGAGGTCGGGCCGCCAGCTCTGCGCGAACGCGGCCAGGTCCTCGATCATGGAGTCGTTGTAGACGGCGAAGGCGTAGGGGACGCTGAGTTCGTACCGCTCCTTCAGCTCCGCCCAGTCGACGTCTTCGCGTTCGCAGCGGCTCCAGTTGGCGGTGCGGTAGTCCTGCGACTCGCGGTAGGCGGCCATGTCGCGGTGGATGGCGTGGTCGCTGCCCACGGGCACGGCGGTGAGCCCGGCGCGGGTGATCGTGTCGGTGGCCATGGGCTGGCTCGCGACCCGCACCTCGTGACCGGCGGCGGCAAGTGCCCACGCCAGCGGGGCCATCAGATAGATGTGGGACTTCTCGGACAGGCTGACGAACAGGACCCGCATCATGCTCCCTCGGTTCGGTGGGCCGGTTCCCGGCCTGCGGTGTACGGCGGCAGGACCGTGTCGATCCAGGTGGTGAGGGCGCCCGCGGTGTCCGTGGCGTGCGACTCCATCATCGTGAAGTGGTTGCCGGGCACGTCCACCGCGCGGTCGGCGCCCTCCCAGGAACTGCGCCACTCCCCCGGCTCGCCCCCGGCGACGGTGACCGGGGGCTCGCTGGGCCGCACCAGCACCACCGGCACGGACAGGGCGCCGGGGTCCCACTCGCCGATCATGTTGATGTACCAGCTCATCGCCGAGAGCCGGTCGGCGTCCATGGCCGCGAACATCGACTCGCGGTCGAACATCCCGGCGAGCATCTCCTGGGAGAACCGGGTGAACGGCGAGTCCGCGCGCGGCATGTAGGTGTCCAGCAGCGCCACCCCGAGCGGCGGCCGCCCCTCCTTCTCCAGGTACCGGGCGGCGGCCAGGGCGAGGACGCCTCCGGAGGAGGAGCCGGTGAGGACGAAGGGCCGCTCCCCGGCGCAGCGCAGCGCCCACTCGGCCTGGGTGCGGGCGACGACGTCCAGCGAGGCGGGCAGGGGTTCGCCGCGGCCGAAGCCGGGTGTGGGCAGCGCCCACACGTCGCGCCGCCCACGGAAGGCGGAGGCGAACCGGGCGTACTGGTGGACACCGGCCAGCGCCACGTAGGAGCTGAAGCAGATCAGCGGGGCGCCCTCGTCCCCGGCGGCGAGCCGCAGCCCGGCACCGGGCACCTCCTCGGGGGCGTCGAACGTGGGGCGCAGTTCGGCGACCGCCTGGAGCAGGGCGAAGCCCTCGTCGACCCGGCCGGACCGGCATGCGGTGCGGAAGAGGGAGCCGATGGTGTCGTGGGCGTCCTGGGTGCGGGTCGGCTCCGGGGTGGCGGGCGTCTCGTCCGCGGTGAATCGTCCGGCGAGGTCGGCGGCGAGCGCCTGCGGGGTGTCGGCGTCGAAGACGAGGGTGGGTGGCAGCCGGAAGCCGGTGAGTCGGCCGAGCCGGTTGCGCAGTTCGACCGCGGTGAGCGAGTCGAAGCCGAGTTCGGCGAAGTGCCGGTCGGGCAGCACCTCGTCGGTGGAGTCGTGGCCAAGGACGACGGCGACCTGCTCGCGTACGGCGTCCACGAGGGCGGCGAGCCGCTGCGCCGGGTCGAGTCCGGCCAGCCGGCCGGCGAGGGCGCGACCGCCGTCCTCGGGAGCGGCGGCCGCGGAACGGCGGGTGCGGGTGCGAGGGGCCTCCTGCCGGGCGACGGCGACCACGGCCGGGTCGTCGAGGCCCAACGCCCGGTCGAGCAGGGCGAGTCCGGCTTCGTCGCTCAGCGGTGCCATACCGCTGCGGGCCATGCGCTCCCGGTCCGCGTCGGCCAGCCCGGCCGTCATTTGGCTGTCGGCGGCCCACAGCCCCCACGCGACGGAGGTGGCGGGGAGCCCCTGGGCACGGCGGTGGCGGGCCAGGGCGTCGAGGAAGGTGTTGGCGGCGGCGTACGCGCCCTGCCCGGCCGCGCCGAAGGTACCGGCGGCGGAGGAGAACAGGACGAAGGCAGACGGTTTCTGCGGGCGCGTCAGCTCGTGCAGAAGCCAGGCCGCGTCCGCCTTCGGCCTCAGTACGGCGTCCAGTTGGGTGTCGGTGAGCGAGGTCAGCGTGGCGTCGTCGACGACGCCGGCGATGTGCACGACGGCTGTGAGGGGCTGCTCCTCGGGGATGCGCGCGAGCAGCGCCTCCAGGTCGGCCCGGTCCGCCACGTCGCAGGCGGCCAGGGTGACCTCGGCGCCACGCTCGGCCAGGTCCGCGATGAGGGCGGCGGCGCCGGGGGCGTCCGTACCGCGCCGGGAGGCCAGCAGCAGGTGGCGGGCGCCGTGGGCGGTGACGAGGTGCCGGGCGACCAGGCCGCCGAGGGCGCCGGTGGCTCCCGTGACCAGGACGGTGCCGTGGGCGAAGCCTTCCGGTTCCCGGGGTGCCCGGTCCACCGGGTGGAGGTCGGGCAGCAGGAGTGTGCCCGCGCGGACGGCGGCCTGGGGGTGTCCGGCGGCCACGGCGGCCGTGAGGGCCTGCGCGGCGGCGGCCGTGTCCAGGTCCAACAGGTTCACTCGGTCGGGGTGTTCGAGCTGCGCGGACCGCACGAGCCCCCACAGGGCGGCGGCGGGCAGGTCCGTCACGTCCTCGTCGGGCGTGGCGCCGAGTGCGCCGCGCGTGACGAGGACCAGGCGCGAGTCGGCGAAGCGCTCGTCGTCCACCCAGTCGCGGAGCAGCCCGGCCGCCTCGGTCAGCAGCTCCCGGGTGGCCTGCGGGGCGGGGATACCGGGGGTGGCCGTGAAGGAGGCCAGGACGATGCCGGGTGCCGCGGTGCCCGTGCCGACGGCCGCCGCCAGGGAGGCCAGGTCGGCGTAGCACTCCAGGTGCACGCCGGAGGCGTCCAGCGCCTCGGCCAGGCCTCCGTCGCCCTCGCCCAGCAGGGCCCAGCGCACGGTCTCGGGTGCCGGGGCGGTGGGCTGCGGGTCGGCGGGGCGCCAGCGCTGGACCAGCAGCGGAGGGGTCGGGCGGGCCGAGGGAACGTCGGTGATCCGCCGCAGTACGAGGCCGTCGGCGGTGACGACGGGGCGGCCGTCGGCTCCGGCGACGTGCACCCTGTAGGCGTCGGGGCGGCCGTCCTCCGGTGCGAGACGGACGCGGAGGGCGCTCGCGCCGGTCGCGTGGAGGCGGACGCCGTGCCAGGCGAAGGGCAGGGTGGCCGTCGCCTCGCCGCCGTCGAGGGCCTGGACCAGCAGCGTCTGGACGGCCGCGTCGAGCAGGGCGGGGTGGATGCCGTAGCGGGCGGCCTCGGCGCGGTGGGTGTCCGGCAGGGCGACCTCCGCGAACAGCTCGCCGTCGCCCCGCCAGACCTTGCCGAGCCCCTGGAAGGCGGGACCGTAGGTGAAACCGCCCGCACTGAACTGCTCGTACCAGTCGTCGTGAGCGGACGGTTCGACCGGCTGAGCGCCCGGGGGCGGCCAGGCGGCGGTAAGCGGCGTGTCGGGTGCGTCCTCCGGGTCCTGCGCCAGCACTCCTTGCGCGTGTCGGGTCCAGGGCTCGGCGGAGTCGGCGTCGGCAGGGCGCGAGTGGACGGTGAACAGGCGTCGGCCGTCCTCGTCCGGGGCGGCGACCGCCAGCTGGAACCGCACGGCACCGTGCTCGGGCAGCACGAGCGGGGTCTCCAGGGTCAGCTCGCTCACCTGGCCGAGCCCCACCTCGTCACCGGCGTGGACGGCCATGTCCAGGTAGGCCGTGGCGGGCAGGATCGTCCGGCCCAGCACCCGGTGGTCGGCCAGCCATGGGGTCGTACGGAGCGACAGGACACCGCTGAACACCAGCGCGTCGGTGTCGGCGACCCGTACGGCCGCGGACAGCAGCGGGTGGCCGGGGCGCTCCAGGCCGGCGGTGGTGACATCACCGGCCTGCGGGGAGGCGTCCAGCCAGTAGCGGCGGCGCTGGAAGGCGTACGTCGGCAGCGGCACGGGCGCGGTTTCCGGCAGCCGGGACGCCCAGTCCACGCGGGCCCCGTCGACGTGCAGCTGCGCCAACGCGCCCAGCAGGGAGTCGGATTCGGGTCGGTCCTTGCGCAGGAGCGGTGCCGATACGCCGGAGTCCTCCAGGCAGTTCTGCGCGAGGGCGGTCAGCGTGCCGTCGGGGCCCAGCTCCAGGAACCGGCCCGCTCTCTGCTCCGCGAGCACGTGTACGGCGTCGGCGAAACGGACGGTGCGGCGGACGTGGTCGACCCAGTACTCGGGGGAGGTCAACTCCTCGTCCGTGGCCGGGAGTCCGGTGACTGTGGAGACGAGGGCATGCTTCGGGCGGTCGTAGGTCAGGCTCTCGGCGACCTTGCGGAAGTCCGCGAGCATCGGATCCATCAGCGGTGAGTGGAAGGCGTGGCTGACGCGGAGGGGGGTGACCTTGCGGCCTTCGCCTCGGAAGCGGTCAGCGATCTCCTCGACCTTGTCGACCGCGCCCGAAATCACTACCGCTCGCGGCCCGTTGACGGCGGCGATGCCCACCTCATCTGTGAGCAGCGGCAACACCTCGTCCTCCGAGGCCTGCACGGCGAGCATCGCGCCGTCGTCCGGGAGGGCCTGCATCAGTCGGCCGCGGGCGGTGACGAGCTTGCAGGCGTCGGCCAGGGACCAGACCCCGGCGACATGCGCGGCGGCGATCTCACCGATGGAGTGACCGGCGAGAACGTCCGGGCGGACGCCGAAGGACTCCAGCAGCCGGAACAGGGCCACTTCGAGGGCGAACAGGGCGGGCTGGGCGTGCTCCGTGCGGTTGAGGGCCTCCGCGTCATCGCCGAAGACCACGGCCTTGAGGTCGAAGGGCAGTTCCGCGTCCACCGCGTCGAACGCGTCGGCGAAGGCGGGGTGCGTGTCGTACAGCTCCCGTCCCATACCGAGCCGCTGTGAACCCTGCCCCGCGAACAGGAACGCGGTACGTACATCACGGCGGGCCAGGCCGTTGACCGAGTTCACAGCCACCTCGCCCGAAGCCACCGCTTCCAGGCCACGCAGCAGCTCCTTGCGGTCGGCGCCCCAGACCACGGCCCGGTGCTCGAACAGCGACCGCGACCGCACAAGCGACGACGCCACCCCCGCGAGGGACACCCCCTCGTCCGACGACACAAACTTCGCCAACCGCCCGGCCTGATCCCGCAGCGCCGCAGCCGTACGCCCCGACACCACCCACGGAATCAACCCGTCGATGCCCCCGGAGTCCTCCGAGCCGGTCACCTCCTGGACCGGCGCCTCCGCCAGCACCACATGCGCGTTCGTCCCGCTGATCCCGAACGACGAGACACCCGCACGCCGCACAAGCCCTTCCCGCTGCGGCCACTCGGCGTTCGTGCTGACGAGTTCAACCGCCCCGGCGGACCAGTCGACGTGGGAGGACGGCTCCTCGGCGTGGAGCGTGCGCGGGAGTACCCCGTGCTGCAGGGCGAGCACCAATTTGATGACCCCGGCGACACCGGCGGCGGCCTGCGTGTGCCCGATGTTGGACTTCACCGACCCCAGCCACAACGGCCGTTCACGATCCTGCCCGTACGTCGCCAGCAGCGCCTGCGCCTCGATCGGGTCACCCAGCGACGTACCCGTGCCATGCGCCTCCACGGCATCCACGTCCGACGGCTTCAGCCCGGCCCCCGCGAGAGCGGCCCGTATCACCCGCTGCTGCGAAGGCCCGTTCGGCGCCGTAAGACCGTTCGACGCACCGTCCTGGTTCACCGCCGAACCGGCCACCACCGCCAGCACCCGACGCCCATGGCGCCGCGCGTCCGACAGCCGCTCCACCAGCACCAGCCCCGCGCCCTCCGAGAACCCGGCCCCGTCCGCCGCGTCCGAGAACGCCTTGCAGCGGCCGTCGGAGGCGAGCCCGCCCTGGCGGTCGAAGTCGATGAAGAGTCCCGGAGTGGACATGACGGTCACACCGCCCGCCAGCGCCAGATCGCACTCCCCCGCCCGCAATGCCTGCACGGCGAGGTGCAGGGCGACGAGGGCCGACGAGCAGGCGGTGTCGACCGTGACCGCGGGCCCCTCCAGCCCCAGCACATACGACACACGGCCGGACATGACGCTGGCCGAGTTCCCGGTGCCGAGGTGGCCGGCGACCTCCGCCGCCGCGGTCGGGTCGAGGGGTCGGGAGGCGTAGTCCTGGTAGTTGGTGCCCGCGAAGACGCCGGTGCGCGAGCCGCGCAGAGTCGTCGGGTCGATCCCGGCCCGTTCGAACGCCTCCCAGGCCAGTTCCAGCAGCAGCCGCTGCTGCGGGTCCATGGCCAGGGCCTCGCGGGGCGAGATGCCGAAGAAGCCGGGGTCGAAGCCCGCCATGTCCCGCAGGAAGCCGCCCTCGCGGGCGGTGCCGTCGGGGCCGACGTCCCAGCCTCGGTCCTCGGGCCAGCCGGTGATGGCGTCGGTGCCGTCGGCGAGGAGCCGCCAGAACTCCTCGGGGCTGTCGGCGCCGCCGGGGAAGCGGCAGCTCATCGCGGTGATGACGATCGGGTCGTCGTCGGTCGCGGGGGGCGCGGGGAGCGCGCTGTCGGCGGCCGGGGCGGCCGTCGGGACCACCGTGTCGCGCAGGTGGTCGGCGAGGACGGCGGGGGTCGGGTAGTCGAAGACGAGGGTGGCGGGCAGGGGGCGACCGAGGGCGCCGCTGAGGGCGTTGCGCAGTTCGACGGCGGTGAGGGAGTCGAAGCCGAGTTCGCGGAAGGAGCGGGTGGGTTCGACGTCCTGGGGGCCGCTGTGGTTGAGGACGACGGCGACGTGGGCGCGGACGAGTTCCTCGAACGCGGCGCGCTGTTCGGCCGCGGGGAGCGCGGCGATCCGCCGGGTCAGGTCGTCCCCGGCAGCCGAGTCCGGGTCTGCGGTACCCGGGGTGTCGTGGGCGGCGGACCTGGCGGTGAGGGCGCGTTGGGCCTCGGGGAGGTCGTCGATGAAGGGGCGGGGGCGGGAGGTCGTGTAGGCGTGGGCGAACAGGTCCCAGTCGATGTCGGTGACGGCGACCGTGGTGTCGTCGTGGTCCAGGGCCAACTGGAGTGCGCCGAGGGCGAGTTCGGGGTCCATGGGGCGTACGCCGTGCCGCTGGAGGCGTTCGCCTACGGCGCCTTCGGCCATGCCGCCGTCGGCCCAGGGGCCCCAGGCGATGGCGGTGGCGGGCAGTCCGCGGGCGCGGCGCTGCTGGGCGAGGGCGTCCAGCAGGGCGTTGCCGGGGGCGTAGTTGGCGTGGCCGGGGGCGCCGATGGTGCCCGCGGTGGAGGAGAACAGGACGAACGCGGTGAGGTCGAGGTCGGCGGTGAGCGCGTCGAGGTTGCGGGCGCCGCCGACCTTCACCCGGAGGACGTCGGCGAGCCGGTCGGGGGTGAGGGTGGTGATGACGCCGTCGCGCAGCACGGCGGCGGTGTGGAAGACGGCGGAGAGGGGCCGGTCGGCGGGCACCGCGGCCAGGGCTGCGGCGAGTTGGTCGCGGTCGGCGATGTCGCAGGCGACGATGTCGACGTGTCCGGCGCCGAGTGCGGTGAGTTCGGCGGCGAGTTCGGCCGCGCCGGGTGCGTCGGGGCCGGTGCGGCTGAGGAGCAGCAGCCCGGGGGCGCCCTGGCGGGCGAGGCGGCGGGCGACCTGGCGGCCGAGGGCTCCGGTGCCGCCGGTGACGAGCGTGGTGCCGGTGGGGGTCCATTCCCGCAGGGCGCCGAGGCCGCCGGTGGCGGCGCGGGTGAGGCGGCGGGCGAACAGGCCCGTGGCCCGGACGGCGAGCTGGTCCTCGTGGCCGATTCCGGCGAGGGCGGCGGTCAGTCGGTCGGCGGCGGCCGTGTCGAGGTCGGCGGACAGGTCGGCGGACGGTTCGGCGGGCAGGTCGGCGGACGGTTCGGCGGGCAGGTCGGCGGACGGTTCGGCGGGCAGGTCGGCGGACGGTTCGGCGGGCAGGTCGATCAGGCCGCCCCAGCGCTGGGGCTGTTCCAGGGCGACGACCCGGCCGAAGCCCCAGACGAGGGCCTGTTCGGGAGCGTCTGGGCCGTCCGGGGCGCCGGTGGCGACGGCGCCCCGGGTGGCGAACCAGACGGGCGCCTCCATGCCGAGGTCGTCCAGGGCCTGGACGAGGGCGACGGTGGCGGAGAAGCCGCGGGGCAGACCGGGCAGCCCCGGGTGCTCGGTGTCGTCGAGGGCGAGCAGCGACAGTACGGCGTGCGGCCGGTCCTCGCCGGTGGCGCGGAGCAGGTCGGCGATGCGGGCGCGGTCGTCGTCGGCGGCGACGGGCACGGTGACAGGGGTGGCGCCGGCGCGGGTCAGGGCGTCGGTCACGGCGGGCACGGGACGGCCGACGGGGACGACGACCAGCCAGGTGCCGGTGAGGACGGGCGCCTGGGGGGCGGACAGGGGCTTCCAGGTGACGCGGTAGCGCCAGCCGTCGGCCGTGGCGGTCTCGCGGCTGCGGCGGCGGTATGCGCTCAGGGCGGGCAGCACCGTGGCGAGGGTGTCCTCGTCGAGGTGGAGGGCGGCGGCCAGCGGCGGGGCCTCGCCGTTCTCGACGGTCTGCCAGAAGCGGGCGTCGAGGTCGGTCGCGGGGGGCGCGGTGGGCGCGGCCGGGGTGGGCCAGTAGGTGCGGTGCTGGAAGGCGTAGGTGGGCAGGGCGACACGGGTGCCGGGGCCGATGAGGGCGGCCCAGTCGACGGGTGCGCCGCCGCGTACGGACAGTTCGGCGAGGGAGGTGAGGAAGCGGCGCGGGCCGCCCTCGCCCCGGCGCAGGGTGCCGGTGACGACGGTGCCGGTACGGCCGTCCTCGTCGAGGGTGTCGCGGACGGCGGCGGTGAGCACGGGGTGCGGGCTGGACTCGACGAACGCCCGTACGTCCTGGGCGGCGAGGGCGCGGACGGCGTCGGCGAAGCGGACGGTGCGGCGCAGGTTCTCGTACCAGTAGGCCGCGTCGAGGCGTTCGGTGTCGAGCCAGTCGCAGGTGACGGTCGAGAAGAACGGCACCTCGCAGGCGCGCGGGCGGATGGGCGCGAGGTCGGCGAGGAGCCGGTCGCGGATCTCCTCGACCTGGGCGGAGTGGGAGGCGTAGTCGACGGGGATCTGCCGGGCCTGCGCGCCGGACTCGGTGAGTTCGGCGACGAGTTCGCGTACGGCGTCGGCGTCACCGGAGACGACGACGGAGGCGGGGCCGTTGACGGCGGCGACCGAGAGCCGCCCGTCCCAGCGGGCGATGCGCCGCTCGACGTCGGTGACGGGCAGCAGGACGGAGGCCATGCCGCCGCGGCCGGCTATCGCGGTGATGGCGCGGCTGCGCAGGACGACGACCCGGGCGGCGTCCTCCAGGGTGAGGGCGCCGGCGACGCAGGCGGCGGCGATCTCGCCCTGGCTGTGCCCGACCACCGCGTCGGGGCGGACGCCGCGGGACTGCCAGAGCCGGGCCAACGCCACCATGGTGACGAACAGCAGGGGCTGGACGACGTCGACGCGGTCGAGGGTGGGCGCGCCGTCCGCGCCGCGCAGAACGGCCTCGGGCGACCAGTCGACGTACTGCTCCACGGCGCTCGCGCAGGCGGTGAAGTGGGTGCGGAACTCGGCGTCGGTGTCGAGGAGTTCCGTGGCCATGCCGGGCCACTGGGGACCCTGGCCGGGGAAGACGAACGCGGTGCGGCCGTCGACGTCGGCGACGCCGCGCACCAGGCCGTTCGCGGGCGCGTCGGAGGCCAGTGCCTCCAGACCGCGCAGGAGTGCGGCGCGGTCGTCGGCGAGGACCACGGCACGGTGTTCGAAGGCGGCGCGGGTGGCGGCGAGCGACCAGGCCACGTCGTGCGGTGCGGGCGTCGCGTCGGTGCCGGAGCGCAGGTGGGCGTGGAGGGCGGCGGCCTGGGCGCGCAGGGCGGCGGCGCTGCGGGCGGAGACGACGTACGGGAGGGTGGTGCCCGGCGAGGAGGGTTCGGCCTCCTCGGACGGCTCTGTCTGCTCTGTCTGCTCTGTCTGCTCGGCCTGCTCGGCCTGCTCGGCCTGTTCGGCCTGTTCGAGGATGACGTGGGCGTTGGTGCCGCTGACGCCGAAGGAGGAGACGCCCGCGATCCGGGGGCGGCCGGTGTCGGGCCAGGGCCGGGGTTCGGTGAGCAGTTCGACGCGGCCCGCGCTCCAGTCGACGTGGGACGACGGCTCGTCCACGTGCAGGGTGCGGGGCAGGACCCCGTGCTGGATCGCCAGCACCATCTTCATCACGCCCGCGACACCCGCGGCGGCCTGGGTGTGCCCGAAGTTCGACTTCACCGAGCCCAGCCACAGGGGCTGCTCGCGGTCCTGCCCGTACGTGGCGAGCAGGGCCTGCGCCTCGATGGGGTCGCCGAGGGTCGTCCCCGTGCCGTGCGCCTCGACGGCGTCGACGTCGGCGGCGGTGAGCCGGGCGTCGGAGAGAGCCTGCCAGATGACGCGCTGCTGGGCGGGGCCGTTGGGGGCGGTGAGGCCGTTGGAGGCGCCGTCCTGGTTGACCGCCGAGCCGCGGACCACGGCGAGCACCGGGTGCCCGAGGCGCCGGGCGTCGGCGAGGCGTTCCACGAGGAGAATGCCCGCGCCCTCGGCCCACCCGGTGCCGTCGGCGGCGTCCGCGAAGGCCTTGCAGCGGCCGTCGGGGGCGAGCCCGCGCTGCCTGCTGAACTCCAGGAACAGTCCCGGCGTGGACATCACGGTCACGCCGCCCGCGAGCGCCAGGTCGCACTCCCGGGCGCGCAGGGCCCGTACCGCCAGGTGCAGCGCGACCAGCGAGGAGGAGCAGGCGGTGTCGACGGTGACGGCGGGGCCCTCCAGGCCGAAGGTGTACGAGATCCGGCCGGACACGACGCTGGCGGCGTTGCCGGTGCCGACGTGGCCCTCCAGGCTCTCCCGCGATCCGGTCAGCAGCGCCGGGTAGTCCTGGCCGTTGGTGCCGGCGAAGACACCGGTACGGGAGCCCCGCAGCGAGGTCGGGTCGATGCCGGCCCGTTCGAACGCCTCCCAGGAGATCTCCAGCAGCAGCCGCTGCTGGGGGTCCATCGCCATCGCCTCACGGGGGGAGATCCCGAAGAACGAGGCGTCGAAGGCACCGGCGCCGGGGAGCGCGCCGCCGCGGGTGCAGTACGTCCTTCCGGGTGCGCCGGGTTCGGGGTCGTAGTGGTCGGCGAGGCTCCAGCCGCGGTCGGCGGGCCACTCCGCGACCGCGTCCGTCCCCGACTCCAGTAGCCGCCACAGGCCCTCCGGGGAGTCGGCGCCGCCGGGGAAACGGCAGCTCATCGCGACGATGGCGACGGGTTCCCGGGACGCGGACTCGGCCTCCCGCAGCCGCTTGCGCGTCTCGTGGAGGTCACCGGTGACCTTCTTGAGGTAGCTGAGGAGCTTCTCCTGCTCGTTCACGCGTACTCACCCACCTGCGAGGTCGTGGCGGTCGGGGCGTCGGGCCGTGTCCCGCGTGCGGTCATGGCCGTCGGGGCGTCGGGCCGTGTCCCGCGTGCGCTCATGGCGGTCGGGGCGTCGGGCCGTGTCTCGGGTGCGCTCATGAGATGCCGAGGTCGTTGTCGATGAGGGCGAAGATCTCCTCCGCGCCCGCGGACTCGATGCGTTCCTGGAGGTCGCCGCTGGTTTCCGGGGTCGAGGCTGCGCCGGTCATCCGGGCGGCGAGGGCCGCGAGCCGGGAGGCGATCCGGTCGCGCCGGGCGTCGTTGTCGGCGAGCCCGCCCAGGGCCGCCTCCAGCCGGTCGAGGGCGTCCAGGGCGGCGGGCGCGCCGGTGTCGTCCGGCGCGGTCAGGGACCGCAGGTGCCGGGCCAGGACGCGGGGTGTGGGCTGGTCGAACAGGAGTGTGGCGGGCAGCTGCAGTCCGGCGGCGACGCCGAGCCTGTTGCGCAGTTCGACCGCCATCAGCGAGTCGAAGCCCAGCTCGGTGAAGGCCCGTTCGGGGTCGACGGCGTCGGCGGAGCCGTGTCCCAGGACGGTCGCGACGTGCCCGCGGACCAACTGGAGCAGGAGGCGCTCCTGTTCGGGCTCGGACAGTCCGGCCAGACGGGAGCGCAGCTCACCGCCCACCGAATCGTCCGTGTCCGTCGACGCCGTCCTCAACAGGGCCTTCGCCTCGGGGAGTTCGGACAGCAGCGGGGCGGGCCGTACGGCCGTGAAGCCGGGCACGAACCGTTCCCAGTCGAGGTCGGCCACGGTCAGCGCGGCCTCGCCGCCGGTCACCGCGCGGTCCAGCGCGGTGAGTGCGAGGTCGGGGTCGAGGGGGACCACTCCCCCGGCGCGCAGCCGGGCCTCGGCGTCGGGTCCGTCGGCCGCCATGCCGCCGCCCGCCCAGGGGCCCCAGGCGACGGAGGTGGCGGGCAGGCCCTCGGCGCGGCGCCGGGCGGCGAGCGCGTCGAGGTAGGCGTTGGCGGCGGCGTAGTTGCCCTGTCCGGCCGAGCCGACGGTGCCCGCGAACGACGAGAACAGCACGAACGCGCCGAGGTCGCGGTCGCGGGTGAGCCGGTCCAGGTTGCGGGCGGCGGCGAGCTTGGGCCGCAGGACCGCTTCCAAGCGCTCGGGGGTGAGCGACTGGAGCAGCCCGTCGTCGAGGACTCCGGCGGCGTGCACGACGGCGTCGACGGGGTGCTCGGCGAGCAGTGCGGCGAGGGCGTCGGCGTCGGCGGTGTCACAGGCGGCGAGGGTCACCTCCGCACCCAGGTCGCGCAGTTCGGCGGCGAGTTCGGCGGCGCCGGGAGCATCAGGTCCGCGGCGGCCGACGAGCAGCAGGTGCCGGGCGCCGCGCTCGGCGAGGCGGCGGGCGACGCGGGCGCCGAGGGCACCGGTGCCGCCGGTGACGAGGACGCTCTGTCCGGCGCAGTGCCAGGCGCTGTCGCCGTCGGCGGGGCGGGCGTGGACGAGGCGCCGGGCGAACAGACCGGTGCCGCGCAGGGCCACCTGGTCCTCGCCCGCCGAGCCCGACAGCACCGCGGCGAGCCGCTCTCCCGTCCGCCCGTCGGGTGCGGCGGGCAGGTCGACGAGGCCGCCCCAGCGCTGCGGGTGCTCCAGCGCGGCGACCCGGCCCAGGCCCCAGGCGGCGGCCTGCGCGGGCGCGGCGGGCCGGTCGCGGTCGCCGGTGGCGACGGCGCCGGAGGTGGCGCACCACAGGGGCGCGCCGATCTCCAGGTCGCCGAGCGCCTGGGTGAGGGCGAGCAGCGCGGCGAGACCGGCCGGAGTGGCGGTGGTGTCATCGCTCGCGGGCCGTGACTCGTCGAGGGCCAGCAGCGACAGCACGCCCCGCAACTCCTCGTGCTCGGGGAGCTTGCGCAACTCTTCGGTGAGGGCGGCGCGGTCGGTGAGGGCGCAGTCCACGACGAGCGGCACGGGGTGCGCGCCGTGCGCGGCCAGCGCCTCGGTGAGGGCGTCGGTCCAGGGGTCGTCGGCGTGGGACGCGGGCACCACGAGCAGCCAGGTGCCCGACAGGGCGGGCGCGTCGGCGTCCGGTACGGGCCGCCAGGCCACGGTGTAGGTGCCGGTGGCCGGCGCGGAGCGTTCGCGGCGGCGGCGCCGCCAGGAGGTGAGCGCGGGCAGGAGTCCGTCCGGGGAGTCCGTGGCGATGCCGAGGGCGCCCAGGTCACCGCGTTCGACGGCGGCCCAGAACTCGTCGTCCACCTGGTCAGGGGCGGGGGCGGCGGGCTCGGGCCAGAAGTGGCCGCGCTGGAAGGCGTACGTGGGCAGCTCGACCGTACGGCCGGGTCCGCTCAGGCCGGTCGGGGCGGCGGCGAGGCCACGTACGTGCAGGGCGCCGGCGGCCAGCAGCGCGGCGACCGGTTCGGGCCGGCCGCGGCGCAGTACGGGCACGGCGATCGGTGCGCGCTCCTCGGACCCGGGGCTGTCCTGGAGGGTGTCGAGGGTGAGCGCGGTGAGCGAGCCGTCGGGGCCGAGTTCGACGAAGGCGCCCACGCCGTCCTGGCGCAGGGTGCGCACCCCGTCGGCGAACCGCACGGTGCCCCGTACGTGCCGTACCCAGTGGTCCGGCGAGGCGAGGTCGGCCCCGTCGGCCCGTTCGCCCGTCACGTTGGAGACGATCGGGATCGCGGGCGCGGCGTAGCGCACGTTCCGCGCGACCTCCTCGAACTCCTGAAGCATCGCGTCCATATGCGCTGAGTGAAACGCATGGCTGACCCGCAAACGCCTAGTCTTTCGGCCCAGCCCGGCGAAATGGGCGGCGATGTCGGACACGGCGTCCTCGTCCCCGGACACGACGACGGCGCGCGGGCCGTTGACGGCGGCGATGTCCGCGTGCCCGCCGAGGAGTTGGCGCACCTCGTCCTCGGTGGCCTCGACGGCGGCCATGGCTCCGCCCTCGGGCAGCGCGTCCATCAACCGGCCGCGCGCAGAGACCAGTTGGCAGGCGTCGGGCAGGGACAGCACACCGGACACGTACGCGGCGGACAGCTCACCGATGGAGTGGCCCATGAGCGCGTCGGGGGTGACGCCCCAGGAGCGGACCAGTTCGTAGAGGGCGACGTGGACGGCGAACAGGGCGGGCTGCGTGTAGGCGGTGCGGTCGAGCAACCGGGCCGACTTGCTGCCCTCCTCGGCGAGGACGACGTCGGCGAGCGGTACCGCCAGGTGCGGGGCGAAGGCCTCGCAGACCCGGTGGAAGGCCTCGGCGTACACCGGGAAGCGCTCCAGGAGTTCGCGGCCCATGCCGGGGCGCTGGGAGCCCTGCCCGCTGAACAGGAAGGCGGTGCGGCCGGTGCCGCCGGTCCGGCCGCGCACGGCACCCGCTGGTTCCTCGCCGCGGGCGACGGCGGCGAGCGCGGCGAGGAGTTCGACCCGGTCGGCGCCGACGACGACGGCCCGGTGCTCGAACACGGCACGTCCGGTGGCGAGGGAGTGGGCGATGTCGGCGGGGGCGAGTTCCGGGCGGGCGGCGACGTGGGCGCGGAGCCGTTCGGCCTGGGCCCGCAGGGCGGCGGGGGTACGGCCGCTGACCGGCCAGGCAACAACGCCGTCGTCCTGGGGGGCGGGGCCGGGCAGGCAGTCGGCGCCTTCCTCCAGGACCACGTGGGCGTTGGTGCCGCTGATGCCGAACGACGACACCGCAGCGCGGCGCGGGCGGTCGCCGCGCGGCCAGGGGCGGGCCTCGGTGAGCAGTTCCACGTGGCCGGCCGTCCAGTCGACGTGGTGGGACGGCTCGGACACGTGCAGGGTGCGCGGGAGCGTCCCGTGCCGCATCGCCAGGACCGTCTTGATGACCCCGGCGACACCGGCGGCGGCCTGGGTGTGCCCGATGTTGGACTTCACCGAGCCCAGCCACAGGGGCTGTTCGCGGTCCTGCCCGTACGTGGCGAGGAGGGCCTGTGCCTCGATGGGGTCGCCGAGGGAGGTGCCGGTGCCGTGCGCCTCGACGGCGTCGACGTCGGCGGGGGTGAGGCCGCCCGCGTCCAGCGCGGCCCGGATGACCCGCTGCTGGGACGGGCCGTTGGGGGCGGTCAGGCCGTTGGAGGCGCCGTCGGAGTTGACGGCGCTGCCGCGGACCACGGCGAGCACCGGGTGGCCGTTGCGGCGGGCGTCGGACAGCCGCTCCAGCAGCAGGATGCCGGCGCCCTCGCCCCAGCCGGTGCCGTCGGCGTCGTCGGAGAACGCCTTGCAGCGATGGTCGCCCGCGAGTCCGCCCTGCCGGCCGAAGTCGGCGAAGGCGCCCGGCGTCGCCATCACGGTCACACCGCCGGCCAGCGCCAGATCGCACTCACCGGACCGCAGGGACTGCGCGGCCCAGTGCAGCGCGACGAGCGAGGACGAGCAGGCCGTGTCCACGGTCACCGCGGGCCCCTCCAGACCGAGCACGTACGCGACCCGCCCGGAGGCGACACTCGCGGCGTGCCCGGTGAGCAACTGGCCCTGCGCGTCCTCGGGTACGGCATGGGCGGCCGACCCGTAGCCCTGGTAGTTGGTGCCGACGAACACACCGGTACGCGACCCGTGCAGCGAGCGCGGATCGATCGCGGCGCGCTCCAGCGCCTCCCAGGAGATCTCCAGCAACAACCGCTGCTGCGGGTCCATGGCGAGGGCCTCGCGCGGGGAGATCCCGAAGAAGTCCGGGTCGAACTCGGCGGCGTCGTACAGGAATCCGCCCTCGATGCCGTCGGCCTGCCAGCCCCGGTCGGCGGGCGGAGCGCCGATCGCGTCGACCCCGTCGGCGAGGAGCTGCCAGAACTCCTCGGGGCCGCGGACCCCGCCGGGGAAGCGGCAGCCGATGGCGACGACGGCGATCCGGGAGTCGTCGTCGTCCGAACCGGCCTGTGCCACAGGGGCCCGGTCGGTCGCCTCGGCGGTGGTGCCGAGGAGTTCGCCGCCGATGTGGCGGGCCAGGGCCTGCGGCGACGGGTAGTCGAAGACCAGGGTCGCCGGGAGGCGCAGGCCGGTGGCCGTGTTCAGCCGGTTGCGGAGCTCGACGGCGGTCAGCGAGTCGATGCCGAGGCCGCGGAAGTCCCGTGCGGGCTCCACGGTCTCGGCGCTCGCGTGTCCGAGGACCAGCGCGGTCTGGGTACGGACGAGGTCCAGTACGGCCGTGGCGCGCTCTGCCTCCGCGAGGCCGGCGAGCCGGTCCCGGAAGCCCTGGGCCGCGTCGACCCCGGCGGCAGCGGAGGCGGTACGGCGGGCGGGAGCGACGGCGAGGCCGCGCAGCATCGCGGGCAGCGCCGCGACGGCGTGCCGGTCGCGCAGCACGCGCCGGTCCAGCGCGATCGGCACGAGCGCCGCCTCGGTGCGCCGCCAAGCCGCGTCGAGGGCGGCGAGGCCCCGTTCCGGGGTGATCGGCACCATGCCACCGCGTGACATACGGCGCAGGTCGGCCTCGGTCAGGTCGGCGGTCATCCCGGCGCCGGGCGCCCAGGGGCCCCAGGCGAGAGAGGTGGCGGGGAGACCGGCTGTGCGGCGGGAGGCGGCGAAGGCGTCCAGGAAGGCGTTCGCGGCGGCGTAGTTGGCCTGGCCGGCGCCGCCGAAGGTGCCGGACACGGAGGAGAAGAGCACGAAGGCGGACAGGTCCGCGTCGCGGGTCAGCTCGTGCAGGTGCGTCACCGCGTCGACCTTCGGACGCAGGACGCCGGCGAGACGGTCGGGGGTGAGTGCGGAGACCACACCGTCGTCCAGGACGCCGGCCGTGTGGTACACGGCGGTGAGCCGGTGACCGGCCAGTACGGCAGCCAGCTCGTCGCGGTCGGCGACATCGACGGCGGCCACCTCGACGTGGGCACCCAACTCCCGTAGCTCGTGTACGAGTTCGGCGGCGCCCGGCGCGTCGGTGCCACGGCGGCTGGCCAGCAGCAGGTGCCGTACACCGTGCTCGGCGACCAAGTGCCGGGCCACCAGCGCGCCCAGCCCGCCCGTACCGCCGGTGACCAGGACCGTACCCTCCGAATCCAGCGGGGCCGGCACGGTCAGGACCACCTTGCCGACGTGACGGGCCTGGGACAGGTACCGGAAGGCGTCCGGGGCCCGGCGCACGTCCCAGCAGGTCACCGGCAGCGGCTCCAGGACACCCGCCTCGAACAGCGACACCAGCTCGGTGAGCATCTGCCCGATCCGGTCCGGCCCGGCGTCCCACAGGTCGAAGGCCCGGTAAAGCACACCACCGGGAACCGACCCCGGGTCACGGATATCGGTCTTGCCCATCTCCAGGAACCGCCCACCACGCGGCAACAGCCGCAGCGAGGCGTCGACGAACTCACCGGCCAGCGAGTCCAGAACCACGTCCACACCGGCGCCACCGGTCGCCGCCAGGAACGCCGCCTCGAAGCCCGTGTCGCGGGAGGAGGCGATGTGCTGGTCGTCCAGCCCCGCCGCCCGCAGCGCGTCCCACTTCCCGACGCTCGCCGTTCCGAACACCTCGGCGCCCAGGTGACGCGCCAACTGGGTCGCGGCCATGCCCACACCACCGGCAGCGGCATGCACGAGCACCCGCTCACCCGCACGCAGCCCACCGAGATCCTTCAACGCGTAATACGCCGTCAGGAACACAATCGGCACCGATGCCGCCTGCGCGAACGACCACCCCGCCGGAATACGAGCCACAGTCCGGGCATCCGCAACCGCGACCGGCCCGAAGGAACCCGGGAAGAGGCCCATCACCCGGTCACCGACGGCCAGTCCGGTCACTGCGGGACCGACCTCCGTCACCACACCCGCGCCCTCCAGACCGAAGTCCTTCGCGTCACCGGGATACATGCCGAGTGCGTTGAGTACGTCGCGGAAGTTGACTCCCGCGGCACGCACGGCGATGCGGACCTGGCCCTCGCCCAACTCCGCCGAGGCGTCCACGGGGGTGAGGCCCAGCCCCTCCAGCGTGCCCTTCTCCACGATGTCCAGCCGCCAGGCGGACGCGTCGGCGGGCACGGGGAGTTCGTGGTCGGCGGTGGCGCGGGACAGGCGCGGGATGTGGGCGGTTCCGGCGCGCAGCGCGAACTCCGCCTCGTCGGAGGCGAGGGCCGCGGCGAGGGCGGTCCAGGATTCGGGGGCGGCGTCGAGGTCGGCCAGGGCGAACCGGCCGGGGTTCTCGGCGCGGGCGGCGCGCACCAGGCCCCACACGGCGGCGAGCGCCGGGTCGGCGGGGCCGTTGTCGTGGGCGACGGCGCCCTCGGTGACGACGACCAGGCGGGCGCCGTCGTACCGCTCCTCCGTCAGCCAGGTCCGGATCAGCTCCAGGGTGGCCGCCGTCGCGGTGTGCGCGGTGGTCGCCGGGTCGCCGTCGG
Source organism: Streptomyces sp. NPDC110618 (assembly GCF_055657065.1). Lineage (NCBI taxonomy): Bacteria > Bacillati > Actinomycetota > Actinomycetes > Kitasatosporales > Streptomycetaceae > Streptomyces > Streptomyces sp. NPDC110618. Next base: position 26,985 of record NZ_JBVKBN010000009.1, on the reverse strand, counting down.
GCCGTACGACGCGGAGGAGGACGTCCTCGCCTGCGGTGACCCTGCGGTCGGGGAGGGTGGTGGGGATGTCCGCCACGGTCGCCGGGAGGTCCGACACCGGTGTGTGGTCGCCCCGCAGCGGGGTCCAGTCCACCCGGTGCAGCAGGTCGGCGTGGCCGCCCGCGGCCGGGGCGGCGGGTGCCGTGGTGAGCGGGCGCAGGGTGAGGGCGGTGACGGTGGCTACGGGGGTGCCCGCCGGGTCGGTGAGGTCGATGCCGACGGCGCCCGAGGCGCTGCGGCGCAGTCGGGCGCGCAGTCCGGTGGCGCCGGTGGCGTGGAGGGTGACGCCCTCCCAGGAGAACGGCAGCCCCGGACCTGCCGTGCTGTCGGTGGCCATGGTTCCCAGGGCGTGCAGGAGCGAGTCCAGCAGGGCGGGGTGGATGCCGTAGCGGCGTGCGTCGCCGGCGGCTTCGGCGGGCAGGGTGGCCTCGGCGAACAGGTCGTCGCCGTGCCGGCGGACGCCGGTGAGGCCGCAGAAGTGCGGGCCGTACGCAAGTCCGGTGGCGGCCAGTTGGTCGTAGAGGCCGTCGGTGGGGACCGTGGTGGCGTCGGAGGGTGTGCTGGTCTCGGTCGCGGGGGCCGGGGCGGTGGGGTCGGGGTGCAGGGTGCCGGTGGCGTGCTGCGTCCACGGCTCGTCGTCGGCGTCCAGGTCCTCGGCGTGGCCGGCCGGGCGGGAGTGGACGCCGATGTCGCGGCGGCCGGTGTCGTCGGGGGCGCCGACGGTGATCTGGAGCTGGGCGGATCCGTGCTCGGGCAGCACGAGCGGGGTGTGCAGGGTGAGTTCCTCGACCGTGGCGCAGCCGACGCGGTCGGCGGCGTGCAGGGCGAGTTCGAGGAACGCGGTGCCGGGCAGCAGTACCGAGCCGGAGACGACGTGTTCGGCCAGCCAGGGCTGGAGCCGGGTGGACAGTCGCCCGGTGAGGACGGCGGCGCCGCTGTCGGCGAGGGTGACTGCGGCGCCGAGCAGCGGGTGTCCGGCGGCGGACAGTCCGGCGGAGCGCAGGTCACCGAGGGGCGCGCCGGGGCGGGGCCAGTAGCGGGCGTGCTGGAAGGCGTACGTGGGCAGTTCGACGGTGCGGGCCGGGGGCAGTACGGCGGCCCAGGTGACGTTGGTTCCGTGCGCGTACAGGGTCGCCGTCGCCGTGAGCAGGGCCTGGGGCTCGGGGCGGTCGGTGCGCAGGGCGGGAACCGCCAAGGGTTGGGCGTCGGGGAGCGCGGCGTGGACGAGGGCGGTGAGGGTGCCGTCGGGGCCGAGTTCGAGGAAGCGGGTGACGCCGTCGCGGTGCAGGGTGTGCGTGGCGTCGGCGAACCGGACGGCCTGGCGGACGTGCCGGACCCAGTACTCCGGGGACATCAGGTCCTCGGGGTCGGCGCCGGTTCCGGTCAGGGTGGAGACGATCGGCAACTCGGGGTGGTTGTAGGTGAGTTGTTCGGCCACGGCTCGGAAGTCCGCGAGCATCGGCTCCATCAGCGGTGAGTGGAAGGCGTGGCTGACCCGGAGGGTGGTGACCTTGCGGCCTTCGCCTCGGAAGTGGTCGGCGATCTCCTCGACCTGGTCGGCCGCGCCCGAAATCACCACGGCCCGCGAGCCGTTGACGGCGGCGATGCCGACCTCGTCCGTGAGCAGCGGCAACACCTCGTCCTCCGCGGCCTGTACGGCGACCATCGCACCGCCCGCCGGGAGCGCCTGCATCAGACGGCCGCGCGCGGCCACCAAGCGGCAGGCGTCCGCCAGTGACCACAGCCCGGCCACATGCGCCGCCGCGATCTCACCGATCGAGTGACCGGCCAGCACATCGGGGCGCACATCCCACGACTCCAGCAGCCGGAACAACGCCACTTCCAGCGCGAACAGCGCGGGCTGGGCGTACTCGGTGCGGTTGAGCAGCTCGGCGTCCTCCCCGAACACCACCTCCCGCAACGGGCGCGGCAGTTCCGTGTCCAGGTGGGCGCAGGCGGCGTCGAAGGCGTCCGCGAAGACGGGGTGCGTGTCGTACAACTCCCGGCCCATGCCCACCCGTTGCGAACCCTGTCCCGCGAACAGGAACGCCGTACGCCCCTCTGGATCGACGCGGCCGGTCACGGCGTCCGCGCTCGGCTCACCGGTGATCAGGGAGCTGAGCCCGGCGCGCAGCGTGCCGCCGTCCGCGCCGAGGACGACCGCGCGGTGTTCGTGCGCGGTGCGGGTGGTCGCGAGGGAGAGGGCGAGGTCGGCGTCCGTGAGGTCGGGCCGGGCCTCGATGTGGGCGAGGAGGCGTGCGGCCTGGTCCTGGAGGGCGTCGGCGCAGGCCCCGGAGAGGGTCCACGCGAGGAGGCCGGCGGGCTCGGCGGGCTTGTCGTCCTGGACCTCTTCGGGCGCGGGCGGTTCGGCGACGATGACGTGGGCGTTGGTGCCGGACACGCCGAACGCGGAGACCCCGGCGCGGCGGGGGCGGCCCTCGTCCGAGGGCCACTCGCGGCTGTCGGTGAGGAGTTCGACGGCGCCGGTGGACCAGTCGACGTGGGTGGACGGCCGCTCGGCGTGCAGGGTGGGCGGCAGGACGCGGTGGCGGATCGCCTCCACCGTCTTGATCACGCCCGCGACGCCGGCCGCGGCCTGGGTGTGGCCGATGTTCGACTTCAACGAACCGAGGTAGAGGGGCTGTTGGCGGTTCTGGCCGTAGGTGGCGAGGAGGGCCTGGGCCTCGATGGGGTCGCCGAGGGTCGTCCCCGTGCCGTGGGCCTCCACGGCGTCGACGTCGGCCGGGGTGAGCCCGGCGTCGGCGAGGGCGGCGCGGATGACGCGCTGCTGGGCGGGGCCGTTGGGGGCGGTGAGGCCGTTGGAGGCACCGTCCTGGTTGACGGCGGACCCGGCGACGACGGCGAGGACCGGGTGCCCGAGGCGACGGGCGTCGGACAGGCGCTCGACGACGAGGACACCGGCGCCCTCGCCCCAGCCGGTGCCGTCGGCGTCGTCGGAGAACGCCTTGCAGCGGCCGTCGGCGGCGAGGCCCCGCTGCCTGCTGAACTCGATGAAGGCGCCCGGTGTCGACATGACGGTGACGCCGCCCGCGAGGGCCAGGTCGCACTCGCCGGAGCGCAGCGACCGCACGGCGAGGTGCAGGGCGACCAGGGAAGACGAGCAAGCCGTGTCGACGGTGAGGGTGGGGCCTTCCAGGCCGAGGACGTAGGCGATGCGGCCGGAGACCACGGCGGCGGCGTTGCCGGTGCCGAGGAAGCCGTCGCCCGCGTCGGGGGTGCTCAGCAGCAGCGCCGGGTAGTCCTGGCCGTTGGAGCCCATGAACACACCGGTGCGGCTGCCGCGCAGGGCGCCGGGGGCGATGGCGGCGCGCTCCAAGGCCTCCCAGGAGATCTCCAGCAGCAGTCGCTGCTGGGGGTCCATGGCGAGGGCTTCGCGCGGGGAGATCCCGAAGAAGCCGGGGTCGAAGTCGCCGACGCCGGTGAGGAATCCGCCGTGCCGGCAGTAGGTGGTACCGGGGCGGCCGGGCTCGGGGTGGTAGAGGGCGTCGAGGTCCCAGCCGCGGTCGGTGGGGAGTTCGTCGACGGCGTCGCCCGCGCCCGCGACCAGGTCCCAGAGTTCGGCGGGTCCGGTGACGTCACCGGGCAGGCGGCAGCCCATGCCGACGATGACGATCGGGTCGTCGTCGGCGCGGTCGGCGCCGTGCGCGGCGGGCAGGCCGCCGCCCGATTCCTGGGTGTCGCCGAAGAGTTGGGTGTGCAGGTGGGCGGCGAGGTCGACGGGCGTGGGGTGGTCGAAGACGAGGGTGGCGGGCAGCGCGAGGCCGGTCTCGGTGGTGAGGCGGTTGCGCAGTTCCACCGCGGTCAGCGAGTCGAAGCCGGAGTCACGGAAGGCGCGCCGGGTCTCCAGCAGGCTCGCGTCGGTGTGGCCGAGGACGGCGGCGGCGTGGCTGCGGACCAGTTCCAGCAGGGCGCGGGTGCGTTCGGCGGGGGCGCGGCCCGCGAGGCGGTCGCGCAGGGCCGAGCCGGCTCCGCCGTGGTCGGCGGCGGACGGGCCCGCGCGCAGGGCGTCGACGGCCTCGGGGACACCGGTCAGGAGGGGGCTGGGGCGGGTGCTGGTGAAGCCGGGTGCGAAGCGGGCCCAGTCGACGTCGGCGACGACCTGCCCGCTGGCGTCCAGGTCCAGGACGCGGCGCAGCGCGGCGAGCGCGGTGCCGGGGTCCAGGGCGGCGAGGCCGCGGCGGCGCAGATACTCCTCGGCGCCGTCCTCGGCGGCCATGCCGCCGCCCGCCCAGGGGCCCCAGGCGACGGAGAGCGCGGTGGCGCCACGGGCGCGGCGCCGCTCGGCGAGGGCGTCGAGGTAGGCGTTGGCGGCGGCGTAGGCGCTCTGGCCGCCGCTGCCCCACACGCCGGCGATGGAGGAGAACAGCACGAAGGCGTCCAGGGGCCGGTCGCCCAGTACGGCGTCCAGGTGGGCGGCGCCGTGTGCCTTGGCGGCGAGGACGCGGGTGAACCGGTCGTCGTCGATCTCGGCGAGCGGCACGCTGTCGGTGACACCGGCCGCGTGGACGACGGCGTCCACGGTGTGCCGGGCGAGCAGGCCGGCGACGGCGCAGCGGTCCGCCACGTCGCAGGCCTCGACGGTGACGCGGGCGCCGAGTGCGGTGAGCCGGGCGGCGAGTTCCGCGGCTCCGGGCGCGTCGGAGCCCCGGCGGCCGGTGAGTACGAGGTGTTCGGCGCCCTGCTCGGCGGCCCACTGTGCGATCCGGGCACCGAGTGCTCCGGTGCCGCCGGTGATCAGGACGGTGCCGCGGGGCTGCCAGCCGGAGCCGGCGGGCTCGGCGGCCGTGTCCTCGGCGTGCCGCAGCCGACGGGCGAGGACACCCGAGGCACGGACGGCGACCTCGTCCTCGTCGCCGGCGGCAAGCACGGCGGCGAGGCGTTCGACGGCACGCCGGTCGACGGTGCCGGGGAGGTCGACGAGTCCGCCCAACCGGTTCCCGAGTTCGAGGGCGGCGACCCGGCCCAGGCCCCATACGGCGGCCTGCGCGGGGTCGGGCGCGGCGTCGGAACGGGCGGTCGTGACGGCACCGTGAGTGGCCAGCCACAGCGGGGCGGTCACGTCGGCGTCGCCGAGTGCCTGGAGGAGCCGTACGACGGACAGGGCGAGGGCGGAGGGGTCGGTTTCCGCGGGGGCGGCGGCAGGGGATTCCGCGACGCGCGGTGGCAGGGCGAGAACGCCCGCCAGCGCGCCCGTCTCCGCGAGGCGGCCCGCGAGCGCGTCCCGCTCCTCCCCCACCGTGTACGGGAACATCACCGGCTCGGCACCGCGGGCGGCGAGGGCGTCCCGGACCGTGCCGGAGAGTTCGGCGTCGGCGCTGTCGGGCGCGACGAGAAGCCAGCGCCCGGTGAGACGGGCCTCGGGAGCGGCATCGAGCGGCTGCCAGGCGATCCGGTGCCGCAGCCGGTCGACGCGTCCGAGTTCCCGGCGCCCCCGCCACCACGTCGACAGGGCGGGCACGAGCGGCCGCAGCAGCCCCTCGTCGACCTCCAGCGTGTCCGCGAGCGCGGCGATGTCCTCCTGTTCGACGGCCGACCAGAAGCCGTTGTCCTGACCGGGGTCGGAGGCCTCCGCAGACACCGGGGTGGGCTCAAGCCAGTAGCGGCTGCGGCGGAAGGCGTACGTCGGCAGGTCCACGGTCCGCGCGCCGGTACCGTCGAAGACGGCCTCCCAGTCGACGGCGGCGCCGTGCGCGAAGGCGTCCGCGACGGCGGCCATCAGCGCGGTCGGCTCGGGCCGGTCCTTGCGCAGCGTGGGCACGGCGGTCAGGCCGTCGCCGTCGAGACAGGCGCGGGTGAGGGCGGTGAGGGTGCCGTCGGGGCCCAGCTCCACGAACCGCGTGACGCGTCGCTTGCCCAGCAGCCGTAGGCCGTCGGCGAAGCGGACCGCCTCGCGGACGTGCCGCACCCAGTACTCGGGGGTGCACAGGTCGGCGGGGCGGGCGGTCTCGCCGGTCGTGTCGGAGACCAGGGTGAGCCGCGGCGAGTGGTACGCCAGCGACTCGGCGACGCGGCGGAACTCCGCGAGCATCGGCTCCATGAGCGGCGAGTGGAAGGCGTGGCTGACGCGCAGCGGGGTGACCTTGCGGTCCTGGGCGCGGAAGTGCGCGGCGACGGCCTCCACGGCGTCGGCGGCGCCGGAGACCACGACGGAGCGCGGCCCGTTGACGGCGGCGACGGACACCCGGTCGGTGAGGAGCGGCAGCACCTCGTCCTCGTCGGCCTGGAGGGCGGCCATGGCGCCGCCCTCGGGCAGGGCCTGCATCAAACGGCCCCGGGCCGCGACGAGGCGGCACGCGTCCCGCAGCGACCACACCCCGGCGACGTGCGCGGCGGCCAGTTCGCCGACGGAGTGGCCGAGCAGGAACTTCGGGGTGAGCCCCCACGCCTCCAACTGCCGGAACAGGGCCACTTCCAGGGCGAACAGCGCGGGCTGCGCGTACTCCGTGCGGTTCAGCAGCTCGGCGTCTTCGCCAAAGACAACGGCCTTGAGGTCGAAGGGCAGTTCGGCGTCGACCGCGTCGAAGGCGGCGGTGAACTCGGGGTGGGTGCCGTACAGTTCGCGCCCCATGCCGGGGCGCTGGGAGCCCTGCCCGGCGAAGAGGAATGCGGTGGCGCCGCGCGCGGTACGGCCGCGTACGGTCGCGGCGCCGGGCTCGCCCGCGGCGAGCGCGGTCAGTTCCCGTACGGCGTCGTCGTGGCCGGTGGCGAGCACGACGGCCCGGTGTTCGAGGGCGGCGCGGCTGGTGGCGAGGGCGTGGCCGACGTCGAGCGGGCGCGGCGCCTCGCTCTGCTCGCGGAGGTGGTCGAGGAGCCGGGCGGCCTGGGCGCGCAGGGCGTCCTCGCCGCGCGCGCTCACCGGCCAGGGGACGACGGGCAGTTCACGCGACGGGGTCGCCGGGTCCGCGTCCTCGGCGGCCGGGGATTCCTCGATGACGGCGTGCGCGTTGGTGCCGCTGATGCCGAAGGAGGACACACCGGCGCGGCGCGGGGTGTCGGTGCGCGGCCAGTCGACGGGCTCGGTGAGCAGGCGTACGGCGCCCGCCTCCCAGTCGACGTGGCGGGACGGCTCGGACACGTGCAGGGTCCGCGGGAGCGTGCCGTGCCGCATCGCCTGGACCATCTTGATGACGCTGCCGACGCCCGCGGCGGACTGGGTGTGCCCGATGTTCGACTTCAACGACCCCAGCCACAGGGGCTGTTCACGGTCCTGCCCGTACGCGGCGAGCAGGGCCTGCGCCTCGATGGGGTCGCCGAGGGAGGTGCCGGTGCCGTGCGCGTCGACGGCGTGGACGTCGGCCGGGGTGAGTCCGGCGGCGTCGAGGGCGGCGCGGATGACGCGCTGCTGGGCGGGGCCGTTGGGCGCGGTGAGGCCGTTGGAGGCGCCGTCGGAGTTGACGGCGGTGCCGCGCACGACGGCGAGCACGGGGTGGCCGAGCCGCCGGGCGTCGGCGAGCCGCTCCACCAGCAGCATGCCCGCGCCCTCGGCCCAGCCGGTGCCGTCGGCGTCGTCGGAGAACGCCTTGCAGCGCCCGTCGGGGGCAAGACCGCGCTGCCTGCTGAACTCGTAGAACATCGCCGGGGTCGCCATGACGGCGACACCGCCCGCGAGGGCCATGTCGCACTCGCCGCGGCGCAGCGCCTGGCACGCCCAGTGCAGGGCGACCAGCGAGGAGGAGCACGCCGTGTCGACGGTGACGGTGGGGCCCTCAAGTCCGAGGGTGTAGGCGATACGGCCGGAGGCGACGGAGGTGGCGTTGCCCGCGAGCAGCAGCCCTTGCACCCCGTCGGGGAACTCGCTGACGCCCGCCCCGTACCCGGAGGTCGCGGCGCCGACGAAGACGCCGGTGCTGCTGCCGCGCACCGAGCCGGGGTCGATGCCGGCGCGTTCGAACGCCTCCCAGGAGATCTCCAGCAGCAGCCGCTGCTGGGGGTCCATCGCGAGGGCCTCGCGCGGGGAGATCCCGAAGAAGTCCGCGTCGAACTGCGGTGCCTCGTGCAGGAATCCGCCGCCGAGCGCGTAGAACGTGCCCGGGTTGTCGGGGTCCGGGTCGTAGCCCGCGTCGACGTCCCAGCCGCGGTCGGCGGGGAAGCCGGAGATGGCGTCCCCGCCCTCGGCGACCAGCCGCCACAGCTCCTCCGGGCTGTCCACGCCGCCCGGGTAGCGGCAGCTCATCGCGACGATCGCGATCGGTTCCCGGTCCCGTTCCTCCGCCTCGCGCAACTGCCGACGGGTCTGCCGCAGTTCCGCGGTCAGCCGCTTGAGGTACTCGACGTACTTGTCGTCCATCTTGTCGTCTTCAGCCACCAACGCCACATCCCTGAGCCGATGCCAACGGTTTCCCGCGGCTGATCACGACATCCCGAGTTCTTTGTCGATGAGGTCGAACAGTTCGTCCGCCGTGCCGACGGAGTCGAGTTCTCCGTCGTCCACGCCGGCGACCGCCGCTCCGGTCCGCCCGGAGCCGGTGCCGTTGTCGTGTCCGGCACCGTCGCCCTTGGTTGCGAGTTCCTGCCACTTCTCCGTCAGCGTCCGCAGACGGGAAGCGATGGCCGCGTGGTCGTCGCCGCCGACGGCCGCCGCGGCGAACGCGGCCTCCAGCCGGTCGAGTTCGGCCAGCAGCGGGGCCGCGGCCGGGCCGTCGGCCGGCAGGGTGCCGGAGGTCTCCTCCGGCACCCTGATCTGCTCCAGCAGGTGTCCGGCCAGCACCGTCGGTGTCGGGTGGTCGAACACCAGCGTCGCCGACAGCCGCAGCCGGGTGGCCGCGTTGAGCCGGTTGCGCAGCTCCACCGCGGTGAGCGAGTCGAAGCCCAGCTCCTTGAACGCCTGTTCCGGGTCGATCTCGTCGGCGGAGGCGTGGCCGAGCGTGGCCGCCGCCTGCGCGCACACCAGGTCGATCAGGTGCTGCTCCCGGTCGGCCGGGGCGAGCGCCGCGAGCCGTGCGCCGAGGTCCTGCGCCTCGCCCTGCGCGGCGGCCCCGGTGTCGGCGGCCTTGCGGGCCGGGGCGCGCACCAGTCCGCGCAGCAGCGGCGGTACGGCCTCGGCGTGGGCGCGCAGTGCCTTGAGGTCGAGGTCGACGGGCAGCAGCAGCGCCGGGTGCGCGGGGGCCTGAAGGGTGGCGAGCCCCGCTTCGTCCAGGAGCCGCAGGCCTTGTTCGGCGCTGAGCGGCCGCATGCCGCCGCGTGCCATACGGCGCAGGTCGGCCTCGGTCAGCTCGGCCGTCATACCGGTCCCGGACGCCCAGGCACCCCAGGCGAGGGACGTGGCGGGGAGACCCGCCGAGCGGCGGGAGGCCACGAAGGCGTCCAGGAAGGCGTTCGCTGCGGCGTAGTTGGCCTGGCCCGCGCTGCCGAAGGTGCCCGCGACGGAGGAGAAGACGACAAAGGCGGACAGGTCCGCGTCGCGGGTCAGCTCGTGCAGGTGCGTGACCGCGTCGGCCTTCGGGCGCAGGACGCGGGTGAGGCGGTCCGGGGTGAGTGCGGGGATCACGCCGTCGTCGACCACGCCCGCCGTGTGGATCACGGCGGTGAGCCGGTGGCCGGCGAGGGTGGCGGCCAGGGCGTCGTGGTCGGCCACGTCGACGGCGGCGACCTCGACCTGGGCGCCCAACTCGGTCAGCTCGTGTACGAGTTCGGCGGCGCCCGGCGCGTCGGTGCCGCGGCGGCTGGCCAGCAGCAGACGCCGTACACCGTGCTCGGCGACCAAGTGCCGGGCGACCAGCGCACCCAGACCACCCGTACCGCCGGTGACCAGGACCGTGCCCTCCGAATCCAGCGGGGCCGGCACGGTCAGGACCACCTTGCCGACGTGACGGGCCTGGGACAGGTACCGGAAGGCGTCCGGGGCCCGGCGCACGTCCCAGCAGGTCACCGGCAGCGGCTCCAGGACACCCGCCTCGAACAGCGACACCAGCTCGGCGAGCATCTGCCCGATCCGGTCCGGCCCGGCGTCCCACAGGTCGAAGGCCCGGTACAGCACACCACCGGGAACCGACCCCGGGTCACGGATGTCGGTCTTGCCCATCTCCAGGAACCGCCCACCACGCGGCAACAGCCGCAGCGAAGCGTCGACGAACTCACCGGCCAGCGAGTCCAGGACCACGTCCACGCCGTGACCATCGGTCGCAGCGAGGAACGCCGCCTCGAAGTCCGTGTCACGCGACGACGCGATGTGCCGGTCATCCAGACCCGCCGCACGCAACGTGTCCCATTTCCCGACGCTGGCCGTACCGAACACCTCGGCGCCCAGGTGACGCGCCACCTGGGTCGCGGCCATGCCCACACCACCGGCGGCGGCATGCACCAGCACCCGCTCACCCGCACGCAGTTCACCGAGGTCGGTGAGGGCGTAGTACGCGGTGAGGAACACGATCGGCACCGATGCCGCCTGTGCGAACGACCACCCCGACGGAATACGGGCCACAGTCCGGGCATCCGCGACCGCGACCGGCCCGAAGGAGCCGGGGAACATGCCCATGACCCGGTCACCGACGGCCAACCCGGTGACTCCCGGCCCGACTTCGGTGACCACACCGGCGCCCTCGCCGCCGAGCAGCCCGGCTTCTCCGGGGTACATGCCGAGCGCGTTGAGCACGTCGCGGAAGTTGACGCCCGCCGCCCGTACGGCGATGCGGACCTGGCCCTCGGCCAGATCGGCGGACGCCTCGGGGAACGGCAGCAGGGCGAGGGTGTCCAGCGTGCCCTTCTCCGTGCTGTCGAGGTGCCAGGCCGGCTCGTCCACCGGGACCGGAAGCGCGTCGACTGCCGGGACACGGGTCAGTCGCGGCGCGTACAACTCGCCTTCGCGTACGGCGATTTCGGGCTCGGCGCAGGCGAGGGCCGCCGTGAGTGCGGTGCGCGAGGCGTCGGTGCCGTCGGTGTCGACCAGGGCGAACCGGCCCGGCGCCTCGGCACAGGCGGACCGCACCAGGCCCCACACGGCGGCGAGCGCGGGGTCGGCGGGGGCACCGTCCAGCGCCACAGCGCCTTGGGTGACCACGACGAGCCGTGACTCCTCGAAGCGTTCGTCGTCGAGCCATGTCTGTACGGCGTCCAGCACTTGTCCGGTCACGGCATGAACCGAGTCGGCCGTCACGGGGAGCAGCACCGCCGCCGGAACCGGCGCGGGCAGCTCCGCCAAGCTGGAGGACTCCGCCGCGCCGGGCAGCAGCCCCGTGGCCGATCCGATGACCGCGGCATCGACGGTGGCAGTGCCGGGCGCTGTGACCTTGGCCCAGTCGACCTGGAAGAGGCTCTCGCGGTGCCCGTCGGACCCGGCGCGGGCGGCGAGGTCGCCGGAGACCTGGCGCAGCAGCAGTGACTCGACGGAGGCGACGGTGCCGCCCGCCGGGTCGGCCAGGTGGAGCGCGACGGCCTCCGGTCCGGCCTGCACCATGCGGACCCGCAGGGCACGGGCACCGGACGCCCGCAGGGACACGCCGCTCCAGGAGAACGGCAGCCGTCCCTGTCCGGCCTCGGCCAGCGACACGAACATCATCGCGTGCAGTGCGGAGTCCAGCAGCGCGGGGTGGATGCCGAAGCCGCCGGCCAGCCGCTCGTGGTCGTCGGGCAGACCGACCTCGGCGAAGACCTCCTCGCCGCGCCGCCACACGGCACGCAGGCCGCGGAAGACGGGCCCGTAGGCGAACCCGGCCTCGGCGAAGCGCTCGTAGAAGTCGTCCACGGGGACGGCCTCGGCGTTCGGCGGCGGCCAGGCCGTCAGGTCGGCCTCCGCACCGGCCGCGGGCGCGGGTCCGGAGCCGAGGGCACCGCTGGCGTTCAGGGTCCAGGGGTCGGTGTCCAGCGCGTCCTCGGCCCGCGAGTAGACCTCCAGGGTGCGGGAGTCGTTCTCGTCGGGCGCGCCGACCCTGACCTGCACCAGGCGCCCGGTGCGCTCCGGGACGACGAGCGGGGCGGCGATGGTCAGCTCGTCCACGCGGTCGTGGCCGAGTTGTCCGGCGGCGCACAGGGCGAGTTCGAGGAAGCCGGTGCCCGGGAAGAGCACGGTGCCGGAGACGGCGTGGTCGCGCAGCCAGGGGTGAGTGCGCAACGAGAGCCGTCCGGTGAACAGCGCCTCCTCGCTGCCGGCCACGGAGACGGCGGCCCCGAGCAGCGGGTGCTCGGCCGAACCGAGGCCCGCGGAACCGAGGTCGCCGAGGGTGACGCCGGTCAGGTTCGGCCAGTAGCGGCGGCGCTGGAAGGCGTACGTCGGCAGCGGGACGGGGGCGGTTTCCGGCAGCCGGGACGCCCAGTCCACGGCGGCGCCGTCGACGTGCAGCGCTGCCAGCGCGGCCAGCAGGGACTCGGGCTCGGGGCGGTCCTTGCGCAGGAGCGGTACCGATACGGCGGGATCGTCCAGGCAGTTCTGCGCGAGGGCGGTGAGGGTGCCGTCGGGGCCCAACTCCACGTACCGGCCCACGGCTTGCCCCGCGAGCGCCTGTATCGCATCGGCGAACCGCACCGCCTGGCGGACGTGCCGGACCCAGTAGTCGGCGGACGTCAGCTCCTCGGCGGTGACCGGCTCACCGGTCACCGTGGAGACGAAGGTCAACTTCGGGTCGTCGTAGGTGAGGCTTTCGGCGACCTTGCGGAAGTCAGCGAGCATCGGGTCCATGAGTGGGGAGTGGAAGGCGTGGCTGACGCGGAGGGGGGTGACCTTGCGGCCCTGGTCCCGGAAGGGCGTGACAACCGAGTTCACAGCCTCCGCCTCGCCGGCCACGACCACGGCATGGGGGCCGTTGACGGCGGCGATGCCCACCTCGCCTGTGAGCAGAGGCACCACCTCGCCCTCCGAGGCCTGCACCGCCACCATCGCGCCGCCGTCCGGGAGCGCCTGCATCAGACGGCCGCGGGCTGCGACGAGCTTGCAGGCGTCGGACAGCGACCACACCCCGGCCACATGCGCCGCCGCGATCTCACCGATCGAGTGACCGGCGAGCACGTCCGGGCGGACGCCGAAGGACTCCAGCAGCCGGAACAGCGCCACCTCAAGCGCGAACAGCGCGGGCTGGGTGTACTCCGTACGGCTCAGCAGCTCCTGATCCTCACCGAAGACCACCTCCCGCAGCGGGCGCGCCAGCTCGGTGTCCAGGTGAGCGCATACGGCGTCGAAGGCATCGGCGTACACGGGATACTCCTCGTACAACTCCCGTCCCATACCGAGCCGCTGTGAACCCTGCCCCGCGAACAGGAACGCGGTGCGCACATCACGGCGGGCCAGGCCGTTGACCGAGTTCACAGCCACCTCGCCCGAAGCCACCGCTTCCAGCCCTCGCAGCAGCTCCTCCCGGTCGGCACCCCATACAACAGCCCGGTGCTCGAACAGCGACCGCGACCGCACCAGCGACGACGCCACGCCCGTCACCGACACGCCCTCGCCGGACGACACGAACTCCGCCAACCGCCCCGCCTGATCCCGCAGCGCCGCAGCCGTACGCCCCGACACCACCCACGGAATCAACCCGTCGACGTCCTCCGAGCCGGTCTCCTCCTGCATCGGCGGCTCCGCCAGCACCACATGGGCGTTCGTCCCACTGAGACCGAAGGAGGACACACCGGCGCGGCGGGTCCGCCCCTCGGTACTCGGCCACTCCACATGCTCGTCGAGCAGTTCCACGGCCCCGGCGGACCAGTCCACGTGGGACGACGGCTCCTCGGCGTGCAGCGTGCGCGGGAGCACCCCGTGCTGCAGGGCGAGCACCATCTTGATCACGCCCGCGACACCGGCGGCAGCCTGCGTGTGCCCGATGTTGGACTTCACCGACCCCAGCCACAACGGCCGTTCACGATCCTGCCCGTACGTCGCCAGCAGCGCCTGCGCCTCGATCGGGTCACCCAGCGACGTACCCGTGCCATGCGCCTCCACGGCATCCACGTCCGACGGCTTCAGCCCGGCCCCCGCGAGAGCGGCCCGTATCACCCGCTGCTGCGAAGGCCCGTTCGGCGCCGTAAGACCGTTCGACGCACCGTCCTGGTTCACCGCCGAACCGGCCACCACCGCCAGCACCCGACGCCCATGGCGCCGCGCGTCCGACAGCCGCTCCACCAGCACCAGCCCCGCGCCCTCCGAGAACCCGGCCCCGTCCGCCGCGTCCGAGAACGCCTTGCAGCGGCCGTCGGAGGCCAGGCCCCGCTGGCGGGAGAAGTCCAGGAAGAGTCCCGGCGTCGACATGATCGTCACGCCGCCCGCGAGCGCCAGGTCGCATTCCCCCGCCCGCAGCGCCTGCACGGCGAGGTGCAGGGCGACGAGCGCGGCCGAGCAGGCGGTGTCGACGGTGACCGCGGGCCCCTCCAGGCCGAGCACGTACGAGACGCGCCCGGAGACGATGCTGGCGGCGTTGCCGGTGCCGAGGTGACCGCCGACGTCCTCGCCGGAGGCGACGAGGAGCGGGGTGTAGTCGTTGCCGTTGGTGCCGGCGAAGACTCCGGTGCGGGAACCCCGCAGACTCACCGGGTCGATCCCGGCCCGTTCGAACGCCTCCCAGGCCAGTTCCAGCAGCAGCCGCTGCTGCGGGTCCATGGCCAGGGCCTCGCGCGGGGAGACGCCGAAGAAGGCGGGGTCGAAGCCGGCCATGTCCCGCAGGAAGCCGCCTTCGCGGGCGGTGCAGGTGCCGGGGTTGTCGGGGTCGGGGTGGTAGAGGTTGTCGACGTCCCAGCCGCGGTCCGCGGGGAACGGCTCGATGGCGTCGGCGCCGTCGGCGAGCAGCCGCCAGAACTCCTCGGGGCTGTCGGCGCCGCCGGGGAAGCGGCAGCTCATCGCGGTGATGACGATCGGGTCGTCGTCGACGGCGGCCACCCGGGCGGGAAGGCGGCTGTCCTCTTCGGCCGTGGTGTCGCCGAGTTCGGCGAGCAGCATCCGGGCGAGGTCCGCGCAGTTGGGGTGGTCGAAGACCAGGGTGGCGGGCAGGCGCAGTCCGGTGAGCTTGTTCATGCCGTTGCGGAGTTCGACGGCGCTCAGTGAGTCGAAGCCGAGGTCGCTGAAGGCGCGGGTCGGCTCGATGGCCTCCGGTCCGGGGTAGCCGAGGACGGTGGCGACGTAGCCGCGTACGACGTCGAGGACGGCGTCGGCGCGTTCGTCGGGGCGCAGGCCCGCCAGGTGGCGTACCAGCGCGGGTCCGTCGGCGTTGTCGGCGCCGAAGGCGTCGGCCGGGGCCTGCCCCGGCCCTCCGGTGCCCGCCGGGGCGAGGGCGCGCTGGGCGTCGGGCAGGTCGCGGAGCAGGGCGCTGGGGCGGGAGCCGGTGAAGGCGGGGGCGAAGCGGTCCCAGCCGATGTCGGTGACGGCGAGGTAGGTCTCGTCGTGGTCGAGGGCCTGCTGGAGTGCCTGGCAGGCGAGTTCGGGCTGCATGTCGTAGACGCCGTAGCGGCGCAGGCGTTCGCCGACGGCGCCTTCGCCCATGCCTCCGTCGGCCCAGTGGCCCCAGGCGACGGCGGTGGCGGGCAGGCCCTCGGCGCGGCGGCGGGCGGCGAGCGCGTCGAGGAAGGCGTTGCCGGGGGCGTAGTTGCCGAGGCCGGGGCCGCTGATGGTGCCGGAGGTGGAGGAGAACAGGACGAAGGCCGACAGTGGCTTGTCCTTGGTCAGTTCGTGCAGGTGGAGGGCCGCGGTGGCCTTGGTGCGCAGGACCGGGTCCATGCGGCCGGCGTCGAGGGCGTCGATGACGCCGTCGTCGAGGTGTCCGGCGACGTGCAGGACGGCGTCGAGGGGCTGGTCCTCGGGGAGAGTGTCGAGGAGGTCGCGCAGGGCGTCCCGGTCGGTGACGTCGCAGGCGGCGATGGTGACGCGGCCCGCGCCGAGGGCGGTGAGTTCGTCGCGCAGTTCGGCCGCGCCGGGCGCGTCGGCGCCGCGGCGGCTGGTGAGGAGCAGGTGCTCGGCACCGAGGGAGGCGAGCCAGCGGGAGACGTGGCCGCCGACGGCGCCGGTGCCGCCGGTGACGAGGACGGTGCCGCGCGGCCGCCAGGGTTCGCCGGGCGGGGTGGCTCCGGCGAGCGGGGCGCGGTGGAGGCGTCGGCCGTAGGTGCCGGAGGCGCGGACGGCGGTCTGGTCCTCGCCGTCGGGGCGGGCGAGCAGCGCGCACAGCCGGTCGCCGGAGCGGCGGTCGAGGTCGGCGGGCAGGTCGATCAGGCCGCCCCAGCGGTCGGAGTGCTCCAGGGCGGCGACCCGGCCGAGGCCCCAGACGAGTGCCTGGGCGGGGCTGAGGACGGGTTCGGCGGCGGTGACGGCGACGGCGCCGCGGGTGGCGCACCACAGGGGTGCGGCGATGCCGAGGTCGCCGAGCGCCTGGACGAGGGCGAGCGTGCCGGCGAGTGCGGCGGGCACGGAGGGGTGGTCGTGGTGCGGGGTCTCGTCGAGGGCGAGGAGGGAGAGGACGCCGCCGAGGTCGTCGGGGACGAGAGTCGTTCCCTCCGTGAGGGCTTCGGTGATGCGGGCGGCGAGTGCCGCGCGGTCGCAGTCGCTCGCGGCGCCGTCGACGGTGACGACGCGTACGGGCACACCCCGGTCGGTGAGGGCGCGTTGGACGGCGTCGGCCAGGGGGTGGCCGTCGGCCGGTACGGCGAGCAGCCAGGTGCCGGACGGGGGCGCGCCCGCGGTGTCCTGGGTGAGCGGGGTCCAGTGGACGGTGTAGCGCCAGCCGTCGACGGTGGACCGCTCGCGGCTGTCGCGCCGCCAGGCGGACAGTGCGGGCAGCACCTCGCGCAGCGGGGTGTCGCCGCCGAGGTCGAGGGTGGCGGTGAGGGTGTGGAGGTCTTCTTCCTCCACGGTCCGCCAGAAGGCGCTCTCCACGGCGTCGGAGACCTCGGCCGGGGCTGCCGCATCGACGTCGTCGCGGAGTTCGGGCCAGAACCGCAGGCGCTGGAAGGCGTACGTCGGCAGGTCGACGCGGCGGGCGCCGGTGCCGGCGAAGACGCGCTGCCAGTCGACGGTGACGCCGTGGGCGTGGGCCTCGGCGAGGGAGGTCAGGAAGCGGTCCCGGCCGCCCTGGTCGCGGCGGAGCGTGCCGAGGACGACGGCGTCGGTGGCGGTGTCCTCGATGGTCTCGCGCAGCCCGAACGCGACGACGGGGTGCGGGGAGACCTCGATGAACGCGCGGTGCCCGGCGGCGAGCAGGCCGCGTACGGCGTCCTCGAAGCGGACGGTGTCGCGCAGGTTGGTGTACCAGTAGGCGGCGTCGAGCGGGGTGCCGTCGTCGAGCCAGTCGCCGGTGACGGAGGACCGGAAGGGGAGGGCGGCGGGGCGGGGTTCGAGCCCGGCGAGCGCGTCGAGGACGGGGCCGCGCAGGGGTTCGACGTGCGCGGAGTGGCTGCCGTAGTCGACGGCGACCATGCGGGCCTGGACGCCTTCGGCGGTGAGTTCCGCGAAGAGCTCCTCCAGGGCGTCGGCGTGGCCGGAGACGACGACCGAGCCGGGCCCGTTGACGGCGGCGACGGCGAGGCGGCCGTCCCAGCGCTCCAGGCGCGGGCGGACCTGTTCGGCGGGCAGCGGTACGGACATCATGCCGCCGTCGCCCGCGATGGCGGTGATGGCCTTGCTGCGCAGCGCGGCGACCCGCGCGCCGTCCTCCAGGGTGAGGGCCCCGGCGACGACGGCCGCGGCGATCTCGCCCTGGCTGTGGCCGACGACGGCGGCCGGTTCGACGCCGTGACTGCGCCACAGGTGGGCGAGGGAGACCATGACGGCCCACAGCACGGGCTGGACGACGTCCACCCGGTCCAGGTCGGGCGCGTCGGGTCCACCGCGCAGGGCGGCGGTCAGCGACCAGTCCACCCAGGGTGCGAGTGCCTGCTCGCACTCGGCGATGCGGCGCGCGAACTCCGGTGCGGTGTCGAGGAGTTCACGGCCCATGCCGGGCCACTGGGCGCCCTGGCCGGGGAAGACGAGGACGGGTCCGGTGCCACGCCGGTCGGTGCCGCGTACGACGTCGCTGACCATGCGGTCCTCGGCGAGGTCGCGCAGTCCGCGCTCCAATGCGCCGGGGTCGGCGGCGAGGACGACGGCCCGGTGCTCGAAGGCGGTGCGCGTGGTGGCGAGGGACAGGCCGAGGTCGGTGAGGGCGGTGCCGGGGTGGGCGCGCAGGTGGGCGAGGAGCCGTCCGGCCTGGGCGCGCAGTCCGTCGGCGGTACGGGCGGACAGCGGGGCGGGGACGAGCGGCAGCGCCTCGGCGTCGCCCTCGGGGGCCTCGGCGGGTGTGTCGGGGGCCTGTTGGAGGATGACGTGGGCGTTGGTGCCGCTCATGCCGAACGAGGAGACGCCGGCCCGGCGCGGGCGGCCGGTCTCGGGCCACGGCACGGCGTCGGCGAGGAGCCGTACCGTGCCCGCGGACCAGTCGACCTCCTCCGTGGGCGTGTCGGCGTACAGGCTGGCGGGCAGGACGCCGTGGCGCAGCGCCATCACCGTCTTGATGACGCCGCCGACACCGGCCGCCGCCTGGGAGTGGCCGATGTTGGACTTGAGCGAGCCGAGCCACAGGGGCTGTTCGGCGGGGCGGTCCTGTCCGTACACGGCGATCAGGGCCTGCGCCTCGATCGGGTCGCCGAGCGTCGTCCCGGTACCGTGCGCCTCCACGGCGTCCACGTCGGCCGGGGTGAGGCCGCCGTCCTCCAGCGCGGCGCGGATGACCCGCTGCTGGGAGGGGCCGTTGGGGGCGGTCAGGCCGTTGGAGGCGCCGTCCTGGTTGAGGGCGCTGCCCTGGACGACGGCGAGCACCGGGTGGCCGTTGCGGCGGGCGTCGGAGAGCCGTTCGAGGACGACCATGCCGACGCCCTCGGCCCAGCTGGCGCCGTCGGCCTCGGCGGAGAACGGCTTGCAGCGGCCGTCCTCGGCGAGCGCGCGCTGGCGGCTGAACTCGATGAGCGAGCCCGGAGTCGACATCACGGTGACACCGCCGGCGAGCGCCATCTCGCACTCCCCCTGCCGCAGCGACTGCACGGCCAGGTGCAGGGCGACCAGGGACGAGGAACAGGCGGTGTCGACGGTGAGCGCGGGACCCTCCAGGCCGAGCGCGTAGGCGATACGGCCGGACAGGACGCTCGGCGAGTTGCCGGTGCCGATGTAGCCCTCGAAGTCGTCCTTGGCGGCGCCGAGGATGTTCACGTAGTCCTGGTAGGTGACGCCGGCGAAGACACCGGTGAGGCTGCCGCGCCGGGACGCGGGGTCGATGCCGGCGCGCTCCAGGGCCTCCCAGGAGGTCTCCAGCAGCAGGCGCTGCTGGGGGTCCATGGCGAGGGCCTCTCGCGGGGAGATGCCGAAGAAGCCGGGGTCGAAGTGGGAGGCGTTGTGCAGGAAGCCGCCCTCGCGGGCGTAGCAGGTGCCGGGCTGGTCGGGGTCCGGGTGGTACAGCTTCGCCAGGTCCCAGCCCCGGTCGGCGGGGAACGGCGAGATGCCGTCACCGCGGTTGACCACCAGCTCCCACAGCTCCTCGGGGCTGGAGACTCCGCCCGGGTAGCGGCAGGCCATGCCGACCAGCACGATCGGGTCGTCGTCGAGGCGGGCGCGGGCGGCGACCGGCGCTGCCGCCCGGGTCGCGGTGCCGAAGAGTTCGTCGTCGAGGTGCGCGGCGAGCGCGAGCGGGGTCGGGTGGTCGAAGACCAGGGTCGCGGGCAGCAGGACGCCGAGGTCGGCGCTGAGCCGGTTGCGCAGTTCGACGGCGGTGATGGAGGCGAACCCGAGGTCCTTGAAGACGCGGTCGGGCTCGACCTCGTCGAGGTCGGCGTAGTTGAGGACGGCGGCGGTGGTGCGGCGGACCAGGTCCAGTAGGACGCGCTGCCGTTCGGCCGGGGAGCGGCCGTCGAGCCGGTCGACGAGAGCGGTGCTCTCGCCCACGGCGGCCGAGTCGTCGGCGAGGCGGCGGCGGCGGGGGCGCGGGCGGGTCTCGGCGGAGTCCGTACGGATCTCGGCGGTGACCGCGGCGCAGTCCGCACGCGTCTCTTCGGTGACCGCGGGCCGCAGCCGCAGGGAGTCGACGGTGAGGACGGGTGCGCCCGTGGTGTCGGCGGCGAGCAGGGTCAGGGCGTTGTCGCCGGTACGGGCGAGACGGACGCGCAGGACCGCGGCGCCCTCGGCATGCAGGACGGCCCCCTGGACGGCGAACAGCAGCAGGTGCTCGTCGAGTCCGGCGGGCAGGCCGAGCCCGAGGGGCTGCAGTGCCGCGTCGAGGAGCGCCGGGTGCAGGGCGTAGCGGCGGGCCGCGTCACGCTCGCCGTCGGGCAGGGCGACCTCGGCGTACACGTCGTCGCCGTGCCTCCGTACGGTCTTCAGCGCGCGGAACGCCGGTCCGTACGCGGGGCCGTCGCCGGCGGCGAGCCGCTCGTACAGGTCCCCGATGTCGACCGTTTCCGCGCCGGGCGGCGGCCACTCGGCGAGCGACGGCACGCCCGTCCGTGCGGCGGCGGGGGCGAGCAGTCCTTCGGCGTGCAGCGTCCACACGGTGTCGTCGTACGGGCTTTCGCCGTCGGCGGAGTGGATCGTGACCGGCCGGGTGCCGCGGGAGTCGGGTTCGCCGACGCGGACCTGGACGCGGACGGTGCCGTGCTCGGGCACGGTCAGCGGTGCCTGGAGGGTGAGGTCGCGGACCTCGTCGCAGCCGACGCGGTCGCCCGCGTGGACGGCGAGTTCGAGGAAGGCGGTGCTGGGCACGACGACCCGCCCGGCGAGCCGGTGGTCGGCCAGCCAGGGGTGGGAGCGCAGTGACAGCCGCCCGGTGAGGACGGCGGCGTCGCCGTCGGCGACCCGCACGGCGGCGGCGAGCAGCGGGTGCCCGGTGGCGTCGAGGCCGAGGGCGGCGGCGTCGCCGGTGCCGGCGGGCACCTCCAGCCAGTACCGGCGGCGCTGGAAGGCGTAGGTGGGCAGCGCCGGGCACGGCGCTTCGGCGAGGGCGGGCAGGGCGGCCGTCCAGTCGACGGCGGCGCCCCGGGTGAACAACGTGGCGGCTGCCTCCAGCAGGGCGCGCGGCTCGGGACGGTCGTCGCGCAGCGCGGGCACGTGCAGGGCGTCCGCCAGGTCGGTGCCGGACGCGGCGAGGGTGGTGAGGGTGGCGTCGGGGCCGAGTTCCAGGGTGCGGGTGACGTGCTGCGCGGCCAGCGTGCGCACGCCGTCGGCGAAGCGCACGCAGTGGCGCAGGTGCCGTACCCAGTGGTCGGGGGAGGTCAGCTCCTCGGCGGTGGCGGGTTCCCCGGTGACGTCGGAGACGACGGGGATGCGGGGCGCGGCGTACGTCAGCGACTCGGCGACGGCCCGGAAGTCGTCCAGGACCGGGTCCATCAGCGGGGAGTGGAAGGCGTGGCTGACGCGCAGGCGCCGGGTGCGGCGGCCGCGCGCCTCGAAGGCTTCCGCGATCTCGTGTACGGCGTCCTCGGTGCCGGAGACCACAAGGGACAGCGGCCCGTTGACAGCGGCGATGCCCACCTCGCCTGTGAGCAGCGGCAACACCTCCTCCTCGGAGGCCTGCAGCGACACCATCGCGCCGCCCTCGGGGAGCGCCTGCATCAGGCGACCGCGCGCGGCGACCAGCCGGCAGGCGTCCTCCAGGGACCACACCCCGGCGACATGCGCGGCGGCCAGCTCTCCGACGGAGTGCCCGAGCAGTACGTCGGGGCGCACGCCCCAGGACTCCAGCAGCCGGAACAGGGCCACTTCGAGCGCGAACAGGGCGGGCTGGGCGAACTCGGTGCGGTTGAGGGCCTCTTGGTCGTCACCGAACACGATGTCCCGCAGCGGGCGCGGCAGTTCGGCGTCCAGGTGGGCGCATACGGCGTCGAAGGCGTCGGCGAAGACGGGGTACGTGTCGTACAACTCCCGTCCCATGCGGAGCCGTTGCGAGCCTTGGCCCGCGAACAGGAAGGCGGTACGGCCGTCGGCGAGCGCGGAGCCGACGAGGGTGCCCTCGCTCCGGTCGCCCTCGGCGAGGGCGCGCAGGCCGTTCAGGAGGTCGTCGCGGTCGGTACCGAGGACGACAGCCCGGTGCTCGAACACCGCGCGGGTACGGACCAGGGAGGCGGCGATCTCGGTGGGGGTGGCAGCGCCGGGGCGCTCGTCCAGGTAGTTCGCCAGCCGCTCGGCCTGGGCGCGCAGGGCGGCACGGGTACGGGCGGACACGAGCCAGGGCAGCAGGGCGGGTTCGTCGGTCGTCCGCTCCCGCGCGGGCGCCACGGGGGCGGCGGGCGGGGTGGGTGCGGCAGGCGCGGTGGGCGTGGCGGGTGCTTCGAGGATGACGTGGGCGTTGGTGCCGGACACGCCGAACGCGGAGACTCCGGCGCGGCGCGGGCGGTCCTCGTGCGCGGGCCATTCCCGGGCGTCGGTGAGGAGTTCGACGGCCCCGGCCGACCAGTCGACGTGGGACGACGGCTCGTCCACGTGCAGGGTGCGGGGCAGGACTCCGTGCCGCATCGCGAGGACCGTCTTGATGACCCCGGCGACACCGGCGGCGGCCTGGGTGTGCCCGATGTTCGACTTCAACGAGCCGAGATACAGCGGCTGATCGGCGGAGCGGTCCTGGCCGTACGTGGCGAGGACCGCCTGCGCCTCGATGGGGTCGCCGAGCACCGTGCCCGTGCCGTGCGCCTCGACGGCGTCCACGTCGGCCGGGGTGAGGCCCGCCGACGCCAGCGCCTGCCGGATGACGCGCTGCTGGGCGGGGCCGTTGGGGGCGGTGAGGCCGTTGGAGGCGCCGTCCTGGTTGACGGCGGACCCGGCGACAACGGCGAGCACGTGGTGCCCGTTGCGGCGGGCGTCCGACAGCCGCTCCACGACCAGGACACCCACGCCCTCGCCCCAGCCGGTGCCGTCGGCGCCGTCGGAGAACGCCTTGCACCGGCCGTCGGCGGCGAGTCCGCCCTGCGCGCTGAACTCCACGAACGCGCCGGGGTCCGCGAGCACCGTGACACCGCCCACCAGGGCCAGGTCACACTCGGCGGAGCGCAGGGACTGCGCCGCGAGGTGCAGCGCCACGAGGGACGAGGAACAGGCGGTGTCGACGGTGACGGCCGGCCCCTCGAATCCGAACGTGTAGGCGATACGGCCGGACACCACACTGCCCGCGACACCGGTCAGCAACTGTCCGTCGAGCCCCTCGGGCACCTCCCGCAGCCCGGCACCGTATCCGGAGCTGCCCGCGCCCACGAACACTCCGGTACGGCTGCCGTGCAGGGCGTCGGGACGGATGGCGGCGTACTCCAGCGCCTCCCAGGACGCCTCCAGCAGCAACCGCTGCTGTGGGTCGACGGCGAGCGCCTCTCGGGGGGAGATACCGAAGAATCCGGGGTCGAACTGGGCCGCGTCGGCCAGGAATCCACCGGCGCGGGTGTGGCTGCGGCCGTTGCGGCCGTCGCCGGTGCCGCAGAGCGCGTCCAGGTCCCAGCCCCGGTCGGTCGGGAACTCGGAGATCGCGTCCGTGCCCTCGGCGACCAGTCGCCACAGGTCGTCCGGTCCGGCGACACCGCCGGGCAGACGGCAGGCCATACCGACGATGACGACCGGGTCGTCGGTGGTCGGGGCAACCGGTACGGGGCTCTGTCCGGCGTCCTGTGTCCCGTCGCCGAGGAGTTCCGTGCGCAGGAACCGGGCGAGCGCGGCCGGGGTCGGGTGGTCGAAGACGAGCGTGCTGGGGAGGGTCAGGCCGGACTCGACGGAGAGCCGGTTGCGCAGTTCGACAGCCGTCAGCGAGTCGAAGCCGAGGTCCCGGAAGGACCGGGTGGCCTCGACCGCGTCGGCACCGGTGTGGCCGAGCACGGCGGAGGCCGCGGCGCGTACCGAGTCCAGGAGTTCGCGGTCGGCTTCGGGACGGGACAGCGCGGCGAGCCGTTCGCGCAGGCCGGTGCCGGTCGTGGAGTCGGCCGGGGTGGTGTCGGGTGCGGGCCGGGCTTCCGGGATGCCGGTCAGGAGGGCGCTGGGGCGGACGCTGGTGTAGGCCGGGGTGAAGCGGGCCCAGTCCACGTCCGCGACCACGACCACCGGATCCGTGCCGGACACCACCCGCGCCAGGGCGGCGACTCCGCGCTCGGGGTCGAGTGCGATCAGGCCACGGCGGCGCAGCGCCTCCGCCGCCTGGGCATCGGCGGCCATACCCGCCTCCGCCCACGGCCCCCACGCGATGGAGGTGCCCGCCAGCCCACGGGCGCGACGTGCCTCGACCAGCCCGTCCAGACAGGCGTTGGCGGCCGCGTAACCGGCCTGCCCGCCACTGCCCCACACCCCCGCGATGGACGAGAAGACGACGAACGCGTCCAACGGGCGATCGGCCAGCACCGCGTCCAGGTGCACGGCACCGGCCACCTTGCCCGCCCACACCTGGGCCAGTTCGTCGGCCGAGACGGCATCCAGGGACGTGTTCACGACCGTGCCGGCGGCGTGCACCACCGCATCCACCGGATACTCCGCCAGCAGCCCCTCCACCGCCGCACGATCCGCCACATCACAAGCCACGATCGTCACCCGGGCACCAGCCGCAGTGAGTTCGTCCCGCAACTCGACCGCACCCGGCGCCCCGGCACCACGACGACTGACCAGCAGCACATGCTCAGCACCGTTGCCCGCCGCCCACCGGGCCACACGGGCACCCAACGCACCCGTCCCACCCGTCACCAACACCGACCCCCGCGGCCGCCAGGACCCGGTGTCGTTGGTGGAGGTGGCGCGTTCGAGGCGACGGCCGAAGACGCCGGACGCCCGGACCGCGAGCTGGTCGTCGTCCCCGATCCCGGCCAGCACGGCGGCGAGACGGCCGGTGGTGCGGCTGTCGACGGACGCGGGGAGGTCGATGAGGCCGCCCCAACGCCCGGGGATCTCCAGTGCGGCGACCCGACCGAGCCCCCACACGGCGGCCTGTACGGGATCGGGCGCGCCGTCGGACCGGCTGACCGACACCCCGCCCCGCGTGACGGCCCACAGCGGCGCCGTCACCCCCGCATCGCCGAGAGCCTGAACGAGGGTGAGAGTCGCGTGCACGGCCACAGGGGCGCCGTCGCACGTGCCATCGGCGATGGCCAGCAGCGACACCACGCCCGCGACGGGCCCGGCGGCGGAGAGAAGCGCCGCGAGGTCACTTCGGCCGGTGCCGTTCTCGTAGGGCAGGCGCTCCACCTCGGCGCCGTGCGCGGTGAGCGCGTCCGTCACCGAGCGCGCCCAGGCGTCCTCGGTGGGCTCGATCACCAGCCAGCGTCCGGAGAGAGCGGCGGTGGTGGGGACGCCGGTGAGGGGGTGCCAGCCGACGCGGTAGCGCAGGGCGTCCAGGTCGGCCTGTTCCCGGCTCCGGCGGTGCCACGAGGTCAGGGCGGGCAGGACGGCGCCCACCACCTCGGCCTCCAGATCCAACTCCCCGGCCAGCGACTCCAGATCCTCGCGCTCGACCGCCTCCCAGAAACGGGCGTCGGTCCCGCCCGCACCGGTGGCGACCTGCTCCGGACGCGCGGGGGCCGGCCAGTACGTCTCGTGCTGGAAGGCGTACGTCGGCAGGTCCACCGGCGCGACGGCGGCCGGGAAGAGGGCGGACCAGTCGGCCTCGGCGCCAAGGGTGAACGCGGCGGCAACGGCCGCCACGACCGACTCCGCCTCCGGGCGGTCCTTGCGCAGCACCGGGGCGAACAGCTTGCCGACCGCGGAGTCCTGCCCGAGCGCACTCAGGGTGCCGTCGGGGCCGAGTTCCAGGAAGCGGGCGGTGGCGTGTTCGTCGGCGAGGGTGCGTACGGCGTCGGCGTAGCGGACGGTGCGGCGGACGTGGTCGACCCAGTACTCGGGGGAGGTCAACTCCTCGTCGGTGGAGGCGAGTCCGGTGACCGTGGAGACGAGGGGGAGCTTCGGGCGGCCGTAGGACAGGCTCGCGGCGACCTCGCGGAACTCCGCGAGCATCGGGTCCATCAGCGGTGAGTGGAAGGCGTGGCTGACGCGGAGGGGGGTGACCTTACGGCCCTCGGCGCGGAAGCGTCCCGCGATCTCCTCGACCTTGTTCGCGGTGCCTGAAATCACCACGGACTGCGGGCCGTTGACAGCGGCGATGCCCACCTCGCCTGTGAGCAGCGGCAACACCTCGTCCTCCGAGGCCTGCACCGCCACCATCGCGCCCCCCTCGGGGAGCGCCTGCATCAGTCGGCCCCGCGCGGCCACCAGCTTGCACGCGTCCGCCAGCGACCACACCCCGGCCACATGCGCCGCCGCGATCTCACCGATCGAATGACCGGCCAGCACGTCCGGCCGCACACCCCACGACTCCAGCAACCGGAACAGAGCCACTTCAAGGGCGAAGAGAGCAGGCTGCGCGTACTCGGTGCGGTTCAGTACCTCTTGGTCCTCGCCGAAGACCACCTCCCGCAGAGAGCGGGGCAGTTCGGTGTCCAGGTGCGCGCATACGGCGTCGAAGGCGTCCGCGAAGGCGGGATACTGGTCGTACAACTCCCGCCCCATGCCCAGTCGTTGAGAGCCCTGTCCCGCGAACAGGAAGGCCGTACGACCGCTCTCCCCCACCGAGCCGATCACCCCGATGCCGGGCGCCTCCCCCGCAGCGACGGACCGCAGGGCGTTCACCAGGTCCTGCCGTTCGGCACCCCAGACCACGGCACGGTGCTCGAAGAGCGAGCGCGACCGCACCAGCGCCGCCCCCACCTCGACCGGCGACACTTCACCGGCCCGGTCGACGAACTCGGCCAGCCGCCCGGCCTGCGCCCGTAGCGCGTCCCGGCTGCGCCCGGACACCACCCAGGGCACCAGCGCCGGCTCCGCTTCGCCAACCATGGGCGGCTCATCTGCGAGGGGCTGTTCCAGGATGACGTGGGCGTTCGTTCCGGAGACACCGAACGCCGACACGGCCGCGCGGCGCACATGTCCGGAGTCCGGCCAGTCCTGCGGTTGCGACAGCACCTCCACAGCCCCGGCCGACCAGTCGACGCGGGAGGACAGTTCGTCCACGTGCAGGGTGCGCGGCAGCACCCCGTGCTCCATGGCGAGCACCA
>NZ_JBVKBN010000008.1:0-296604 GCF_055657065.1 Streptomyces sp. NPDC110618 | reverse complement strand
GCCGCCATGCACGCACTCTCGCCGCACCGGCCAAAGGTCCAAGTAGCTCCGCTACGAGGACCTTCGTCCGGCACGCCGAGAGCACGCACCTGACGTCGCGGGGCCGCCCTCCGGGCGACGACGGGAGTTTGAAGACAGGCCCTAGCGGCGTCAGTCAGAACGGGGTGCCCCATCCTTCCGGCGTCCCTGCGGTGCCGGCGCCACCGACGGCTGCGGTACAAGGCTCGGCATCCGCCGGGTCGGCCAGGACAGCCGGAAACATGTGGTGGCCTGCGGTCTTGTCGGCGCGCGTCATTGCGACGTGGTTGCGGTGACGCATCACGTGGAGTGCGGTGGCGGCTTTGGAGCCGGTCTTCAAGGGTGCCTGACCTTCGGTCCGGTGTTTGCGCACCGGGGGCGGGGCTGTGGGGGTGCGGGTCGGTCGAAGGGGCCTGCGTCGGGGGCGAGGTGTGCCCACACCCGTGGCAGGTTGGTGTCACGTCGTCCGCCGTGGTTCGTGACCAGGCGCCTGCGTGCGGTTGCTGTGTCCGGTTGCTGACAGAGCCACTGCTCCCGCACCGCGCGGGCTTCTTACGCTCCGACGGGAACCTTCCGGCTTCACGGCCGTGACCAGAGGAGAAGCAGATGTCCGCGCTCACCGCAAGAGGGCGAGGACGGTCCGTCGTCGCCCGGCTCACCGTGCGGGAGAAGGCCCTTGAGCGCCGTATGCTCCGCTCCCTCGACCAGGTCGAGGCACGGCTGCTCGCCTGTGTGGGCGAGACGTCCGTGCCGTTCCTCGCCGATGTCGCCGGGCACCTGGTGCGGGCCGGTGGCAAGCGTCTGCGTCCGCTGCTCACCCTGCTCGGTGCCGAGTTCGGCGATCCCCGGGCCGCGGGCGTCGTCGAGGCGGCCGTTGTCTCCGAGCTGATCCACACCGCCTCGCTCCATCACGACGATGTCATGGACAAGGCACTCATCCGGCACGGCGTCACGAGCGTCAACGCCGGCTGGGGCAACGCGGTCGCGGTCCGGTCCGGCAACTGGCTGCTGGCCAAGGCCGCCCAGCTGGCGGCGGGTCTGACCCCCGCGGCCGTGCCGTTGCAGGCGCAGGCCTCCGAACGCCTCGTTCGCGGACAACTGCGCGAGCTGGTCGGCCCGGACGGTGACCGGGAGCGGCTGCGCCACTACTTCGACGTGGTCGCGGACAAGTCGGCCTCCCTGTTCTCCTTCGCGCTGAGGCTCGGTGCCGTGCAGTCGGGCGCCCCGCAGGAGGTGGACGAGGCGCTCGCGCACTACGGCGAACACCTCGGGACCGCTTTCCAGATCTCCGACGACCTGCTCGACGTCACCGCGTCGGCCTGGCAGTCGGGCAAGGAACAGGGCAAGGACCTGGCCGTAGGTGTGGCCGGTCTGCCGGTCGTGCTGGTGCTCGACGCGGGCCGTCCGCAGGACGCGGAGCTGCTGGCCCTGCTGTCCGGGCCGGCCGGGCTGAGCGGCGCGCAGCGCGACCGGGCGCTGGGCCTGCTGCGGCGCTCCGACGCCCTGGACCGGGCCAGGGCGCTCATGGACGGGCGGCTCGCCGCGGCCCGCGGGGCGCTGGCCCCGCTGCCGCCGGGGCCCGCCCGTCGGGCGCTGGACGGGCTGTGCGACGTGGTGGCCTCGCGCACGGAGTGAGGGCGGAGCCACCGACGGGCAGTGCGTCCGGGATTACCGGCGCGCCGCCGTGCGTGCCGCCTCCACGGCACGAGCCAATGAGGACCGGGCGGTGGGCTGGAACGGCGCGAGCCAGGGGACATGACCCGCCTTGGTCATGTCCGCGTGCAGCAGGACCAGGTCGTCGGCGAGCCCCAGGGCACCGAGCGCGGTGCGGACGTAGCGCTCCTGGAAGTCGTCCTCGCTCTCCTCGGCGCAGTGGTTGGAGGTCGCGCCGCGCGCCGTGGCCACCACGGTCCGCCGGCCCGACAGCGGGCCGACGCCGGTCTCGGGGTCGACCAGCAGCGGCGGTATGGCCACCCGGTCCAGCCAGGCCTTGAAGACGGAAGGGACGGTGAAGTGGTAGAGCGGCAGTCCGATCAGCAGGACGTCGGCGGCGAGCAGGGCGTCGATCAGCTTCCAGCTCACCCGCCACGACCGGCGCTCCTTCAGGGTGCGGAACGCACGGCGCGCCTCGTCCAGATCACGGGTGCCCGCGGCCTCCAGCCGGCTCACCGTCTCCACGTGGGCCGCGTCCACGTGCGGCACCGGGTCTCTGGCCAGGCTTCTGTGGACATGTCTGCCCTCGGGGTGCGCCGTGCGCCATGCGGCGGCGAACTCCGCCGTGATCTGTGCGGAGACCGACTCGGGGCGCGGACTGCAGTCGAGATGGAGAAGAGTGGGCATGCCGGTAGGACTCCTCAATACCGTGCGGAATGTGTGCAGTTACGCCATTAAATCGGTGGACTCCACCCGGTGTCCTTGGATCAGGAGTGGCATTTGACGACGTTCGACGTTAGCGGAAGTGACGGTGACGGCCGTGCTTGATGTCCGGAAGCTCGTGCTGCTGCGCGAGGTCGGGGCGCGGGGATCGATCGCGGCGGCGGCCGAGGCCCTGAACTACACGCGCTCGGCGGTCTCCCAGCAGTTGTCCGCGCTGGAGGCCGAGACCGGGACGGAGCTGCTCGACCGGGGCAGCCGACGCGCCTGCCTCACGGTGGCCGGGCGGCTGCTGGCCGGGCACACCGAGCGCGTCCTGGCCGATCTGGAGGCGGCGGAGACCGAACTGCTGGCGATCGGCGGCCGGGTGAGCGGGGAACTGCGGGTCGGTGTGCCGTTCCACGAGGGTCCGGCTCTCATGGTTCCCGTGCTCACCCGGGTGCGCCGGGAGCATCCGGATCTGCGGATCACCTTGCAGGGGCTGCCCTCGGGCCGGGCGCGCACGGCCGTCCGGCTCGGGCAGGTCGACCTGGTGCTGGCGGTGCGCTACGACCAGGTGCCCGAGCCGGCCGTTCCGGGGCTGCACGAGGAGCCGCTGGCCGTCGACCGGGTGCGGCTGGTGACCGCCGTGGGCGACGGGCGGGACGAGGGACCGGACGGCGGGCGGGGTGAACGGCCGCCGGTCCTCGCCGACTTCGCCGACCGCCCGTGGATCCTCGCCGACGGCTCGGGACTGCGCGATGTGGTGCTGCACGCGTGCGCCGCGGCCGGGTTCGTCCCGGATGTGGTGGCGCGCGCGGGTGACGCCCAGGCCGTGCTCGGACTGGTCTCGTGCGGCTGGGGGGTCTCCCTCATGCCGGACCTGGTGCCCGAGCGGCCCGGTTACCCGGTGTGCCGGATCGCGTTGGACGGGCTGCGGCTGCGGCGGCATCTGTCCCTGGTGGTGCGGCAGGGGACGCTGAAGCGGCCCGCCGTGGCGGCCGTCATGGCCGCGGTGCGCACCGCGGTGGACGGGCTGCCCGGCCGGTACGCCGACGGGGCGCGGGGGGAGCCGGACGGTGGAGACGGAAGCGTCCACGGCGTACAGCTGGAGTGCTGAATCGTTTCTTCCGGGTGGGGCGGGCGTGGCCGCCCGCACCTGGACGTGCCGGCGCGCCGCACGGGGACCGCCCCGCCCGGCGCACCGCACGCGTCAGCCCTCGATCAGTTCGCGCAGCGGGGCGGTGTCGAAGACGTCCTCCATGACGGCCACCCGGCCGTCGCGCAGGGTCCAGGAGTGGACGAACCTCAGCCGCTCGGTACGGCCGCTCAGCGAGGTCACATCACGTTCGCCGAACACGACGACGCGGTCACCGCACTCCACGAACTCGTGCGGATCCAGCCGCATGCCGCCGAGCACACTCGGCACCCGGGCGAGGAACTCCCGGACACCGGCGTGACCGTGCTTGACGCCGCCGAGGCCGTAGTCGGACAGGCTGTCGGGGTGCACCCAGCGCACATCGGGCGCGAGGGTGCCGAGCAGGGCCGCCAGATCGCGGTCGTGGAAGGCGCGGTAGGCGGAGCGGATCAGCTCGGCGTTGGGCGACGCGCCGGACCGGTGCGCCTGCGTGGCCCCGTCGGCGGTCCGGGGCGTCGCGGGGAGCGGGGCGTGGTTCATGGGCGTGGGTGCTCCTCAGACTCGGGCCGAACGCAGGTGCTGGGGGAAGTGGGCACGGAGGGTGTCACGGATCCCGTCGCGCCAGGAGACGGCGCAGGGGCCGGTCAGCGCCCGGCGCAGGGTGGGGTCGAACCGGTACGTCTCCCGGGTGACGGCGCTCGGCGTCAGCTTCGCCGGGACGCCGGTCAGCTCCGAGAGGTAGCGCACACAGTCGGTGACCCCGACCGCCTCGTCGCCGCCCCAGTTGACGATCCGCGCCGGGACCCCGGCCGCCGCCCACAGCGCGGGCACCTGGGCCACCAGGTCGTCGGTGTGCAGCGGGGAGAACCAGTTCTGTCCGGTCAGGGGGACCGGGATCTCCTCGCCGGCCAGCATGCGCCGGAAGTACAGCATCGGCACTCCGCCGTAACCGCCGGGGCCGTAGGCGATGTTGAGCCGGGCGATCGTGGTGGGCAGGCCGAGCACCCGGGCGAAGGCGCGGACCGCGCCCTCGGTGGCGAGCTTGCCGACCGGGTAGGCGGGCAGCCAGTCCGCGACCGCGTCGACGGGGTCGGTCTCCGTGTAGGCGTGGTCCAGGGACTGGCGCGCGTACAGGGCGCCGGTCGAGACGTACAGGAACGACTCGGCCGCGCGGCAGTGGTCCATCAGCCGGCCGGTCGCCACCGCGTTGATCTCGGCGGCGGCGTCGCAGTCGCCGTCCTCGCCGCGGTCCACCGCCGAGTGCAGCACGTGGGTGAAGTCCCTGGGCACCTCCCGCAGCGCCTCGGCGGAGTGGTCGGCCATGTCCCAGCGGCGGGTGGTGAGGGAACCGCGTTCCAGTTCCTCCCGCACGCCCGGGGCCCCGAACCGCCCCAGGCACCACACCTCGTTGTGCTCGGCGAGTGCCTCGGCCACGGGCCGGGCCACTTGGCCGGTGGCGCCGGTGACCAGGATCTTCTTGCCTTTCAGCATGTCTGCGTGTTCCCCCATGGATGTGGATGCCGCCGGCCGCGGGTGTGCGGCCGTGGTCAGTGGGTGCGGCGCGCCGCGTCGGCGTCCGCCATCGCGCGGTCCAGTTCTTCCCGCAGGGCGGCCTGGAAGGCCGCGACGTGCCGTGGGCCCATCAGCGTGTAGTGCTCGCCGGGCACCTCGATGTAGCGGTTGGGTCCGGTGGTGTGCTCGTCCCAGCGGCGCAGTTCGCCGTCCAGCCACTCCTGCCTGGTGCCGTGCAGCGGCGTGGCGTGGAAGACGGTCATGGAGGGCACCGTGCCGGTGGGCCGGTAGGTGCGGCCCAGATCGGTCAGGGCGTCGGCGAGTGCCGCCCAGTTGCCGAACCGTTCGGCGTCCAGGTCGAGTTCGGCGAGCCGGTCGGCCGGGAAGAGGCGCACCAGGCGCTCGATCTGCTCCTCGGCGGGCAGTTCGCGCAGCCGGTCCGGCAGTTCGCGTGCCTGCCCGCGGTCGACGAGGCCGAGGAAGAGCGCCAGGTTGACCGCCGTCTCGGTGAAGTCCAGTTGTTCCATGCGGTACTTGATGTGCGGCGGCAGGTTGAAGCTGCCGACGAAGTCGACGCGTTCGCCCCGCGCGCCCAGCTCCTTCGCGATCTCGAAGGCCACGGCGGCGCCGAAGGAGTACCCGGCCACCGCGTAGGGCCCGTGCGGCTGGCGGGCGCGGATGGCCTCGACATAGCAGTCCACCATCTGCTCGAAGGTGGCGAAGGGCTTCTCGCTGTCCTCGAAGCCGCGGGCCCGCAGCGCGTAGAACGGCCGGTCGCCGACGAAGTACTGCGCCAGGTTGACGAAGACGAGCACTTCGCCCACCCCGGGATGCACGCAGAACAGCGGTGTCCTGGTGCCGCCGGTCTGCATCGGCACCACGGGGTCGTAGACGGGCGCACCGCTCGCGCGGGGACGGTCCAGGTGCCGGGCGAGCGCGCGGACGGTGGGCGCCCGCAGCACGGTGATCACCTCCAGCTCCGCGGCGTCCAGGCACTGGGCGACCCGGCTGCGCAGCCGCAGGATGTCGAGCGACGTACCGCCCAGGTCGAAGAAGTTGGCCTCGGCGCCGACGGCCTCCGGCTCCAGGCCGAGGATCTCGGCGAAGACGCCGGCCAGCGCGCGCTCGGTCGGACCGGCCGGGGGAGTGTGACCGCCGAGCATGCGGGTGGCCAGCTCCCGTACGGCCCGCACGGGGCGGTCGTACGCGCCGGACTCCAGCCGGCGGCGCATCAGCGCGCGCTGGGTCTTGCCGAGGCTGGTCTTGGGGAACGCCTCGCGGTTCAGCGGCAGGATCAGGGAGGGGCGGAAGCCCCAGTGCAGCACCACCGTGCTGCGGATCGCCGTGAGCACCTGGTGCAGCGCCGCCTCGTCGCCGTCGGGGGTCTCGGGGTGGAAGGCGACCACCAGGCGTTCGGTGTCGTCCCCGGGTCTGCGGGTGGGGAAGACGGCCACGTACGAGGCGGCCACCCCGGGCAGTTGCTCCAGGACGGTCTCCAGTTCGTGGCTGAAGTAGTTGACGCCGTTGACGATGACGCTGTCCTTGCTGCGGCCCACCAGGGTGAGCCGGCCCCGGTCGATCCGGCCGAGGTCGCCGCTGCGGAACCAGCCGTCGGTGGTGAAGGCGGCCGCCGTCGCCCCGGGGTTGTTGTAGTAGCCGGGCGTGATCATCGGACCGGAGAGCTGCAGCTCGCCCACCTCGCCTTCGGGCAGCGGCCGGTCCTCGTCGTCCACGACCCGGATGCGCAGGTGCTCGACGGGGGTGCCGAGGCTCGCGAACTCCTGGCCGTGGTCGGCGTCGGGGAAGGCGCCGGCGGAGTAGACGCTGCCGGCGCAGGTCTCGGTCATCCCGAAGGCCGGCCACAGCGCGTCGCGGGCGAGGCCGTCGGCCGCGAACCGGTCGAGGAAGGCCTCACCGGTGGCGCACACGACGGCCTCGCCGCCGCTGACGATGTGCCGCAGGCGGCCGAGGTCGAGCCGTTCCCCGGCGGGGGCCGATTCCTCGGCGCGCTCGCGGCCGGCCGCGGCGAGGATCGCGCCCAGCAGGAAGTTGGGGGTGAAGGTCACCGTCACACCGTGCCGGGATATCAGCCTCAGGAACTCCAGGGGCTGGTCCAGGACGACATCGGGTTCGACGTGCACCTGCCGGCTCGCCGTGGACAGGGGCAGCAGATGGCCCTCCAGCAGGGCGGCCACGTGGTCGAAGGAGACCCAGTTGAGACTGGTGTCCGCGGGGGTGAGCCGGTGATGGCCGTTCTTGGCGGCCATGGAGGCCAGCAGGTTGGCGTGGGTGAGCACCACCGCCTTGGCGTTGCCGGTGGACCCCGAGGTGAGCACCAGGACCGCGGTGTCCTCCGGTGCGGCGCCGGTGTACGGCTCGGCCGGCTCGGCATCCCACAGATCGCGCAGCGTGCTGACGGGGAGTCCGTCCAGCGGCGGCAGGCCGGCCTCCCCGTCGGAGTCGGTGACGAGCAGCGGTCCGTCCAGCAGGGTGTGCGCGTGGCGCAGGTGGGCGGCCCACCGTTCGGGGTCACCGGCGGCCGGGGCCATCGGGCAGGGCACGAAGCCGCCGAGCACCGCCGCCCAGAAGGCGGTGAGGAAGTCCCGGGGGCGCCGCAGGAGCAGCATCACCTTGTCCTCGGGGCGCAGTCCGCGCCGGCGCAGTCCGGCCAGCACGCGCAGCGCGTCGTCGCGCAGTTCGGCGTAGCTCTGGTCCTCGTGTTCCGCCGCCGCTCCGCCGTGGCAGTGCCGGACGCCCCGGTCGGCGTGCCGGGCCGCGTGCAGCAACAGGTCGGCGACGGTCCGCCGGTGCGTGGTGTTCACGTGGTCTCCCTGGCCTGGTGGTGCGCCGGGCGCCGGGCGGTGCGTCGAGAAGGTGAGTTCCCGACGCGCCGCGACCGGTGGAAGTCCCGACTCGGAATGTGAAGGCGTAATCAGTTTTCGAGGATCGGATACCGGAATTCCGCGGCGCCCGGGGCGCGCGGAGCGAGGTGTATTACGGCATGCCGCAGGGTGACGACGGATGGACGCGGCGTGAGTCGCCCTGTGCGTGCCGTGTTCAGGGGGTGACCGTAGGCGGGATTCTGCTCACAGAGTAAGACGGATGGCCGCTAGCGGTCAGGGAGTTCACGGTGCGTCACGGAGGGGGCGCGCTTGGTCGCGAGAGCAGGAAATTGAAGTTCCGTTTCCGGATGTGCGGCAGTTTGCTGACAATGCGTGCGGCAGTTGTTCGCATTCCTGTCGGATGTCGGCCTTAAGCTGAGAATAATGGGACTGTTTGTCAACAGCGAAACGCGCGTTGACTTTCAGAAAAGCCTGAACTAGTGTCGCCACGCTAATGATCTTCTTCTGGTCGAACTGAATTTTGGAAGAGGTTCCGCCCGCCGGGTAGAGAAGAAGGCGAGTTGGGCGTGCTCGCGACGACCGACTCCTGACGTCACCGAACCGGCCGGGACTTCACGGGCGTGGGGGACGTCTATGTCGGAAGTGTTATCTGAACGGGCAACCGTGGGCGGGCCGGAACCGGCGCCGGACCACGCGGCCCATGTCGAACGGGCGCTGCTCCAGGCCGGTGCGCTGATCCAGAGCACCGTCTCCATCCACCGGCAGCGGCTGGAGGAACCGACCCCGGTGGCCCGTACGGACGGCGCCCCGACCGAAGAGGTCCTCCGGGAGCTCATCGCGCCGGCCCGGCACACGGTGTGCGCGCTGCTGACCGAGGTCGGCGAGTTCACCGACGTCGTCGTCCGTCTGCTCGCCGACGCCCCCGCGCATGTGACCGTACGGGTGCTGTGCACCGCCGAAGTGGCCGGCGCCGCACTGGCGCCGCTCGCCGGTGGCGGCCCCTGCGTGGTACGGGTGGCGCGCAGCGAACTGCGCGCCATTGTTGTCGTCGACGGCGCCTCCGCGCTCATGCGCTCCGTGGAGAGCGGCGCGGGACCCGACCTCGTCGTGCACGACGCGGCCACCGTCCGCGCCCTCGAACTCTTCTTCGCCAGCGCCTGGTCGCGCGGGCGCCGACTGGCCGACCACCTCCAGCTGAGCCCGCGGCTGCGCACCGAGATCGTCCGCAAGGTCCTCCAGTGGCTGCGCGACGGCCACACCGACGAGACGGCCGCGCGTGAACTGAACGTCTCCCTGCGCACCTACCGGCGATACGTCGCCGAGATCATGCGGGAACTGGACGCCAGCTCCCGGTTCCAGGCCGGGGTCAAGGCCGTCGAGTACGGACTGCTGTCGGAGTAGCGCGGGCCGCGCCGCACACGTGCCCGGCGGGACAGGGCCAACTCGGCCGGGCGGAGCCGAGTCACCGGAAGAGGGTGGAAGACGACGTGCCCCACAGGGAAGACGACGAGTTAGAACGCTCCCTGCTCGAAGTCCAGGAACTGATCGAGACGACCGTGGCCCTGCACCGGTCGCGCAGCCGTCAGGAGCGGCTGATCACCATCCTGCCCCAGGACTACGAGACCGTTCTCGACCGAGCGGAGGAACTGATCAGCGGCGCCCGCCGCAGCATCGACATCGTGCACGCCCGCCGGCGCGGCTCCGACGAACAGAGCGGGCGCACCGAGCGCGACCTCATCTACGGCGCCGGTGAGGGAGTGACGGTACGGCTGCTGTCCAGCCCCGAGCTGGTCGACGAGGACTATGTGCGCGAACAGCTCGGCCGGCAGCGGCCGGTCGCCATCCGCGTCGCGCGGATCCCGCCGCTCCAGGCGCTCATCGCCGACTCCCGCGCCGCCCTGGTCGTGGCCCATTCGGCGGTGGGCCGGCGGGCCTCGCTGATCCGGGTGCCGGAGGTCCTGCACACGCTCGTCACCCTCTTCGACAACGTGTGGGCGCAGGCCGTCCCCGCCGGGGAACGGCTCGTCTTCGGCGACCGGCAGCGCGCGGCGCTGGCCCGGCGCATCCTGGGCGCGCTGCAGGCCAGTGTCACCGACGAGGTCGCCGCCCGCGAACAGGGCATCTCCGTGCGCACCTACCGCAGGCACGTGGCGGACATCATGGCGCTGCTCGGCGCCACCTCCCGGTTCCAGGCCGGTGTGCGCGCCGCCGAACTGGGGCTGCTGCCCCCGGCGAACAGACCCGGCACGCCCCGCGGGGGCGGCGCCTGACAACGTCGTCGTCCATTCGCGGACGCCCCGGACCGGGCCGTGGCCGCCGCATGCCACGGGCGCGGCGGCCCGGCCGGGGCAGGCTGGCATCTTCCTGAAAGGCGCGTTGCCGCCGCTCACCCGGGCCAGTTCCATGGGGCACGGTACGGGGCCCGAACGGCAGCAAGGCTCCGTACCCGACGGCCGGTCCCCTCTTCGTGACCGCCGTCGGCGTACGGGGCCGGGGCACGGCAGAGGTCACCCGGCCTCACCGAAGACCGTCGTGTGGAAGGCGAGCCCATGAATCGAGTACCGGTCGCCCTCGTGTTCCCCGGGCAGGGGACGCAGAAGCAGGGGATGGGCGAACCCTGGCGGGAGACCGCCTCCTGGGCCCTCACCGAGGAGATCTCGGCCGCCACCGGTGAGGATCTCGCGGAACTCCTCCTGCGCACTCCGACCGAACAGCTGCGGCGCACCGACCTCGCCCAGCTCACCGTCTTCACGGTCGCCGTGATGGCCCACGCCGAGGCCGTACGGGCCGGGAGCCTGGGCCCTGTCGTCGCCTGCGCCGGCCACAGCCTCGGTGAGTACGCCGCCCTGACCGCCGCCGGGGCCCTCGGGGTGCGCCGGGCGGCAGAACTCGTCGCGGTGCGCGGCCGGGCGATGCGGGAGGCGGCGCTGGCCCGCGAGGGCACCATGGGGGTGCTGGTGGCCGCACCCCTGGACCAGGTCGACGCGCTGGTGGCCGAGGTGCGTGCCGAAGGCGCCGACGTCTGGGTCGCCAACGTCAACGCGCCGGGCCAGACCGTCGTGTCCGGCTCCCCGGAGGGTGTCGCCGTGACCGGCGAGCGGGCCGCTTCCATCGGGGGCAGGATGCTCCGCCTCGACGTGGGCGGGGCCTTCCACAGCCCCCTCATGGCTCCGGCCGCCGAGGCCCTGGGCCGCGAACTGGGCCGGACCGACTTCGCCCCGGCGCACCGGCCGGTGGTCGCCAACGTCGACGCCGCGCCCCACACCGACGGCCGCGTCTGGCCACGGCTCGGCGTACAGCAGCTCACCGCCCCGGTGCGCTGGGAGGAGAGCGTGCGGACCCTGCGGCGGATGGGCTGCCGACGGCTGGTCGAACTGGGCCCGGGACGCACCCTGGCCGGACTCGCCCGGCGGATCGACCCCGGGCTGGAGACCGTCTCCGTCGACGGCCCCGCCGCCCTCCTCGTACCGCCGGCGGCCGGACGATGAGTGTCACGACCTCGCAGCGGACCCGGATCAGCGGCATCGGGGTGCTGGACAAGGCCTCGACCCTGCTTGCCGTGGTCGAGGAGGGCCCGGCGTCGCTGGCCGAACTGGTCGCCGTCACCGGGTACGCGCGTCCGACGGTGCACCGCATCGCCTGCGGCATGGAGCAACTCGGCCTGCTCGCACGTGACTTCCACGGACGCTTCGTGGTCGGGCCGCGGCTGGGGAACATCGCCCTTGAGGTCCACCAGGACCGGCTGGCCAGGGAGGCCGCACCGGTTCTTGAGGACCTGCACGCGCTGACCGGACTGCATGCCCGGCTCTTCCGCCGCCACGGCGCCATGCAGGTCTGCATCGCCACCTCCGACGAGCGCACCGGGGAACCCGGTCACCTGCCCATCGGCACCGCCCGGCCGGCCACGTCCGGTCCGGTCGCCCAGGTCCTGCTCGCCTGGGAGGCGCCGGGCACCCTGTACGAGGCGCTGCGCGGCGCCCGCTTCACGGCCGCTCAGCTGGTCGTGGTCCGCCAGCGGGGGTGGGCGCACGGCCCCGACCCGCTGGCCCTGGGACGGGTCTGCACGGCGGTGCCCGTGTGCGCCCCGGGCAACCGGGTGGTGGCCGCGCTCTCCCTCACCGGCCCCGCGGACCGTATGGCGGGCCCGCGCCGCCAACTGCTCGGCGCGGCGCTCGACGCGGCCGGCCGGCTGGGCGACGGTCTCGGCCGGGCCCGCGTGCGCTGACGCCCGGCCTCCGGTACGGGGAGCCCCCGACCGGACGCCGGACGCCGGGCGGGCGTTCACTCGCAGCCGTGCCGCCAGTTCCAGCCGACGAACGTGTGCTTCAGCTCGACGTCGAACGTGCACTGGGCCGTCCCGTCGGCGCCGAGCCGGACCGAGGAGCGGTGGCTGTTGGCGTACCAGTCACCGGTCACGTCGAAGATGCCCTTGTACGTGAAGGACGCCTCCGCCACGGCGTTGACGGCCGTGCAGTCGGTCGTGCAGTCCTGGCTGTCCGTGGCGGACGCGAGCGACCAGCCGGCGTCCCACGGCTCACGGTTGAAGCCCTGGGTGGCGCTGGTGGCGGCGGTGGTGATCCGGCCGTCCGCGACGGTCCAGTCGGACGTGGTGTACAGGCCCGTCATCCGGATGTTGCAGCAGTCGAACTCCTCGTTCCAGCTGCGGACGTGACGCGTCGTCGCCTCGGCGGCCGCGAGGTTGTCCGCCCGGGCGGACCTGGCCGCCACGCGGCGCACCGGGCCGAGGCGCGGTGCGCAGTCCTCGCCGATGGTGACGGTCCGCTCCACGGCCGTCCCGGGCGGCGGCACCGGCAGTGAGCCGGTCAGTCTGACTCCGGCACAGGAACGTGCCGGGCCGGCTCCGTCCGCGGGCGCGGCGGCGGCCGTCCCGCCGAGGAGGGTCAAGGCGCTGACGACGGCCAGCGCGGCGCAGACGAGTCCTCTGTTCAATTCCCCGTTCCCTTCTTCGAGTTCTTCGAAGTGGGAGCGTAGGCGCCGGATCCGTCGCCGAAGCCGACGGCCGGAAAGGTTGGCAGGAAGGTGAAACGGCGGCCGGGCGGTGGCCCCTGGGCCGGTCGTGGCACGTTCCTGTCAGGGCCGTTGGGCCGGGCCGGGGCGCGGTGTCACAGTCGGCGTCGTGCCCTGGACGAGGGAGTCGGCCATGACGATGGGGGACCGGGTCAGTGAACTGACCCTGCTGCGCGAGGAGGTCCTCGGGGGCGTCCCGGCGGCGACCGCGGCGCAGCATGCCAAGGGCAAGCTGACCGCCCGGGAGCGGATCGAGCTGCTGCTCGACCCGGGTTCCTTCCGAGAGGTCGAACAGCTGCGCAGGCACCGCGCCCAGGGCTTCGGCCTGGAGGCGAAGAAGCCGTACACCGACGGTGTGATCACCGGCTGGGGCGCGGTCGAGGGCCGCACGGTGTTCGTGTACGCGCATGATTTCCGGATCTTCGGCGGTGCGCTGGGCGAGGCCCACGCCACGAAGATCCACAAGATCATGGACATGGCCATCGCGGCCGGTGCGCCGCTGGTCTCGCTGAACGACGGCGCGGGTGCCCGTATCCAGGAGGGCGTCTCGGCGCTGGCCGGGTACGGCGGCATCTTCCAGCGCAACACCAGGGCCTCGGGTGTCATCCCGCAGATCTCGGTGATGCTCGGCCCGTGCGCGGGCGGCGCCGCCTACAGTCCGGCCCTGACGGACTTCGTGTTCATGGTCCGTGAGACCTCGCAGATGTTCATCACCGGCCCGGACGTGGTCAAGGCCGTGACGGGTGAGGAGATCACGCAGAACGGCCTGGGCGGCGCGGACGTCCACGCGGAGACCTCCGGTGTCTGCCACTTCGCCTACGACGACGAGGAGACCTGCATCGCCGAGGTGCGCTACCTCCTGTCGATGCTGCCGCAGAACAACCGCGAGAACCCGCCCGCCGTCCTCGCCACGGACCCGCCCGGCCGGCGGTGCGCACGGTTGCTGGACCTGGTCCCGGCGGACGGCAACCGGCCGTACGACATGGCCGAGGTCATCGAGGAGATCGTCGACGACGGCGACTACCTGGAGGTCCACGAGCGCTGGGCGCGGAACATCATCTGCGCGCTGGCCCGGCTCGACGGCCAGGTCGTCGGCATTGTGGCCAACCAGCCGCGGACCCTGGCGGGCGTCCTGGACATCGAGGCCTCCGAGAAGGCGGCCCGCTTCGTCCAGATGTGCGACGCGTTCAGCATTCCCCTCGTCACCCTGGTCGACGTCCCCGGCTTCCTGCCCGGCGTCGGCCAGGAGCACGGCGGAATCATCCGCCACGGCGCGAAGCTGCTGTACGCCTACTGCAACGCGACCGTGCCCCGGATCTCGCTGATCCTGCGCAAGGCGTACGGAGGCGCGTACATCGTCATGGACAGCCAGTCCATCGGCGCCGACCTCACCTACGCCTGGCCCACCAACGAGATCGCCGTGATGGGCGCCGAAGGCGCGGCCAACGTCATCTTCCGGCGGCAGATCGCCGAGGCCGACGACCCCGAGGCCATGCGCGCCCAGTTGGTCAAGGAGTACAAGTCCGAGCTCATGCACCCCTACTACGCCGCCGAGCGCGGCCTGGTGGACGACGTCATCGACCCGGCCGGCACGCGGGGCGCGCTGATCGGCGCGCTGGCCGCGCTCCGCGCCAAGCACGCCGCCCTGCCCGCCCGCAAACACGGCAACCCGCCGGCCTGAAGGAGGGACCGTCATGTCCGCTGTGCCCCCGGTGCCCGACGGACCGCCCCTGCCCACGGTGTTCGAGATCGTGCGCGGGACCCCGTCCGCCGAGGAACTGGCCGCCGTCACCGCGCTGTTCACGGCCCTGGCCGCCGCACGTGAGGTGCGCCGCCCGCCCGTCCGCGGCGCCGGCTGGCCCCGCCCGGAGCTGTTCCCGCCGGCGTCCTGGATGGCCGGCGGACGGCGGGACGTCCGGTAGCCGCCGTGGCCGGAGCCGACGCCGGCGCGCGGCCCCGCCCACGGGGCGGCCGGGCTGCGACGGGGGAGGGCGGAACGGGCTTCCGCGTGCTCGGTCTGGTGTCCGCCGAGAGCGCGGGCCGAACCGTCGCGCTCGACGGCGACAAACAGCGCACTGTCCTGGCCGCCCTGCTGCTGGCCCAGGGCGCGGTGGTGACGGACGAACGGCTCACCGCGCTGCTGTGGGGCTGGCAGCCGCCCACGACGAGCACCAAACAGCTCTACACCTACGTGTCCCGGCTGCGTACCCGGCTCGGTGACGCGGTCCGCCTGGAACGCGGCGGCCGCGGCTACCGGATGGACCCGGGCGAGGCGTTCTTCGACTGGGCAGCCTTCCGCGGCCTGGCCGAGGCGGCCGGCGCCGATCTGCGCGCGGGCCGGCCCGCGGCGGCCGAACGGCGGTACGCCGCCGCCCTCGCGCTGTGGCGCGGTCCGGCGGTGACCGGGGTGACCGAGTGGTTCGCCGAGGCCGAGGCACCGCGGCTGGCCGAGGCCCGGCTCGCCGCGGTGGAGGGGCACGCCGAGGCCGCGCTCGCCCTGGGCGGCCACGCGGAGGTGGTGCCGGCGCTGACCCGCGAGGTGCTTCTGCATCCGCTGCGCGAGCGGCTGCGCGGTCTGCTGATGACGGCTCTGCATCGCTGCGACCGGCGGGCGGACGCCCTCGCGGTCTACGAGTCGGGCCGCCGCCTGCTCGCCGAGGAACTCGGCATCGACCCCGGCCCGGCGCTGCGCGCCCTCCACCAGCGCGTCCTCACCGGCACGCTGTCCGAGGCGTCCGAGGCCGTCGGCGCCGCAGTGGAAGGCTGGGGCGCGACCGGTCCCGGGACCGTCGCCGGGCCGGAGCCGACGCCCGCGCCGGAGGCGCCCCTCCCCTCCGCGTACGCCCAGGACCCCCGAGACCTGCCGCTCGCCGTGCCCCGGCAGGTCCCGGCCGCCCCCGCGGACTTCACCGGGCGGCGCGGGGAGGTCGCGGAGACCGTCGGTGCCCTGCTCGGGCGGCGGGACGTGCTGATCACCGGCGCGCCCGGGAGCGGGAAGTCGGCACTGGCCCGGTACGTCGCCGAACGGTGCCGCGACGCCTTCCCGGACGGTCTGCTCCACGCCGACCTGTGCTCCGCCGCACCCGCCCGCGCCCCGTACGAGATCCTCGGCCGGTTCCTGCGCGCCCTGGGCGTGGCCCCGGCCGGGCTGCCCGAGAACCTCGACGAACGCGTCCAGCTCTACCGGACCCGTACGGCCGGCCGGCGGATGCTGGTCGTCCTCGACGGCGCGGACGACGACGCGCAGGTGCGTCCGCTGCTGCCGGGCGCCGGGGCCAGTCGTACCGTCGTCACGGGCGTTGGCGCGGCGCTGGGGGCACTGGAGGGCCTCAGGCCGGTCCGGCTCGGACCGCTGGCGCCCGCTGACGCGATCCGGCTGCTCGCGGCGGTCGCGGGACCGGAGCGGATCGTGGCGGAGCCCCGGGCGGCCGTGCGCATCGCGGAACTGTGCGACCGCGTCCCGCTCGCCCTGCGGATCGCCGGGGCCCGGCTCGCAGCCCGGCCCCACTGGTCCGTCACGCACCTGGCCGACCGCCTGGAACCCGAGGAACGCAGGCTGGCCGAGCTGCGGTTCGGCGCACTGGACGCGGGAGCGGGTCTGC
This sequence comes from Streptomyces sp. NPDC110618, assembly GCF_055657065.1. NCBI lineage: Bacteria > Bacillati > Actinomycetota > Actinomycetes > Kitasatosporales > Streptomycetaceae > Streptomyces > Streptomyces sp. NPDC110618. The sequence continues at coordinate 280,111 of NZ_JBVKBN010000008.1, read as the reverse complement.
GGGCCGTGCTGCGCGGGCTTCCCGGCGAACTCCGGGAGACCTTCACCGTGCTCGCGGCGGCGGGACCGCGCCGGTTCACCGCCGCCGACGCGGCCCCGCTCCTGGGCGTACCGGCCGCGGACGCCGAGGAGGCGCTCGCCCGGCTCGCCGACGTACGCCTGCTGGAGGGCCGCCCCGCCGACGCCGGACCGTGGCCGAGCTATCGGGTGGCGGCCCTGGCCCGGCTGCTGGCCGCCGGACACGGCGCGGCGGCGCTCACCGCGGCGTAGCCGGGCGTCGTCACCGGCTCATGCCCGGCGCCGGGTCCGGGCGCCGTACGCCGTGTCCGGACGCCCCGTCGGGCGGGCCGGGTTCAGCCGCAGCCGCCGGCGTGGCCCTCGTCGAAGGTGTACACCTCCGCCTCCTCCGGCGTGCTCCGCCCGGCGACCAGCTCACCCAGCGCCTGCACGTACTCCGTGAGCAGCCTGGCCGAGGGCGTGGTGGCCTCCTGCGGGGGCTCCGCCTCGACAACGGCCCGCTGTTCGATCTCCGTCAGAACCGCGAGCGGATGCCGTACCCGCTCAGTGGCCGCGTGGTTGTCGTACATGGTTCCTCCTCTGCCGCCAACGGGGCCCTGCGGGGCCCGTCGACAGCCTCCACCGGCGAGGGATACGCGAGACCCCGGATTTCTCCGCTCCCCGGTCCAGGTGTCCGCAAGGCCGGATACAGATTCCGTACGGAACTCCGGCCGTTCCCGCCGTCACTGACGGCGTTGCAGCAAGCTGCCATGTCGCTCAGCCGGTGCGCGCCCGCGCCCTAGGGTGGCGCGCGACGATCGAGGGGGCGGTTCGATGACATCCATGGCCGAGGCCGCGTTCAGCGGCGTACCACTCACCCTCCTGGTGGCCGTGACCGCCGCGGTGCTGCTCGTCGCCCTCGCCGTCGGCGTCTCCACGGCCTCGCGCCGGCTCCTCGGGATCCGGGTCGGGGCGCTGCGCATGCTCGGCGCCGGTCTCGTCGGCGTGGCCAGCCTGGTGGTGTACGGGAGGGTGCTGCGCGGCGGTGACGCCGAGCAGGGCGCGCTGTCCACCCTCCAGATCCCGCTGGCCCTGCTGGCCGCGATGGCCACCCTGGTGGTGCTGGAGGTGTTCCTGCCGTACGGCAGTTGGGCCCGGCCGCTCCAGGCGGCGCGCGGGCTGGGCGACCGGGTGCGCAGGGCGCGCCGCTATGTGCAGATCAGCCGGATCCTCGTCGGCAACGGCCTCGGCTGGGTGCTGCGCGGACGCGGCGGCTGGGACCGGGCGATGCGGCCCGGTCCCTTCGGCGAGCAGTCGGCCCGCTCGGCGCGGCTGGCCCTGGAGGAGTGCGGCGGGGCGATGATCAAGCTCGGCCAGGTGCTCTCCACCCGGCGCGACCTGCTGCCGCCCCACTTCATCGACGAGTTCAGCAGGCTGCAGAGCGCAGTGCCGCCCGCGCCCTGGCCGGAGGTCGAGGCGGTGCTGCGCAAGGAGCTGGGGAGGCCCGTCTTCGAGGTCTTCGAGAGCATCGAGCACCGGCCGCTGGCGGCGGCCTCCGTCGCACAGGTGCACCGCGCCCGGCTGCTCGACGGCTCCACGGTCGTTGTCAAGATCCAGCGGCCCGGCGTGCGGGAGACGGTCGAGCGGGACCTGGACATCGTCCTCGCGCTCAGCCGCGGTCTGGAGAGCCGCGTCCGCACCGCCCACGCCTTCGGGCTGCGCGAACTGAGCGACGGGTTCGCGCAGTCGCTGCGCGAGGAGCTGGACTTCCGGATCGAGGCGCGCAACGCGAACGCGGTGATCCGGGCCACCCGGGGGGTCCGCGAGGGCGCCCGGGTGCGCATCCCGCGCGTGTACGAGGAGTACACCTCGGCCCGGGTGCTGGTCCAGGAGTGGCTGGAGGGCGTCACCTTCGACCGGGCCGGAGCGGTCGCCGAGGAGGCCGGACTCGACCGGGCGGCGCTGGCCCGCACCGCGTTCGGCTCGATGCTGCACCAGATCCTGCGGGTGGGCGTCTTCCACGCCGACCCGCACCCGGGAAACCTGCTGCTGCTCGACGACGGGCACATCGGACTGATCGACTTCGGCTCGGTGGGCCGGATCGACCCCTCCGCCCGGCTCGCCATCCGGGAGCTGCTGATCGCCGTCGACCGCGGTGATCCGGCCGGGCTGCACGACGCGCTGCTGGCCCTGCTCGGCACGCGCGCCACCATGCACGAGGACCTGCTGCCCGGTCCGCTGCTGGAACGGGAACTGGGCCGGTTCATGGCCCGGCACCTGGGGGCGGACGCACAGCCGGACACGGAGATGTTCACCGCGCTGTTCCGGATGCTGGCCCGGTTCGGGCTGGCGGTGCCGCCCGAGATCGCGGCCGTCTTCCGGGCGCTGGCCACCATCGAGGGGACCCTCACCCGGCTCGCCCCCGGCTTCAACCTCCTTGAGGAGGCCCGGTCGTTCGCGGTGGGCATGCTCACCGACAGCTGGCCGGAGTTCCTGCGCCGGCCGGGCGCCCCGGCGGCCGACGGGGCGGACGCGGGTGGCTCCGGGGCCGGAGCGGTGCCGTCCCTGCTGCACGGCGCGGCACAGGAGTTGCTGCATGTGCTGCCCATGATGCGCAGGCTGCCCCGCCGGGCCGAGCGGATCAGCGCCTCACTGGAGGAGGGCAGGCTCGGCGTGCGGGTCCGGGTGCTCGCCGACGAGCGGGAGCGCCGCTTCGTCTCCGGGCTGGTCCACCAGGTGACGATCAGTCTGATGGCGGCCTGCACGGGCATGATGGGCGTCATGCTGCTGGTGTTCGGCACCGGAAAGGGTCCGCGGGTGACCCGGCAGCTGGAGCTGTACCCGCTGCTCGGCTACCACGTGCTCGCCTTCAGCGCGATCCTGATGCTCCGGGCGCTGTTCACCGCCATGCGCCGCCCCGAGTGAGCCGGACCGCCGCGCCGAGTGAGCCGGACCGCCGCCCCGAGTGGCCCGCGCCGCCGCCCCGAGTGGCCCGGACCGCCGCCCCGAGTGACCCGGGCCGCCGCCACCAGTGCCCCGGGCCGCCGCCCCGAGTGACCCCGACCCGGCGCGCGCCGGGCCGGCTCAGGGCCGCAGCAGGACCGGCAGTGCCCGGAGCGGGCGCACCACCACGTTCTGCACGTACTCCAGCCGCGCCGGGTCCACCGCGAGCCGGGCCTCGGGGAAGCGTTCGAAGAGCCGGCGCGCGGCGACCTCGGTGATGACCTTCGCCAGGTGTGCGCCGGAGCAGTAGTGGATACCGTGCCCGAAGCTCAGGTGGGCGGGCTTGGGCCGGTCCAGGCCGAGTTCGCCGGGACGGTCGGGGAACTGGCCGGTGTCCCGGTTGGCCGACAGCACGCAGATGACGACGACCTCGCCGGCCGGGATGGTCACCCCGCCCAGCGTCACCGGCTCGGTGGTGACGCGCTGCAGCGCGTTGGTGATGGGGTTCACGTACCGGATCAGCTCGTCCATGGACGCCGTCCAGCGCCCCGGCTCGGACAGGAGCCGGGAGCGTTCGGCGGGGTGCGTGAGCAGGGCCGCGATCACTCCGCCGACCAGGCTCGCGGTGGTGTCGTTGCCGCCCGTCATGAGGGCGAAGCCGGTGGACAGGATCTCGGTGGGGGTCAGCCGCCGCTCCGGGGCGGCGTGGATCAGGGCGGACAGCAGGTCCTCGCCCGGCTCGCGCTCCTTGCGCGCGATCAGCGCGGCCATGAAGTCGGACAGCTCCCGGACGGTGCTCTGCAGCCGTCCGGAGGAGTCGGTGGGGGAGTGCGCGCGCAGCGCGGCCGACCAGCGCAGGAAGTCGGGCCAGCTGTCGGAGGGCACACCCATCAGCTCGGCGATGGTGATGACGGGCAGCGGATCGGCGTACCCGGCGATGAGATCGGCCGGCGCGTCCTCCGGCAGGGCGTCGAGGAGCCGGCCGGCGATCTCCTCCACCCTCGGGCGCAGCGCCTCCGCCCGGCGCGGAGTGAACGCGAAGCTGATCGCCCGGCGCAGCGGGGTGTGGCGCGGCGGCTCCTGGTTGGCGAGGTGGTTGGCCTCCTCGGGCGGCGGCGCCATCGGCCGTCCGGTGCGCTCGGACATCAGGCGGTACTGCACATGGATGTCCCGGCTCAGCCGGGGGTCGGCCAGCGCCGCCTTGGCGTCGTCGTAGCGGGTCACCACCCAGGCCCGGCCGCCGTCCGGGAAGGCCAGCTCGCACACCGGGCTCTCCTGCCGCACGTGTTCGAGGAGCGGGTAGGGGTTCTGGACGAACTCGTTCGTCAGCATCCAGTACTTGGAAAGGGTCCGCGTGGCCGCCATCTTCTGACCTCCGTAGCGCAGCGCGGGCATGCCGCCGGTCCCCGGCACGCTAGGCGCGGCCGGCGGCCGGGCGCAGTGCTGCTTTCAAGAGTTCGATCTGTCCCCCGAGTTGGCCGGCCGCGTGGGCGGACATCTATGCCGTTCGGCAGATGTGGCGCTCACCGGGCCGTTCATAAGGTCCTTTCCGAGCCGGACACGGTGCACAGTGCTCCGGTCATGGACCGTTCTCGAATCGATCCCTGTGGGGAGTGTGAGTCATGACCGCGACCATTTCGGCTTCGACGAAGCGGCAGGTCGCCGCCCGGGCTGTCGGGGTGACGAAACTGTACGGCGAGGGGGAAGCCCAAGTCGCGGCACTGCGCGGCGTGGACGTCGACTTCGCCGCCGGTGAGTTCACCGCCATCATGGGGCCCTCCGGTTCCGGCAAGTCGACCCTGATGCACACGCTGGCGGGCCTGGACACCCCCACCGAGGGTGAGGTCTTCATCGGCGAGGTCAAGGTGAACGACATGACCGACAAGCAGCTGACGCTGCTGCGCCGCAACCAGATCGGCTTCATCTTCCAGCAGTTCAACCTGCTGCCGACGCTCACGGCCGAGGAGAACATCCTGCTGCCGCTGGCGATCGCCGGGCGCAAGCCGTCCCAGGACTGGTTCGACAGGGTCGTCGACACCGTCGGCCTGGCCCCGCGGCTCGGCCACCGGCCCAGCGAGCTGTCCGGCGGCCAGCAGCAGCGCGTCGCCTGCGCGCGGGCGCTGGTCTCCCAGCCGGAGGTCATCTTCGCCGACGAGCCCACCGGCAACCTGGACTCCGCCTCCGGCACCGAAGTCCTGCAGTTCCTGCGGGAGTCGGTCCGCGCCCTCGGGCAGACCATCGTGATGGTCACCCATGACCCGCGGGCCGCCTCCTACGCCGACCGGGTCGTCTTCCTGGCGGACGGCCGGATCGTGGACGAGCTGCGGGAGCCGACCGCGGACGCCGTGCTCGACAAGATGCGTTCCCTCGACGGCCGGGCGCGGGTGGCGTGATGCTGACCGCGACGCTCAAGAGCCTGTTCTCCCGCAAACTGCGCCTGGTCCTGTCCGGCCTGGCGATCGTGCTCGCCGTGATGTTCGTGTCCGGTGCCATGGTCATCAAGGACACCCTCAACCGTTCCATCGACGCCCAGTTCAACGGCGCCTACGACGACATCGACCTCTACGTCCAGCACCGGCCGAAGGTGTCCGCGGGCACCGCCGACGACCCGGCCGCGGTGCCCCCCGTGGCCGCGAACGACATCGCCAAGGCGGCCGACGTCCCCGGCGTGGCCGGAGCGAGCGGCCTGGTGCTGGCCGAGGGCGCCCGTGCCGTGGGCAAGGACGGCAAGATCGTCCCGAGCACCGGAGGTCCCCGCTACGGCGGCAGCTGGCGCGGCGAGAGCGACCTGATCGAGCTGCGCTCGGGCCACGAACCGCGCGCCGCCGGCGAGGTCGTGATCAATGCCGCGCTGGCACAGAAGGCCGGCCTGAAAGTCGGCGACAGCATCGGCGTGCTGACCAACGAGCCCCGGCGCGACTTCACCGTGGCCGGTGTCTTCGGCTACTCCGAGCAGCGGGACTCCGTCGGCGGCGAGCAGACGGTGATCTTCACCGAGCCGGTCGCCCAGCAGCTGATGCTCGGCCGCGCCGGGGAGTTCTCGGGGGTGCGGATCGACCTCGCCTCCGGCGCCTCGGCCACCGAGGTCGCCCAGGACCTCGACCGGCGGTTCGGCGCCGGCTACGACGTGCTGACCGGGCGTGAGCTGGCCGAGAAGGCGTCGGACAAGACCCGGGGCATCCTCGACATGATGAGCATGCTGCTGCTCGGCTTCGCCGCCGTCGCGGTCCTCGTCGGTGTCTTCCTCATCATCAACACCTTCTCCATCATCGTGGCGCAGCGCATGGGCGAACTGGCCCTGCTGCGGGCCCTGGGCGCCAGCCGCCGGCAGATGATCGGCTCCGTGCTCCTGGAGTCCTTCGCGGTGGGCCTGGTCTCCTCGGCCCTGGGGCTGGCCGCCGGTGTCGGCATCGGAGCGCTCGGCTCCGACCTGCTGGCCGGCTCGACCGACGGGCTGAAGGTGGCCTCGCTCGGGGTGCCCGCGTCCGCGGTGGTCACCGCCTTCGCGGTGGGCGTCGTCACCACGATGCTGGCCGCGCTCGCCCCGGCGCTGCGCGCCTCCAAGGTGGCCCCGCTGGCGGTGATCCGCGCCAGCGCCGCCCCGCAGGGACGGCACCGCAAGCAGACCTGGACCGGGGCGGTGCTGCTGGCCCTGGGCGCGCTGCTGCTGGTCCTCGGCAGCACGGGAGCGGGCGGGATCTCCGCGATCCTCCTCGGCGTCCTGCCCGCCTTCGTGGGGGTCGCCCTGCTCACCCCGCTGGTCAGCGGTCCGGCCGTACGGTGGCTCGGGGCGCTGTTCGCCCGGTCGCTGCCCGGCCGGCTCGGACGCGACAACTCGGCCCGCAATCCCCGCCGTACGGCCATCACGGCCTCGGCCATGATGATCGGCGTGGCCCTGGTGACCGCCATCAGCACGGTGGCCGTCTCCTCCGAGGCGAGTGTCACCCGCGACATCAGGCGGGACCTGCGGGCGGACCTCGTGGCCATGGGCGAGGCCGGTTCGGCGAGTTCGGCTTCCATCGACCCGGCCGCGCTCACCCGGATCGCCCAGGAACCGGGGGTCGGCAACGTCGCCGCCGCGGCGATGGACACGGCCACGGTCGGCAAGGACACCCAGTCGGTCGCCTCCTGGCAGGACTGGTCCAAGGCGCGCGAGGTGCTCGGTCTGAAGGGCGCCGACGGCAGCGTGGACACCCTGGCCGCGGGCACCGTGGTGATGAACGAGAGCACCGCCGACAGCCGCGGGCTGAAGGTCGGTGACAGCGTCCGCGTCCAGTTGCAGCGCGGGGAGGCCCATACCTACCGCGTGGCCGGCCTGTTCGCCGACTCCACGCTCGCCAACGCGGTCGTCGTCCCGTGGGCCGACGCGCAGGCCGGGTTCCGCTCCAAGCAGCCCTCCCAGGCGTACTTCGAGCTGGCCGACGGGGCGGACACCGGGCAGGTGCAACCCCGGATCGAGGCCCTGCTGAAGGACAGCCCGGAGGTCACCGTGCAGACCCGCGACGAAGTGATCGACATGTTCAGCGGCGGGTTCGCCATGATGCTCGCCGTCGTCCAGGCCCTGCTGGCCGTGGCCATGCTGATCGCCGTGCTCGGCATCGTCAACACGCTGGCCCTGTCGATCCTGGAGCGCACCCGGGAGATGGGCGCCCTGCGCGCCATCGGTCTCAGCCGCGGCCAGACGATCCGCATGATCATGACCGAGTCGGTGGTTATCTCGCTGTTCGGCGCGGTGCTCGGAGTCGTGGTGGGCGCGGTGCTCGGGCTCGCGGTGGCCCACGGGATGGAGGACCAGGGCGTCACCCGGCTCTCGCTGCCCTGGGGCCAGATGCTGGCCTATCTGATCGGTGCGGCGGTCGTCGGTGTCATCGCCTCGCTCGCCCCCGCCCGGCGCGGCGCCCGGCTGAACGTGCTGGCGGCCATCAGCCGGGGCTGACCGGCCGGGAAAGGGCAGCAGCCGGTCGGTGGGACGAGACCCGAAGGGCGCTTCCGGAAAACCTCCGGGGGCGCCCTTCGCCCATGCCGGAGCAGGCCTTGCAGCTTCCTGCATCTTCCATTGCCCCTGCCAATTCCCCTGGGCTGGTATGGAACCGCCTCTCAACAGTTCCGGCGCCCGAGCGCGGGAGGCAGGTGGATCCGCTGGTATCCACCGGAGAGACAGGGGGAATGATGCACGAGCGGGAGTTCCGTGCCTTTGTGTCCGTCGCCGAGATCGGGCGTATGGACCAGGCCGCGAGAGTACTCGGATATTCGCAGCCGGCCATCAGCTATCAGATCAAATGTCTGGAGCAGGTGCTGGGGATCAAACTCTTCACCCGAGATTCCACCGGGGCGAGACTCACCCGGGAGGGCCGCATGATATTGCCCTCCGCCCGCGCCGTACTCGCCCTGATCGACAGCATGAAGGACGTCTGTGCCCCGTCCTGACCCCGCGGCCCCGGCCCGGCCGCCCCGGGGCGACCGGCACCGCCGGCAACGGCCTGCCGGGCTCCTCACTCCATCAGGCCGTTGCCCCACACCCAGGCGGCGATGCCGACGCGGTTACGGGCGTCCAGCTTGCGCTGCACGTTGGCGATGTGCGTCTTCACCGTGCCGGCGGAGATGAACAACTGCGCCCCGATCTCGGCATTGGTCAGCCCCTTGGCGACCAGCCGCGCGATCTCCGTCTCACGCTCCGTCAGCGCCTCCGCCGGCTGGACGGGCCGGGGCCGCGCGGCCTGCTGCGCGTGCCGCAGCAGACTGACCGTCAGCGACGGGCTGATCAGGGTGTCACCGGCCATCGCGGCCCGGACCGCCTCCACCAGCAGCGCCGGCCCCGACCGCTTCAGCAGGAAGCCGCAGGCGCCGTTGCCCAGCGCGGTGTGGACGTACTCGTCGAGCCCGAACGTCGTCACCACGACCACGCGCACCGGGTCCACGGCCTCCGGTCCGGCGAGCCGCCGGGTCAGCTCCAGGCCGTCCATGCGCGGCATGCGGATGTCGGCGAGCAGCACATCGGGCTGGAGCACCTGAGCCAGTTCGAAGGCCTGCCGGCCGTCCGAGGCCTCGCCCACCACCTCCATGTCCGGCTGGGAGTCCAGGATCAGCCGGAATCCGATGCGCACGGACTCCTGGTCGTCGGCGAGAAGGATGCGAATGGTCACGCAGAGCACGGTAGTTGGCCGGTCAGCCGGTCGGCCACCGGGACCGTATTCAAAGATTCTCTGCGGACTTCGGTGCCGATCCGGCCGCTGACAGCATCGGGAACAGTCGCCGCGCCGGTGCCGCCGCGCGCTGCGTCTCCCCTCTCTTTCCCCCGCGATTTCCCCTCTTTGGAGTGGTGACTGGGCATGGCTCGCACCAGAAGACTCGGATGGACCGCCGCGGCCGCGGCGACGGTTCTCTCCTTCACCCTGCTGGGCCCGCTGGGTCCGCTGGGCCCGGCGGCCTCCGAGGCCGCGGCACAGGGCGACGCGACGCGGGTGCCGTACCTGGCCGCTCCGGCGGGCGCACCCGTGCCCGCGGGCTGGCCGCAGGGCCGGTTCGACTCCGCCACCGACCGCGCCGACGGTCCGACGGCCGCCGCGGCGCAGCCCGCGGGAGGGGCGGTGCTCACCACCGTCCGGCCCTGGCTGCGCGCCACGGCCCGGCCCGGTGCGGCGGCCTACGAGTTCGTCCTGTCCACCGGAGACAGCCCGCGCACCGGCCAGGTCACCTCGTCGGGCTGGATCACGGCCCCCCGGTGGCAGGTTCCTGCCGGACTGCTCAAGGACGGCGGCCGCTACACCTGGACGGTGCGCGTCAAGGACCGCAGCGGCCGGTCCGGTCAGGACGCGGCGGCGCGCTCCTTCACCGTCGACCAGCGGCTCGGCGCGCAGCAGGCCGACGGCCCCGTCCCCACGGACACCCTCGGCCCGGTCACCGTCAACCTCGCCACCGGCAACGTCACCGCCTCCGTCAACACCCCGCAGGTATCCACCGGTTCGGGGACGCTGGGAGCCACCTTCCGGTACGACGCGCAGGCCGCGGGCACGGTGTCCGGGCTGACCGGCTCGTACTACCCGGGCGACTCCGCCACCGGCATCGGCGCCGAGGAGAAGGCCGCCGCCGTACGCACCGACGCCCGCGTCGACTTCCGCTGGGGCGACCGGGCACCGTATCCGCGGGCCGAGCCCGACGCGGCCTTCCGGGTGCGCTGGACCGGCCGGATCGCCGTGCCCGCCGACGGCAGCTACCGCTTCGGCGGCAGCCATGACGGCGGGCTGCGCATCCGGATCGACGGCCGTACGGTGCTGGACGACTGGAAGGGTACGAAGGCGGGCGACGGCCCCGCGTTCGGCACCGCCGTACCGCTGCGGGCCGGGCGGACCCACACCGTCACCGTCGACTACCGCCGCACCGGCGAGGGCGGGCAGGTCGCGCTGTGGGCGGCCGGCGCCGGGCGCACCGTCCCCGTACCCGCCTCCTGGCTGCGGCCGTCGGACGCGGTGCTGCCGCCCGGCTGGAGCGTGACCCCGGCCGCGTCGGGCCCGGACTCCGCGTCCGCCGCCAACGCGCCCACGTCGGCGGCCCCGGCCGTCGGGCAGGGCCCGGACTCCGCGTCCGCTGCCAACGCGCCCACGCCCGCGGCCCCCGCCCCGGCCGTCGGGCAGGGCACGGACTCCGCCTCCGGTGCCTCCTCCCGTCCCGAGGGCGCCCGCGAGCAGCGCGGTCACGCCGAACGCCGCACCGCCGCCGCGACCGCGGAGGGCCAGAGCGCGGGCGTCGCCGCGGCCGAGGACGAGGGGCTGGTCTTCGCCTACGCGGGCGACGACGAGTGCGCCGACCGCCGGGCTCCCGCCGGCCACGTGTGCGCCGTGCGGGTGCCGGGCGCCGGTCTGACCCAGCTGCACTACCGCGAGGGCAAGCTGGTCCGCTTCGTCAACCCGGGCGGCGAGACCACCGACTTCGGCTACACGGCCGACCACCGGCTCACCGCGGTCAGGCCCCCGCTCGTCATGGACTGGATCGCGGCCGGCAGCGGCCGCGACACCGCCGCCGCCCAGTACCGCGTCGACTACCGGGACGACAGCGCCACGGCCGCCCGGGTCACCGGACCCGACCCGGCGGGCACCGACGCGGGCTCGGCACGGCGGCCCGAGCACTCCTACACCGTGACCGCCGCCAGGACGAGGCTGCGGGTGGCCGGCGTGGACGCCCCGCACGGCTGGACCCGCGAGGTCGCCTTCGACGACGCCGGGCGGCTCGCCGCCGACACCGACGGCACCGGCCGCACCACGCGCTTCACCTGGACCGCCGACGGCCGGCCGCTGACCCGGACCGACCCGGCGGGGCGGATGACGACCACCGTCTACGACGAGTCCGGCATGCCGACGGGGTCCTACGGTCCCGGCCCGGCCGACTGCTTCGGCGCCGACCTGCGCCCGGTCACCCCCGCCCCCCGGGACTGCGCCCGGGTCCCGGCCCAGACCACCTCGTACACGCCCACCGCCATCACCACCGTGCGCGCCGACTCCGACGGCGTGCCCGCCCTGACCACCCGCACGGGACTGAACGAACTGGGGCTGCCCGCCGAGGTCGTGACCGACCCCGACGGCCTCGCCCTGACCACCTCCTACGCCTACGACGAGGCGTTCCGCCCCAGCACCGAGACCAGCCCGGCCGGGACCCGCAAGACCTTCGGCTACTACGGGGCCGACGAGAGCGCCGACAACCCCTGCACCCCGGAGAACGACCCGGCGCCCCAGCGCGGACTGCCGAAGTCCGTGGCGCTGCCCGCCGGGGAGGACGGCTCGGCGCGCGTCGAGAAGTTCGTCTACACCGCGCGCGGACTGCCCGCCGCCGTGAACTTCGGCGGGCCCGACTGGACCTGCGTCCGCTACGACGCCCGCGGCCGTATCACCACCATGTCCATGCCGGGCAACGCCAGCCTGCCCGCGTGGACCGTCAGCTACGACAGCGCCCACGGCGGCGACCCCCTGACGCTGCGGGCGAGCCAGCACGACCACTCCATGACCAGCACCGTCGACCTGCTGGGCCGCACCGTGAGCTACACCGACGGCCAGGGCACCGTGACCCGCACGAGCTACGACCGCGCCGGCCGGGTGGTGCTGCAACGGGTGAGCCCGCCCTCCTCCGCCGACGCCCCGCAGATCCAGAAGACCCACTACGACGCCGCCGGACGCGTCCTGGACGTCGTCCTCGACGGGCGCCGGCTGGCCTCGGCCGCCTACGACGCCGCGGGCGCCCTCAAGGACGTGCGCTACGCCAACGGCACCCGGCTCGTGGTGCGACGCGACCCGGCGGGCCGGATCACCGGCAAGGACTGGACCCTCGCCGACGGCACGGAGCACTCGGCCCGGGTGACACGCTCGCGGTCGGGCACCGTCGTCGACGAGTCCGTGGCCGGCGCCGACGCCCGCCCGGACGGACCCGACTTCGCCTACGACGCGGCCGGCCGGCTGGTACGTGCCTTCGTCACCGGCCACGAGTACGTCCGCGACTTCACCACCGACCTGCCCCCCGGCTGCCCGTCCGGCACCCGCCCCGGCGCCGGCGCGAACGGCGACGTGATCCGGCTGACGGACCGCACCGCCAAGGGCACCACGGTCACCGGCTACTGCTACGACGCCGCCGACCGGCTCCTGGCCACCACGGGCGACCACCCCCTGACCGGCGCCTCGTACGCCCTCAACGGCCACCTCACCGGCTACGAGCAGGACGGCCTGCGGGTGACCCAGCGTCAGGACGCCGCCGAGCGCTACCTCGGCTCCGCCGTCACCGGCCCCGACGCCGCCGACGTGCGCTACACCAAGGACATCGCCGACCACCTCATGGCCCGCACGGCGACCACCGCCCGGGGCACCGAGACGATCCGGTACGGCCACACCGACATCGCCGAGGCGAGCCCCGACCTCGTGCTCGACTCCCGCAAGCGGCTGCTGGCCCGGGTGATCGGGCTGCCCGGCGGCGTGGTGCTCACCGTCGACGCCCACGCCGAGGGCGCGGCCCGCACCACCTGGAGCCACCCGACGGTCCGCGGCGACATCTTCCTCCTCGTCGGCGACGACGGGCGCCGGCGCGGCGACCACTACCGGTACGGCCTGTACGGCGAGCCGCTCCGGGCGGACGGGACCGTCGACCCGCGGCACGTGCCCGACAACCTGCCCGGCGACTTCGACTACGGCTGGCTCGGCCGCCACCAGGCCGGCACCGAGCACCAGGGCGCCCTCTACAGCGTCGTGCTCGACACCCGGGTCCTGAACCCGTCCTTCGGACGGTTCTCCGCCCCCGTGTCGGCCGGCCCCTTCCTGAACCCCTACGAGTACGCGGCCGGTGACCCGGTCAACCACACGAGCATCGACGGCTACAGCCTGGATGTGGAGAAGGAATGATGACGACGCCATTCACCGACGCCGACACCGAGCTGGCCGAGCACCACGGCACCCAGCTGCTGCGGGTCGTACCGGACACCACGGACCACCGCGCCTGGTTCTCCGCCAACGCCGGGGCGCTGCGTGCGGCGATGTACGAGCACGCCGCCGTCATGGTCAAGGCGAGCGGTCTCACCGACGACGCCGAACTCGCCATGATCGCCGAGGAGATCGGCGGCCGAACGCTGGAGTACAACGAGCGCTCCACCCCGCGCAGCAGGGTCACCGGGAAGGTGTACACCTCCACCGAGTACCCGCAGGACCAGACGATCCCGCAGCACAACGAGAGCGCCTACTCCCGCAACTGGCCGCACAACGTCTTCTTCTACTGCGCGCGCGCCGCCGAGACCGGCGGCGAGACACCGGTGGCCGACAGCGCGGCCGTGCTCCGGGCGCTCCCGGCCGACCTGGTCCGCCGGTTCGAGGACAAGGACGGCGTGCTGTACACCCGCACCTACCGCACCGGTATGGGCCTGTCCTGGCAGGAGGGCTTCCAGAGCGACGACAAGGGCTACGTGGAGAGCTACTGCGCGGACCACGGCATCGAGACCGCGTGGGACGGCGACGTGCTGCGCACCCGGCAGCGGCGCCCCGCGGTCATGATGCACCCGGTCACCGGCCGCAAGGTGTGGTTCAACCAGGCGCACCTGTTCCATGTGCACGCGCTGCCCGAGGCGGTGCGCGAGGGGCTGCTGGAGATCTGCGGCGAGGACGGGCTGCCCCGCAACGCGTACTACGGCGACGGCACGCCCATCACCGCCGACGAGATCGCGACCATCCGCGGCGTCTACGACGAGCGGACGCTCGCCGAGCCCTGGCGCACCGGGGACGTGCTGATGATCGACAACATCCTCACCTCGCACGGCCGGCGCCCCTTCACCGGCGAGCGCAAGGTCGTGGTGGCCATGACCCAGCGCGAGGCGGCATGACCGCCGCGCCGCCCGCCGCACCCCCCGCCGTCGATCTCACCGACCCGGGCACCTTCCTCGCCGGCCGGGACGAACTGACCGCGCTGTGGCGGACGTTCCGCACCGGCCACCCGGTCCACTGGCACCCCGTGCGGGACCGCGCCGTGCCCGGGTTCTGGGTGCTCTCCCGCTACCGCGACGTGCTGGAGGTCTACCGTGACAACAAGCGGTTCACCTCCGAGCGGGGCAACGTCCTCGCCACCCTCCTGGAGGGCGGCGACTCGGCCGCCGGGCGCATGCTGGCCGTCACCGACGGACGGCGCCACCGGGACCTGCGCAACGTCCTGCTCAAGGCGTTCGCGCCGCGCGTGCTGGAACCCGTCGTGGACGGGGTGCGCCGGCGGGCGGACCGGCTGGTGCGCGAGGCGGTGGCCCGGGGCGACTGCGACTTCGCGCAGGACGTCGCCGAGCACATCCCGATGGCCACCGTCGCCGATCTGCTCGGCGTGCCCGCCGCCGACCGGGACTACCTGCTCTCCCTGACCAAACAGGCCCTCAGCTCCGAGGAGGAGGGACAGGCGGAGGAGGAGGCGCTCGTCGCGCGCAACGAACTGCTGCTCTACTTCAGCGATCTGGCGGCCGAGCGGCGCGACGACCCGCGTGACGACGTGGTGAGCGTGCTCGCCGCCGCCACGATCGACGGCGAGCCACTGACCGAGCAGGAGATCGTCTTCAACTGCTACAGCGTCATCATCGGCGGCGACGAGACCAGCCGGCTCTCCATGATCGGAGCGATGGACGAGCTGATCCGCCACCCGGACCAGTGGCGGCGGCTCAAGGACGGCGACGTCACGGTGGAGAGCGCCGTCGAGGAGGTGCTGCGCTGGGTCACCCCCGCCATGCACTTCGGCCGCCGCGCCCTGACCGACGTGGAGATCGGGGGCCGGACGATCCGGGCCAAAGACGTGGTCACGCTCTGGAACGTCTCCGCCAACCACGACGAGGAGATCTTCGACACCCCCGAGGTCTTCGACCTGGGCCGCACGTCGAACAAGCACGTGTCCTTCGGCTACGGGCCGCACTTCTGCCTCGGCGCCTACCTGGGCCGCGCGGAGATCAACGGTCTGCTGACCGCGCTGCGCACCCATGTGGCGGAGGCGGTCCCGACCGCCCCGGCGCGGCCCATCCACTCCAACTTCCTGCACGGGTACAGCTCCTTGCCCGTCTCCCTGCGCCCGGCCCGGTAGCCCCCCGACCACCGGTCCGAGCGCCCCGGACGCCCCGTCCCGCCTTTCGCGGACGGGGCGTCCGGCATTGTCGGCGACAAGGCTGCTCCGCGTGGAAAGAAGCGCGCGCACGGCCGACCTGGCCGTCTGTACAGCGCGATGAGCATTTTTCGATATGGCCCCTCGGGCGCATCGAAGTTTTCCATGAGTCCGCGGGCCTGCGGAATTTGATTCGTAGTGTGGGCCGCGTCGCCACTAACGCCCTTGCCGGCGCGCGTTTTTCCCCGGGTCTCGACGTATCTACCCCATCGGAGTGAATGGCCATGGCCGATCGGAATGGACTTCAACTGCCGCTGACGGCCGCTCAGTACGGAATGTGGCTGGCGCAGCAGGTGAATCCGGAAAACCCGATGTACTGCATCGCCGAGTGCGTGGAGATACCGGGCGGCGTCGATGCGGAACTCTTCGAAAAGGCGCTGCGCCGAACCGTGGCCGAGTCCGAGGCGCTGCGCGTGCGGCTGCACGCCGGCCCCGACGGCCCCGTGCAGTCGGTGGCCGACGACCCCGACTGGCGGCTGCACACCCCCGACGTCAGCGGCGCCGCCGACCCGGCCGCGGCCGCCGAGGAGTGGATGCTCGCGCGGGTGAAGGCCCCGGTGGACCTGGCGGACGGGCCGCTGTTCACCTTCGGCCTGATCAAGCTGGCCGACGACCGCCACACCTGGTTCAGCCGGGTCCACCACACCCTCGTGGACGGATACAGCTGGTCGCTGATCGCCTCCCGGGTCGCCGCCGTGTACTCCGCGCTCCGGGCCGGGCGGGAACCGGCGCCCTCCCGGTTCGGCACCCTGCGCGAGCTCGTCGACCTGGACACCGCCTACCGGGCCTCCCCGCAGTTCACCGAGGACGCCGCCTACTGGAACGAACGCCTGGCCTCGGTCACCGCACCGGCCGCCCTGGCCGGCCGGCCCGTCCGCGTCCCCACCGACCACGTCCGCCACACCGGCACCGTGACCGCCGAGCGCGCCGAGGCGCTGCACGCCCTGGCCCGGGAGACCCGGGCGAGCTGGCCGGCCGTGGTGGTCGCCGGCCTCGCCGCCTACCTGGGCCGCCTCACCGGCTCCGACGACGTGGTGCTCGGACTGGCCGCCGCGGCCCGGCCCGTCCCGGCCGCCCGCCGCACCCCCGGCATGGTCTCCAACGCCCTGCCGCTGCGGGTCCCCCTCACCCCCGGGCTCACCGTCGCCGAGCTGGTGCGCTCCGTCAGCGACGGCATCCACCAGGCGCTGCGCCACCAGCGTTACCGCTACGAGGACATCCACCGCGACCTCGGCCTGGTCGGCGACCGCAAGCGGCTGTGGGGCCCCGAGGTCAACCTCCTCATGTACGGGGAGCCGCTGGTCTTCGCCGGCCGCGAGGCGACGGTACGGGGCTTCTCGGTCGGGCCGGAGGAGGACCTGTCCGTCGTGGTCGACAACCGGTGCCCCGGCGCGGGCTTCCTGCTCGACCTGCACGCCAACTCCGACCTCTACACCGAGGATTCGCTCGCCGGTCACCGCGAGGCGCTGACCGCGTTCCTCGCCGCCCTGGCCGACGCGGACCCGGACACCGCGCTGGCGGCCGTCCCGCTCGCCGCGCCGGCCGGTTGGTCACCGCCCGCGCGGTCGGCCGAACCCGGGCCCGTATCCGAGCGCGCCCCCCACCGCGCCCCGCGGACCGAGCGGGAGCGGGTCCTGTGCGCGCTGGTCGCCGAGGTCCTGAAGGCCGACCGGGTCGGCGCCGACGACAACTTCTTCGAACTGGGCGGCCACTCGCTGACCGCGATCCGCCTGCTCAGCCGTATCCGTGACGAGTTCGGCGCCGAACTGCCCGTCCGCACCGTCTTCGAGGCGCCGACGGCCGCCGCGCTCGCCGCCCGGCTGGACCGGTCCGAGGACAGCCGCCGCCCGGTCACGCCCGCCCACCGTCCCGCCGAACTCCCGCTCTCCCTCACCCAGCAGGGGCTCTGGCTGGTCAACCGGGTCCACGGACCGAGCGGCGCCTACAACATGGGCCTCGCGCTCCGGCTCACCGGCCGGCTCGACCGGGCCGCCCTGGCGGCGGCACTGGACGACGTCCTCGCCCGGCACGAAAGCCTGCGCACCGTCTTCCCGGAGAGCGACGGGCGCCCCCGCCAGCACATCCTGACGGCCGACGAGGCCGCCGCCCGTGCCGCGCTCGTGGAGCGGGCCGCCGACGAGGCGACGCTCGACGCCACCGTCGCCGAGGTGGTCGCCGAGGGATTCGACCTCACCACCCAGCTCGCCGTGCGCCCCCGGCTGCTGGTGCTGGGGGAGGAGGACCACGTCCTGCTCGTCGTCCTGCACCACATCGTGGCGGACGGACTCTCCCTGGCACCCCTCGCCCGCGACCTCGGCCTCGCCTACACCACCCGCGCGCAGGGCCGCCCGCCCGCCTTCGCCCCGCTGCCGCTGCAGTACGCCGACCACACCCTGGCCCAGCAGACGGCCCTCGGCTCCGAGGACGACCCGGACAGCCCGCTGGGCCGTCAACTCGCCTACTGGAAGCAGGCGCTGGCCGGACTGCCCGAGGAACTGGACCTGCCGCTGGACCGGCCCCGGCCCGGCCAACCCAGCGGGCGCGGCGACATCGTCCGCTTCGAGATCGGCCCCGATCTGCACCGGCGCCTGATCGAACTGGGCCGCTCCCACCGAGCCAGCCTGTTCATGGTGCTGCAGAGCGCGGTCGCCGTGCTGCTGAGCAAGCTCGGCGCGGGCGAGGACATCCCGCTGGGCAGTGCCGTCGCCGGTCGCGGCGACGCCCGGCTGGACGACCTGATCGGCTGCTTCGTCAACACCGTCGTGTTCCGCAACGACCTCTCCGGCAGCCCCACCGTCGCCGAACTCCTGGACCGCACACGGGAGATGGCGCTGTCCGCGCAGGCCCACCAGGACCTGCCCTTCGAGCGGGTGGTGGAGGCGCTCAACCCCGAGCGCACGCTCGCCCGCAACCCGCTGTTCCAGGTCATGATGGATGTGCAGACCCCGGCCGAGTCCACCCTGGAGCTGCCCGGCCTGCACACCACGCCCCAGCAGGTCGACCCCGGCGTCACCAAGATCGACCTGCTCTTCGGCCTGGACGAGCGCTCGGCCGGCCACGAGGCCCCGGCCGGCATCTCGGGCCGGCTGGAGTACAGCACCGATCTCTTCGACCGGGCCACCGTCGAGGCGATGAGCGCGCGGCTGCTGCGCGTACTGGAGGCGTTCGCGGCCGATCCGGGGCGCGGCATCGACACCGTCGACCTCCTCTCCGCGGACGAACGCGCCCTGGTGCTGGACCGGTTCGGCGCCGGCCCCGCCCTTCACCCCGAGGCGCCGCTGCCCGCGCTGTTCGAGCGGCAGGCTGCCCGGACCCCGCGCGCCGAGGCGCTGCGCGAGGGCAGCCGGGTGCTGACGTACGCGGAACTCAACACCCGCGCCAACCGGCTGGCGCACGCCCTGATCGCCCGGGGAGCCGGGCCCGAGCAGCGGGTCGCGGTGCTGCTGCCCCGATCGGCCGACCTGGTGACGGCCCTCCTCGCGGTCGCCAAGTCCGGCGCCGCCTACGTCCCCGTGGACCCGGAGTACCCCGCCGAACGGATCGCCTACATGCTGGAGGACTCCGCGCCCGCCCTGGTCCTCGCCGACGCGCACACCCGGGCCGCCGTACCGGCCGGGACCCCGGTGCTCGACCCGACGGCGGAGCACCCCGGCCCCGGGTCCGACCCGACCGACGCCGACCGGACCCGGCCGCTGACCGAGGCACACCCGGCCTACGTCATCTACACCTCCGGCTCCACCGGCCGGCCCAAGGGCGTCGTGGTGGAGCACCGCTCGGTCGCCGTCTACCTCCAGCACGCCCGCGCGCACTACCCGTCCGTCGCCGACGGCACCCTGCTGCACTCCCCGGTCTCCTTCGACCTGACCGTCACCTCGCTGTACGCCCCGCTGATCAGCGGCGGCACGGTGCGTGTCACCGCGCTCGAAGGGCCCGCCACCGGCGCCCCGCGGCCCGCCTTCCTCAAGGCGACCCCCGCCCACCTGGCGCTGCTCGGCGTGCTCCCCGAGGAACTGTCGCCCCACCGGGAACTGGTCGTGGGCGGTGAGATGCTGCTCGGCGAGGCCGTGGCCGAACTGCGCCGGCACCGCCCGGGCATCGCGGTCGTCAACGAGTACGGGCCCACCGAGGCCACCGTCGGCTGTGTGGCGTACCGGCTGGAGCCGGACGAGGAGACACCCGCCGGCCCGGTGCCGATCGGCCGCCCCATGGCGAACTCCGCCATCCGGGTCCTGGACCGGTCCCTCAACCCGGTGCCGCCCCAGGTGCCCGGCGAGATCTACATCGGCGGCGGCCAGCTCGCCCGGGGCTACCTGGGCAGGCCGGGACTCACCGCCGAGCGGTTCGTCGCCGACCCGTACGGCCCGCCCGGCGCGCGTCTGTACCGTACGGGCGACCTGGGCCGCTGGCGCGCCGACGGCGAACTGGAGTACCTGGGTCGCCTCGACGACCAGGTCAAGCTGAACGGCTTCCGCATCGAACTCGGCGAGATCGAGGCCGTTCTGTCCCGCCATCCGCGGGTGGCGCACGCGGCCGCCGCGGTGCGCGAGGACGTCCCCGGACACCGCCGGCTCGTCGGCTACGTGGTGGCCGCGGCGGGGGAGCGCGCGGTACCCGAGGACGTGCTCGCGCACGCCGCCGCGGTGCTGCCCGCCCACATGACGCCGGCCGAGGTCGTCGTCCTCGGCGAACTGCCGCTCACCCCCAACGGCAAGCTGGACCGCAAGGCCCTGCCGGCGCCGGAACGCGCCGCGGCCGACACCGGCGAACCGGCACCGCGCACACCGACGGAGAAGGT
The DNA here is from genome assembly GCF_055657065.1 of Streptomyces sp. NPDC110618. Lineage (NCBI taxonomy): Bacteria > Bacillati > Actinomycetota > Actinomycetes > Kitasatosporales > Streptomycetaceae > Streptomyces > Streptomyces sp. NPDC110618. Next base: position 259,732 of record NZ_JBVKBN010000008.1, on the reverse strand, counting down.
CCTCGCCGACCTCTTCGCCGAGGTGCTCGGACGGGACGGCGTCGGCCTGGAGGCGGGCTTCTTCGAACTGGGCGGCGACAGCATCGTCTCCATCCAGCTGGTGGCCCGCGCCCGCCGCAACGGACTCCCGCTCACCCCCAAGGACGTCTTCGAGCTCAAGACGGTGGCCGCCCTCGCCGCCCGGCTGGACGAGACGGCCCCGCAGACGCGGGCCGACGACACGCCGCGCACCGGCCCGCTGCCCGCGACGCCGATCATGCGCTGGCTGGAGGAGCGCGGCGGTCCCCTCGACGCCTTCCACCAGACGATGCTCGTCCAGGTCCCGCCGGGACTCGGCGAACAGCCGCTGACGGCCGCGCTCCAGGCGCTGCTCGACCGGCACGACGCGCTGCGCCTGACCCGCCGCCCCGGCGCCGACGGCCGCCCGGCCTACGAGATCCTCGCCCCCGGCGCCGTCGCCGCGGCCCCCCTGGTGCGCCGGACGGACGTCGCCGGACAGGACGTCGACACCCTGCGCGCCACGCTCGACCGGGAGGCCCGCGCGGCCTGGTCCCGGCTCGATCCGGCCACCGGCACCCTGGTCCAACTGGTCTGGTGCGACGCCGGGCCGGACACCCCCGGCCGCCTGCTGTTCGCCGCGCACCACCTGGCCGTGGACGGCGTCTCCTGGGGCATCCTGCTGCCCGACCTGCACGCCGCGTGGGAGGCCGCCGCCGCCGGGAAGACCCCCGAACTCGCACCGGTGGGCACACCGTTGCGCAGCTGGGCGCGGCTGCTCGGCGAGCAGGTGGCCGAACGGGCCGGCGAGGAACCGCTGTGGGCGCGCATGCTGACACCGCCCGCGCCGGCCCTGACCGCCCGGCCCCTCGACCCGGCCCGCGACACCGCCTTCGCCGCCCGGCACCTCACCCGGGCCCTGCCCGCCGACGAGACCGCCGCCCTCCTGGGACCGGCCACCACCGCCCTGAAGGCGGGCGTGCACGAGGTGCTGATCACCGCGCTCGCCGTGGCGCTCGACCACTGGCACCGCAGGCGGCGCCGCGACCCGGACGGCGGCGTCCTGATCGACGTGGAGGGTCACGGCCGGCAGGAGCTCGCCGACGGCGTCGACCTGTCCCGCACCGTCGGCTGGTTCACCACGCTGCGCCCGGCCCGCCTCGACCCCGAGGTCACCGACTGGGAGGACCTGTGGGAGGGCGGACCCGCGGCCGGGCGGGCGCTGCGCGCGGTCAAGGAACAGTTCCGTGCCGTGCCCGACGACGGCATCGGGTACGGGCTGCTGCGCTACCTCGACCCGGCCGCCGGGCCCCGGCTTGCCGCCCTCGCCGCCTCCCCGGTCCTCTTCAACTACCTGGGCCGCACCACCGCCTCCGGTGGCGACTGGGAGACCGCGCCCGAGATCGACCTGGTGCTGGCCGACGGGGCGGACCTGCCGCTGTCCCATGTGCTGGAGATCGACGCACTGGTCCAGGACGGACCCGCGGGACCGTCCCTGACCACCCGCTGGACCTATCCGGGACGGCTCCTTTCCGAAGCCGAGGTCCGCGAACTCGCGGACGCCTGGTTGCGCGCCGTGCGCGCGCTGCTGCATCACGCCGAGCGCCCCGACGCCGGTGGCCACACTCCGTCGGACCTGGCGCTGGTGGAGCTTTCCCAAGACGAGATCGACGGCCTCGAAGCCGAGTGGAGGACGCTGCAATGACGAAGACGGGTCCCGAGGACATCCTTCCGCTGTCCCCGCTCCAGGAGGGACTTCTCTTCCACGCCCTGTACGACGAGGCCGGTGAGGACGTCTACACGGTGCAGGTGGTCCTCGACCTCGGGGGCGACCTGGACCGCGCCGCCCTCAAGGCGGCGGCACAGGCGCTGCTGGACCGCCACGCCAACCTCCGGGTCGGCTTCCTGCACCCCAAGCAGAGCCCCCCGGTGCAGGTCGTCGCCCGGCACGTGGAACTGCCCTGGTCCGAGACCGACTTGAGGACGCTCGGGGAGCGGGAGACCGAGACACGGCTGGGTGAGCTGCAGGCCGAGGAGAAGGCGCACGTCTTCGACCTGGCCCGACCCCCGCTGATGCGCTACCGGCTGGTGCGGCTGGCCGACGACGCGTACCGGCTGCTCATCACCTTCCACCACATCCTGCTCGACGGCTGGTCCACCTCCGTACTGCTCGGCGAACTCCTCCAGGCGTACTCCGCCGGGGGCGACGCCTCCGGGCTGCCGCCGGTGACGCCGTTCCGCGACCACCTCGCCCACCTCTCCCGCCAGGACCACCATGCCTCCGAGGAGGCCTGGCGGCAGGCGCTCGCCGGGATCGACGCGCCCACCCGCCTGGTGCCCGCCGACCCCACCCGCGAGGTGATCCACCCGGAACAGTTCGCGCTGGAGCTGTCCGAGGCGGCGACCGAGGCGCTCTCGGCCCGGCTGCGCGCCCACGACCTGACCTTCTCCACCGCCGTGCACGGCTCCTGGGCGCTGCTGCTGTCCGTGCTCACCGGCCGTGACGACGTGGTCTTCGGCACCGTCGTCTCGGGCCGGCCGCCGGAGGTCCCCGGCGTCGAGCGCATGGTCGGCATGCTCATCAACACCCTGCCGGTGCGCGTGCGGGCGGCCGGCGGCGACTCGCTGCACACCGTCCTGGCCCGGCTCCAGGCCGAGCACCTGCGGATGACGGAGCACCAGTTCACCGGCATGCGCGACATCCACCGGCTCTCCGGCCACCCCGAACTCTTCGACACCTACGTCGCCTTCGAGAACTTCCCGTTCGACCTCCAGACGCTGCGCGACCTCGCGGGCGGCCTGTCCATCGACGGGTTCGACGTCCTCGACGCCAACCACTATCCGCTCTGCCTGGTCTCCCACGTGTACGAGGGCCGGCTCAGGCTGGTGCTCAACTACCGCCCGGACCTGTTCGACCGCGAGCAGGTGGAGATCATCGGCGGCCGCCTGGTGCGCATCCTGGAGACCGTGAGCGAGGACCCGGCGGCCACCGTCGCGGGCCTCGACCTGCTCGCCGACGACGAGCGCCGACGCCTGACGGCCAGCGCCCGCTCCGTCGAACAGGCCACCTTCTGCGAGCTGTTCGCCGCCCAGGCGGCCCGCACCCCCGGCAACACCGCCGTGGAGTCGGCGGACCTGTCCCTCACCTACGCGGAACTGGACGCGCGCGCCGACGCCCTCGCCGCACGCCTGGCCGCCGAGGGCGTCGGCCCGGAGCAGGTCGTGGCCCTCGTCCTCGGCCGCAGCGCGGAGTCCGTGGTGGCCTCGCTCGCGGTGCTGAAGGCGGGCGCCGCCTACCTGCCGGTCGACCCGGACTATCCGGCCGAGCGCATCGCGTTCATGTTCGACGACGCGCGCCCCGCGGCCGTGCTCACCACCGAGACGTACCGCGCCGCCGTCCCGGGCGGGACCGGCGCCCCCGTCCTCCTCGTGGACCTCGACCGGCCGGCCGACGGCGGCGGCGCCGTACCCGCCGGACCGGTCTCCGCGGCCTCGCCCGCCTACCTGATCTACACCTCGGGCTCGACCGGCGTGCCCAAGGGCGTCGTGGTCGCCCACAGCGGTCTGGCCGCCTTCGCCGCGACCGAGCGCGAACGCTTCGCCGTCGACGCCGCGAGCCGGGTGCTGCAGTTCTCATCGCCGAGCTTCGACGCCTCGGTGCTCGAACTGTGCATGGCCCTGACCTCCGGCGCCACCCTCGTGGTGCCCGAACCCGGCCCGCTGGCCGGGGAACCGCTCGCCGAGCTGATCGCCGCCCGGCGCGTCACCCACGCGCTGATCCCCCCGGCCGCCCTGGCGAGCGTGCCCGCGGCCGGCCTGCCCGGCTTCTCCTGCCTGATCGTCGGCGGCGACGCCTGCCCGCCCGAACTCGTCGCGCGCTGGGCCCCCGGCCGCCGCATGGTCAACGCCTACGGCCCCACGGAGTCCACCGTCGCCGTGACCATGAGCGACCCGCTGGAGGACACCGGGACCGTCCCGCCGATCGGCGCCCCGGTCCTCGGCACCCGCGTACACGTCCTGGACGCGGCGCTGCGCCTGGTGCCCCCGGGCACCGAGGGCGAGCTGTACGTCTCCGGCGACGGGCTGGCCCGCGGCTATCTGCGCCGGCCCGGCCTGAGCGCCTCCCGCTTCGTCGCCAACCCCTTCGGCGCTCCCGGTGAGCGGATGTACCGCACCGGCGACATCGTGCGGATGCGCGCCGACGGACAACTGGAGTTCGTCGGCCGGGCCGACGACCAGGTCAAGATCCGCGGCTTCCGGATCGAACTCGGCGAGATCGAGAGCGCCCTGGCCCGCCACGCGGACGTGGACCGGGCGGCGGTGGCCGTCCACGCCACACCGGAGGGCGTCCGCCGGCTCGTGGCCTACGTCGTCCCCGCCGGGCCCGGCGGCGTCGACACCGAGGCCCTGCTCGCCGGCCTGGCCGCACGGCTGCCGGAGTACATGGTCCCCTCGCTCGTCGTCACCCTCGACACCCTGCCGCTGACCGCCAACGGCAAGCTGGACCGCAAGGCCCTGCCGGCCCCCGAGCAGTCCGCGGACACCGGCCGCGCCCCGGCCGGTGAGCGCGAGGAGCTGCTGGCCCGGCTGTTCGCCGAGGTGCTCGGCGTGGACCGGGTCGCCGCCGACCGGAGCTTCTTCGAACTGGGCGGCGACAGCATCGGCTCCATCCAGCTGATCAGCCGTGCCCGCAAGGCGGGGCTGCGCTTCAGCCCGCGGGACGTCTTCACCCACCGGACCGTCGAGGCGCTGGCCGCGGTGGCCCAGGACGCCGCGGCGGCACCCGCCCGCCGGGCCGCGCCCTCCGACGGCGTCGGCGGCGTCCCGCTCACCCCGATCATCCACTGGTTCCGCGAACACAGCGGCCCGCAGGCCCGGTTCACCCAGTCCATGCCGCTGCCGACACCGGCCGGCCTCGACACCGCCCGGGTCGGCGCCGCCCTGCAGACCCTCCTCGACCACCACGACGCCCTGCGCCTGAAGCTCACCCGGATCGAGGACATCGACGAGTGGGTCCTGGAGATCACCCCGCCCGGCACCGTCGACGCCGCCGCGTCGCTGCACCGCGTCGACACCGCCGGACTCGACGCCGCCGCCCTCGACGCGCTCGCCGAGCGGGAACTGGCCGCCGCCCAGGACCGGCTCGCCCCCGAGGACGGCCGGATGGTGCAGGCCGTCTGGTGCGACGCGGGCGCCGACGCCCCCGGCCGGCTGCTGCTCGTCGTCCACCACCTGGCCGTGGACGGTGTCTCCTGGCGCATCCTGCTGCCCGACCTCTCCGCCGCCCTGGAGGCCGCCACCCGCGGTGCCGCGTTCACCCCCGAACCGGTGGGCACCTCCTTCCGCCGCTGGGCCCGCCACCTGACCGCGGCCGCCGGCGAGCCCGACCGCGTACGCGAACTCCCGCTGTGGCGCTCGATCCTGTCCGGCCCCGACCCGCTGCTCACCGAGCGCCCCCTCGACCCGGCCGCCGACACCCTCGCCACCGCCGGACACCTGACCCTGCGGCTGCCCGCCGAGTTCACCGAACCGCTCCTCGGCCGGGTGCCGGCCGCCTTCAACGCGCGGATCAACGACGTCCTGCTGACCGCGCTGGCGATCGCCGTCGCCGACTGGCGCCGCGCCCGCGGCGGCGGCGAGGAGACCTCCGTGCTGATCGGGCTGGAGGGCCACGGCCGCGAGGACATCCTCGACGGGGCCGACCTCTCGCGCACCGTCGGCTGGTTCACCAGCCTCTACCCGGTCCGCCTCGACCCCGGCGAGACCTCCCCCGGGCAGCTCACCGAGAGCGGCCCACGGGCGGCCGCCGCACTGCGGGCCGTCAGGGAACAGCTGCGGGCCATCCCGGACAACGGCATCGGCTTCGGTCTGCTGCGCCACCTCAACCCGCGCACCGCCGCCGCTCTGGCCCGCTTCGCCGAACCGCAGATCGGCTTCAACTACCTCGGCCGCATCGGCGCCGTCGACGACGAGGGCCGGGACGCCGGACTCGGCGGCGGGGCCGATCCCGCCACGCCGCTGCCGTACACCCTCACCGCCAACGCGGTCACCGAGACCCACCCCGACGGGCCCCGGCTGGCGGCCACCTGGACCTGGCCCGGCGCGCTGCTCACCGAGGACGAGGTACGGCAGCTCGCCACCGCCTGGTTCGATGCCCTGCGCGCCCTCGTCGCCTGCGCCGAACTTCCCGGGGCCGGCGGCGGACTCGTCCCCTCCGACCTGCCGCTGGTGGACCTCACCCAGGCCGAGATCGACCGCCTGAGCCGGGTCGTGCCCGGCCTCACCGACGTCCTGCCGCTCTCCCCGCTCCAGGAGGGCCTGCTCTTCCACACGGAGTACGACCAGCAGGCCGAGGACGTCTACATCACCCGGCTGGCGGTGGACGTCCACGGCGAGCTCGACACCGAGGCGCTGCGCGCCGCCGTCGCCGGTCTGCTCGCCCGGCACGCCAGCCTCCGGGCCTGCTTCCACCGCACCACCGACGGCACCCCCGTCCAGCTGATCCCCGCCGAGGCCGAACCGCCCTGGCACGACGTCGACCTGAGCGCCCTGGACGAGGACGCGCGGCGGGCCGAGCTGGACCGGCTGCTGGTCGCGGAGCGCTCCCGGCGCTTCGACCCCCAGCGCCCGCCGCTGCTGCGCTTCACCCTCGTCCGGCTCGGCGAGGACCGGCACCGGCTGCTGTTCGCCGCCCACCATCTGCTGCTGGACGGCTGGTCGGCACAGGTGCTCGCCGGCGAGCTGTTCGCCCTGTACGGACAGCGCGGTGACGCCTCCGCCCTGCTGGACACCGCTCCCTACAAGGAGTACCTGGCCTGGCTCGCCGGGCAGGACCGCCCCGCCGCCGAGGCGGCCTGGAGCGCGGCGCTCGCCGGAGTGGAGGAGCCGACCCTCGTCGCCCCGCACGCGGCCGGGTCCGCCGCCGCGCTCCCCGGCCGGATCGCCGACGAACTGCCGGCCGAGCTGACCGCCGCGCTCACCGCGGCCGCCCGCGCGCACGGCCTGACCATGAACGCGGTGGTGCAGGGCGCCTGGGGACTGGTGCTCGCCCGCCTCACGGGCCGCGACGACGTACTGTTCGGCGAGACGGTCTCCGGCCGGCCGCCGGAGCTGCCGGGCGTGGAGTCCATGGTCGGCCTGTTCAGCAACACGGTCCCGGTCCGGGTCCGCGTCGACCCCGCCCGCTCCCTCGCCGACACCCTCGCGCGCGTCCAGGCCGGACGGGTCGACCTCCTGGCCCACCACTACCTGGGCCTGGCCGACATCCAGCGGCTGACCGGCCTCGGCACCCTGTTCGACACGGCCGTCGTCTTCGAGAACTTCCCCGCGGAGGAGACCGGCGGACGGACCGTGCACGGACTGACCCTGTCCGAGGTGGACACCAAGGGGGACAACCACTATCCGCTCGGCATGGTCGTCATGCACGACGAGCGGCGCACCGTCCTCAACTGGTACTACCGCGGTGACCTCGTGGACGCGGAGCTGGTGCGCGGCGCCACCCGCGCCCTGCGCTCGGTCCTGCGGGCCTTCGCCGAGGCGCCCGACACCCCGGTCGGCCGGCTGCCGATGGCGGACGAGGCGGAGACGCTGCGGCTGACCTCCGGTGCCGCCGGCGTCGCCGTGCCCGGGTCCGAGGCACTGGTCCACGAGCTGATCGAGGCCCAGGCGGCACGCACGCCGGGCGCCGTGGCCCTCGCCGGCACCACGGCCGAACTGACCTACGCCGAACTGGACGCCCGCGCCGACCGCCTCGCCCGCCTCCTCGTCGCCGACGGCGCGGGCCCCGAGGAACGCGTGGCCGTCGCCATGGAGCGCTCCGCCGACCTGGTGGTGACCCTGCTCGCGGTGCTGAAGTCCGGCGCCGCCTACGTGCCCCTGGACCCGGCCCACCCGGCCGGGCGCACCGCGCACGTGCTCGCCGACGCCCGCCCCCGGCTGCTGCTGACCGACCGGGCCACCGCCGCCGGACTGCCGGACACCGACGTGCCCGTCCTCGTCCTCGACGCCCCCGGCGTCACCGAACGTCTCGCCGCGCTCCCCACCGCCGGACCGGACGATGCCCGCCCCGACACGCCGGCCGGCGCGGACCGGGCCGCGTACGTCATCTACACCTCGGGCTCCACCGGCCGCCCCAAGGGCGTGGTGGTCACCCACCGGTCGGTCGTCGACTACCTGGGCTGGACCCGGCGCGCCTACCCGGCCGCCGCGGGCGTCGCGCTGCTGCACTCACCGGTCGCCTTCGACCTCAGCGTCACCGCGCTGTTCACCCCCCTGACCACGGGCGGCACAGTCGTCGTCGCCGCGCTGGAGGAGGACCCGGCGACCTCGGCCCGGCTGGCCGCGACGCCCCTCACCTTCATGAAGGCCACCCCCAGCCACCTGCCGCTGCTGGACGCGCTGCCCGACGCCTACTCGCCCGCGGGCGAACTCCTGCTGGGCGGCGAGGCGCTGCTCGGCGAGGCCCTGGCCGACTGGCGGGAACGGCACCCGGACGTCACCGTCTGGAACGTCTACGGTCCCACCGAGGCGACCGTCAACGTCACCGAGCACCGCATCGACCCCGGCGCACCGCTGGATCCCGGCCCGGTCCCGATCGGCCGCCCGCAGGGCAACGTCCGCGCCTACGTGCTGGACGCGGCGCTGCGCCCGGCACCGGAGGGCGTGGCCGGCGAACTGTACCTGGCCGGACCGTGCCTGGCCCGCGGCTACCTGGGCCGCCCCGGCCTGACCGCGGAGCGGTTCACCGCCGACCCCTACGGTCCGGCCGGCGCACGCATGTACCGCACGGGCGACGTGGCCCGCCGGCTGCCCGGCGGCGACCTCGTCTTCGTCGGCCGCGCCGACGACCAGGTGAAGATCCGCGGCCACCGCGTGGAACTCGGCGAGGTCGCCGCGGCCGTCGCCGCGCTGCCCGGCGTCGCCGCGCAGGCCGTCCTGGTCCGCGACGGCGCGGACGGCGGCCGGCTCGTCGCGTACGCGGTGCCCGCCGCCGGGCACGCCCCGACGGGCCGGGAGCTGCACGAGCGGCTGACCGCCCGCCTGCCCGAGTACATGGTCCCCGAGGCCGTCGTCGTCCTGGACGAACTGCCGCTCACCCCCAACGGCAAGCTGGACCGCGCGGCCCTGCCGGAACCGGACCTCGCCCCGGCCGCCGCCGCCCGCGCCCCGCGCACCCCGCAGGAGGAGATCCTGTGCGGGCTCTTCGCCCAGGTGCTGGAGCGTCCCGGAGCGGGCGTGGACGACCACTTCTTCGAACTCGGCGGCAACTCGCTCAGCGCCGTCCGGCTGCTCAGCCGGGTCCGTGCCGCCTTCGGCGCCGAGGTCGACGTCCGCGCCGTGTTCGAGGCCCCCACCCCGGCCCTGCTCGCCGCCCGGATCACGCCCGGCGCCACCGGCCGCCCGGAACTGACCGCGCGCAGCCGCCCCACGCCGACGCCGCTGTCCGCCGCGCAGCGCCGGCTGTGGTTCCTGGACCGGCTGGCCGGCCCGTCCGGCGCGTACAACATCCCGCTCGGCATCCGGCTCACCGGCGCCCTCGACGTGTCCGCGCTGCGGGCCGCGATCGCCGACGTGGTGGCCCGGCACGAGAGCCTGCGGACCGTCTTCCCGGACACCGGGGGCGTCCCCCGGCAGGAGGTGCTGGCTGCGGCCGACGCCCCGGTGACCCTCCGGACGGTGCGCACCGCGCCCGAGGAGCTCCCCCGCGCGCTGCGCGAGGAAGCCGCGCGGGGCTTCGACCTGGCGGGCGAACCGCCGCTGCGCGCCACCCTGTTCACCGTCTCCGGCACCGAGCACGTGCTGCTGCTCACCCTCCACCACATCGCCTCCGACGGCTGGTCCAACGCCCCGCTGGCCCGCGACCTCTCGCGCGCCTACTCCGCCCGCTGCTCGGGCCGCGCGCCCGGCTTCGCCCCGCTGCCGGTCCAGTACGCCGACTACACGCTGTGGCAGCGCGAGCTGCTCGGCGACGTGACCGACCCCGGCAGCCTCGCCGCACGCCAACTCGCCTTCTGGCGCGAGACCCTGGCCGGCGCCCCCGCCGAACTGGCGCTGCCCTTCGACCGGCCCCGCCCGGCGGAGATGTCCGGGGCTGGCGCCACCGTGGAGTTCCGGGTCGACGCCGCCGTGCACGCCCGGCTGGCCGAACTGGCCCGCGCCCACCAAGCGAGCCTGTTCATGGTCGCCCAGGCGGCGCTCGCGGCCCTGCTCACCCGGCTCGGCGCGGGCACCGACGTGCCCATCGGCACGGCGGTCGCCGGCCGCCCCGAGGAGGCGCTGGAAGACCTCGTGGGCTTCTTCGTCAACACGCTGGTCCTGCGCACCGACACCTCGGGCTCCCCGACCTTCGCCGAACTGCTGGACCGGGTGCGCCGCGCGGACCTCGCGGCCTACGCCCACCAGGACCTGCCCTTCGAGCAGATCGTCGACGATCTTGGCGCCGAGGCGCGTTCCCTCGCCCGCACCCCGCTCTTCCAGGTGTTCCTGGCCTTCCAGAACCACCGAGCCCCCGCCCTCGCCCTGCCCGGACTGGTCGCCGAGCCCGCCGACATCGCCCTGACCTCGGCCAAGACCGACCTCGGCATCGAACTCGCCGAGGAGTTCGCGGACGGCGCCCCGGCCGGGCTGCGCGGCCTGGTCAGCTACCGCACCGACCTGTTCGACCGGACCACGGTGGAGTCGATCATGGCGCGGTTCACCGCGCTGCTGGCCGCGGTCGCCGACGACCCCGACCGCGCGCCGGACCGCACCGACCTGATGCCGGCCGACGAACTGCGCAGGCTGGTCGGCGAGTGGAACGACACCGCCCGCGAGACACCGGCGGCCACCCTGCCGGCCCTGTTCGAGCGGCAGGCCGCGGCCACCCCGGACCGCACCGCGGTCCTCGCGGGCGCGCAGCGGCTGACCTACGCCGAACTCAACGCCCGCGCCAACCGGTGGGCGCACCACCTGATATCCGCCGGGGCGGGCCCCGAACAGCGGGTGATGGTCGCCGTACCGCGCTCGCCCGAATGGCTCGCCGTCACCCTGGGCGTACTGAAGGCCGGAGCCGCGTACGTCCCCGTGGACCCCGCCTACCCGGCCGACCGGATCGCCCACATGGTCCGGGACGCCCGTCCCGCCCTGGTGATCACGGCCGGCGACCCGGACGACGGCTGGACGCTGCCGCCCGGCACGCCGGTGCTGCGCGCCGACGCGGAACAGACGCGAACGGCCCTGGCGGCGGCGCCGGACACCGACCCCGGCGACGGCGACCGGCGAGCCCCGCTCGACCTGCGCCACCCCGCGTACGTCATCTACACCTCCGGCTCCACCGGCCGTCCCAAGGGCGTCGTGGTCACCCACCGCGGCATCGGGGGCATGGCCGCGGCGCACGCGGAGAACTTCGCCGTCGACGACACCAGCCGGGTGCTCCAGGCCGTCTCGCCGAGTTTCGACGTCTCCATGGCCGACGTGGCGATGACCCTGCTCAGCGGCGCCGCCCTGGTGCTGCCCGAGGGCAGCCGCGCCCCGGCCGGCGCCGAACTCGCCGCCCTGCTGGCCGAGTACGAGGTCACCCACCTGCAGATCACCGCGGGCGTCCTCGCCACCCTGCCGCGCACCCCGCTGCCCGCATTGCGCACCCTCGCGGTCGGCGGCGAGCCCTGCCCGCCCGACCAGGTCGCCCACTGGTCCCAGGGACGCCGGCTGCTCAACGTGTACGGCCCGAGCGAGGCGACCGTGTGCGCCACCATGAGCCGGCCGCAGTCCGGCGCGGTGCACCCGCCGATCGGCGCCCCGCTGTGGAACACCCGCGCCTACGTCCTGGACGACTTCCTGCGGCCCGTGCCGACCGGCGTCACCGGCGAGCTGTACCTGGCCGGCGACCAACTGGCCCGCGGGTACCTCGACCGTCCGGCGCTCACCGGCGAACGCTTCGTCGCCGACCCCTTCGGGGGACCGGGGGAGCGCCTGTACCGCACCGGGGACCGGGTGCGCTGGGAGGCCGACGGGCAGTTGCGGTTCGCCGGACGCGCCGACGACCAGGTGAAGATCCGCGGATTCCGCATCGAGCCGGGCGAGATCGAGGCGGCCCTCGACGCGCATCCCGGCGTGGCCCGCTCGGCGGTCGCCGTCCGCCAGGGACCGGACGGCCGCAAGCAGTTGGCGGCCTACGTGGTCGCCGCCGAGGACGGCGGACCCGCACCGGACGGCCTGCGCGCCCACATCGCCGCACGGCTGCCCGAGTACATGGCGCCCGCCGTGTACACCTTCCTCGACACGCTGCCGCTGAGCGCCAACGGCAAGGTCGACCGCGCCGCGCTGCCGGAGCCCGACCTCGGCACCCGGCCCGCGGGCCGCGCGCCGCGCGACGCGAAGGAGACCCTGCTGTGCGAACTGATCGGTGACCTGCTGGGCGTGGAATCGGTCGGCATCGACGACAGCTTCTTCGACCTCGGCGGCGACAGCATCGTCTCCATCCAGCTGGTGAGCCGCGCCCTGGAGGCCGGACTGGAGTTCACCGCTGCGGACGTGCTGCGCCACCGCACGGTCGCCGAACTGGCCGCGGCCGCCGTCGGCCCGGACGGTGCGGACGGTCCGCACGGCCGGGACGGCAAGGCCGACCGGGACGACTCCGGCGTCGGCGAGGTCCCGCTCGGCCCCGCCGTCCACGCGCTGCGCGAACGCCTCCGGCGGCCCGCCGAGGCGGCCTCCACCGCCGTCGTCGCCCTGCCCGCCGAAACCGACGAGGCCACCCTGCTCGCCGTGCTCCAGGCGCTGTTCGACCACCACGACGCCCTGCGCCTCAAGCTCACCCGCCGGGCCGGCAACCTGGTCTGGGGCCTGGAGACCGGACCGCGCGGGGCGACGGCGGCCGGCGCGCTGCTCACCCGGGTCGACCTCGCCGGCGCCGACGCGCGGCGGTGGACCGACGAACTGGCCCGGCAGACCGAGGCCGCACGCGCCGCCCTGGCGCCGGAGGACGGCATCGTGCTGCGCGCCGTGTGGCTGGACGGCGGCCCCGGCGGCGAGCACCGCCTGCTGCTCGCCGTGCACGCCCTGGCCGCGGACACCGCCTCCTGGCGCGTCCTGACCGAGGACCTGCGCACGGCCTGGGACGAGGTCGTGGCGGGCCGCACGCCGCGACTCGCCCCCGTGCCGGTCTCCTGCCGCGGCTGGGCCGAGCGGACGGCCGCCGCGGCCGCCGCCCCCGGACTGATCGACGAACTGGAGAGCTGGACCGAGGTCCTCGGCACCGAGGCCGTACCGCCCGCGGCGGCCTCGCCCGACCCGGGCCGGGACACCGCGGCCACCCTGCGCCGCCTGGAGGTGACCCTGCCCGCCGAGGAGTCGGCGGCCCTGCTCACCACCGTTCCCGACGCCTTCGCCACCGGTGTGGAACAGGTCCTGCTCGGCGCCTTCGCCGCCGCCGTCCAGCGGTGGCGGGCCCGGCGTGACCTGCCCGTCGGCGCCGGGCTGCCGGTCGACGTGGCGCACGACCCCCGTACCGACCCCGCGCTCGGCCGCACCGTGGGCCCGCTGACCGGCCCCCGGCCGGTACTGCTGGACGCCGGGGAACCGGGCGACGGCCCCGCCGCCCACGTCAAGCGGGTCAAGGAACGGCTCGCGGCCGCGCCGGGAACCGGCGCCGGGTACGGACTGCTCAGGTACCTCAACCCGCAGACCGTGCCGCTGCTCTCCGCGCTGCCCGCCCCGCGGATCGGCTTCGCCCACCTCGGCCGCTTCGGGCAGCCGCTGCCCGACGGCGCGGTGCCGCTTCGGGCCGGGGGCGCGGTCCGCCCCGAATCCGCCGAGGGCGCGGACACGCCGGTCGCGCACGCCCTCGACGTACGCACCTGGTTCCACGACGGCCCCGACGGGCCGCGCCTGGTCGCCCGCTGGTCCTGGCCCGAGGCCCTGCTCACGGCCGCCGAGGCGGAGGAACTGGCCGAGGACTGGCTGCGGGCGGTGCGCGAAGTGGCCGCCGACGCACGCGGCGGCGGACGCTCCCCGTCCGACTTCCCGCTGGTCCGGCTGACCCAGGACGACATCGACGTCCTGGAACGGGACGGGCGCCGGATCGCCGACGTCCTGCCGCTGGCGCCGCTGCAGGAGGGACTGCTCTTCCACTCCCTGTACGACCGGCGCGACCCGGACGTCTACACCGTCCAGTTCGGGCTCGACCTGGAGGGCGACCCGCGCACGCCGGTGCTGCGCGCCGCGGTGGCCGCCCTGCTGGCCCGGCACCCCAACCTGCGCGCCGGATTCGCCCACGAAGGCCTGTCGCAGCCCGTGCAGTTCATCCCCGCCGAGGTGGAACTGCCCTGGACCGAGACCGATGTGAGCGGTCTTGGCGACGGGGAGCGGGACGCCGAGGTGCGGCGCGTGATGCGCGCGGCCCGCGAGGAACGGTTCGACCCCGGCCGGCCCCCGCTGCTGCGCTGCGTCCTGCTGCGCCTGGGCGGCGGCCGGGCCCGGCTCGTCCTCACCCTGCACCACCTGCTGCTGGACGGCTGGTCCACGCCGATCCTGCTGGACGAGCTGATGCGCCTGTACGCGGCCGGCGGCGACCCCTCGGACCTGCCCGCGGCGCGCCCCTACTCCGAGTACCTGGCCTGGCTGGGCGGGCAGGACCGTACGGCCGCCGAGCACGCCTGGCGGCAGGTGCTGGACGAGACGGTCCAGCCGACGCTGCTGGCACCGCCCGACCCCGACCGCTCCGCCGTGGCCACCGAGAAGCTCTCCGTCACCTTCGGCGGCGACCTGGTCACCGGGCTCGGCGCGCTCGCGGCCCGCCACGGCACCACCATGAACACGGTCGTGCAGGCCGCCTGGGGCATCCTGCTCGCCCGGCTCACCGGCAGCGACGACGTGGTGTTCGGCGCGACCGTCTCGGGCCGCCCGCCCCAGGTGCCGGGCGTCGAGCGGATGGTCGGGCTGTTCATCAACACCGTCCCGGTGCGGGTGAACCTCGCCGCCGGACAGCCGGCCCACGCCGTGCCCGGACAACTGTGGGAGCGGCAGCTGGAACTGATGCCGCACCAGTACGTCCGGCTGGTCGACCTGCAGCGGCTCGCCGGGAAGGGCGAGCTGTTCGACACGCTGCTGGTGTTCCAGAACATCCCCGCCGACGGCGCCGGGTTCGGCGGCGACGCCGACCGGGTCCGGGCGGTGGACCTGGAGATGAACGACGCCACGCACTACCCGCTCACCCTGGACGTCGGGCTCTCCGACGATCAGCTGCACTGCCGGTTCGGCTACCGGCCCGACCTGTTCGGCAAGGCCGAGGCGGAAGCCGTGGCCGAGGGCCTGCGTGAAGTGCTGCAGGACCTCGCCGGGCAGGCCGGGGCACCGGCACGGCCGGCCGACCACCCGCTGACCCCCTGGTGGGCCGGTATCCGGGCCCGGCTGGAGCGGACCGGCAGCGAGGCCGCGGACGCCGAGCCGTCCGGGGCCGCCGCCGTGGAGACCGAGTGGGTGGAGCCCGCCGGGGCCACCGCTGCCCTGGACACCGCGGCGCGCGAGCGCGTCCTCGTCGGCCTGTTCGGCGAACTGCTGGGCGCCGACGGCATCGGTCCGGACGACGACTTCTTCGCGCTGGGCGGGGACAGCATCGTCTCCATCCAGCTCGCCGGCCGGGCCCGCTCCGCGGGGCTCCTGATCAGCCTGCGGGACGTGTTCAAGCACCGCACGGCCCGCGCCCTGGCCCGCGTCGCCCGGCAGGACGAGGGTCCCGCCGACGGCGAGAGCGCCGAGGACGGCACCGGCGAGCCCGCCGTCACCCCGGTCATGCTCGACCTGTACGAGCGGGGCGGCCCCACGGACGACTTCCACCAGGCGGCACTGCTGCAGACGCCGGCCGACGCCGACGCCGCACGCCTGGCGGCCACGCTCCGGGCCGTCCTCGACCACCACGACGTGCTGCGCTCACGGACGGTCGCCGGAGACGGCGGACCCCGTCTGGAGATCGCGCCCCGCGGCTGTGTCGACGCCGCCGCGCTGCTGACCCGCGTCGACATCGCGGACGTGGCGCCCGGGGACCTGATGGACGTGATCGCGGCCACGCAGGTCCGGGTACAGGGCGAACTGTCGCCCGCGGACGGCCGGATGACCAGGGCGGTGTGGTTCGACGCGGGGCCCGGCAGGCCGGGACGGCTGCTGCTCCTCGTCCACCACCTGGCCGTCGACGGTGTCTCCTGGCGGGTGCTGCGCGAGGACCTCAAGGAAGCCTGGACCGCGCTGGCCGAGGGCCGGGAACCGGCGCTCGCGCCGGTCCGCACCTCCTTCCGCCGCTGGTCGGCGGAGCTGGCCAAGGAGGCGCTGAGCGAGCGCCGTACGGCCGAACTGCCGCTGTGGCGTTCGGTGCTGGCCACCGAGGACCCGCAGCTCGCCGACCGCCCCCTGGACCCGGCCGTCGATGTCGTCGGCACCGCCCGCAGCCTGACCCTCTCCCTGCCCCACGACGTGTGCGGGCCGCTGCTGGGTGCGGTTCCGGCGTTGTTCCACGCGGGTGTGGAGGAGGTGCTGCTGACGGCTCTGGGGTCGGCGGTGGCGCGCTGGCGGCGGGAGCGGGGCCGTGGTGAGGGCAGTGCGGTGCTGGTGGGTCTGGAAGGGCACGGCCGTGAGGAGATCGTGCCGGGTGCGGATCTGTCGCGGACGGTGGGCTGGTTCACCAGTCTGTATCCGGTGGCGGTGGATCCCGGTCCGGAGGGCGGTGATCCGGGGGCCGCGTTGAAGCGGGTGAAGGAGCAGGTGCGGGCGGTTCCGGACAAGGGGATCGGGTTCGGGCTGCTGCGGCATCTCAACCCGGCCACCGGTCCGGAGCTGGCGGCGCTGCCGGAACCGCAGATCGGCTTCAACTACCTCGGCCGCTTCGAGGCCGTGGACGTGTCCGCGGCCCGTGCCGAGGACTGGGCGGCTCCGCCGGAGGCGACCGAGTCCCTGGGCAGCGGAGGCAGTCCGCAGCGGCCCCTGGCCCACGCCCTCTCGCTGAGCGCGGTGGCCCAGGACCGGTCCGACGGGGTCCGCCTCGTGGCGATCTGGTCCTGGCCGGACGCCCTCTTCACGGAGCGGGAGATCCGCGCCCTGGCCGACCTGTGGGCCCAGTGCCTGGCCGAACTCGCCGCCCTCGCCGACCGGCCCGAGGCCGGCGGCCTGACCCCGTCCGACGTGTCCCTGCTGAGGCTGTCGCAGGACGAGATCGATGAATTCGAGAGTGATCTGAGCTGATGGAAGGAAACAGCAAGGTGACGAAGCCTGGATTCGTCGACATCTGGCCGCTGTCCCCGCTTCAGAAGGGCATGCTCTTCCACGCCCTGTACGAGGGCGCCGACACCGCCGGAGCCGACCGCGGCGATGACGTCTACGTCATCCAGATGGCGCTCGACCTGCGCCGCGACCTCGACGTGGCCGCCCTGCGCGGCGCCGCGGCGGCCGTCCTCGGCCGGCACGACAACCTGCGCGCCTCGTTCCGCAACCGCGCCTCGGGAGAGCCGGTGCAGGTCATCCTGCGCGAGGCCGAACCCGACTGGTCCGAGACCGACCTCAGCGGCCTGCCCGAGCCCGAGCGCACCCGGGAACTGGAGCGGCTGCTCGACCGGGACCGCACCCGCCGCTTCGACCTCTCCCGCCCCCCGATGCGGTTCTCCCTGATCAGGCTGGCCGAGCGGGAGTACCGGTTCGTCCTGACCGCGCACCACATCCTGCTCGACGGCTGGTCCATGCCCCTGGTCCTCGGCGAGCTGATGGAGCTCTACCTCGCCGACGGCGACACCGACCGGCTGCCGCCCGTCATCCCGTACAAGGACTACCTCGCCTGGCTCGCGGGCCAGGACCGGGAGGCGGCGGCACAGGCGTGGCAGCAGGCGCTGGCCGGCGCCCGGCCCGCCCTGGTCGCCGGACCGGCTCCCGGCGCCGCGCTGCCCGAGTCCCTGATCGAGGACGTGGACCCCGCCCTCGCCACCGCCTTCGTGGAGCGCGCCCGCTCCCTGGGACTGACCCCCAACAGCGCCTTCCAGACCGCCTGGGCCCTGGTGCTGGGCTCCCTGACGGGCCGTGACGACGTGGTCTTCGGCGAGACCGTCTCCGGCCGCCCGCCGGAACTGCCCGGCGTGGAGAAGATGGTCGGCCTGTTCATCAACACCCTGCCGGTGCGGCTGCGTCTGGACGCCGGCCTCACCCTGGGGGAGCAGGCCCGGGTCCTTCAGGACGGCCAGGCCGAACTCCTCGCCCACAAGCACCTCGGCCTCGCCGAGATCCAGCAGCTCGTCGGCGGCGGAGCCCTCTTCGACACCATCACCATCTTCGCCAACTACCCGATCGACACCGACAGCCTGCGCAGCTCCGCCGAGGGCATCGGCGCCGTCGCCGCCACCACCCGCGACGCCACGCACTACGCCCTCAACCTTGAGGGCACCGTGCGCGGCGAGCGCATGACCGTACGCCTCGACCACCGCCCCGACCTGTTCGCCGAGGGCGCGGGCCGGGCCGTACTGGACCGGCTGCTCGCCGTCCTGGCGGCGTTCGCCGCCGACCCGGACCGGACGGTCGGCTCCCTGGACCTGTTCACCGACGCCGACCGGGCCCGCCTGCTGTCCCGGTCCGCGGCACCGGCCGCCCCCGACGCTGTTGTGCCGGCCGCCGACGGCCCGTACGGCGAGCGCGAGGAACTGCTCGCCCGCCTGTTCGCCGAGGTGCTCGGCGTCGAGTCCGTCGGGCGGGACGACAGCTTCTTCGAGCGCGGCGGCGACTCCATCAGCTCCATCCAGCTCGCACACCGCGCCCGCAAGGAGGGCGTCGCGCTGAGCCTGCGGGAGATCTTCGAGCACCGCACGGTCGCCCGGCTCGCCGCGATCGCCGCCGCCGCGCCGGCCGCCGCACCCGCGCGGCCCGAACCGGACGACGGGACCGGCCCGGTGCCGCTCACTCCGATCATGCACTGGCAGCTGGCCCGCGGCGGCCCCGTCGACGCCTTCAACCAGACGATGACCGTGCCCGTGCCGGCCGGCCTGAACGAGACCCGGGTCGCCGCGGCGCTCCAGGCGCTGCTCGACCACCACGACGCGCTGCGCCTCAGGCTCGGCCGCACCGCTCAGGGCCGCTGGACGCTGGAGGCCGCCGAGCGGGGCGCGGTGCGCGCCGAGGACTGCGTACGCCGTGCCGCGGCCGGAGACGAGGAGGCCGAGGCCGAGCAGGTGCGGGCCGCTACGGCCCGCCTGGCACCGGCCGAGGGCCGGATGGTGCAGGCCGTCTGGTTCGACGCCGGAGCGGACACCGAGGGCCGCCTGGCCCTGGTCGTCCACCACCTGGCCGTCGACGGCGTCTCCTGGCGCGTCCTGCTGCCCGACCTGGAGGCCGCGTTCACCGCGCTCGACGCCGGCGGACCCGTCCGGCTGGAACCGGTCGGCACCTCCTTCCGCCGCTGGTCGGCGGAGCTGGCCAAGGAGGCGCTGAGCGAGCGCCGTACGGCCGAACTGCCGCTGTGGCGCACGGTGCTGGCCACCGAGGACCCGCTGCTCGCCGACCGGCGCACCGACCCCGAGCGGGACGTGCTCGGCGTCGCCCGTCAGCTCACCGTCACCCTGCCCGCCGAGGACACCGCACGCCTGCTGGGTGCGGTTCCGGCGTTGTTCCACGCGGGTGTGGAGGAGGTGCTGCTGACGGCTCTGGGGTCGGCGGTGGCGCGCTGGCGGCGGGAGCGGGGCCGTGGTGAGGGCAGTGCGGTGCTGGTGGGTCTGGAAGGGCACGGCCGTGAGGAGATCGTGCCGGGTGCGGATCTGTCGCGGACGGTGGGCTGGTTCACCAGTCTGTATCCGGTGGCGGTGGATCCCGGTCCGGAGGGCGGTGATCCGGGGGCCGCGTTGAAGCGGGTGAAGGAGCAGGTGCGGGCCGTTCCGGACAAGGGGATCGGGTTCGGGCTGCTGCGGCACCTCAACCCGGCCACCGGTCCGGAGCTGGCGGCGCTGCCCGAACCGCAGATCGGCTTCAACTACCTCGGCCGCATGGGCACCGCCGACGCCGCCGACACGGCCGCCGCCGACACCGTGCGGGTGCGCGACCTCACCGGCGCGGGCGACGCCGGCATGCCGCTCGCGTACACCCTGGAGCTGAACGCCGCGACCCTCGACCACCCCGACGGCGCCCGGCTCACCGCGTCCTGGACCTGGTCCGGGCCGCTGCTCACCGAGGACGAGGTCCGTACGGTCGCCCGCCTGTGGTTCGAGGCGCTGCACGACCTCGCCGCCCTCGCCGACCGGCCCGGGGCCGGCGGCCTCACCCCCTCCGACCTGCCCCTGGTGAGCGTCGCGCAGCCGGAGATCGACCGGCTGGAGGACACCTTCGGCCGGCTCGTCGACGTCCTGCCGCTCTCCCCGCTCCAGCGCGGACTGCACTTCCACGGCCTGTTCGACACCGCCGCGCCGGACGTCTACACCGTCCAGTCGGCGCTCGACCTCGACGGCCCGCTGGACCCGCGCACGCTGCGCCGCTCGGTGCGCGCCCTGCTGGCCCGGCACGACAACCTGCGCGCCTGCTTCGTCACCGGTGCCGACGGCGAGCCCCTCCAGGTCGTCCCGGCACGGGCCGAACTGCCGTGGGAGGAGGTCGACCTGAGCCATCTCTCCGGCGCCGCGCTGGAGCAGGAACTGGAAGCGCTGCTGGCCGCCGACCGCGCCCGCCGCTTCGACCTCGACGCCCCGCCCCTGCTGCGCTGCACCCTGGTCAAGACCGGCGGGCAGCGGCACCGCTTCGTGCTGACCGTGCACCACATCGTGCTGGACGGCTGGTCCATGCCCCTGGTCATCGGCGAGCTGTTCGACCTGTACGCGCGCGGCGCCGACGCCTCCGGGCTGCCCGCGCCCGTGCCGTACCGGGACTTCCTCGGCTGGCTGGCGGCCCAGGACCGGCAGGCGTCCGAAGAGGCCTGGCGCACCGCCCTGGCCGGCCTCGACGAGCCCACGCTGCTCGCGGCCGAGGCCCAGGACCGCGACCCGGTCGCCCCCGAGCGGCTGCTCGTCGAACTGCCCGAGGACCTCGCCGCGCGGCTGGTGACGTGGGCACGGGAACGCGGACTGACCGTCAACACCCTGGTGCAGGGGGCGTGGGGCATGGTGCTCGGCGCGCTCACCGGGCGCACGGACGTGGTCTTCGGCGCCACCGTCTCCGGCCGTCCGCCGGAGCTGCCCGGAGTGGAGAGGATGGTCGGCCTGTTCATCAACACCCTGCCGGTGCGGATCACCATGCGGCGCGACGACTCCCTGCTCGGCCTGCTGTCCCGGCTGCAGACCCAGCAGTCCGGCCTGCTGGCCCACCAGCACCTGGGACTCGCCGACGTGCAGCGGCTCGCGGGGACGGGCGAACTCTTCGACACCGTGCTCGTGTTCGAGAACTACCCGGTGGACGTCGAGAACCTGGAGAGCTCCGCCCGGGACCTCGGCGTCGTCGACGCCCGGGTGCACGACGCCATGCACTACCCGCTCGCCCTGGGCGTGGCGCAGCGCGGCGACCGGATGACCGTGCAGTGGCAGTACCGCCCCGACCTGCTCACCCGGGCCGCCGTCGAGGCGATCGGTGAGCGCCTGCTGCACGTCCTGGAGACCTTCGTCACCGACCCCGCCCGTCCGCTGGCCGCCCTGGAACTCGTCTCGGCGGCCGAACGGGACGCCATGACCGCCCCCGGCCGCCCGGCCGGCGCCGCCGTCGAACCCGCCACGCTGCCCGCCCTGTTCGCCGCCCGGGTCGCCGGCGCCCCGCACGCCGTGGCCCTGGACGCACCCGGTCTGCGGCTGACGTACGCCGAACTGGACGAGCGGGCCAACCGCCTGGCCCGGCTGCTGGTCGCCCAGGGGGCCGGGCCGGAGCGCATCGTCGCCCTGGTCCTGGGGCGGTCGGTGGAGTCGGTCGTCGCCCAGCTCGCCGTGCTCAAGGCCGGCGCCGCCTTTCTGCCGGTGGACCCCGACTACCCGGCCGAGCGCATCGCGTTCATGTTCCGCGACGCCCGTCCCGGCGCCGTCCTGACCACCACCGCCCACCGCGCCTCGGTACCCGAGGACGCGGCGGCCCCGGTCACCGTCCTGGACGACCCGGAGGTCACCGCGCGGCTCGCCGCGCTGCCGGGTACTGCTCCGGCCGACGCCGACCGCCTCGCCCCGCTGCGCGTGGACCACCCGGCCTACGTCATCTACACCTCCGGCTCCACCGGAGTGCCCAAGGGCGTCGTCGTCACCCACCGCGGAATCGCCGACTTCGCCGCCGCCGAGCGCGAGCGCTTCGACGTCACCCCGGGCAGCCGCGTGCTGCAGTACGCCTCGCCGAGCTTCGACGCCTCGGTGATGGAACTGTGCATGTCGCTGCTGGCCGGCGCCACCCTGGTGGTGCCCGACCCAGGCCCGCTGGCCGGCGAGCCGCTCGCCGGGCTCCTCGCCGCCCGCGAGGTCACCCACCTGCAGATCCAGCCCGCCGTCCTCGCCACCGTCGCGCCCGGATCGGTACCCGGCGTGCGCAGCCTGGCCGTCGGCGGAGACACCGTCTCCGCCGAACTCGTCGACGCCTGGAGCCCGGGCCGGCGCTTCGTCGTCGCCTACGGCCCCACCGAGGCGACCATCGCCACCACGCTGTCCGAGCCGCTCGCCCCCGGCGGCGGCACACCGCCCATCGGCCGGGCGGTCCCCGGCAGCCGCACCTACGTGCTGGACTCCGCGCTGCGCCTGGCGCCGCCCGGTGTGCCCGGCGAGCTCTACCTCGCCGGCGGCTCGCTGGCCCGCGGCTACCTCGCCCGTCCCGCGCTCACCTCCGAGCGGTTCGTCGCCGACCCCTACGGGCCGCCCGGCGAGCGCATGTACCGCACGGGGGACGTGGTCCGCCGCCGTGCCGACGGCACCCTGGAGTTCGTCGGCCGCAACGACCAGCAGGTGAAGATCCGCGGGGTGCGCATCGAACTCGGCGAGATCCAGACCGTCCTGGCCCGCCACCCCGACGTGGACCGGGCCGTCGTCGTGGTCCACGAGGCCCCGCCCGGCACCAAGCGCCTGGTCGGCTACGTGGTCGCGGTCCCCGGCCGCCGGCCCGACCCGGACGCCCTGACCGCGTACATGGCCGCCGCGCTGCCCGCGCACATGGTGCCCGCCCTGTTCGTCCCGCTCGACGCCCTGCCGCTGACGGTCAACGGCAAGCTGGACCGCAAGGCGCTGCCCGAGCCGGAGACCGGCGGCGCCGAGCCGTCCCGCGAGCCGCTCAACGGGACGGAGGCGACGCTGTGCGCCCTGTTCGCCGACGTGCTCGGCGTCGAACGGGTCGACGTCGCCGAGAGCTTCTTCGCCGCCGGCGGCGACAGCATCAGCTCCATCCAGCTGGTCGGCCGCGCCCGCCGCGAAGGACTCCAGTTCAGCCCCCGCGACGTGTTCGTGCACCGCACCCCCGAGGCGCTGGCCGCACTGCTGCGGGAGCGGGAACAGCAGACCCCCGTCGCGGCGGAGAACGCGGAGAACGCGGAGAACGCGGAGAACGCGAAGAACGGGGACGGCGTCGGGGAGGTGCCGCTGACGCCGATCATCCACTGGATCCGCGAACGCGGCGGCTCCATCGACCGGTTCAACCAGACCATGTCGACCGAGCTGCCGCCGGGCACCGACGCCGCCGCCCTCACCACCGCCGTGCAGGCGGTGCTCGACCACCACGACGCGCTGCGGATGACGCTGTCCCGGCTCGGCGAGGACTTCGGCTGGTCGCTGAGCACGGCCGCGCCCGGCTCCGTGCGCGCCGAGGACTGCCTCCACCGGGTGGACGTCGCCGCCCTGCTCGCCGCGGGCACCGAGGAGGCGGAACTCGACGCGCGCGCCGCCGCCGAGATCACCGCCGCCCAGGAACGGCTGGACCCCGAGGCCGGGGCCATGGTGCGCTGCGTCTGGTTCGACGCGGGCCCCGACGCCCCGGGCCGGCTCACCGTCGTCGCCCACCACCTGGTCGTCGACGGGGTGTCCTGGCGGATCCTGCTGCCCGACCTGGACGCCGCGCTGGAGGCGGCGCGGGCCGGCCGGCCCGTGGTCCTGGAACCCGTCGGCACCTCCTTCCGCGGCTGGGCCCGGCAGCTGACCGAACTGGCCGCCGCACCGGAGCGGATGCGGGAACTGCCGCTGTGGCGCGGCATCCTGGAGGGCGGCGACCCGCTGCTCACCCCCCGCCCGCTGGACGCGGCACGGGACACCTTCGGCACCGCCGCGCGGCTGACCGTGCAGCTGCCGGCCGACCTCACCACACCGCTCCTCGGCCGGGTCCCCACCCTGTTCAACGCCGGGATCAACGACGTCCTGCTGACCGCGCTCGCCCTGGCCGTCACCGACTGGCGCCGGCGCACCGGACGCGGCTCGGGCACCGATGTGCTCGTCGACCTTGAGGGCCACGGACGTGAGGAGATCGCCGAGGGCGTGGACCTGTCCCGCACGGTGGGCTGGTTCACCAGCCTGCACCCGCTGCGGCTGGACGCAGGCGAGCCCTCCGCGCAGGTGTGGTCCGGCGGCGAGGCCGCCGGACGGGCGCTCAAGCAGGTCAAGGAGCAACTGCGCGCCCTGCCCGACCACGGCGTCGGCTACGGCCTGCTGCGCCACCTCAACCCGCAGACCGCGCAGGTCCTCTCCCGGTACGCGCCGCCCCAGATCGGCTTCAACTACCTGGGCCGGCTCGGCGCCGCCGACGACGGCACCGAGCCCGGAGTGGCGCACATCGACCGCGACCTGTCCGGTGTCGCCGAGGCCGCCATGCCGCTGCCGCACGCCCTGGACCTCACCGCCACCGCCGTCACCTACCCAGAGGGCCCCCGGCTGGTCGCCCACTGGATCTGGGCGGGCGAGCTGTTCACCGACGACGACGTGCGCGACCTGGCCGACGGCTGGTTCCGCGCCCTGAAGGCCCTGGCCGAACACGCCGAGCACGCCGAACGGGCCGGGACGGCCGGCGGGCTGACCCCCTCCGACCTCACCCTGGTCAGCCTCGGCCAGGACGAGATCGACCGGCTGGAATCCGCCCTGGACGGCCTGGCCGACGTCCTGCCGCTCTCCCCGCTCCAGGAGGGCCTGCTCTTCCACGGGCTCTACGACGAGCGCGGCGCCGACATCTACACCACGCTGTTCGCCTTCGACCTGCGCGGACCGCTGGAGGCGGACCGGCTGCGCCGCGCCGCCGAGGCCCTGCTGCGCCGGCACCCCAACCTGCGGGCGGCCTTCCGGCCCGGTGCCGCGGGCGAGTCCCTGCAGATCATCCCCCGGGCCGTCGCAGTGCCCTGGCGCGAGGTGGACCTCAGCGGCCTTCCGGAGGAGGAGCGCGCCCGCGAACTGCGGCGGCTGACCGAGGAGGCACCCGCCGAACGGTTCGACCCGCGTGTCCCGCCGCTGCTGCGCTTCACGCTGGTACGGACCGGGCCCGAGGACCACCGGGTGCTGCTGGCCAGCCATCACATCCTGTTCGACGGCTGGTCGGGGCCGGTCCTGTTCGGTGAGCTGTTCGAGCTGTACCGCAGCGGCGGGGACGACTCGGCGCTGCCGCCGGTGACGCCGTACAAGGAGTACCTGGCCTGGCTCGCCGGACAGGACCGGGCCGCCGCCGAGGACGCCTGGCGGCAGGCGCTGACCGGAGTGGACGAGCCCACTCTGGTGGCGCCCGTCGACCCGGCCCGCGGCCCGCTGCGGCCCCTCGTCCACGAGGTCCGGCTCCCGGCCCGCGGCACCACCGCCCTCACCGCGGCGGCCCGCCGGCACGGCGTCACCAAGAACACGGTGATCCAGGCCGCCTGGGGTCTGGTGCTGGCCGGGCTCACCGGCCGGGACGACGTCCTGTTCGGCGAGACCGTCAACGGCCGCCCCGCCGAACTGCCCGGCGTGGAGACCATGGTGGGCCTGTTCATCAACACGCTCCCGGTACGCGTGCGCCTCGAACGCGGGGACACGCTGCTGGACCTGGTCACCCGGCTCCAGGAGCAGCAGTTCGCGCTGCTGCCGCACAAGTACCTCGGGCTGACCGACATCCAGCGCCTGTGCGGAACCGCGGCGCTCTTCGACACCTCCACCGAGTTCGGCAACTACCCGGTCGACGCCGAACGGCTGGAGGAGACCGCCGAGGGGCTCGGCATCGTCGACGCGCGGATCGAGGACGGCACCCACTATCCGCTGGCGCTCGGCGCCTCCGACCACGGCACCACGGTCTCCCTGCGCCTCGACTACCGGCCCGACCTGTTCGACCACGGCACCGTCGAAGCGCTCGCGCAGCGGCTGCTGGCCGTGCTGGAGGCCTTCGGCGAGGACCCCGGGCGCCGGGTCGACTCCCTCGACGTGCTGACCGCGGCGGAACGGGACACCCTGCTGGTGCGGTGGAACGACACGGCGCACGCCGTGCCGCGCACGTCCGTGCCCGAGCTGTTCCGGGAACAGGCCCGGCGCACCCCCGACGCCCCGGCCGTCGTCTTCGGCGGCACATGCCTGGACTACCGCACCCTGGACGAGCGCTCCGACCGGCTCGCGGGCCGGCTGGCCGCGCGGGGCGTCGGCGCCGAGACGCCGGTGGCCGTCCTCATGGAGCGCTCGGCCGACCTGCCCGTGGCGCTGCTCGCGGTCCTCAAGGCGGGCGGGGCGTACGTCCCGCTGCGCACCGGCGACCCGGCGGCCCGGCTGCGCCACGTGGTGGCCGGCACCGGCGCCGCGGTCGTCGTCACCGACGGCGCCCTGGCCGAACGGGCGGCACAGCTCGGCGCCGTGGTGGTCGGCGCCCACGAGGACCTTCCCGCCGACCCGGCCCGGCCCCACGTCCTGCCGGACCAGCTCGCCTACGTCATGTACACCTCCGGATCGACCGGTGTGCCCAAGGGCGTGGAGATCACCCACCAGGACGTCGTGGACCTCGCCGCCGACCGGCGCTGGCGGGGCGGCGCGCACGCCCGGGTGCTCCTGCACTCGCCGACCGCGTTCGACGCCTCCACCTACGAGCTGTGGGTGCCCCTGCTGAACGGCGGCACGGTCGTCGTGGCCCCGCCCGCCGACCTGGACGTGGCCCGCCTGGGACGCCTGCTGACCGAGCACGACGTCACCGGGCTGTGGCTCACCGCCGGACTGTTCGGCCTGCTCGCCGAGGAGGCACCGGAGAGCCTGGCCGGGGTGCGGGAGGTCTGGACGGGCGGCGACGCGGTACCCGCGGCCGGCGTGCGCCGGGTGCGCGAGGCCTGCCCGGACACCGTCGTCGTGGACGGCTACGGGCCGACCGAGGCGACCACCTTCGCCCTGTCCCACGCCCTGGCCCCGGCGGACCCCGTCCCGGCCCGCATCCCGATCGGCCGGCCCCTGGACAACATGCGCGTGTACGTCCTGGACGCCGCGCTGCGCCCGGTCCCGGCGGGCGTCGTCGGCGAGCTGTACATCGGCGGCGCCGGCCTCGCCCGCGGGTACGGCGGACAGCCCGCGGCCACCGCCGCCCGGTTCGTGGCCGACCCGTTCGGCCCGGCCGGCTCCCGGCTGTACCGCACCGGCGACCTGGCCCGGTGGACCGGCGAGGGCGTGGTGGAGTTCACCGGCCGCGCCGACCAGCAGGTCAAGCTGCGCGGCTTCCGGATCGAGCCCGGCGAGATCGAGGACCGGCTCACCCGTCACCCGGCCGTCACCCGGGCCGCGGTCGTCGTCCGCGAGGACCGGCCGGGCGACAAGCGCCTGGTCGGCTACCTGGTCGCCGCCGAAGGCGTCGACACCGGGGAGCTGAAGCAGTACCTCGGCGCCGAACTGCCCGACTACATGGTCCCGTCGGCGCTGGTCGTCCTCGACGCGCTGCCGCTGACCGGCAACGGCAAGATCGACCGCAGGGCGCTGCCCGCGCCCGGCCCCGCCGCGGCCGCCGAGCACCGCGCCCCGCGCGACGAGCGGGAGAGGACGCTGTGCGACCTGTTCGCCGACGTCCTCGGCGTCGGGCGGATCGGCATCGACGACGGCTTCTTCGACCTCGGCGGCCACTCCTTGCTGGCCACCCGGCTGGTCAACCGGATCCGCGCCGCCCTCGGCGTCGAGATCCCGGTGCGCGCCGTCTTCGAGGCACCCACGGTCGCCGCGCTGGCCGTCCGGCTCTCCGACGCCGAGGACGCCCGGCAGCGCCCGGTCCCGGCCGAGCGTCCGGACCGCGTCCCGCTGTCGCACCAGCAGCGCAGGCTGTGGTTCATCGACTCGGTGGAGGACACCGCCGGGTTCTACAACATCCAGCTCGCCGTCCGGCTGCTCGGGGAGGTGGACGGGCGGGCCATGGCGGATGCGCTCGCCGACGTCGTCGGGCGGCACGAGAGCCTGCGCACGGTCTTCCCCGCCGACGGGGGCGTCCCGTACCAGCGGATCCTCGACGCCGCCGGCCACCGGCCCGTACTGGAGGAGGCCGACGTCACCGAGGAGGAGCTGGCGGACGCGCTCGGCGAACTGGCGCGCACGCCGTTCGACCTGTCCGCGGATCTGCCGCTGCGGGCCCGCCTGCTGCGGCTGTCGCCGCGCGAGCACGTGCTGGCGCTGGTGCTGCACCACATCGCGGCCGACGGCTCCTCGCTGGCCCCGCTCGCCCGCGACCTCGGGACCGCCTACGCGGCCCGCCGCGAGGGCCGGGCGCCGGAGTTCGACCGACTGCCGGTCCAGTACGCCGACTACGCCCTGTGGCAGCAGCGCGTGCTCGGCCGGGACGACGACCCGGACAGCCCGTTCGCACGGCAACTGGCGTACTGGCGCTCGGCCCTGGCCGGGCTGCCGGAGGAGCTGGAACTGCCCGCCGACCGGCCGCGTCCGGCGCGGCCCGACAACCGCGGCGGCCGGGTCCCGCTGCGCCTGCCCGACGAGGTCGCCGAGGGCGTGCACCGGCTGGCCGCGCGCAGCGGGGCGAGCACGTTCATGGTGCTGCACGCCGCCGTGGCCGCCCTGCTGCACCGGCTCGGCGCCGGAGAGGACATCCCCCTGGGCACGGTGGTCGCGGGCCGCGACGACGAGTCGCTGGAGGACCTGGTGGGCTTCTTCGTCAACACCCTGGTCCTGCGCACCGACCTGACCGGGGAGCCCACCTTCCGGGAACTGCTCGACCGGGTCCGGGCCGCCGACCTGGCCGCCTTCAGCCACCAGGACGTCCCCTTCGAACGGCTGGTGGACGAACTGGGCCCGACCCGGGTGCTCGGCCGCAACCCCCTGTTCCAGGTCGCCATCAGCCTGGAGAACAACGAGGAGGCGCGGCTGCAGCTGCCCGGCCTCGGCCTGGCGCCCCAGCCGACGTCGGCGGACATCGCCAAGTTCGACCTGTCCTTCTCCTTCGGCGAGGTGCCGCGGGAGACCGGACCCGCCGGAATCGGCGGCGAACTGGAGTACAACAGCGCCCTGTTCGACCGCGCCACGGCCGAGTCGCTGGCCGACCGGCTGGCCCGGCTGCTGACCGGCGCCGTGGCCGACCCGGACCGGTCGGTCGCCGCCCTCGACCTGCTCGCGCCGGGCGAGCACGCGCTGCTGCGCGAGGCCAACGACACCGCGGCCGACGCCCCGGACGGCACGATCGTGTCGCTGTTCGCCGAACGGGTGGCCGAGCGGCCCGACGCCCCGGCCGTCACCGACGGCCCGGTCCGCCTCGGCTACGCCGAACTCGACGCACGGGCCGACCGGCTCGCCCTGCGGCTCGCCGACGCGGGCGTCGTACCGGGAGACCGGGTGGCGATCCTCCAGGAGCGCTCGGCGGACCTGGTGGTGGCGACCCTCGCCGTCCTCAAGACCGGCGCGGCGTACGTGCCGTTGGACGCGCGCTATCCCGTCTCCCGGCTCGAACTCGTGATGGAGCGGACCGGCGCCCGGGTGCTGCTGACCGACCGGGCCCTGGCATCGGTGGAGTTCCGGCACACCGCCGAGGTGGTCGTCGTCGACGCCGAGGACCCGGCCCCGGCCGGCGACCGCACGCCGCCGCGCCCCCGCGTCCACCCCGGCGAGCTGGCGTACGTCATGTACACCTCCGGCTCGACGGGGCAGCCGAAGGGCATCGGGATCACGCACGCCAACGTCGTCGCGCTCGCCGCGGACGGCCGCTGGAGCGAGGGCCACGACCGGGTGCTGCTGCACTCGCCGCACGCCTTCGACGCCTCGACGTACGAGATCTGGGCCACCTTGCTGCGCGGCGGCGAGCTCGTCGTGGCGCCGCCCGGACAGCTGGACGCGGAAGGGCTGCGCGGGCTCACCGGGCCGGGCGGTGTCACGGCGGCCTTCATGACCACGGCCCTGTTCAACCTGCTCGCCGAGGAGGACCCGGGCTGCTTCGCACCGCTCGCCGAGATCTGGACCGGCGGGGAACAGGTGTCGCCGGCCGCGTTCCAACGCGTGCTGGACGCCTGCCCGGGGACCTCGGTGGTGCACGTCTACGGCCCCACCGAGACCACGGTCTTCGCCACCTGCCAGCCGCTGAACGCCCCGTACCGCGTCGGCCGCACGGTCCCGATCGGGCGCCCCATGGACAACACCCGCGCCCACGTCCTGGACGACCGGCTGCGCCCGGTGCCGCCCGGGGTACCGGGCGAGCTGTACCTGTCCGGCACGGGCACGGCCCGCGGCTACTTCGGTGAGCCGAGGCTGACCGCCGAACGCTTCGTGGCCGACCCGTACGGGGCGCCGGGGGAGCGGATGTACCGGACCGGTGACGTGGTGCGCTGGGACGCCGAGGGCCGTATCGAGTTCGTGGGCCGGGCCGACCACCAGGTCAAGATCCGCGGCCTGCGCATCGAACTCGGCGAGATCGAGGCGGCGCTGGAGGACCAGCCGCAGGTGTCGCGGAGTCTGGTGACCGTCCTGGAGGACCGGCCGGGCAGCAAGAAGCTGGTCGCCTACGTCGTCCCGGCGCCCGGCGCGGACACCGCCGGTCTGCGTGAGCGGCTGGCGCGGCGGCTGCCGGACTACATGGTCCCCTCCGCCGTGGTCACCCTGGCCGAGCTGCCGCTCACCGCGAACGGGAAGATCGACCGCAAGGCGCTGCCCGCCCCCGAGTTCGGCGCCTCGGCCGCCGGACGCGGACCGCGCAGCCCGCGCGAGGAGCTGATGTGCCGGCTGTGGGCCGAACTGCTCAAGCTCGACCGTGTCGGCATCGACGACAACTTCTTCGAACTGGGCGGCGACAGCATCGTCTCCCTCCAGCTCACCAGCCGGATCCGGGCCGTCTTCGGGGTGGAGCTGTCCAACCGGGCGGTCTTCCAGGCCCCCACCGTGGCCGCGCTGATGGACCTGCTGGACCAGGGCGACACCCGGGACGAGTCCTTCGACGTGGTCCTCCCGCTGCGCGTCGGGGGAGAGGCGCCCCCGCTGTTCTGCCTGCACCCGGTGGGCGGCGTCAGCTGGATGTACTCCGCTCTGATGCGCCACATCGACGGCGCCCATCCCCTGTACGGCATCCAGTCGCGGGGACTGGCCCGGGAGGAACCGCTGCCCGGCTCGGTGCCGGAGATGGCCGAGGACTACGCGCGCCGCATCCGCGAGGTCCAACCCCACGGCCCCTATCACCTGGCCGGCTGGTCCATGGGCGCGATCCTCGCCCACGAGGTGGCCGTCCGGCTCCAGCGGCAGGGGCAGCAGGTCGCGCTGCTCGCCAACCTCGACCAGGTGCCGATGACCGCCGAGGAACTGGACGGCGAGTACGTCGCCGCCGACGAGCAGAAGGTGCTGCTGGCCCTGCTGGACTTCGTGGGACGCGACGCCCGGATGTTCGGGGACGGCCCGCTGCGGCACGACGAGGTCATGGCCGTGCTGCGCGAGGAGGGCAGCGCCCTCGCGACCTTCGACGAGGAGCACATCCTGCGGATCGGCGCGGTCAACAACAACAACTGGGACCTGACGATCGGTTACGAACCCGGGGTCTTCGACGGGGATGTGCTGCTGATCGTCGCCACCCGGGAGGAGGACGGCCAGGGGGACAAGACCGAGCGCTCGGTGGCCAGGCTCAACCGCTTCGTCACCGGCACCGTGGAGGTCGGCGAGATCGACTGCGAGCACCGGCAGCTGCTGCAGGCCGGCCCCGTCGCCGAGGTCGGCCGCCTGCTGCAGGAACGGCTCCGCGCCGTCCGCGGCTGAACCGTCCCCACCGCGGCACCGGGCCCGGCCCCGTCGGCTCACGGCCGGCGGGGCCGGGCCCGCGTGCGGCCCGCAGGGCGCGCGGGATCTGCCGATCGGCAGATGTGGCGGCCCCCGGCGGCGGGTCATGCTGATCACCGGACACCGAAGGAGGCAGGCGCCATGACACGGACGACCCGGAACGCGCCCTTACCACGGGCAGAGCGTGCCGCGCCGCCGGAACACCGGCACCCGGCGCGCACCTCGCGGGTCCCGGTCGGCTGGGCGGCCTTCCTCGCCCTGCTCGGCTACGGCCTCGCCCAGCTGTACTGGGCGCTGGGCGGCGGGGGGTTCCCCTTCGGCGCCGACGACGCCAACCCCGAGTACTCGGCCTTCGAGCACATCGGCCGCGCGCAGCTGGCGCCCTGGCTGGCGGCCGGGTTCCTGCTGTGCGCCGCCGTGGCCCTGCTGCTGGCGCTGCCCGGCCGCAGCCGGGTCCCGGCCCGGGTGCTGCTCGGCGTCACCGCGCTGGCCGACGCGGCGGTGCTGGGCACCCTCGCCGACTTCCGCATCCTGGGCAACCTCGCCTACGTCTTCATGCTGAAGTTCTCCGCCATCAACTGGACGGTGATCAACCAGGTGTTCGCGGTGACCGCCGTCGGCCTCATGACGGTGTCGGCCGTGACCTACCAGCGCCGGATCACCGGCGCCTGCGTCAGCTGCGGACGCACCGGCTCGGGCGCCGGCTGGACGTCACCGGACGCCGCCGCCCGCTGGGGCAGGAAAGCGGCGTACACGGCCGTCGCGGTGCCGCTGGTGTACGCCAGCACCCGGTGGGCCTGGGCCCTGGGGTATCCGCTCGGCATCTCCGACAAGCTGTGGGAGGAGGGCAAGCGGGACCATCTGTGGCTGTTCGGCGCCGCCCTCGCCACGATGGGCGCCCTCGGCTCGCTGCTCACCCTCGGCCTGGTGCAGCGCTGGGGCGAGGTCTTCCCGCGCTGGATGATCGGGCTGCGGGGCAGGCGGGTGCCGCCGGCCCTGGCCATCGTGCCCGCCTTGCTCGTCTCCGTGATGGTGACCAGTGCCGGGATCATGTACATCCGGCTGCACTTCCAGGGCGCCTTCGAGGACCCGAAGAGCAACTGGGGCGCCACCGTGCCCGAGACGATCTGGCCGGTGTGGGGCGCCGCCCTGGCGGCCGCCACGCTCGCCTACTACTTCCGTCGGCGCGGCGCCTGCAAGCGCTGCGGCCGTGGCGAGCGCTGACGCTCCCGCACCGTCCCTCAGGCCGGCGGCCTCGGGCCCGTAATCCCCCGTCGGGTCCGGGGTCGCCTTTCCCCGTGCCCGCCCCGCGCCATCCCCACGAACTCCCGTCCGCACAGAGCCCGTCGCCGCGACCGAGCGGTGAGGAGAGGAACGCTCATGGCCGGCCCGGACCTGGAGGAGGAACCCGTCCCGGCGGCGCCCGCCGCGCCCGCGGACCCGCGACCGTACCGCCGCTGGTGGCGGCGGTGGCCCGACTGGTCGGGGCGTCTGGCGGTCCTCTGGTCGCTCTGTTACGGGCTGGCCGGTCTGTACTGGGCGCTGGGCGGCGACGGCTACCCCTTCGCCAGGACGGTCGAGGACCGGTCCTCCTCCTCGATCCTGGAACCGAGCAGCGCCTCGGCCGTCGCTCCGGTGATGGCGGCGTTCGGCGCGGCGGGCGTGGTGGCCGGGGTGCTGATGGTCCGCGGCCGGTGCGCGGGCCGGGCGCGTACGGCGCTGCTGGCCTTCGGCTGGACGGCCGGCGTCACGCTCACCTTCCTGGTCCCGGACTATTCGCTGCTCGGGCTGCTCGTCTTCGCGCCCGCGCTGCTGGTGTTCGTCTTCACCGGCGTTCCCGGACCGCAGGAACTGGGCGACATCCTCTACTGGCACCGCCTCAACCTGATGATCGTCTTCGTCGGCGGACTGCTGTGGCTGGCCACGACCGTGGCATACCAGCGCCGCGGCGGCGGGCGCTGCGCGCACTGCGGGCGCGGCGAGCGGGCGGCGGCGGGCTGGACCGACCCGGCGGCGGCGCTGCGCTGGGGCCGGTGGGCGGTGCGCGTGGCGGTGCTGTCCACCCTGCCGTACGACATCACGCGCCTCGCCTGGTACTTCGGCCTGCCGCTCGGCATCACCGACGCGTTCCTCAAGGACATGGAGGACACCCCGCACATGCTGGAGATCGGGCTGGCGCTGGGCGTGGTGTCCACCCTGGGCAGTCTGCTGATGCACGGTCTGGTCAGCCACTGGGGAGAGGTCTGGCCGCGCTGGGTCTGGTTCAAGCGGGGCCGGCCGGTGCACCCGGCGACGGCCGTCGTGCCGGCGTCGGTGGTGGCCGTGGTGCTGGTCCCGGCCGGCCTGATGGCGGCCCGCGACTACGACGCCGCCATGTGGGGGACGCTCGGCCCGGCGGTCCTGTGGGTGGTGTGGGGTGCGGCGCTGGGCGTGGCGACCTACGGGTACCACCTGCGCCGACGGGGCCGCTGCCGGTCCTGCCAACGCGGCTGAACACGGCCCTTTTCGGCCGTACTTCCCGTAGGGAATCAATTCGTTGATACGGGCTGGGCCGGACCGGGACCGGACGCATTGAATCAATGACGCCGCCGGGCATTCCGTCCGTCGGCACGGGAAATCCCGTCAGCAATTCAGGAGGTATTCCGGATGAAGAAAATAGCCCGTCTCATCGGGGCCGCGGCGGCCGGACTCGTGCTCGCCGGAGCCGCGCAGATCCCCGCGCAGGCCGCCGGGGCGGGGGCGTCCGAGTCCGTGCCCGCGTGTGTCACGGCCAAGCCGTGGCTCCTGGTCGTCGTCGGGGTCGAGATCACCAACGGCTGCTCCACGACCCAGCAGGCGAAGGTCGAGTACAGCAAGGGCGGACGGCCGTTCGTCCCGGACGAGTGCCACGTCCTGGCGCCGGGCGAGAAGGTCTCGACCAGCGAGCCCTTCTTCAGGGCGGACCGGTACGTGGGTCTCCTCCCCTGTTGATCCGCTGCCCCCGGCGGCAGTGAGCCGCCGACGCGAACGGGCCGGGGCCCGGAACCGCTATCCGGTTCCGGGCCCCGGCCGCGTGCGCACCCGGTCAGCTCGCCCGGCGGAAGCTGCGGACCGCCGAGGGCGCGGCCACCGCCACGATCCCCGCGCAGGTGGCCAGTGTCGCCAGCACGGTGCCGGCGTGCGGGGTGCCGAGCGCCAGGTCCCGGGCGGCGGTGATGGCGTAGGACATGGGGTTCACTTCGGCGAAGGCCTTCAGCCACCCCGGCAGTCCGTCGGCCGGGACGAACGCGTTGGAGGCGAAGAGCAGCACCATGGTCACCATCCCGCCGATCGGCTGCAGGGCCTCCGGCTTGCGCAGCACTGCGGACAGGGCCATGAACACCCAGCCGAGGGACCAGCCGAGCGTGACGGCGACCAGCAGCGCGCCGAGCGAGCCGAGCAGCCCGCCGTCGGGGCCGTAACCGAAGACCAGGGCGCCGGCCACGAGCATGACGACCATGTTGACCGCGTTCAGCACGGTGTCGGCGATGCTGCGGCCGATCAGCACCGAAGCGGTGTGGATCGGCATCGCCTTGAAGCGGGCGACGATCCCGTTGTTCATCTCCGTGGTCAGCGCCACCCCGGATTTCAGGCCGGCGCTGATCGACCCGGTGACCAGGAACGCCGGCAGCAGATAGTCGATGTAGCTGACACCGGGCGGGAAGGAGGAGGTCTGCGAGACACTCCGAAACACCTGGCTGAACACCGTCAACATCAGGATGGGCTCCAGGACGCCCGGCAGCACCAGGGACGGCTGGCGCAGCGCCCGCAGCGAGCGGCCCGACAGGATGCAGATCTGGTGGAACAGGCCGGTCCCGGTGAACCGCACGGGCTCCGGGGCCGACGGGGCCGCGGTCCCCGGGGCTTGATCGGTGGTGAGGGTCATCGAGGTATCCCTGCCTAGTGTCCGGTGGAGTGGTTCAGGGCCATGTAGACGTCGTCCAGGGAGGGCTCGCTGAACGTGAGTCCGGCGAGGTCCACGCCCGCCTCGTCGGTGGCCCGGACGACGCGGGCCACGGCGGTGGAGTCCGCGACGGGCATGGTCAGCACCAGTCCGTCGTCCTCCGCGGCGGGCGCCAGGCCCGCCCGGCGCAGGGCGTCGGTGGCCCGCTCGCGGTCGTCGGCGCCGCGCACCGTGACGGAGACCGAACGCCGGCCGACCCGGTCCTTGAGCTCCTGGGCGGTGCCCGAGGCGATGACGCGGCCCGCCGCCAGCACCGTGATCGCGTCGGCCAGGACGTCGGCCTCGTCCAGGTACTGGGTGGTCAGCAGGACGGTGGTGCCGTCCCGGACGAGGCGCCGCACCACGTCCCACAGCGCCCGTCGGGCCGTGGGGTCGAGACCGGTGGTCGGCTCGTCCAGGAAGATCACATCCGGGTGCCCCACGAGACTGGCCGCCAGGTCCAGGCGCCGCCGCATACCGCCCGAGTAGTCCTTGGCCACGCGCCGGGCGGCGTCGGTGAGGGAGAACAGCTCCAGCAGTTCGTCGGCGCGGGCGGCCGCCCGCGCCCGGCCGGCGCCGAGCAGCCGGGCGATCAGCACCAGGTTGGCGTAGCCCGAGAGGGTCTCGTCCACCGCGGCGTACTGGCCGGTCAGGCCGATGCGGCGACGGACCGCCACCGGCTCGCGCACCACGTCGACCCCGCCCACCCGGGCCAGGCCCGACGTCGGCAGCGACAGGGTGCTGAGGATGCCCACGAGGGTCGTCTTCCCGGCGCCGTTGTGCCCCAGCAGGCCGAGGACCGTGCCCCGCGGCACGCTCAGGCTCACCCCGTCCAGGGCCTTGGTCGTGCCGAACGTCTTGGTGACGTCCGTCAGCTCGATCATCGGGGTGTCCATGGAATTCCCTTCGCTCGATCCCCAAAAGTCCGCTGCCGGTCTTCTGGCATTTTCGAGGGATGACCGAAAGGGACCCCATGGGCTGACGCCTACAGTCGTACAGTAGGTGCCGCGGGGGAATTCCTGGAGTGCGGATCAGAAATGTTGAACTGGTATTGCGGAAAGCCCGTGAATCCGGCCCGCCGATAAGCGCCGGAGGCGCTCCGCGTACGCCGTACGGGCTCAGTCCAGCGGCAGGCGCGCGCCGACCCGCCAGCCGCCGTCCCCGTACGGCCCGTACCGCAGGCTGCCGCCGATCGCCTCGGCCCGCTCGGCGAGACCGGCCAGACCCGTGCCGCCGCCCTGCCGTCCGCCCTCCCCGAGCGCTCCGCCGCCGGGCGGGGTGAGGGACGGGGCCTCGTTGGCCACCGACACGGTGAGCACCGGCGCCGGGGCGGCCTCCTCGCACCGCACGCGGACGGTCACCAGCGGAGTGGCGGCAGCGTGCCGGCGGACGTTGGTCAGCGCCTCGACCACGATCCGGTGCGCGGTGCTCGCCACCTCGCGTGGCACCCCGGCGATCTGCTCGTCCGTCAGATCGAGCTCCGCGCGCACCTCGGCCCGGCCCGTCTCACGGAACCGGTCGACGACATCGGCGATCTCCGGCAGCCCGTAGGCCTGCGTCTTGCCCTCGCCCGCCCGCTCGCGGTCGGCGGAGCCGTCGAGCATCCGTACGGTGCGGTCCATCGAACCGAGCGCCTGCAGCCCGGCCGCCTCGATCTGCTGGAGGATCGGCAGCACCTTCTCCGGCCGGTCCGCCCCGATCACCTGGGCCGCCTGCGCCAGCACCACGATGCCCGAGACGTCATGGGCCACGAAGTCGTGCAGATCGCGGGCGAGTTCGAGCCGCTGAGCGCGCCGCGCCTCCCGCACCGAGCGCAGCCGCCGGGACTCCAGGCTGCGCAGGTACCCGCCGATGGCGCCGGCCACGATCGCGCCGAGCGCGAAGAACACGCACTGCGCGGCGGTCTCCAGCCAGGTCGGCGGGACCTGGAGCCGCAGCAGCACGGTGGAGGCCAGCACCCCGAGAACCGGGCACAGCACGACGGCGGCGCGGGCCGGCGCGTACCGGGCCAGCAGGCACAGCAGCAGCATCGTGGCGGCGATCTCCACCAGGGTGGCCAGACCGGTCGACTGGCGCTGCACCGGGGGATCGCCGAGGGCGGTGCCCAGCGCGGAGGCCACCGCGACCGCCACGCCCACCGGCACCAACGGGACCCGGTCGCGCCAGCCCGCCACCGCCAGCGTGCCGAGCACGGCCACGGTCATCGGGACGACCGACCGCCAGCCGGCCCAGGCGCCAAAGGCCGCCGCGCCCACCACCGTGAGGACCGCGAGTACCGCGCAGAGCGCCCGGACGCCCGTACGGCGCGGACGGTCATCGGTGTGCCGGCTCATTCGCACCATGCTACTGAGTGCCGGTCAACTGCCTTACGGCGTCGGCAGCTTGCTGCCGAGAACGGCCACAGTCGCGCGGAAAGAGCTGTCAGGTTCCTGAAGCGCGGGCGGCGCGGCCGGGCGGTTCCCGGCCCCCGCGCCGCTTCTCCTGGCATTTAGCTGCCACCGCTGCCGCGTATACGGGGCCGTTTCGCATATTTCTCTAGACTTCCATCCCGGAAATGCCCGCTTTTTTTCGGGAGGGGACGAGAAATGCCTGGTGAATCAGGATCGGAACTGGAACGGCTGATGCCGGAATGGCATTTCCGTGAAGTGCACCGAGTTCCGGTCCCGGTGGCGACGGCCGACGTGATGAGGGCGGCTCACGCGACGACCTGGGCGGAGGCGCCGCTGGCCCGCGCCCTGGTGGCCCTCACCGGGGCCGACGTCTCGGCACACCGCCGTATCGTCCCCGACTTCCTCGGCACGATGGGCGAGGTGGTGCCCTGCCCCGACGAGGAGTTCCTGTTCGTGGGGGCGCAGGCGCCGGGCGACGTGCCCCGGCCGCCCGGCACCGTCCTGGAGATCGTGACCGGCTGCCACGACCCCGGCATCCTGAAGGTGGCGATGAACGTGCGGCACGCCCGGGGCGTGCTCAGCACCGAGACCCGGGTCCTGGCCACCGACGAGCGCACCCGGCGCCGGTTCGCCCCGTACTGGTACCTCGTGCGGTGGGGCAGCGGACTGACCCGCAGATCGATGCTGGCCGCCGTCCGCCGCCGCGTCCTGCGCGAGGCCGGCGGCTGACCACGCCGACACTCACCCGCGCGGGCCGCCCGCCGGGCTTTGGACGGTGCCTGCCGGCGGCCCGGCGGGCACCGGCATGTACCGCGGCAGCAGCCGCCACACCTGCGGTGTGTAGAAGTGGCCGCCGTCCAGCCGGGTGGCCGTGAAGGGGCCCGCGGCCCGGGCCCGCCAGGCGGCGACGTCCGCCTCGCCGAGGTCGTCGGCCACGCCGTGCAGCAGATGCAGCGGCGCGCGCAGCCGGTCCCCGCCGCGGTGGCGGCGGCTCTCCGCGGTCAGCAGGTCGGCGCGGAACACCTCCACGGCCATGGCCAGCAGCTCCGGCTCGCCGCGCACCGCCTCGGCCAGCTGCCCGGCACCCAGCATCCACCGCAGGAGTTCGTCGTCGGTGTTGCCCGAGTGCGGCGGCGGACCGCCAGGTCCGGACGGTTCACCGGGCGCGGGCGCCGCGGAGACCACCACCGCCTCGGGGGCGGGCAGACCGGTGCGTTCGGCGCGCAGCGCCAGGTCGAAGGCGACGTGGGCGCCCATGCTGTGCCCGAAGAGCACACACGCGCGCCCGCTCACCTCGCCGAGCGCGGCCAGGGCCCCGTCGAGCAGCTCGTCCCAGGAGCGCGCGCAGGGCTCGCCGTAGCGGGCCTCCCGTCCCGGGTAGCAGTACAGGGCGAGCTCGGTGTCCTCGCCGAGGACCTCCGCCCAGGGGCGGAAGGGGGCGGTGCCGCCCCCGCAGAAGCTGAGACAGAACAGGGTCCTGCGGGCCCGCGGTCGGGGCAGCGGGCGGATCAGGTGCCCGGGCATCCGGCCTCCTCGTGGTCTGTGCCGGCTCTGTTTTCCGCGTCGGCCCTGTTCGCGGTGCCGGTCGCCGTCTTCCGGCACCGGCCCTGCCCTCGGGGCCGGTCGCTGTCTTCCCGTGCCGGTTCTGTTGGCGGTGCCGGTCGCTGTCTTCCCGCGACGGCCCTGCTTTCGGTGCCGTCGCCGTCTTCCGGCACCGGCCCTGCCCTCGGTGCCGGTCGCTGTCTTCCCGTGCCGGCCCTGCCTTCGGGGCCGTCGCTGTCTTCCCGCGTCGTCGGCCGACAGCCGGACCGTAGCGGTCCGTGCCGGGCGGTGCCGCCGCCCGGGAAGAAATCTTCGATGCCCGGCCGTGCTCCCCGGCGCCCCGCCGTGACCCACGGTGGCCGCCGGTGACTGGACGGTGATCGCCTGCCTCCCGTGACGGGCCGGGGCCCGGCCGGACCGCCCGATTCCGGGGCGGGCGGCGGGCCGCGGGGGGTGGTGACGGAAAGCCGCGCAACACATTATTCAATTCTTCTCATTGAGATTTCTCGAACGTCCGGTCGGCGTGATTTCCGGCGGGCCTTGTCGGCGTGAATCACGGCTGCTTAAGGTCGAGCCGAATTGGGTGACCGTGCCAGGAAGGAAGAGGCTCATGGCCAATCCGTTCGAGGACGACGAAGCCGAGTACTACGTACTCGTCAATGACGAGGGGCAGCATTCCCTCTGGCCGGTGTTCGCCGAGATTCCGGCCGGCTGGCAGAAGGCGCACGGAGCGGCTGCCCGGCAGGAGTGCCTCGACTACGTCGAGCAGCACTGGACCGACATGCGCCCGCGGAGCCTGGCCGCCGCCATGGACGCCGGGGCCTCCTGAGGCAGCAGCCGGGACCACAGGACATCCCGGGACATGTGAAGCATCCGGAGAACCCGGAAGTACCCCGAAAAAAGACACCGGCCGAATCCGCCGCGTCGCACAACGAACCGTCTGGGAGAAAAACAGCATGCCGATACTTGCCGAAGACCGCCGGGCCGCCATCAAGGACATCGTCTGCGACATCCTCGAACTGGAGGAGGACGAGGTCACCGACACCAGCCTCTTCATCGACGACCACGGCGCCGACTCGCTGCGCGCCATCGAGATCCTCGCCTCCCTGGAGAAGGAATTCGGAATCACCATCGAGCAGTCGCAGCTGGCCGAAATGGTGAACCTGGAGGCGGTCTACAAGGTCGTCGCGGAGGCGCCCGCCCGCTGACCCGTCGTCCGGCCGATCCGAAGGTTTAAGGGGAAAGAAATGCCCTCAGTACGCCCCGGCGGTGCGACCGGGAAACGCCGGGTGGTCCTCACCGGCTTTGGAGTCATCTCCAGCATCGGCATCGGGGCCGAGGAGTTCACCGAGAGCCTGCGGGCCGGCCGCAGTGGGGTCAGCCCCATCTCACTGTTCGACGTGACGGGCTTCGCGCACGTCAACGGCTGCGAAGTGAAGGACTTCGAGCCGGGCCGGTGGATCTCCCGCACTCCGGTGCGGGAACTGGGACGCGCCAGCCGCTTCGCCGTGGCGGCGGCGGTCATGGCGCTGCGGGACGCCGGTCTGGACCCCGCGGAACTCGCCGGCCGACGGGGACTCGTCTCCGTCGGCACCACGGACGGCGAGTCCTACGAGCTGGACCGGCTGGTGGCCGCCGAACTCGCCGACGGGCCCGAGCACATGGACCCGGAGATCGTCCGGCGGGTCTCGGCGGCCCGGCTCTCCACCGCCATCGCCCACGAGCTCGACCTCACCGACGTGGAGGCCCCCACCATCGCCACCGCCTGCTCCGCGGGCAACTACGCGATCGGATACGGCTTCGACGCGGTGAGCTCGGGCGAGGTGGAGTACGCGCTGTGCGGTGGCGCCGACGCCATGTGCCGCAAGACCTTCACCGGCTTCTACCGGCTCGGCACCATCGCGCCGGAACAGTGCAGCCCGTTCGACGTCGACCGCAAGGGCATCCTCACCGGCGAGGGCGCCGGTGTGCTCGTCCTCGAAAGCCTGGACAGCGCCCTGGCCCGCGGTGCCACCATCTACGCCGAAGTGCTCGGCTACGGCCTCAACTGCGACGCCTACCACCAGGTCGCACCCAAGGGCGACAGCGTCGCCCAGTGCATGAGCCTCGCCCTGCAGAACGCCGGGGTGAAGCCCGACGAGGTCGATCTCATCTCGGCCCACGGCACCGGCACCAAGGCCAACGACGTCACCGAGGCCAACGCCATCCGCGAGGTGTTCGGCGACGCGCCGCCCCGCACCGTCTCGCTGAAGTCGATGCTCGGTCACACCATGGGCGCCGCCAGCGCGCTCGGCGCGATCGCCTGCGGACTGGCCATCACCCACGGTTTCGTCCCGCCGACCATCAACCACCGGCGCACCGACCCCGAGTGCCGGATCGACTGCGTGCCCAACCACGCCGTCGAGGCCGACCTGCGGATCGTCCAGAACAACGGCCTCGCCTTCGGCGGCAACAACGCCATCGTCATCCTCGGCCGCTACGACGGGGACGGTGGGCCCCGGTGACGTACCCCATCATCGGCACCGGAGCGGTCGCCGCCATCGGCGCGGAACCCGCCGGCATCTTCGACAGCCTGTGCGCCGGGCGCAGCGGACTCGGTCCGCTCAAGGCCTTCGA
This sequence comes from Streptomyces sp. NPDC110618, assembly GCF_055657065.1. Lineage (NCBI taxonomy): Bacteria > Bacillati > Actinomycetota > Actinomycetes > Kitasatosporales > Streptomycetaceae > Streptomyces > Streptomyces sp. NPDC110618. Next base: position 217,148 of record NZ_JBVKBN010000008.1, on the reverse strand, counting down.
CCGCACCCGCTTCCGGGCCCAGCAGCTCTTCGAGATCGACGACCGGGCGCACGAGGGCGTCGACGAACCGGGCCGCGCCACCCGCTTCCTGGTCGAGGCGGTACGCCAGGCCGTCCGGGACGCGGGCCTGCCCGAGGACCTCGCGGGCATACCGGTGCTGATCGGCACCGGGCTGCGCGAACTGCGCTCGCTGGAACTGTGGTGGCGTGACGGCGTCCCCCTGGACGCCGACGGACTCCACTTCGAGGGTGCCCTGCGCGAGGAGTTCGGCGCCGACGACACCCACACCTTCGCGGGCGCCTGCTCGGCCTCCCTGTACGCCCTGGCGCTCGGCTGGGACCTGCTGGAACTCGGCGAGGCCGACACGGTGGTCGTCGCGGGCTGCGACGCGGTCACCGAGAGCATGTTCGGCCTGGCCGACCGCGTCCAGTTCGACCCGCCGCCCGCCGTACGCCCCTTCGACGCCGACCGCCGCGGCACCATCCTCGGCGAGGGCGCCGCCGCCGTCGTCCTCACCCGGGACGCCGGCGACCGGCCGGTACGCGGCCTGCTGCGGTCGGTGGCCGTCAACTGCGACGCCCACCACCAGACCGCCCCTGACACCGCCGGCGTCACCGCCGCCGTACGCGAGGCGCACCGGCGCGCCGGAACCGGCCCCGGCGAGATCGACCTGGTGGTCCTGCACGCGACCGGCACCCCCCTCAACGACCGCACCGAGGCCGAGGTGACCGCCGAGGTCTTCGCCGGTGCCCGGCCCGCCCTCACCGGCATCAAGTCGCTGACCGGACACACCTCCGGCTCGGCCGGACTGCTCAGCCTGATCACGGCCCTGCGCTGTATCGAGACCGGCACCGTGCCCGGCATCGCGGGCCTCGCCGAGCCCATGGCCGAGGCCGCCGGGCTGCACGTCGTGGCGGGCGGCCCCCTGTCCGCGCCCGTGCGCCTGGCCCAGGTCAACGGTTTCGGCTTCGGCGGGGTCAACGCCGTGGCCGTGGTGGGAGGTACGGCATGACACCCGCCGTCACCGGCGTCGCCGTCGCGCTGCCCGGCGCCCACGACGCGGCCGCCCTGCTGCGGCCGGCTCCGCCCGGCGCCGACCCCGTCGACCCCGCCGCCTTCATCGGCCGCAAGGGCCTGCGCTTCAAGGACCGCGCCACCCGGCTCGGCCTGCACCTCGCCCACCTCGCCCTCACCGACGCCGGGCTGCTCGACGGCGGCCGGCCGACCGTGCCCGGCGACCGGATCGCCGCCGTGGTCAGTTCCAACCTGGGCAACGCGGACACCGTGTGCCGGGTGACCGCGACCATCGCCGAGGAGTCCACCGCGGCCCTCAGCCCGATGGACACCCCCAACGCGTCCAGCAACATCATCGCTTCGGAGACCGCCATCCGCTTCGGGCTGCGCGGCCCCAACCTGACGGTGTGCAACGGCCGTTCCTCCGGACTGGACGCGCTGCGCTGGGCCTGCGTACTGCTGCGCTCCGGCCGCGCCGACCACGTCCTCGTCACCGGCGTGGAACCGGACAACGAGGTCACCCGCAGGCTCGTCGGCGGCCCCGTCGCCGACGGCGGCGCCGCCGTCGTACTCAGCCGCACCCCCGCCGCACACCCCGCGCGTGCCCTGCTCGGCCCGCTGGTGCGCACCGCCCGCCCGGCGGACACCGCCGCCGCCCTCACCGCACACCAGCCGGACGGCGGGCTCTGGCTCGGCCCGGGTCCGTTACCGCCCGGGGCCCGGCGGATCGACCTGGACACCTGGGGCGAACTCTCCGGAGCGCTCGGCGTCGTCCAGTGCGCCGCCGCGACCGCCGTCTTCGCCCAGGACGCCGGCCACCGCGTCGTCCACGCCCTGGCCGGCGCCGCCGGAGCGGCCCTGCTCGCCCCGGAGCCCGCCCGATGAGAGACATCGTCCTGCTGCACGGGCTGGCCAACAACGAGGCGGTCTGGTCCGGCCTCGCCGGCCACTGGGGGCCGGACGTGCGGATCCACGCGCCCCGGCTGCCCTGGCACGGCGGCGGTATCGCCGACTGGCGCCACGAGACCGACTCCACGGCCCGCCTGGCCGAGGTCCTGGACCGCCTGCCCCGCCGGCCCGACCTGGTGGTGGCCCACTCCTTCAGCTCCGTGCTGCTGCTGGACCTGCTCGGCCGCCGCGCCGCGGCGGGGCAGCCGCCGGACGTGCCCGCGGTCGTCCTCGTCAACCCCTTCTACCGGGACGACGCCGACGACTTCCACTGGGACATGATCGCGCCGACCCTGGACGACTTCCCGCGGACCATGGCCGAGTCGATCCGGCTGCGCAGCCCCGGCCGCCCCATCGACCCCGCGCTCCTGACGGACATGGCCCGGCGGATGACCGAGTGGATCGGCCCCTACGGCTGGCTGAGGTTCTTCGAGACCTATCTGCGCACCCCGCTCTTCCCGGTCGGGCTGATCACCACCCCGGCCCTGGTGATCGGCGGCGAGGACGACCGGTCCGCGCCCGTCGAGGAGGCCCGCCGGCTGGCCGCCGCGCTGCCCTCGGCCCGGTGCGAGACCGTCCCCGGCTGCGGCCACTTCCCGATGCTCCAGCGGCCCGAGTGGTTCACCGCCGCCGTGCACGCCTTCCTCGACCGGCTCCCGCCCCCCGACCACCTCCTCGCCGCGCCCTCCCACCCGGCCGGCCACGCCTGAACCCCGCCCCGGCCGACCCGAAACGCCCCGACACGAAGGAGTCCGTGATGGACACGACGCTGCACCCCGCGGTGACGGCGCTGCTCCACACCCCGACGACAGCGCGGCTGCGCCCCCTGTTCGAAGGCAACAACATCAGCTACGCCATCGGCTTCAAGCACATCAACTACGTCGCCGAGGCCGCCGTGCTGGACCACTTCCGGCAGGCCGGACTGCCCGTCGGAGACCTCTACCGGCGTCACGGGCTCGGCTTCGACGTGGTCGACATCCGCTCCCGGCTCGCCGCGCTGCTCGCCGTGGACGACGAGGTCGAGGCGGTCGTCACGCCCCGGACCGGGGAGGACGCCCACCGCTTCCGGTTCCGCGTCGAGCAGTACGTCCAACGCGACGGCCACCGGGTGCGCTGCGCCGACTCCACCGTCGTGGTGGCGCTGCGGATCGACGGCCACATCGCGCCCGAGGAACCCTGCCCGGCCGGCCTGGAACGCTTCACCACCGCCCGCCTCGGCGAGGGCGAGCGCCTGGAACTCGCCGCGACCCCCGTGCCGTACGGCTCCCTCAGCGCGGGCCGCGGCACCGGCGCCGACCCCGTACTGAACGAACTCGTCGGCGAGACCAACGCGTTCGGCTGGCGCTGGCGCGTCGGCTACTTCTACTGCCACTACAACGAACGCGTCCAGATGTCCGGCTTCCTGCGGATCATGGAGGAGGTCGAGGACCTCTTCCTCGCCGACCGGGGCCTGGCCATCAAGAAGGTCCTGGACACCAAGGGCTGGATCCCCGTCGTCACCCAGTCCCGCATCGAGATCCTCGACGAGACGGTGATGGAGGAGGAGCTGTACACCGTCTACACGGTCGAGGACATCTTCAAGACGCTGCTCTACACCACCCGCATGGACTGCTACGTCCTGCGCGACGGGACGCTGGTGAAGACCGCCACCGGCACCATCACCCACGGCTACCTTCACGAGGTCGCGCCCAACCAGTGGGAGATGGCCGAGTTCGACGAGGCCACCGTCGACGCCCTCACCACGCCCCGCAAGGCGGCGTCATGACCACCGCGGCCACCGGACGACCGGTGATCACCGGCTGGTCGGCGGTCTCCCCGTACGGCATCGGCGCCGAGGCGTTCGCCGAGGGACTGCACGCCCGGCGCTCCACCGCCCAGCCCGTGGACACCGCGCGCTGGGACGTGCCCGCCGGCCGCGCCCACCTCGTGCCCGGCTTCGAGGTCCGCGAAGTGCTCGGCAAGAAGGGCACCCGCTCCATGGACCGGGTCACCGGCCTGGCCGTGACCGCCGTCGGCTCCCTGCTCGACCAGCCGGGCGCCCGGCGCGAGACGGAGACCGGTGAGCGGGCCGCCCTGGTGCTCGCCACCACCACCGGCAGCGCCGCCAGCATGATGGACTTCACCCGCAGCTCCCTGGAGGGCGACCAGCCCTACGACGTCGACCCGGCCGTGATGCCCAACGCGGTGATGAACTGCGCGGCCGGCCAGTGCGCCATCTGGTACGGCATCAAGGGCCCCAACACCACGCTGGCCGGCGGACGGGCGGGCGGCCTGCTCGCCCTCAACTACGCCACCCGCCTGCTGGCCACCGGCCGCGCGGACAGCGTGCTCTGCGGCTCCGCCGAGGAGTACTCGCACGCCCGGTACTGGCTGGAACGGCACAGCCGGGGCGCCGAGGCCCCCGACGTCGTCCTCGGCGAGGGCGCCGCCGTCCTGCTGGTGCAGCCGGCCGAGGCCGCCGCCCCCGAACGGCCCGCCCTCGCCGAGGTGCTGGCGGTCCGCTCCCGGATGGCCACCGGCAGCCGGGTCCGCACGGTGCTGGAGGACTGCGTGCGCTCCGCGCTGGAGGCGGCCGGGAGCAGTCCGGACCAGGTGTGGGCCGCGGTGCCCGGCGACGCGCCCGGTCTCCTCGGCCACCTGGAACGCGAGACCCTCTCCGCGGTCTGCGGGGACGAGGCACTGCGACGGGTGCCAGCCGTCGGCCGGATCGGCGATCTGGCCGCCGCCAGCGCCCAGTTCCAGATCGCCGCGCTGCTCGCCGTCGCCGCCCGCGACCCGGAAGCGGCCGGCCGCATCGCCCTGGTGACGTCCGCGGACCGCGACGGCTCCCTGGTCTGCGCGGTACTGCGGACGGCGGACCCCCGATGACGGCCGCGACACCTTCGCTCGCCCCGGCCGGCACCGCCAGCCCGGTGGCCGCCGAGGTACGCATCGAGTCCCGCACCGAGGACGGACTCCCCGCGACGGCGAGCGTCGAGATCCGCGCCGACGAACCGGTGTTCGCCGGCCACTACCCCAACTTCCCCATCTTCCCCGGCGTCTGCGTCCTCGAATGCGTCCGCCGGGCCGCGGCCGACGCCGCCCCCGGCCCCCTCACGGCCGTGGAGTCGGCCCGCTTCGCCGCACCCGTCCTGCCCGGCGACACCCTCACCCTCACCCTCACCTGGCGTACGGCCGACACCGGTTGGCGCTGCGACGCGGTCGCCGCCACCGCACGCGGCCGGGCGGCCAGGGTCAGACTGCGCTTCGCCGCACCGGGAGGCACCCGATGAACACCGCCCAGGTGGCCGGTGTGCTCCCGCACCGCTACCCCATGCTCCTGGTGGACCGGGTCACCGAACTGGTCCCCGGCCGGAGCATCCGCACGCTGAAGGCCGTCACCGTCAACGAGCCCTGGTACGCCGCCGCGCCCGCCGGAGCCGCATACCCGCAGGCCCTGATCGTCGAGTCCTGGGGACAGTCGGCGGGGCTGCTCGCCCTGGACGGGCAGGCCGCGCCCGAGGGACAGGTGATGCTGTTCGGCTCGGTGGCCGACGCCGAGTTCCACCACCCCGTCCTCCCCGGCGACCTCCTGGAGCACCGGGTCCGCGTCCGGCGGGCCCTGACCGACTCGGTGGTCTTCGAGGGAAGCAGCCACCGCGGCGACGACACCGTGATGACCGTCTCCCGCATGGTGATGGCCTTCCGGCCGCCCGGGGCGCTGCGCCCCGCGACCACCCCCGTACCCCTGACCGGCACAACCCGAGAAGAGGCCCGACGATGACCGAACCCAGGCCCGTGGCCCTGATCAGCGGGGGCACCCGAGGCATCGGCCGGGCGGTGGTGCTCCGGCTCGCGGCCGACGGCTACGACGTCAGCTTCTGCTACCACAGCAGCCAGGAGGCCGCCGAGGTCCTCGCCAAGGAGGCCGAGGCCCTCGGCGTACGCGCACTGCACCAGCGCGTCGACGTCGCCGACCCCGCGGCCGTACGCGGCTGGGTCGAGCGCACCGAGACGGACCTCGGCCCCGTGGAGACCGCCGTCACCTCGGCCGGCATCACCCGCGACAAGGCCCTGGTGATGATGTCCGACGACGAATGGAGGTCGGTGCTCGCCACCAACCTCGACGGCGTCTTCCACGTCTGCCGCGCCGCCGCCTTCCCGATGATGAAGCGGCGCCGCGGCTCGCTCGTCAACATCTCCTCCGTGGCCGGTGTGTACGGCAACGCCACCCAGACCAACTACGCCGCCTCCAAGGCCGGAATCATCGGCTTCTCCAAGTCCCTCGCCAAGGAGATCGGCCGCTACGGCATCCGCGTCAACGTGGTGGCCCCCGGCTTCGTGGACACCGACATGGTGGCCGCCGTGCCGGAGCGGCTGCGCGCGGAGGCGCTCGCTGGGGTGGCGCTCGGCCGGATGGGCACCGCCGACGAGGTGGCCGACCTCGTGGCCTTCCTCGCCGGGCCGCGCGCCGCCTACATGACCGGGTCCGTGGTCCAGATCGACGGGGGGATAGCACTGTGAGCACGATCAGAGGGCGCAAGAAGCACCCCAGGTGGTACTTCTCGCTGCGCAGCCCGTACTCCTGGTTCGCCTACCGGGACCTCACCGAGAAGTACCCGGACGTCCTCGACCGCATCGAGTGGATCCCCTACTGGGAGCCCGACGAGGAGTCCACCCGGATGCTCGCCGACGCGGGGATCACGCTGCCGGTGATGCCGATGCACCGCACCAAGAACTTCTACATCCTGCGCGACGCCCGCCGCTGGGCGCACGCCCGCGGCTGGCAGGTGACCTGGCCGGTGGACCGCGCGCCGCACTGGGAGGTCTCCCACCTCGCCTACCTCGCGGCCGAGGAACAGGGCCTGGGCCGGCGCTTCGTGGAGCTGGCCTACCGGGCCCGCTGGACGCAGGGCCGGGACCTGGCGGAGCGCGGGACCATCGCCGCCATCGCCCGCGAACTCGGCCTCGACCCGGCGATCGCCGACTCCGTCGACGACCCCGACCTGCGCATCAAGGGCGTGGAGTGCCTGATCGCCGCCTACCACGACGACGCCTTCGGCGTGCCGTTCTTCGTCCACGGCCGTGAGCCGTTCTGGGGCGCCGAGCGGGTGGGCGCCTTCGTGGCCGCCGTACGCGGCGAGAACTGGGACGGCGTGAGCGACGCCCCGTTCGACGCGCTGCCCCACCAGGCGGCCCCGGACGCCGGCCGCACGGCCTGACAGGAGGAGCGATGACCACCACCGCGTCCCCCCAGCGCGTCGTCCCCCGCTGGGTGCCCCCGGCCCCCGGCGCGGAGCGCGCCGACTGGGCCGAACTGACCCGTCCCGTCCCGCCGCGCCTGGCCGCCCGGGTCCGGCTGCTGGCCCGCCGCACCGGCGTGGGCTGGGAGCACGCGCTGCTCGCCGCGCACACCGCCGTGCTGAGCGCCCTGAGCGGCGAACGCGCCCTCCTCACCGGCTGGGTACCGCCGGCCGGCGGCCCGGCGACCGCCCGCGCCGTCGCTCTCGACGGCGAGACCTGGCGCGAGCTGCTCACCGCCTCCGCCCGCACCGCCGGTGACCCCGCCGACGGTCCCTTCGAGACCGTCCTCGACCTCGGCCCGGCCGGGCCCGGCCGGCCGCCCGGCGCCGTCCTGGTCACCGGCGTACGCGGCGACGCCGACGGCCCCGAACTGGTGCTGCGTCACCGCGCCGACGTCCTGGACGCCGAGGCGGCCGACCGTGTCGCCGGGTACTACCTGGCCGCGCTGACCGCGCTGGCCGAGACCCCCGACGCGCCCGCCCGCGCGCGCGGCCTGCTCTCCGACGCCGAGCACCACCACCAGATCCACGAGCTGGGCGGCCCGCGAAAGGAGCTGCCCGACCGGCGGTTCCACCAGCTGTTCGAGGAACAGGCCGCCCTGCGGCCCGCGGACGTGGCCGCCGTGCACGCCGGCCGGAGCTGGACCTACGCGGAGCTCAACGCCCAAGCCAACCGGATCGCCCACGCGGTCCTGGCCCGTGACCTCGGTCCCGAGGCCGTCGTCGCCGTCGTCACCGAGCGCACCCTCGACTGGCTCGCCTGCGTCATCGGCGTACTCAAGGCCGGCGCCGCCTATCTGCCGGTCGAGCCGCACGCCCCGGCCGACCGGATGGCCCGGACCCTGGCCCGCAGCGGCTGCCGGCTCGTGCTGACCGAGGAAGGCTGCCAGGAGCGGCCGGCGGGGATCGTGCCGCCCGGCACCGAAGTCCTCACCACGGCCGCCGCCTTCGCCGAGGACCGCCCCGGGACGAATCCCGGCGTCGCCGTCGGCCCCGGCCGTCTCGCCTACCTGTACTTCACCTCCGGCTCCACCGGCGAGCCCAAGGGCGCCATGTGCGAGCACGCCGGGTTCGTCAACCACCTCCTCGCCAAGATCGAGGACCAGGAGATCGGCGCCGGACAGGTCGTGGCGCAGACCGCCCCGCAGTCCTTCGACATCTCCCTGTGGCAGCTGCTGGCCGCCCTCGTCGTGGGCGGCACCACCCTGATCGTCGAACAGGAGGCGATCCTCGACGTCGACCGCTGCCTCGACACCCTCGAACAGGGCGGCGTCGCGGTCTGGCAGGTCGTCCCGTCGTACCTGGAGGTGGTGCTCAGCCGCCTGGAGGAACAGCCCCGCGAACTGCCCGCCCTGCGCCGGGTGTCGGTCACCGGCGAGGCGCTGAAGAAGGAACTCGCCGTCCGCTGGTTCGCGCGCTTCCCGCACGTCCCCCTGATGAACGCCTACGGCCTGACCGAGACCAGCGACGACACCAACCACGAGGTCATGACCGCCGTACCCGTGTGGGACTCCGTCCCGCTCGGCCGGCCCGTGCGCAACGTCGACGTGTACGTCGTCGACGACGAACTGCGCCCCGTGCCCCTCGGCGCCCCCGGCGAGATCGTCTTCTCCGGGGTCTGCGTGGGCCGCGGCTACGTCAACGACCCCGAGCGCACCGCCCAGGCCTTCACTGAGGACCCGCACCGGCCGGGCCGGCGGCTCTACCGCTCGGGCGACTTCGGCCGCTGGCTGCCCGGCGGCACCCTGGAGTTCCTCGGCCGCCGCGACGCCCAGGTCAAGATCCGCGGGTTCCGCATCGAGATCGGTGAGATCGAGAACCAGTTGCTGCGGCTGCCCGGCGTCCGCGACGGCGCCGTCGTCGTCGCCGACGTGCCCGACCGGGGCCGTCACCTCGTCGCCTTCCAGTGCGGGTCGGCGCACCCCTCGGACAGCCTGCGCGAGCGGCTGGCTCCGGCCCTGCCCGCCTACATGGTGCCGAGCCGCGTCGAAGCCCTCGACGCCCTGCCGCTCACCGCCAACGGCAAGACGGACCGGCGCGCCCTGCGCGAGCTGGCCGTCGGTCTCCTGGCCGGGCAGGACCAGCCGGACGCGGCGGACCGGGAGGCGCCGCGCACCGACACCGAACGCCGGCTCGCCGCCGCCTGGGCCGAGGTCCTCTCCCTGCCCGTGGAGCGGATCGCACGCGCCGACAGCTTCTTCGACCTCGGCGGCACCTCGCTGGCCGCGGTCCGGCTCGTCGTCCGTATGGAACGCGCCTTCACCCTGCGGGACATGACCCGCCGTCCGGCCCTCGCGGACCTGGCCGCCTTCCTCGACGACCCGCGGCAGGAGACCCCCGACGAGTCCGGCGCCGCCACCGCGGACCGGGCCGACGGGGCAGCCGGCCCCACCGCGCCCGCCGCCGCGCCCCGCACCGCCGTGGACGCCGAACCCTTCCCGGTCGTACGCACCGAGGGCCGCCCCGCGATCCTCTCGCTCGACGGGCCCGCACCGGCCGACCCGGCGGCCTGGGCCGCCGCACACGCAGGCCGGCTGCGCGCCACCGTCGCCGAGCACGGTGCGCTCCTGGTGCGCGGCCTCGGCCTCGCCGACCCGGACACCGTCGGCCGGGTCGGCCGCGCCCTGCTGCACGAGGTGATGACCGAACGCGAGGGCTTCGCACCGCGCCGCCCCCTCGCCGACGGCGTCCACTCCTCCTCGGAGTGGCCCGTCGACCAGCCCATGTGCATGCACCACGAACTCAGTTACGCCCGTGAGGTCCCCGGCACCCTGCTCTTCGCCTGCCTCACCGCGCCCGAGTCGGGCGGCGCCACCGGGGTCAGTGACTCCGCCGAGGTGCTCGCCGCGCTCCCGCCCGAACTGGTGGCCCGCTTCGAGACCGAGGGCTGGCTGGTCGAGCGCAACTACACCGAGACCGTCGGCGTCGGCCTGGCCGCCGCCTTCGGCACCGACGACCGCGCCGCCGTCGCGGCCTACTGCGCGGACCGGGGCATCGAATGCCACTGGCAGCCCAACGGCGACCTGCGCACCCGGCAGCGCGCCGCCGCCGTCCTCACCCACCCGGTCACCGGCCGCCGCGGCTGGTTCAACCAGATCGCCTTCCTCAACGAATGGACCCTCGACCCGGTCATCCGCGAGTACCTCACCTTCGAGTTCGGCGCCGACGGACTGCCGTTCAACAGCCGCTACGGCTCCGGCGACCGCCTCGACGAGGACACGGTCCTCACCATCAACGGCGTCTACGAGAAGCACACGCTCCGCGAGCCGTGGCGGGACGGCGACCTCATGATCGTCGACAACCTGCGGATGGCGCACAGCCGTGAACCGTACGAGGGGGAGCGGCGGATCGCCGTCGTCCTCGGCGACCCCGTGACCGTGCCCGCGCACCCCTGAGCCCCGGCCCGCCCACCGTTCCCGGCCGGGCGCGCCCGCGGCGCCCGGCCCCACCACTCACCCGATGGAGCAACCATGTCCCCCCAGCCGAAGGTGCCCCCGTTCGCCGTCATCACCGGCGCACAGGTGGCCGAGGTGCTCACCGGCGGCGAGAAGCAGGTCGTCGACCTGGTCGACCAGGTCTACCGGCTGCACGGCCGGGGCGATTCGGTCAACCCGCCCTCGTACTTCCTGCGCTTCCCCGACCGGCCGAACGCGCGCATCATCGCCCTGCCGGCCTCGGTCGGCGGCGACCGGCCCACCGACGGCCTGAAATGGATCTCCAGCTTCCCGGACAACGTCGCCGCCGGTATCCCGCGGGCGTCGGCCGTCCTCATCCTCAACGACCCGGCGACCGGCTACCCGATCGCCTGCCTGGAGAGCTCCATCATCAGCGCCTCCCGGACCGCCGCGTCCGCCGCGCTGGCCGCCGACCGCCTCAGCCGGGGCCGCAGGCCGCGCCGGGTCGGCTTCATCGGCGCCGGACTGATCGGCCGCTACATCCACCGCTATCTGGAGGCGACCGGCTGGACCTTCGACGCGGTCGGCGTCCACGACCTCTCGGCGCAGCACGCGGGCGCGTTCGCCCACTACCTCGCCGACCGCCCCGGCGACGCCCCCGTCGTGGTGCACGAGTCCGCCGAGCGGCTCGTCCGCGACAGCGACCTCGTCGTCCTGGCCACCGTCGCCCCCCGCCCCCATCTGCACGACCCGGCCTGGTTCGCGCACAACCCGCTGGTCCTCAACGTCTCGCTGCGCGACCTCGCCCCCGAGATCCTGCTCGCCTCCGCCAACGTCCTCGACGACGTGGAGCACTGCCTGAAGGCCGACACCTCCCCCCACCTGGCGGAACAGCTCACCGGCGGGCGGGACTTCATCGACGGCACGCTCTGCGACGTCCTGGAGGGCCGGCTCGAACTGCCCGACGACCGGCCCGTCGTCTTCTCGCCGTTCGGTCTCGGCGTCCTCGACCTCGCGCTCGGCCGGTACGTGCACGACACCCTCCGCGACGGCGGCGGGCTGCGGACCGTCGAGGGCTTCTTCCACGAGCTGGACCGCTACGGCCGCCCGACGCCCGACGGAACCCGGTGATCACGTGACGGTCGTCACCGCTCCCTACGAGATCAACGCCGACGACGTCTTCGTCGACCTGGAGCCCGTCTTCGGCGTCCCCCTCCACGTCAAGTACGAAGGGCTCAACCCGGCCGGCTCCGTCAAGCTCAAGGCCGCCCTGGAGATGGTCCTCGCCGCCGAACGCGACGGCGTCCTCGGCCCCGGCGCCGTGCTCGTGGAGTCCTCCTCGGGCAACCTCGGCGTGGCCCTCGCCATGATCGCCGCGCACCGGGGGTACGACTTCGTCTGCGTCACCGACTCCCGGTGCAACCCGGCGACCCGCCGGCTGATGGAGTCCTTCGGCGCCCGGGTCCTCGTCATCTCCAGACCCGACAAGGAGCGCGGTCTGCTCGGCGCCCGCATCGACTACGTGCGGCGCCTGGTCGACTTCGACCCCAACTACGTCTGGCTCAACCAGTACGTCAACCCGCACAACTGGCTGGCGCACTACCGCAGCACCGCGCCCGCCATCGCCGCCGAGTTCCCCGAACTCGACGTCCTGTTCGTCGGCGCCGGCACCACCGGGACCCTGATGGGCTGTGCCCGCTTCTTCCGCGAGCGCGAGCGGCCGGTGCGCGTCGTGGCCGTCGACAGCATCGGCTCCGTCACCTTCGGCGGCCCCGCCGCACCCCGGCACATCCCCGGCCTCGGCGCGGGCGTCCGGCCCCCGATGCTCGACGACGACCTCGTCGACGAGGTCGTGATGGTGCCCGAGCGGGACACCCTGGAGAGCTGCCACGCCATGGCCCGGCAGGGCTTCCTGTTCGGCGGCTCCACCGGGACCGTGGTCAGCGGCGCGCTGCGCTGGCTGGCCGGCCGGCCCCGCGGCGAACGGCTCACCGCGGTCGCCCTCTCCCCGGACCAGGGCGACCGCTACCTCGACACGGTCTACGACCCCGCGTGGGTGCAGCGGCACTTCGGCGCCCCGCACACCTGGGACGCGGCCGGCCCGCAGAAGGAACTGGAACCGGCCGTCGGCGCCGGCTGAGCCGGTGTGCGCCCTCGTCAGACAAGGAACCCACGCCATGCACAAGCCAGTCGTACTGATCGCCGAGGAACTGTCCCCCGCCACCGTGGACGCCCTCGGCCCCGACTTCGAGATCCGGTACTGCGAGGGCGCCGACCGCGCCGCGCTGCTCGCCGCCCTGCCCGGCGCCGACGCGGTCCTGGTGCGCAGCGCCACCCGGATGGACGCGCGGGCCATCGCGGCGGGCGACCGGCTGAGGGTGATCGGCCGGGCCGGGGTGGGCCTGGACAACGTGGACGTGACCGCGGCGTCCCGGGCCGGTGTGACGGTCGTCAACGCCCCCGCCTCGAACATCGTCAGCGCCGCCGAGCTCACCGTCGGCCTGCTGCTGGCCGTCGCCCGCAACATCCCTGGGGCCGACGCCGCGCTGAGGAACGGACAGTGGCAGCGCGGCCGCTTCACCGGCGTCGAACTCGCCGACAAGACACTGGGCATTCTCGGCCTGGGCCGCATCGGCAGCCTGGTGGCCCGCAGGGCGGCCGCGTTCGGGATGCGGCTGCTCGCCCACGACCCGTACGTGCCGGCGGCGAGCGCCGAACGGGTCGGGGCGCGCATGGTCGGCCTGGACGAACTGCTGGAGAACTCCGACTTCCTGACGGTGCATCTGCCCAGGACGCCGGAGACGACGGGGCTCATCGGCTTCGACGCCCTGCAGCGGGTGCGGCCCGGTGTCCGCATCGTCAACGCGGCCCGGGGCGGCATCGTCGACGAGGCGGAGCTGTACGCGGCGCTCAAGGAAGGCCGCGTCGCGGCGGCCGGTATCGACGTCTTCGCGACCGAACCCTGCGTCTCCTCACCGCTGTTCGAACTGGACAACGTGGTCGTCACCCCGCACCTGGGGGCCGGCACCCACGAGGCGCAGGAACGCGCCGGGGTGTCGGTGGCGCGCTCGGTGCGCCAGGCGCTGTCCGGCAGGTTCGTCCCGGAGGCGGTGAACGTGCGGCTCGGCGAGGTGGACGCCGAGCTGGACCCCTGGCTGGACCTGACCGAACACCTGGGCAGGCTGTTCACCGCCACCGCCGGAGGCCTGCCCGCCCGGCTGCGGGTGACCGTGCGGGGCGAGATCACCCGCCACGACGTCACGGCCCTGCGGCTCGCCGCCGTCAAGGGCGTCCTCGACTCCGTCGTCGAGGGCGGTGTGGCCTACGTCAACGCCGCCCTGCACGCCGACGAGCGCGGCCTGGTGACCGAGCTGGTGACCGCCGCCGACAGCGCCGAGCACCGCAGCCTGGTGCGGATCGAGGGCACCCTGCCCTCCGGCGGGCCGGTCTCCGTCTCCGGGACCCTGACCGGGTACCGGTCCGGCCGGCGCCTGGTGGAGATCGGCGGCCACGACACCGACATCCCCCTCACCGGCCCGCTCGCCTTCCTCCTCGCGCCCGACGGCCCCGACCTGATCACCGGGCTGGGCCGGATGCTCGCCGACGCCGGGGCCCGCGTGGACGCCCTGCGGCTGGCCCGCCGCGCCGACGGCCCCGCCCTGGTCGCCCTGTCCCTCGGCGCGCCGCTCGACCCCGGCGTCCTGCACGACGCCGCCGTCCGCGTGGACGCCCACCGCGCCTGGAGCCTGGAGCCGGCCGGATGACGGCGTACGAGTGGCTGATGGAGCAACTGGAGTGCGGGCAGGCCCGGTTCCGGGTCATCGACCACGCCCCGGAGGGTCACACCGAACGGGCCAGCCGACTGCGGCAGCACGCCCTGGCCCAGGCCGCCAAGTGCGTGGTGGTGCGGGTGGCGACCGGCCGCCGCTCCCGCCGGTACGTGCTGGCCGTGGTGCCCGGCGACCGGCGGGTGGACCTAGACGGCCTGTGCGGCATGTACGGCGGATCGAAGGCCGCGTTCGCGGCGCGCGACGTCGCCGAGCGGCTGGCGGGCAGCGTCAGCGGTTCGGTGATGCCCTTCGCCCGCCATCCGGACCTGGAACTGGTCGTGGACCCGGACCTGCTGGTCCACGACGAGATCTTCTTCAACGCCGCCCGGCTCGACCGCTCGGTGGCCCTGGACACCGCGGACTACCTGGCGCTCGCCCGTCCCCGGGTGGAGCCCATCGCCCAGCACGGAAGGAACACCAGATGAGCCTCCACACCGGACCTTCCGCACCGTCCGTGGCCCCGGAGCAGTGGTTCAAGCGGCACGCCCGTACGTCCACCCCCCGGCGGCGGCTGCTGGTGCTGCCGCATGCCGGCGGTTCGGCGAGCTTCTTCCACGGCTGGGGCACCGCCTTCGACGACGACACCGAGGTCCTGGTCGCCCGCTACCCCGGCCGGCACGACCGGCTCACCGAGGCCTGCATCGACCGTATGGAGGTGCTCGCCGAGCAGGTCACCGAGGCACTGCTGCCGTTGCTCGACGTGCCCGTGACGCTGTTCGGCCACAGCATGGGTGCCTCCCTCGCCTACGAGACGGCGCTGCGGCTGACCCGGCGGCACGGGGTGAGCCCGGCGGCGCTGCACGTCTCCAGCCGCAAGGCGCCGCACCGGCTCACCCCGCGCCCGCTGCACGAGGCGGGCGACGAGGCGCTGATCGCGGAGGTCCGCCGGCTCGGGGGCACCGACGAGGCGCTGCTGGCCGATCCGGACCTGCGCGAGATCGTGCTGCCCGCGATCCGCGCCGACTTCACCGTCGTCGGCACCTACGGCCCGCGCCCCGCCGACCCCGTCGGCTGCCCCGTCCACGCGTACATCGGGGACCGGGACCCGTCGATCACCGTCGAGGACATGTCCGCCTGGTCCGACGTGGCCCCCCGTGGCTTCACCCTGGACGTGTTCGACGGCGGCCACTTCTACCTGACCGAGCGGCAGCGGCTCCTGACGGACGCGGTGTCCTCCCGGATGACCGGCCGCACCGGGGCGGAGTGATCGCGGAGAACGCCCGGGGCGCCCGACCACGACTTCGGCGAGGACTGACGGGCGGACGTGCCGCCCGGCGCCGCCCGTTCCGAAGCGGCCGTCACCCGGTGCCGTGTTCCTGTTCCGTCCACGTGTGGTCGAGGAACCGGCTGCGGGGCTCGTGCCAGAAGATGTCCACGCTGTCGCGGGCCCGGGTCGCGGCGACGAAGAGGAGGGATCTGGCACGGCGCAGCTCGTGCCGGTAGCGCAGGGGGTCGCGGGTGCGGAGGTCGTTCAGTTCCGCGCGGGGGACGAGGCCGTCGGTCACGCCTGCGATGATCATGCGCTGGTACTCCAGGCCCTTGAAGCGGAACATGGTGCCGATGTGCACCCCGCCGGAGCCGTTGGGGCCGTCGGAGCGGATCTCCACGGAGCCGATGCCGCGCAGCTTCAGGGTGTGGGCCAGCTCCGTCGCCATCCGGTTGGTCGGGACGCACACCGCGATCTGCTCGTGCGAGACGGGCCCGTCCGGGTCCGCGTCCCACCGCGCGATGAGCGCGGCCACGCCCTCCCGTTCCGCCTCCCAGTCCGGGAAGGGGTGCCCGGCGGGGGAGCCGCCGCTGAGCACGGACCGGTATCCGGCGAGCGTCTCCGTGCCGCCGTCGAGGTCGTCGTAGGACGACTCGCCCAGGAAGCCCAGGGCCGAGCGCAGGATCTGACGTGTGGTGCGGTAGCTGAGGGTCAGCTTCGTGGACCGGCCCCGGATGTTGACGCCCAGGCTGCCCAGGGTCACCTGGTTCCGGTAGATCCGCTGATGGGTGTCGCCCACCAGGAACAGGTCGTCCGAGGTGCGCGGCGCCATGGCGCGCAGCATCTTCCAGTGGGCGGGGCGCAGGTCCTGGGCCTCGTCCACCACGATGTGGCGGTAGCGGTACCGCGCACGGGCGCCCGAGGCGTCGGGTCCGGGGAGGTCCCCGTCCTCCTGCTGCCGGGCCAGGTCCAGGATGCGCTGTTCGCGGCCCATCTCCAGGCGGGCCGCGCGTTCCGCCACCTGGTCCCAGGTCTGGACGCCGAGCCGGTCGAGCCGCTGGGTGAAGCGTTCGGCGAGCTGCCAGATCTCCGCCCGTTCGCCGCGCCCGATGCTTCTGCCGCGGCCGGCCCGCCGGGCGCGGAAGTAGTCGGTGCGGTTGCCGACCGCCTGGCCGAGGATGACCTGGGTCCACTCCTCGTGCAGGAACTCCGGGTCCCAGTTCTCCTCGCCCAGTTCGTCCAGCAGCGCCCGCCACTCGCGTACGGCCTGTCCGTCGTCGACGGTCTGCTTGCCGTCGCCGGGCTCGGCCTCGCGGACGACGCGCAGGGCGAGTTGGTCGACGTGGCTGACGTCGACCCGGCCGAGCAGTTCCTCGCCGCCCAGCTCCAGCAGCCGGGAGCGCAGGTCGGCGGCGAGGTTCTTGTTGTAGGTGGTCAGCAGGACCGGCTTGTCGCGCCCGGGCGGGAGCTGCCGCACGAGGTGCCGCACCCGGTGCAGGGCGACGACCGTCTTGCCGGTGCCGGGTCCGCCGCCGACTCTGGCCGGGCCGCTGTAGCGGCGCTCGACGAGCCTGGCCTGGGTCGGGTGCAGGAAGCTCTTCCAGCGGCCGAAGTCGCCGCTCTCCAGGGCCGCCCGCAGGTCCTCGTCCGTCGTGGTGACGACGGTCGCCGGACGCTTCGCCGCCGCCGCGAAGTCCTCCGGGTCGACCGGTTCGCCGGCCGCCACCGGCCTGGTCACCCGTTCGAGCACGTCGTCGTACGACGCCCCGTCGAACAGCGCGATCAGCACCTCTCCGGTCAACTGCGGCGCGTACTCGACGAGTCCGAGCAACTGCTCCTCGGTGGTGAGTTCGCGGATGACGGGCAGCAGGGGTTCCGCGACGCCGAGGTCGGAGAGCTGACGGTCGCTCCAGGCCGCGAACAGCGGCTCGGGCCGCTGGGGGGCGGCCACCGGCCCAGGGGCGTCCGCGGCCGGGGCCGGCATGCCGGGCAGGCGGCCCAGGAGGCTGTCCTCGACCACTTCCAGATCGACGTACTCGATGCCGCCGGTGACCTGGTTGACCGCGTACGAGAGCCGGTTGTACACGTCCTTGCGGTGTTTGACGGAGACGATCAGCCAGTCGTCCTCGGCGAGACGCAGCAGCAGGGCCCGGTACTCGTCGTTGACGCGTGCGGACCACAGCCGCTGGTCGCCCTTGAGGCGCTGGAGCTTCAGGCCCGTGGTGTTCGGGTTCGTCCGGAACTTGTGCTGGAAGTCGAAGAAGGCGCCCTTGACCGCGCGGGGGAGCCTGAGGATCTCCTTGTCGGCCCGGTCGAGCAGGCGCAGGGTGACGCCTGAGGTGGTCATCGCTTCCGTCCCCCGTCGGTGTCCGTGTCCGTGTCCGTGTTCGTGTCCTCGTCCCGGCCGCCGAGCCGGGCGATGAGGTCCGCCCCGTCCCAGTCGGCCGCCGTGCGGACCGTCCAGCCCGCCGCCGTGAACGCGCGTTCCTGGTCCTGCGCCTCGTAGTCCGGCTCGTCGCCGTTCGGGCGGGGAGCCCGCACTACGCCGACCCGGGCGTGCGGCCAGGCCAGTTCGGCCTGCCAGCCGTGGCCGTCGAGTTCGTACCCGTCGCGCGGCACCGGAACTCCGCCGGCGGCCAGCGCCTGAGCGAGCGCGGCCAGCCCCGGCTCCTCCGGGTCGAGCAGTTCGATGACCCGGTCCCAGCCCGGGGCCCGCCGGTGGTCCGTGTCCCCGCGCACCTCCGCCGGTGCCGGTTCCCGCTCCGCCGTCCGGTCCCCGGTGACCGCGGGGACGGCCGGTACGGCGGTGACTCCCGCCGCCACGGGCTCCTCGGCGGGCCGGTGGACCGGGAGGCGGGAGGACGACAGCCAGCCCTCCCCGCCGGTCACGGCGAGCACGTCCGGCTGGAAGCCGTCGAGCATGCCCGTGGTGAGCTGCGCGCTGTCACCGCCGCCGTGCTCCAGGAACTGCAGCACATTGCCCCACCACAGCCAGGCGCGCCAGCGCCGCTTGTGGGCCCGCCCGTCCGCCAGGGCCGCGTCGCTGTCGTCCAGGACGGCCAGCCCCGTCCACACGGGCGGGGTGCGCCTGCCGTCGGCGGCCAGCACCAGGCGGCAGCCCGACACGTCGGCGCCGTGCAGCAGCCGGACCGGCCCGGGGCCCCCGGCGGGCGCGTTCCCGCGCAGCGCCTCCCGGATGCCCGCCGCGGCCTGCGGGCCGGTGAGGGCGCCCGCGCGCACCCCGTCCGCCCCGCTCATCCCGGCGGCCACCGCCTCCGCCCGCCGCCGCCAGCGCTCGGGGTCGGGCGTGCGCAGGTAGGCCAGGAGCGTACGGGCCGGGTTGACCCACATCGTCTCGGCCAGTTCGCCGGGCAGCCCGCGGCCCACCCGGTCGTAGTAGTCGCGGGCACGCTGCCGGGCGGTGGGGCCGTACGGCGTCCAGACGCCCGCGTCCGCGCCGGTCCCCGCGTATCCGGTGTCGTCGATCCGGCGCCGCCACGCCATCACGTCGTGGTAGGTCAGCTGGAACACCCGCAGTCCCTCGGCCCGCAGCCGGGTGCGTTTCACGGCGTCGTCCGCGAGCCGGTTGTGCTCGGGCGTGGCGTGGTACGCGTAGCCGTCGAGGTACAGCGCGACGCGGGGGCCGGGGGAGTCCAGCCGCTCCAGGAGTATGTCGGGCCGGGTGCCGCCCAGCGCCCGCTGCTGGGAGACGCGCCAGCTCACCGTGGACCCGTCCGGCGCCGTCAGCCTGAGGTCCAGGGCGTAGGTGCCCGCCGAAGTGGTGTAGGCGTCCGCCGCGGCCCTGGCCTCCGGCAGCTTCGCCCAGTCCCGCAGTGTCTCGACGAACAGCACCTCCAGGTCGCTCTCGGCCTGGCGCTGGAGCGGGATGTCCTGAGTGGTCGTCACCCGTGAGGTGCGCCAGCGTTCCCCGTCGGCGCCGAGCAGTTCGTCCAGCATCTGCCGGACCTCGTTGCGGCTGACCCGGTCGTAGTCGGCGGCCGGCACCCGGCGCAGCAGGCAGCGGTGGCAGCCGTCCATGCCCTTCTCCTGGCACGGGCAGTGCTCGATGACCTGGCGTGCCTGGAGCAGCACCTCCCGGAAGCCGTCCGCGGAGGCCAGCCGGTGCAGGTATCCGGTGCCGCCCGGCAGCCGGTCGTAGACGACCAGGAACCGCCGGGGCCAGTGGTCCTCGGAGTCGCCCGCGTTGTCGGGCATGGTCGCCTCGGCGATGTCGATGTGGTCGGGGTCGCCGCCGTAGCGGGCGGCGATCCCGGTGAACAGCACGGCGGTGAACGACGCCAGGCGCTCCCTGACCCGGGCCACCGAGGCGGGCAGCAGGATGCGGACGGCCTCGGTGGTCAGCTCGTGGGCCAGCAGCAGCGGCACGTCCCGGCCCGCGTCCTTCCCCGCGGCCGTGGCCGCCGTGGCCGCCGCGGCGCCGCGCAGCCGGCGGCGCGGGCACCACAGCAGGTGGTGCGCCGAGGTGGGGGCGCTGGTCGCGGCGGAGTCGGTGAGCGCGTGCTGGGGCACGTCCACGACCGGTTTGCCGTCCGCCGTCGCGCCGCCGCACGCGGTGCACACGTAGAACGGGTTGAGGCGGACGTCCTCCCCGGCGAGCGGCACCGTGCCGCTGCCGTCCTCGCGGTTGAGGCCCAGGTTCAGGGTCCGGACCGTGGCGTGGCGGGTGAAGTCCACGCCGAACACGGCCTCCTCGTGCCGCCACGATCCGGGCACGATGCGGTCGGGGTCGATGTCGACGGTGGTCAGGGTGGTGTAGTGCCGTCGGTCGCGCTCGTCGCGGTCGTCGCGCACCCGGGCGTCCTCCCGCCGGTCGCGGGACAGCACGCGCCGGGGCCGCAGGACGTACTGCACGCACCCGGCGTCGGCGATCTCCCGGCCCCGGCAGCGCGGACAGGGCGTCGTGTCGCGCTCGGCGTTCTCGGTGCGCACATAGCCGCAGGAGGGGCACAGCCGCCACACCGACCAGGCGCGCCGGTCGGGCCCGCCGATGTCGAGGGCGCGCACCACATGCCGGTAGCCGTTGACGTAGAAGCTGTTGCCGGGGGCGAGTTCGGTCAGGGCGAGGGCGCTGGACCGCTCGTAGTCGCGGGTCTCGCTGCGGTACACCTTGGCGCGCCCCGGCGCGCCGGACGGGCGGCCCCCCTCGTCGGGCGGGTCCTCGTCCTCGTCGGGTGTCTCCGTCCAGTAGAGGGTGGCCTCCAAGCGGGTGGTGGTGTCCGTCAGGCTGTAGTTGGGCAGCAGGCCGAGGTCCACCAGGGTGGCGTGCGCGGAGGACTGGCTCAGTTCCCGCAGCAGGTCACCGGCGGCCCGGCGTTCGGCCAGCAGTTCGCGCCGCTCCCGGTCCTGGGTGTCGTCGGAGCGGGCGAGCTGCCCGGCCGCCTCGTCGATGGCCGCGATCCTGCGGCGCACCTCCTCGCGCCGTCCGGTCCAGTCCTCCTCCGCCTCCTGGAGTGCCCGGACGATCCCGCCGGTCGCGTACGCGCGCAGCTCGTCCGCCGCGTGCTGGGAGACGCCTTCCGCGTCGGAGTCCGCGCCCTTCTCGGTGGGGAACAGCGCGAGGAACTCCTCCACCAGCACCGCCCCGTGGGTCTGCGCGGCGTCCGCGAGGTCCTGGCACCAGCCGCCGGTGCCGAACAGGGCGGACGACAGCCGGGGCACGGGGGCCAGGGGCTCGCCGTCCGAGGTCCGCAGCTCCCCGCGGGCCGCCAGGTCCAGCAGCCGGGCGGTGTACTGGCGGCGCAGGATCTCCACGGCCGACAGGTAGCAGCCCGGCGGCAGGATGGTCCCGGCGATCATTTCGCGCGGCTGGTCCAGGTAGTACAGGTCGCGGGCCCGCCGTCCGCCGAACGCGACGACCAGCGCGTTGCCCGTGCGCCGTCCGGCCCGCCCCGCCCGCTGCACGTAGTGGGCGGGACCGGCGGGCAGGGAGCCGAGCAGGACGGCCGACAGGTCGCCGATGTCGATGCCGAGTTCCAGGGTGGGGGTGCACGACAGGACGTTGGGGTCGGTGTAGTGCGTGCCCGCCTTGAAGGCGCGTTCGACGCGCTCGCGTTCGGGGCGGCTGAGCATGCCGGTGTGTTCGGCCGTCACGACGCGGAACGTGCCGCCCGTCAGATACAGGTGGCGGTAGTAGTCGCGCCGGTAGTCCCGTTCCACCGACCGGCCGGGGCGGGAGAAGTCGCCCGCGGTGGTGTACGGATCGGGCTGCGGCGCGGTCAGCCGCCCCCGGCACCGGTAGCGGGGGCACGGGTGCCCGTACCAGCGGGTGCGCCGCTCGGGGACGACGACCTGCTGCCAGCCGCAGTCCTCGCAGGCGACGAAGGCCTTGTTGACGACGGCGTCGTCGAGCAGCCGCACCTGGATGTGCCCGGGCTGCAGCCCGTACACCCGGGTCTGCCGGTCGCGCGTGGCCCGCGCCGACAGCACACCGGCGTCGGCGAGATGGGGCAGCAGTCTGCGCAGGTACTCCGTCGCCCCGGCGGCGTCCAGCCCCAGGCACCGGCGCGTCCAGTCCTGGTACCAGCCGAGCCGTCCGGTGACCGCGTCGAACTCGGAGCCGTCCTTCTGCCCGTCCAGCAGGAACCGGGGCGGAGCGACACCCTCGGGAAAGGCGGGCATGCCGTCGGGTCTGCGCCCGGAGATGAGGTAGCGGCTGGTGCCGGCCTCCTTGATCCAGGTCTCCAGCCAGTGGTGGCGCACCGCGCCGCGCAGCCGCAGCCGCTCCAACAGGCCCCGGATGTAGGCGAGATAGCGCTCGGGCGTGGGCAGCCCGCCCGGGGCCGTCAGCTGGCCGGGCAGCGCCAGGTGCAGGTCCCGGGCCAGGGCGGTGACGGCGTCGGGGTCGGCCACCGTCACCTCGGCCGCCGCGGTCCGGGTCAGCTCCAGGGTGCGGCCCATCCGGCTGCGCAGCCCGAACTCCATCACCGTCGCGAAGGCCAGCCGTTCGCCGATCAGCCGCCAGGTCCGCGCGTCGCCCGTGCCGCGCCCGGACAGCAGCCGGTCCACGCCCGGCTCGTCGTGGAGGTCGGGCGGGACGACGGCGGCCAGCGCGTCGGGGTCGTCCACCGATTCCAGGACCCGCCCGATCAGGTCGTTCAGGGAGGCCGGGGCCCCGGCCTCGTCCAGGTTGTGCGCGAGCAGCGAGCGCAGCGAGAACTTGTACGAGGCGTTGGCGACGTATCCCGCCCGGTGCGCCGCGTCCTGGGTGGAGTCGTTGAACAGCAGTGTCTTGCGTTCCTCGGGGACGAGCGCGATGTCGCCGCCGGTGAACAGCTGGGTGATGGTCGCCGAGGCGAGGGCCGCCTGGGCGGTGCCGAGGAAGCGGATGCTGTTGTCGGTGTGGCAGGCCGGGCACCGGTCGTCCTTCGCCGCCCGGTCGGCGCTCTTGCGGTCGAGCACGGCCAGCGCGAACCAGGCGTCGACCAGCTCCCCGTCGTCCGCGGGCGTGGGCGGCCGGTAGGTGGCCCGCGCGCCGTCCAGGACGACGACGGACAGCGGGTCGACGCCCCCGTCCGAGGGCCGGGCGCCGGTCAGCGCGTCCAGGGTCCGCTGCCGTTCGCCGGGGGTGGCGGCGATGAAGTAGCGCAGGCGCCGTTTGTCGCGGCCGACCGCCGCCCGCCAGATGCGGTCCTGGGCGGTCACGAGCTGCTGCGGGTCGGCCTCCGGGGACAGCGCCGCCCAGCCGGAGCGCCCGCAGTTGCGGCAGTAGACGGCCGGCAGGTGCACCTGCGCGGGGCGCGGGGCGCTGTCGGCGCCCGGCAGGGGCTGCGGCCGGCGGCTCGACGCGTACGACGGCACGCTGCCGGAGGAGTCGTCGGCGCCGTCCTCGTCGGGCGGCGCGGCGTTCAGCGCGGCCCGGCGCGCGGCGGTGCGGTCGTCCTCGTACCAGCGGAACTCCGGCGCCGGGCCGACGCCGCGCAGCACCCGGGTCACGGGCCGTACCCACAGATGCGCCTCGATGTGCAGCAGCGGCCGGGGAGCGCGTTCGTCGGAGTCCGGGTCGCGGGCGGCGGACAGCAGCGCCACGAACCGGGACAGCGCCTGGAGCGCCAGCCGCGGGTTCTCCCGCGCGGTGCGGCCCCAGGAGTAGCCGAACCGGCCCAGCCGGTCCCGCAGCGTCCACTCGTCGAGGGGCTCGCCGTCGAGCAGTGACAGCACACCGAGGGTGAAGTCGTGCCGCTTCAGCAGCCGTCCGACCCGGAAGGCGTCCAGGCCGCTGCGGCCCAGCAGCCGGGTGGCGAGCGCGTCCAGGTCCAGCAGGTCGGGCCGGGCCTCCACGTCCGCCCCGCCGGACACCGCGACGACCTCCTGCGGGCCCGGCGGTTCGGGCAGCTCGTAGTCGACGGTGCCGGTGAACTCGTCCGGGGTCATCCGCTCCTCGCCGATGACCGCGTCCGCCGGGAACGGCATGCCGAAGACCCGCGCCGCCACGTCCAGGACGCCCCCGGCCTCCTTGTCCGGCGCGCCCTCGCCGAGGGTTGCCGAGGTCGCCACCGGGCAGATCGCGCCCAGGGGCCGGCCGGGCCGGGCCGCCCCGGTGGCGGCGGCGAGCCTGCGCAGCAGCATCGCCACGTCGGTGCCCTGCGCGCCGTCGTAGGTGTGGAACTCGTCCAGGACGACGTACGCGGGCTCGGACCCCTCCCACAGGGTCCGGTCCTCGCCGCGCTGGAGCAGCAGGTCGAGCATCTTGTAGTTGGTGATCAGCACATCGGGCGGCGTCAGGCGCATCTCCTCGCGCCGTGTCATCACCCGCCGGAAGTCGGTGTCGGGCCGGTCGCCGATGTACAGACCCGCCGTCACCTGGGCCAGCTCCGGGCGCGCCAGGTACTCGGCGATGCGTCCCGCCTGGTCGGTGGCGAGGGCGTTCATCGGGTAGAGCAGCACCGCCTTGACCCCGCGCGCCCCCTCGGCCTTCCGGCGGCGGCAGTGGTCCAGTACGGGGATCAGGAAGGACTCGGTCTTGCCGGAGCCGGTGCCGGTGGTCACCAGGGTCGGCCGCGCGGGCCCGCGCAGCGTGGACAGCCGTTCCCACGCCCTGGCCTGGTGCCGCCAGGGCGTGAACCCGGGGAACCCGGCGGCCCCCTCCACGTCCTGCCGCCAGGAGTCGTCGGCGATGTGGAATGGGGTGCGGATCCTGAGATAGGGCCCGCGGAAGATGCCGGTCTCGGGGTGCCCGAGGAAGCGCTCCAGGGCGGCACGCGTGGTCTCGTCGGCAAGGGCGTACGTCGTCGTGAGGTACTGCGTCAGACTGCCGCGGAGCTGCGCGGCGGCCATGGTGGGCTTCACGACGGTCCCCCTTGCGATGGCGGTGCGCTGGTGATCGGTACCACCGTATATCCGGGGCGGGGGCGGCCCCGCCGACCCGTCGCCGGTCGGAGCCGCAGGTCAGGGGGGCCGGTTACCAGTCGGCCAGCTCGGCCACGAACTCGTCGTACGACCGGTTCTTCCCCTCGGGCCGGATGACCTTCCCGTCCGCGTCGAGCGCCTTCTCCATGATGCGCGGGGCGTGTGACTCGTCGTAGGGCGGTCTCCACGGGTGCTCCTTGAGCACCTTCTTGGGGTCGTGGACCTTGGCGAGATCGCAGCCCCGGTACCGGGGCTTGAGGACCCAGCCGGAGTTGACCTTGGTGAACGCGGAGGGGAACTGCATGAGCCAGGCCTCCGTCTCGAACGCCGCCAGCGCGACCGCGGACGGGCACGAGAAGGCGTTGCGGAGTTCGTCCTTGATGCGTGTGCGGACCTCCACGTACTTCTCCTCGTTCACCAGGTCGAGGTCCACGTGCACGACGAGTCCCGCCAGCTCCGACCGCAGCGACGCGGCCTTCACCAGCCTGCGGAGTTTGTCGATGCGCGGCGTCAGTTGCTTGTCGGCCGGTCCGAGACAGGTCTTGTCGCGGAGGTTGACGATCTTCGCGTCCGGGCGGAAGGAGCGGACGAGGTGCCACAGGACCTTCCGGTCGAAGTCGCCCTCGCCCGCGACGACTATGACGGAGTCCTTCTTCGCGCCGCCCTTTCCCCTGCCCCTCACAGCCCGCCCCCCAGCGTGTTCGCGAACCACAGTTCTCCGATGGGCATGCCTTCGGAGGCTTCGATGACCTCGCGCACCTCGTCCGGCGTGAGTGCCGGGATGCGCGACGCGCCGTCCGCGTCCCGCTCGCAGACGACGAACTCGTCCGGGGTCAGTTCACTGACGAACACGGGTGAGTGCGTGGTGACCAGGAACTGCGCCCGGCGGCTCGCCTGCCGCAGCCGGACCGCGAGCAGTTCCAGCGCGTGCGGGTGGATGCCGTGGTCGATCTCCTCGATGCAGGTGAGAGCGGGCGGTTCGGGATCGTGGAAGATCGCCAGCAGACACAGGACGCGCACCGTTCCGAAGGAGGCGTCCTCCAGCCGGGTGCGGCCCCGCAGGCCCTCTTCCTCCAGCTCGACCGAGACGTGGTCGTACGTACCCGGAGTGTCCACGACGTGGATGTCGCGGATGTGCGGGACCACCGCCCGGACGTCCTCCAGCAGCGTCTCCCAGATGTGGTGGCTGCCCTGGTCGTCCCTGATGGCACGGAGCGTCTTGAGGAAGTCGGCGAGGTTTCCGGCGTCGTCCTCCAGATGGCGTCCCGACCGGCTGATCGGGGAGGGTTCCCGGGCCTTGCGCACGTCCGGGTCGAAGACCCGGATCTCGGACAGGTGCCGCTTGATCTCCTTCACCGCGCGGCCGGTCGGGCTGCCCGT
The DNA here is from genome assembly GCF_055657065.1 of Streptomyces sp. NPDC110618. Taxonomy (NCBI): domain Bacteria; kingdom Bacillati; phylum Actinomycetota; class Actinomycetes; order Kitasatosporales; family Streptomycetaceae; genus Streptomyces; species Streptomyces sp. NPDC110618. Next base: position 190,726 of record NZ_JBVKBN010000008.1, on the reverse strand, counting down.
GCTCCAGGTCAGCGGCTGGTGGAGTGCGGAGGCCAGCCGGTCCAGGTCGGTGGTGTCCTTCAGACCGTCCTGCGCGAGCGGGCTCACGACGGTCGCCGCCGCGCTCTTGAGGTCGACGGAGGTCTCCGTGCCCTGCTGCGGATGCTGGGTGAACCGCTCCTGCCGGAACAGGACATGGCCGCCTGCCGGTGCGCTGCGGCGGTTGACGCTCAGTTCGTAGCGGTCGGGATGCTCCTGCGACGCGAACGGCGACCAGACGCCCTCGACCTCGATCGTCATCCGGGACGCCTGCCGGGAGCCGCCCCGGAAGGCCACGGCGTCGAAGCCGCCCCGCTGCTCCAGCGCCTTCTCGATCCCGTCCTCGCAGACGCCGCGCAGGAACTCCAGAGCGTGGAAGACGTTCGACTTGCCCGCCGCGTTGGGGCCGACCATCACGGTCAGTGGCCCGAGTGGCAGCTTCACGTCAGTGAGTGTGCGGAAGTTCCGTACCGTCAGACCGAGTATCCGGTGGTTCACGCCTCGCGCCCATCGTGGAACGGCCGGGCGCCCGCGCCCGGTCAGCGAACTGTTCGGCGCACGGCGGACGGTCCTGACGCGTGCTCCTGAGTGCCGCTCAGTTCCCCCTGTGCGTCGCCCACTTGAGGGTCCGACCACCGAGCATCACGAAGCGTACAACTTGCGTCACACCGTCACCAGGTACTCGCCCACTTCGGCCATGCGGGCCGAAAACGCCCCCTTTCCGAGTGGTCCGGAACGGACGGACTCTGGAGGGAAGGGACGCGCACGGACGGTGCCGAGGGGGAGCCGTGATGTCCGGACCGCTCTACGTTCCCGTTCTGCCCGCGAGGGCCCACGCGGCCGTGGCCCTCCGGCGGCTGCGGCCGGATATCGGCGCGGCGGTCCGGCCGCTGTGGAACGTGCCGCCGCTGCCCGGTGTGCCGCTGGAGGAGCTGGCCACGGTGGCCGGCCCGTACGTCGGCCGGGTGAGTCGCGTGAGCCGTCACGGCGGCTGGATCGACGCCCCCTTCACCGAGGACGCCCAGACCTCCGCGCTCGCCGAAGTCCTCTCTGTCTACTGCGAGTTGGGGCGGCTGAGGCCGGTCACCGGGCCGGAGCGGACCGCGGCGCAGCAGGCGGCGGCCGTGGCGACGGCCCACCGCAGCCTGCGCGGGCTCGGGGTACGGGTCAGCGTCCCGGGGGAGTGGGACGGGCGGGCCGGAGAGAAGGTACGGGCGCTGCTGGAGCGTGCCGGTCCGGACACGCCCCTGGACCTGCTGCTCGACATGGGCGCCGTCCTCGACGACCGGCCCGACGCGGGCAAGGAGGCGCTGCGGGCCCTCGACGCGCTGATGCCCCTCGCGGTCTGGCGGAGCGCGGCCCTGCTCGGCGGCGGCTTTCCGCGGGTCACCGCCGACATGCTGGAGCAGGGCCCGTGCGAGATCCCGCGGGCGGAGTGGCGCATGTGGCACGAGGTACGCGCGGCAGGGCGGGCCTACGCCCCGCTGCTCGGCTACGGCGACTACGGCGTGCAGCCCCCCGCCGCCCTCACCCAGCCCCCGGAACCCGGCAGGAAGGGCGGCCCGGCCTGGGGCACGCTCCGCTACACCACCGCCTCTTCGTACGTCGCCGTCCGGACCCTGGCCAAGGGGCCGGACCGGGTCGCCGTCAACCGCGCCGCGGCCCGCCGGATCACCGAACTGCCCGAGTTCCGGGGAGCGGCGGCGGGACCGGCCGAGGAGTGGCTGGACGACTGCGCGCGCGGCCCGCTCACGACCGGTGAGGGCACGGGCGGGTTCACGCAGTGGCTGTGGGTCGGCAACCTCCAGCACATGACGTACGTCGCCCGGAGCCTGTCCGGGGGCTGAGCAGGCCCGTGGACAGGCGGTTCAGTCGAACAGCGGTGCCAGGGCGGGCTCGCTCGACAGGATGCGCCAGGCGGGAACGCGTACCGTCCGGCTCACCGGGCCGGGCTTGGCGCCGTGGCCGCCGGAGGGCAGGCCGGTGAGCAGGTCACCCCGGGCGTGGAGGAGACGGAGATGCCGCGCGGGGTCGGTGCCCGGCTCCGGTCCGGTGTCGACGAGCACCGCCGTGTTCTCCCCGCCGTCGGTGAACAGCAGGTCGACGGGGTGACCGCCCACCGGCACGGCCCGCTCCAGGTCGGTGATCCCGCGTCCGGCCAGGTACCGCTGCAACCGGTCGGTCAGCTCCTCGCGGGCTTCGGCCACCGGGCCGAACGCGCCCGCGTCGGCGGGCGTGCCGTCGCCGTCCGCTCCCAGGGGCGCCGAGCGTGCGGCGAGGAGGGCCGGGAGGCCGCTGTGCCGCTGCCAGAACGCGAGGTCGCCGACGGTGATCAGCTGCGACCTGGCGCGGGTGACCGCCACGTTCCACAGGTTGACCTGGCTCGCGACCCAATGAGCGGTGCGCGGCGGGGTGTTGGGCGCCGCCACCGGGCTGAGCACCATGACGTCGCGCTGGCCGCCCTGGAAGGCGTGGATGGTGCCGACCTGGACGCGTTCCTCGCCCGCCCACATCCGGGCCAGTACCTCCTTCTGCGCGCGGAACGGCGTGACCACGCCCACCGTGGCGTCCGGTCCGAGGCCCGTCAGCAGTCCGTCGACCACGCCCCGCACGGCTTCGGCCTCCCGCGTGTTGCGCCAGGACCCGCCGCTGGTGCGGGCCGAGATCCCGGAGGGCACGTCGACCCAGCCGAGCACCGGCGCCGGTTCGGCCGCGCCGACCGGGTCGTACGCCGGTACCTGGCGCCGCACGTCGGTGAGCACCCGCAGCCGTCCGCCGTAGCAGTGGCCGTTGACGACGTCCGCGATCCGGGGATGGCAGCGGTAGTGCTCGTCGAGCAGCAGGGTCCCCTCGCCGTGCTGTTCGGCCGCGTGGTACGAGGAGTGCACGTGGTAGGTGAGGCGGTGGTGCTCCAGTTGGGCCGCGCTCAGTCCGGCCCGGGTCCGGGCCTGCCGCTCCTGCTCGGGTGACACGCCCGGGATGTGCCCGAGCTGCATGGGGTCGCCGATGATCAGCGCGCGGCGGGCCCGGAAGAGCAGCGGCAGCACCGAGGGGATGGAGCACTGGCTCGCCTCGTCGATGATGACGAGGTCGAACAGCTTCGGGGTGAGTTCCAGCTTCCCCACCGAGTGGGTGCTGATCGCCCAGCCCTTGATGTGGGCCATCAGGTTCTTCTGGCCGCGCCGGTAGCCGGAGCGGCGGCGCAGCGCCTGGAGGCGCTGGCTCATCGGTCCGGCTGCCCGGCTCAGGGCCTCGGCGGACAGGGCGCGGGACAGTTCCGCCGACAGGCCGGTCAGCTCCTCGGCCGTGGACAGCCGGGACACCTTGAGCCCGTCCTCGTCCCATTCCGCGAGCGCGCGGGCGATGTCCCGCACCTCCCGTTCCACGGACACCGCCTCGGCCAGCGAGCCCAACAGCTCGGGCGGCACCGGCCGGGACGCGGCCCAGGCCGGCCACTCCGGTCGGGACCCGTCGGCCCGCCCGGTCTCCGCCGCCGCGACGAGCGCCGCGAGTGCCCGCCCGCGCCGCCACGCTCCGAGCTGCCACCAGCGGGCCGAGGCCGCCCCGCGCGCCCGGTCCACCCACCGGTCCAGCGGTACGAGGCCGTCCGTGTCCTGAGCCCAGGCCCCTCGAAGGAGGGGCAGGGGAAGCTCCAGGGCGGCGGCGCGCTCCTCGCGGTCGCGGAGAAGATCCAGCAGCCGGGTCTCCTCGCCGACGCGCCGGGCGGCTTCCGCCCGCAGGTGGTCGGCGGTCCGCCGGGTGTTGCGCAACTCGCCGCGCACGGTGGCCGATCCGCGGCGCGGCGCCTCGGCAGGCACGGCGAGCAGCCGCTCCAGTTTCGCCGCCTCCCCCTCCAGCGCCTCGGCGTTGCCCGTGCGCATCAGCAGGCCGGGTGCGATGGCGTCGCAGCGCTCGGCGACGACGTTGACCGCCTTGTTGTTCGTGGAGGCGATCAGCACCGACTGTCCGGCGGCCACACAGGTGGCGGCGGTGGCCGTGACGACCTCGCTCTTGCCGGTGCCGGGCGGTCCGGTCGCCACCGTGAGCGGCTGGGTCATCGCCGAGGAGATCACCTGCTCCTGGCTCTCGTTGCACGGCCCCGGCACGACGGCCGTCACCGGCGCCGACGGGGCGCCGGACGCCTGCCGGGCCGCCCCGTCCAGCAGCGCGCCCAGGGCGGTGCCCGGGATCTGGGCGGTCCGGGTGGAGATCTGCAGCAGGTTGTCCACCAGCGCCTGGGTGGCCGTGGCCTGCGCACCTGACGGCACCAGCAGCACGGCCGCGTTGTGCGCGCCGGGCCGCAACGCCTGCATCACCGTACGGTCGCTGAGCGCGGACGGGTCCAGCGGTTCCAGTTCCGTCAGCCCAAGCCGTTCCAGCAACTCCCTTACGGCGCGCAGCATCTGGGCCGCGTTGCCCTCCTGCCAGGCGGGCTGCCAGTGCGCGACCAGGTCGGCGGCGTCGTCCGCGTCGAGGAACTCCGAGACGACTCCCGTGTGCAGGGACGGTACCCCGCAGGTCCGGAGCACGTCCCGGCCCTCCTCGTCCGGCACCAGCTCCATCTGCTGGATGAGCAGCGGCGCCAGCTCCACCGTCGCGCGCCGTCCCCGGCCGCCGTCCCGCGCGGGCAGCGTGACCGCCGGATAGCCGTACCAGTACTCCTGCCGCGTCCCCGGCTCGCCGCCCGGCCCGGTCCGCCGGTTCTGGGGCCGGGGCAGTGCGCCGGGCGCGACGATGTGCGGCCTGCGGCCCGACTGGACGGTTTCCTCGCCCTGGCCGAGCAGGAAGTACGACGTGTCCCGCCCGGCGTCCCGGTCGGGCCGCGTCCCGGCCGCCGCCTGGGCGTTGAGGCAGTCCGCGTAGTACCGCAGCAGCCGCTGCGCGTCGACGCCGTCCCGCTCGTCCGCCTCGGCCGCCCGGCGCGCCTTCAGCAGCGCGGGCGAGGGCCGTGCCGCCCCGGCGGAGTCCTGCGGTGGCGTGGGAAGCCGCACCGGCCGTGCCACCGACCGGGCGAAGGGCAGGGTCCGGGTGGCCCGGATGGTGGACTTGGTCGGCCGCTGCTCCTCCGGCACTCCTTCGCGGGCCATCTGCCTGGTCAGGTACTCGAAGAGGTCGTCCGGGGTGATCCAGCCGCCGTCCTTGATCGTCCCGTTGCGCAGGCCCTCCACGATCTCCCCGGTGAACCGGGAGGTGCCCAGGTCCGACCCCTGCGGCGCCATCGCGGAGGCCGCCTGCAGGGCGTCGGAGGCGGTGATGAAGTACACGCCGGTCGGCCGCAGCAGGGTGCTCGGCGCGGGCCGCTCCGGCTCTTCCGCAGGCCCCTTGGCGGTCCAGCCCTGGACGACGGAACCGCTCGAACAGCAGTCCAGAAGCACCAGTTTGGACGCGGCCCGGCAGGATTGCAGCATCCGTTCCAGGAACTCCGCCGGCACGGCCGTCCCCGGCAGGTCCGCCGGGTCGGTGTCCCGCGTCAGGAAGTACAACTGGCCGTCCTGCTCGCAGTACTCACCGTGCCCGCTGAAGTAGAGCAGGGCCGTCTCGCTGGCCTGCCGCTCCTCCAGGAACGACTCGACGGCGTGCAGCATCTCCGCGCGCGTCGGCTCCGCGGCCACCGCGCACTCGTTGTACATCCCGATCTCGGTGTTCTCCAGCACGGCCCGCATGTAGTGCAGGTCGGCCCGCACGGCCGGGAGGTCCCGGTACGCCTCGCTGTCGTACGTGGAGACGCCGACGAGTAACGCGTAGCGGTCGTTGTCGGTCACCGCCGCCTCACTCCGCCGCCGCGCCGTCGCCGCCGTCGTCCGCGAGGAACCGCTCGATCAGCGTGTCGTCCTCGCGGGCCTCCTTGCCGGTGAGGTGCAGCACCGCCCCGTCGGGCCGCTTCACCACGATCGTGCGCTGCGGAACCCGCGCCAGCCACACCTGCACCAGGGCGGCGACGAACGAACCGGCGCCCAGCACCAGTTCGACGGCCTCGACGGACGGGCCGCCCTTGGATAACCGCCCGACCGCGGCGCCGCTTTCGGCCGTATCCAGAGCGGCGGTCACCTCCGCCTCGGCCAGCGCGGCGAGCAGCTCACGGGCATCCTTGCGGGCGCGCAGCGGGTCCTCGTCGACCACGGTGATGCGGTACGCGGTGTCGTTCTCGGGCATGACGGTTCTCTGCTCCCTCGGGTTCACCGGCTGACTGCCGGGCGAACGACACTAGCGCCCGGCACTGACAGCGGCGGCCCGACGAGGCTGCCCCACAGGCCCGTTGACGCACCCCGCGCGTCTCATCCCAGGTCGAGTTCCGCCCAGACCGTCTTGCCCGGCGCGCCCGTACGCGGGGTCACCGCCCACCGCGTCGCCAGCCCGGCGACCAGCAGCAGCCCCCGGCCGGACTCCGTGTCGCCGGGCGGGTCCCCCTCGGGGAGGACGGGGACCCGCTCGGTCCGGGTGTCCGTCACCTCCACGCGCACGCTCGCCGTGCCGCGCGTGAGCCGCAGGTGGAAGTCCCGTCCGGCGACATGCCCGTGGCGTACGGCGTTGGCGGTCAGCTCGCCCGCGATCAGGGTCAGGGTGTCGTTGACCCGGCCCCCGTACGGATACCCCCACGCGTCCAGCCGGTGCGAGACCAGCCTGCGCGCCAGGCGTGCCCCGCGCGGGGAGGAGGTGAAGGCCATCGCGAACTCGTGGCGCGGGCGGGCGGTTTCGGCCGAAGTACCTGCGGTGTGCCCCGGTGGGGTGGCAATTGGGCTGTTCATGTGGCTCACGGTGCCGATGCGGTCCTAGCGTGAACAGATACGACGCGCATACGGAAGGTCGCTGTAAGTGTCCGGTGCGCGCCTGTCGGCGGGGCGGAGCGTGACAGCCGGCGCGGGGCCGCGTTGGCAGTGGGAGGTGGGTGCGGGGATGAGCGGACCGACGGGACTGGTGGACGAGGAGGCCGTTGGCGGCGACGGTGGCGGCGGCGAGCCGCAGCCCGAACCGGAGCCCGGCTCCGGCATCCTGCGCGTCTTCGGACGGCAACTGAAGCGGTTCCGGGTGCGGGCGGGTATGGAGCGGCCCGAGTTCGGCTCGCTGATGGGGTATTCGGCTTCCACCATCGCCGCGTACGAGCAGGGGCGCCGGGTGCCGCCTCCGAAGTTCATCGACCAGGCGGACAGGGCGCTGGACGCGGGCGGGGTCCTCCAGGAGATGAAGGAGGAGGTGGGGCGGGCGCAGTATCCGGCGTTCTTTCGGGATGCGGCGCGGTTGGAGGGGGAGGCGGTTGAGCTGTGGGTGTACGCGACCCAGGCGGTGCCTGGACTGCTACAGACCGAGGAGTACATGCGGGCGGTGTTCGGTATGTGGCGCCCGTTGCTGGACGAGGAGACCTTAGAACAGCGGGTTGCGGCCCGACTCGCGCGCCAGAGCGTCTTCGAGCGCAAACCAGCCCCTCTGGTGAGCTTCGTCATCGACGAGGCGGTTGTGCGTCGGCCCTTGGGCGGGTGGTCGGTCATGCGTGGTCAGTTGGAGCAGTTGCTGCTGGTCGGCGCGTACCGCAACGTCGAGATCCAGATCATGCCGCTCGACCGTGAGGACAACGCGGGTGTGGACGGGCCGTTCACCTTGTTGTGCCGCGCTGGTGGCGATCAAGTGGCTTACCTGGAAGCGCAAGGACGCAGCACAATGGTCAGCGACCGGCAGGAGGTCCAGGGAATCGCGTCGCGCTACGGCATCATCCGTGCGCAGGCTCTCACTCCGCGCGAGTCAATGGCCTTCATCGAGAAGCTGCTTGGAGAGGTGTGAAGTGGACGAGACCCTGAGCGCGGCAGGTGAACTGCGCTGGCGCAAGAGCAGCTACAGCGGTGGTGCTGGAGGAGAGTGCGTGGAGGTCGCCGACTGCGCTCACGTCGTGCGAGTCCGGGACTCCAAGGACACGAGTCGTCCCGCTCTCGCGGTAGCTGCATCCGCTTGGGCGGCGTTCGTTGACTTCGCTGCGCAGTAGGCGAAAGGTCTGCCCCCGGTAGAGCGCCGGGGGCAGACCTGTGTCCGGCCGCGTTGGCCGACTACGCGTTCGCTTGCTTGCGGGCCGGAGGAGCCCAGCGACCGGCGGCGATCTCGGCGTCCAACCGGGCCTGGAAGTGCGCGTGCGCTGCACGCATTTCGGCCTCGCGGTCGGCCTTGTAGAAGGGGGCTTGGTAGCCCTCGGGGGGTGACGTCGTGGTGGGGTTTGCCAGGTGTTCAAGGAGTAGCGGGTAGGTGTCCTTTGTTTGTCCATGCCCGAACACCCGGTAATTCCCGGCAATACGTCGGCCAGTGGCGTCGAAATACATCTGTGCCTCGTAATCCCCGAGGATTGGGTACCGGGACTTGAAGATCGCTACGAGTTGATCGGCGGTAATTCCTAGCCATACGGACACAAGGGCGTCCAATTCGACAAGGGCGGCTCGGCGTGCATGTTCCGTACGCAAAGGTGAGTTGTAATTCCAGGGTGAAGCGAATGGGGTGGCAAGGCGTGCCAAATTAGGCCATTGTGTCGCCCAGTTCTCATTTTTCCACACTGTGGAATGGAGTAGGTCATTCCAGAGTGGCGCGTACGCGCTGGTCAAGCAGTTCAGGCGCAGTGCCCGGATTAGAAGTGCGTTAGCAAGCGGGTGTTCAGGGTCAGGGGCTGGCATCTTACTCGCCTCGCCAATTCTCAGATCGGAGCGCCCGGTGATGCGGAGTAGATAGTCCAGTGGTAGAGATGCCCAGAACCCTGCGTTCATTACGGTGAGGCGGTGATCGGAGAAGGCGATTGACACCACGGCATCCACGTGTGACGGCCCGGGAGGGAGGATCGCAGCGAAGAGACTCCGTTCGGTATCGAATGGGATCATGCGCCGCCAAGCCAAGCGGAAATATTCCGTGCAAGGCCGGCCGTCCCAATCCTCTTGCTCTGAAATGAACGTCTCTTTGTCTGAGGCGCGAACATAATTAGTGCGAGGGATGGATTTGGCAGGGAGTTGGGTTAGATCCCATGTGGACCAATCCCGGTTGAGGCGGCATGGGATGTCGGGCTGCTTATTCCAGGGTGTGGCGACGCCGAAATGAGGACCCTGCAAGATGGCCTCAGACAGGCTCTCCGGGGTGTCGGTGAACCATCGGATGATCCCCCTTTGTTTGCTCGATTTTTCATGGTAGCCAGGGCTGTGATGTGGCGCGAAGTCGGAGAGTCTGGCCCGTGCATTCGAAAGGGCTCGAATGGCGCCTTCTTCGAATGAAGTAACCGGATAAAGGAGCGTGCTCTGGTCTGCGGTGACGTTCTCGTGGCCTGCGAGATCCCGCCACTCGGTGAGCAAGTCTTCGTTAACCGGGATTACTCGTGCTTGATGAGGGCGGACATCCCATGCTCCCTGGTTCTTGATTCCCGGAGGTTGTCCCTGCCCGTCATGGGTGAGTGAAGCGATGAGCGTATCCGGTAGAAAAATCCAGCTGGCGTTATTGAAGGAAATTCTTTGTGGTGGCCCGTAGATGTTGACGCTGAATTGTCGCGTCCACTCGATTTCCGTGAACAGTAGGAGGCGGTTCGAGAAGTGTGCGTGAAAGCGCAGGTGTCGATACGTGGCGGCTCTCAAATTTCCTTCGTGGGAACCGCTGAAGTGGGTGTCGGGGTGAATCATCCCCGCCGTCCCAGCGGGGTCCATGTTTGACCAAGCGCGACACATGAATGCGCGGTATAGGTCCGGCTGAGTGCGGACGAGCAGTGGGTACGTCGTCCCTGAGCCAATCGTTGTCGTCGAGCCTGTATTGGCGGCAAGCTCTTTGAGGTAGTAGTTACGGCCAGTCTCGTCCAGCGCTTCCTGCTTGCGTAGGCGCCACTCGGCGACCCCAGGCCTTTCTGTTAGCGTGAACCAGGGTTCAATTTCGCCAAGTACGAGATCTTCACGCCACCTAGGCCGAACCCAAGGCGGATTCCCCACCTGCAATTCAAACCCACCCCGCGCAAACACCTGCGCGAACTCCAACTCCCAATGGAAGAACCCCTGCGCCTTGGCCACATCCCGCGCGGCGCCCGCCCACAGGAACCGTTCCTCCAGGGCGTGGAAGCGGTCCATGCCCATCCACTCGGGGAGTTCGTCCTCGTACCGGGACAGGTCGTCGAGGTCGTCGAACGTGGACACCAGCGACTCCGCCGGAACGTCCTGCGTACCGAGCAGCGCCTCGGCGAACTCGATCCAGTCGTCTAGGTCGGTCAGCGCGACGACAGCGCGCCGGTCACCGATCTGCCCCTTCCGGCGACCGGCGCGCCGACGGGCCACGGAGTCACGCGTGAGTGTCATCTGCTGTGGCTCGGCGGAGAAGCCCGGCAGGGCCTCCGCCTCCCAGGCCAGCAGCACATCGTCCCCGGCGCTGTCGGCGTCAGCTCCGCCGCTCGCGGCCTCCAGCTCGGCCGCCCGTGCCGCCAACGCCTCGGCGCGCGCGTACCGTTCGTCCGTGCCGTCCAGCAGCGCGACGTTCTGGACGGGCCAGAACCACAGGGCGCACCAGGCGTCCATGAGGGTCTTGAGCCGCCAGTAGGGCGTGTCCTCCGCCTGGAGGTCGGCGAGGATCTCGTCGCGCTGCACGGCGGTCGGGGGCCGGCGGAGCCAGTCGTCCTCGGCGCCCCACACCTGGATGTCCCGGGAGATGTCCCGCTCGGACAGCTCCAGCCGCCGTACGACCAGTCCCCACAGGTACTCGGCGCGACGGGCGAGCCCCTGGAGCCGGGCCGTCTGCTTGGCTGTTGGGGACTTGGTGACCGCCTTCCGCCACGCGGCCAGCGCCTTGGTCTCCGCCGGGGCGAGGGCCTTGGCCTCCTTCTCGGCGGCGACCGCGCCCCACTCCTTCGCCGGAAGCAGGAAGTGGTGCACCGCGCCCTCCGGGAGGGGTGCACCGGCCAGCGCCTCCGTCAGCGGGAAGCGTTCCGGGGTGGTGCCCAGCCAGCCGCCCTTCTTCAGCCGCTCGGCCGCGTACACCTCGCGCCTGCCGCCGATGAGGGAGTTGCCGCGCCGCAGGTGCAGGCCGAACCAGGGGGCCTCCATGCCGGGGTGCATGGTGTTGAGCCAGAGAGAGACCTCCGCAAGCTCCACGGCCGTCTCGTTGAGGTCGACGCCGTAGGAGTTGTGGAGGGCGATGTACGCCTTCACCTTCTGCAGCTCGACGGCGTACTGGTCGGTGTCGATCGACTGCCCCAACTCCGCCTGCCTGCGCCGCAGATACTCCGCCGCGACCTGGTTGATGGCTTCATTGAGGAAGGCGCCGGAGCCGAGGGCGGGTTCGCAGATCCGCCAGTTCAGGAGATCCTTGGCGCGGGTGGTCTCGGTGAGGAGCTGCTGGAGCGCGAGCTGCACGGTGACGCGGGTCAGTGACTCGGGTGTGTAGTACGACGCGGAGGTCTGCCGGTCGCGGCCGGAGAGCCGGTACACGAAGGTGCCCGGCGCGTACCGTACGCGCAGTTCCTCGCCGGTGAGGCGGTCCCGGCGCCGGACGAACACGGAGTCGTCGTAGTCGGCGATCTTCGAGGCGGGGACGAGCCAGGAGCCGTCCTTCGGGTCGCCGCGCCGGGCGACCTCGTACAGCTCCTCGTCGGCGATGAAGCCGCTGTACGACATCAGGCCCTCGTAGACCGCGCCGAGCTGGTTGATGCCGAGCTGCGCGTACGAGATGAAGCCGCCGCGTTCGCCCCGCCTGCCCTGGGTGATCATCAGGCTGTGGAGCACCTGGTGGAGGGTGGCGTTGCGCAGGCGGGTGTCGAGGTAGCGGACCTCCTCGCCGCGCGCCAGGGCCTCGTCGGAGTCGTAGCGCGGGTCGGGGAGGCTGTCCGCGCCGATCAGTTGGATGGCGTCGCGCTCGAACAGCTTGCTGTGCAGCGGCTCGAAGCGCAGGCCGACGTCCTCGCTGGCCGGTGCGTCCGCCGCGTCGGCGTCGGCCGGGTCCACGCCGTGGGTGCGGCGGGGGCGGTAGCCGTCCTGCACCTTGCGGAACAGCAGGTCCAGGGACTCGTACAGGTAGAAGCCCTTGCGGGCGGTGTCGCCCACCGGCTCCCGCTCGGCGACGAGTTCGCCGAGCCGGCCGAGTCCGTACCCCTGCTGGTATTCGGGATAGTCGGCGGGCAGGATGCCCAGCTCGGGGCGGGCCTCGGCGTACAGCAGGAACAGGATCCGGTAGAGGTAGCGCAGCGACTCGCGGGTCAGTCTGCGGCCCAGGTCGGGGAGTTCGCCGATGTCCTCGGGGCGTACGCCCTGCTCGCGCAGGCGTGCCAGCACTTCGTTGGCGATCAGTTCGACGCTCTTGCGCAGGCCGTCGCGGAGTTCGCTGGAGACGCCGACGGCGTGCTTGGCGGACTTGCCGACCAGTTCGGCCAGCGGGTTCTCGCCGCCCTCCTCGGGCACGCGCAGCGAGTCCGCGCCGAACAGCGCGGCGACGGTGTCGAGTTCGCCGCCCGGCCGGGTGTCGTTGCGCTGGAGGGCGGTGTCCAGGGAGACGCCGAGGTAGCGGCCCTCGCCCCACACCGCGCGGTCGGCGAGGACGATGACACCGCCGCCGAGCAGCAGCACGTACCGGGGCGGCTCCTCGCAGGCGAACAGGAAGGAGGCGAGCTTGGCGCCCGTCTCCACCGGGTTCGGGCCGTCCAGCGGCACCGGTTCCAGCAGCCGGCCGCGGCCCTTCGGGTCGAGCGCGTCGTCGGGCTCGGCGGCCCAGCCGCAGTCGAGTGCGACCAGGCCCTTCTCGGCGTGCGCGACGGGCACCTCGTACGCCTGGCCCGCGCGCTCGACGGCGAGGACGCGCGGCTTGGCGTCGTAGCCGAGCGCGCGCAGCACCTCGGCGTTCAGGGCGCGCACCCGTTCCCGCCACTCGGGCTTGCCGTAGGTCAGGGTGTCGTCGTCGGTGTCGCGGACGGTGATGATGCCGTCCTCGTCCTCCGGGACGGCGAAGGACGACCGCGCGCGGAAGTAGCCCCGGCGCAGCTCGCGCAGTCCGGCGCGCGGGGTCACCGGGAGTTCGGTGCGGCCGGGCGTGGGCGCGGCGGCCACGTCCGCCTCGGTGGCGGCGGCGTGCCCGGCGGGCGGCTTCGCCGCGTCCTCGCGCTCCTTCCACCGTTGCAGCAGGCCCGACTTGAGGTCCTTCGGCAGCACCTCGGCCAGGTAGTGAGCCGAGAAGTAGTCGCCACGGTTGACCAGGGAGTCGTACGTCATGACAGGGCTTCTCTCAAGGGATCACAGACCGGGGTCACAGGGCGGCGGACGAGGGCGAATGACGGAAGGCGGCCCACGAGTCGGCGGCGAGGGAGACCGGGGGACCGCCGTCGTGGTCCCTGCCGCCCGGGTGCGCGTCGGTGTCCGGGATGAGCACCGCGAGGACCCGGAGCAGGGGCCTGCCCGTCGTCAGCAGCGAGTCGGCGAGATCCACGAGGCGTTCACGGGTGCGCTGCCCGTCCAGCGTGGGTTGCTCCCAGGCGCCCAGCCGCTGCTTGTACTCCTCGACGGGGCGGCGCAGCGGCTCGTCCCACGCGTCGCGGTGGGTGTCGAGGAACGCCTCGGCCGTCTGAAGGACCCGGGGCAGGGCCGCGCGCAGGGGTTCGGGATCGCGGTAACCCCGTTTGTTGGGCATGTCGGGGGTGACACCGGCGTGCCGCAGCAGGGTCACCATGTCGTCGACGGCCAGGCCCTCGTGGGCGGCCTCACGCCAGCTCACACCCATCCACTTCACGACGGTGGGCCTGCCCAGCCCGTTGGAGTACACACCCTGGACCAGGTACACCGGCTCCGCCACGTTCGCCGTGATCATGGGCGCCTCCTGGCGGCCCAGACCGACCAGAACCTTGTCGGTCAGCCACTCCACGACCGGGTGCAGGTCGGTGAGCAGGGAGATCTCGGGCCAGCTCGACGTGGAGGACTGCCGGGCCCGCTGCAGCGAGTGCTCGGCGAGACGGCGGTTGAAGGTCACCAGCAGCCGCTCCCGCAGCCGCTGCTCGCGCAGGTAGTCCGAGGGCAGCGCCTTGAGACGGTGGACCAGCTCCGCCGGGGGGCGGAAGGAGATCAGCCCGGACTGCGAGTCGCGGTCCAGCTCCAGCCGGTCGCGGGCGTCCGGGTACACCTCGCGCAGCGCCTCGTCCACGAAGTGGGCGGTGGACTCGAAGAGGCGGGGCAGCACCGGGTTCGGGTCGGCGTGCTCGTCCGGTGACGGGCGACGGGCCGCGGCCGGGGCGCCGTCCGGGTACGTACCCGGATTCCCGTCCGTCCCCGGCTCTCCGTCCGTTCCCGGCTCTGCGTCCGTTCCCGGCTCTCCGTCCGCCCCCGGCTCTGCGTCCGCGCCCGCCGTCGCGTCCACCGAGCCGAAGAAGTCCGCGAGGAAGTCCTCCAGACCGGTGTCCTGGCCGTCGCCCCCGGAGCGGGGCGTGTCCAGGGACTCGTCGACGGTCCGGCCGCGCAGCAGATCCTGGATGAGGGATCGCTCCTCCGCCTCCGCCCGGTACAGGCCGGTCACCGCCTCCGCCGTGCCCAGCGCGCGGTGCGCCTCGTCCTCGCGCTCCAGCAGCCGCTCGGCGACCACCGTGTCGTCCTTCGCGCCCGGCACCTCACTGGTGAGGATCAGCGCCCGGAACTCCGGCGGGCGGGCCTGCCCGTAGCGGTCGATACGGCCGTTGCGCTGCTCGATGCGGATCAGCGACCAGGGCACGTCGTAGTGCACGAGCTGGTGGCACTGGCGGTGCAGGTTGACGCCCTCGGAGGCCACGTCGCCGGTGAGCAGGACCCGGACGGGGGTGTCGGCCAGGCCGAACTCCTCGACGCGGTCCATCTGCTGCTCGTCCGAGAGGCCGCCGTGCATGACACGGACGCAGTCGCGGGCCGCGCGACCGCGGAAGCCGAGCGCGGCCGGCAGCACCCCGGCCAGCCACTCCAGGGTCTGCACCCGCTCGGAGAACACCACGACCCGCGCCTCGGAGCCGGGGCCCACCCCGATCTCGTCGCGCAACTGCCGCACCAGGGCGGCGAACTTCGCGGAATTCTTCTCGTCGAGCCCGGCGGCCAGCTCCGACAGCCGCCGCAGCGCGGCCAGTTCGGCCTCCGTGCCCCGCCGGTCCTCCTTCTTCTCCAGCGTCCTGATCCGCGCGGCGACCGTGGCGCGCAGCGCCGCCGGGGAGGAGAGGAACGACTTCAGCAGCGTGTACGGGAAGAGGGGGACCGAACTGACCGAGGCGGCGCCGTCCGCGGGCAGCCAGACGGCGGCCAGCTCCTCGAAGATCCGCTCCTCGGCCTCGGTGGCCGGGCAGTGCACCGAACGGGAAGGACCCCGGTCGGCCCACTGGCCCTTCATCTGCTCGCGGACCTCCGGGCTGATCTTCGTCCGCCGGATGAACAGGTGCTCGATGTCGGAGGCGCGGTAGTTCTCCGGGTCGCGGATCGCGACCGGGTCCAGCAGCCGGATCAGCTCGGCGAAGGACTTCGCGTCGCCGTTGTGCGGGGTCGCGGAGGCCAGGATGAGGGCGTCCGTACGGGGAGCGAGCGTGCGCGCGAGCTGATTGCGCAGCGAACCGCGGTTGATCAAGTTGTGCGACTCGTCGATGACCACCGCGTCCCAGCGGATCTGCTCCAGGTGGTGCCGGTACTGGTCGGTGTTCTTGAGGGTGTCGATGGAGACGATGACCCGCTTGAACGACGTGAACGGATTGCGGCCCGCCGGGATCTCCCGCTGGATCCGCTCGATGCCCACCGAGTCCAGACGCACCAGCGGGATCGCGAACCGCGTCCACAGCTCGTGCTGGAACTGCTCCAGCACATGCTGCGGGGTGACCACCAGGATGCGCTCGCCCCGCCCGCGCCGGATCAGCTCGGCCAGGGTCAGCCCGATCTCCAGCGTCTTGCCGAGCCCCACCACGTCCGCGATCAGCAGACGCGGGCGCAGATTGGCGCCGGACAGCGCCAGCTGGGCGGGGCGGCGCTGGTAGGGCAGCGGGTCCATCAGGAACGAGTCGGCGAGCGCCAGGCGGTGCTCGGACTGGGGCAGGGCGGTGCGGCGCAGCACCGCCTCCAGGAACAGCCGGGAACGGCGGTAGTTCGGGGAGTCGTCCATGACGAGCCTGGTCGCCCTCGGGTCGAGCAGCTCGATCCGGTCCAGGCGGGAGAAGAACACGGCCTCCTGGTCGCGGACGAACTCCGACACTCCGGTGACCTCGATGCGCGTGCCGTCGTCGGACGTCGGCATCGAGCTTCTGACCAGCCACTCCTCGTCCCGCACCACCACCAGGGCGCCGGCCGGGTACTGGTCCTGGCCGGTCGTGGCACCGGCCTGCTCCGCGCCGGTCTGCTCCACGCTGGTCTGGACGGCGGTCACCGGTGGCCTCCTGAAGCGGGTCGTGCGTGCGGGTACGGGCGGCCCCTCCTCCAGGGCCCGCCCATTATCGCCGGTCGCGAGGGGCGTACGGGTCAGAAGGGCGCACTGGCCGCATACGCCTCACGCAGCCGCCGCGCGGTGATCCGGGCCTGCGCCGAACTCCGCAGGGAGGGGCGGTCGGGCTTGCGGTGGGGGGAGAGGGGGGAGAGGGGGGTGGCGGCCGGGGCGCCGGCCGTGTCCTCGGCCCCTACCGCGCGGGCGGGCGGCTGTGGTGCGGGGGTGTCGGCGGACGGCTCCGGGGAGGTGTGGTCACGGCGGAGCAGGAGGCGGGGGTCGGCGGACGGTTGTGCCGGGGCGGGGGTCGGTGGGACCACGGGGGCGCTGTCCTGCTGTGCACGGGTGGGCCGGGCCTCGGGGGCGGACACGCGGCCGAGGGCGAGGAGGTCGTCCAGGACATGCGTCGGAGCGGCCGAGTACGTGGTGAGCTTGCGGCGCGCCTGGGCCACCTTCAGCCCCTGGGCTTCGATCAGCGTGCGGCACCCGCGGACGACGGCGGGGAGACCCGGGCGGTCCTGCGGGCGGTGGGCCAGCATGGCGCCGAGCAGCGGCGCCAGCTCGTCCGGGACCCCGGACAGGTCCGGGGCGACCGTGGGGTCGACGACCTGGTGGAAGAGGAGATGGATGGTGTGGGCGCGGTAGGGCGGATGGCCCGAGGCTGCGAACAGCAGCACCGCGCCCAGGGCGTACACGTCGACCGCCGGGGTCAGCGGCTTCTCCCCGTTCGCCTGCTCGGGAGGCATGCAGGAGGGGGTGCCGACGACCGTGTGCGGCGCGGTCAGCGACACGTTCGACTCCGCGAACACCGCGAGCCCGAAGTCGATCACCTTCGGTCCGTTCGGACCGAGGAGCACATTGGCGGGCTTCAGATCGCGGTGGAGCAGACCCTGGCGGTGCACGCCGGCCAGGGCCTCGGCCAGCGTCGCGCCCAGAGCCGCCACCAGCAGCGGGGGCAGCGGACCGTGGGCGGCCACGTGACGGCTGAGGTCGAGGCCCTCGACGTACTCGGTCGCCAGCCACGGCCGCTCCGCGTCCGGGTCGGCGTCCAGGAGAGCGGCGATCCGGGCGCCCCCGATCGTCTTGAGGATCTCCACCTCCTGCGCGAACCTCATGCGCGTCTCGGAGTCCACCACGGACGGCTTGATCACCTTCACGGCGGCCGGTTCCCCGCCCGGCGACTCACCCAGGTACACCTGACCCATCCCGCCCTGACCGATCCGGCCGAGCAGTTCGTAGCCGCCCAGCTCGGTGGGATCGTCGGGACCGAGAGGGGCGATGTGCACCTGGGGCCTCACTTTCAGCACGGTCAGCACGGTCGGGCAGGGGCGGGCGGCCCCCTGCCAAGCTAGACCACGCCGGGAGGCAAAGGCATGCCACTTGGCTCGGGCGACCTGGGCGCCCGGCCCGGCTCGTGTCAGGTGTGGGGCGGTGCCGTCAGGCGAACAGGTCCGTGCTCAGGTACCGCTCGCCCGTGTCGGGCAGGACCACGACCACCAGGGCGCCGCGGTGCTCGGGGCGGCGGGCGACGGTGACGGCCGCGTGCAGGGCCGCGCCGCTGGAGATGCCCGCCAGGATGCCCTCGGTGCGGGCCAGGGCGCGGGCCGCTTCCTGGGCCTGGTCGACGGAGACGCGGCAGACGGTGTCGTAGACCCCGGTGTCGAGGACGTCGGGGACGAAGCCGGCGCCGAGGCCCTGGACGCGGTGCGGGCCGGGGGCGCCGCCGGACAGGACCGGGGAGTCCGCCGGCTCGACGGCGACCACCGTGACCTCCGGGTTCTTCTCCTTCAGCACCTGTCCGACGCCGGTCACCGTGCCGCCGGTGCCGACACCGGCCACCAGTACGTCGACGCGGCCCTCGGTGTCCTGCCAGATCTCCTGGGCGGTGGTGCGCCGGTGGGCGTCGGGGTTGGCCGGGTTGGCGAACTGCTGCGGCATGAACCAGCCGTGCCGCTCGGCCAGTTCGGCGGCCCGGGCGACGGCGCCGCGCATGCCCCCGGCGGCCGGGGTCAGGACGAGTTCGGCGCCGTACGCGCGCAGCAGGGCACGCCGTTCCAGGCTCATGCTCTCCGGCATGGTGAAGGTGACGTCGTAGCCCTTGGCGGCGGCCACCATGGCGAGGCCGATGCCGGTGTTGCCGCTGGTCGGCTCCACGATCCGCTGGCCGGGCCGGAGTCTGCCGGTGGCCTCGGCGGCCTCGATCATCGCCAGCGCGATGCGGTCCTTGACGCTGCCGCCGGGATTGGCGGACTCCAGCTTGGCGACCAGGCGCACCGGGAGACCGGCGCCGTAGCGGCGCAGGTCGACCAGGGGTGTGCGGCCGATCAGCGCGGTGACGGAGGGATGGATGGCGGTCATGGGCGTCGTCCTCGGGCGGTGTCGGGGGTGCGCGGTGCGGGGGGTTCGCAGGCCCGGCCGGTGTCGGGCGGGTGGGCCCGCGTGCGGGCCGTGGTGTGCGGTTGGGCGGCGCGTACGCAGGAATGGGCGGGGACGTCGTGCAGTACCAGGGCGTGCGCGCCCACCGTCGTGTCGTGGCCGACGTGGACCGGGCCGAGCACGGTGGCGCCCACGCCGAGGACGACCCGGTCGCCGACGGTGGGGTGGCGTCGGGCGCCCTTCGCGTCGGTCCACCAGCCGGTGCCGCCCAGCGTCACCCGGTGATAGAGCATCACGTCGTCGCCCACGACGGCCGTCTCGCCGATGACCACCCCCATGCCGTGGTCGATGAAGCAGCGGCGCCCGATGACCGCGCCGGGGTGGATCTCGACGCCGGTCAGCGCGCGGCAGAGCTGGGAGAGCAGCCGGGGCAGGAACGGCAGGCCGAGGCGGTGCAGCCGGTGGGCGATCCGGTGGGTCCAGATCGCCCACAGCCCCGGGTAGAGCAGGACCTCGACGGTGTGCACGCCGTGCAGCGCCGGGTCCTTGCGGCAGGCCGTGCGGAGGTCTTCGAGGATCATGGCGCGTCTTTCGTGAGGCGTGGCCGGCGGGGCGGACCGGAGCGGGGAGGGGCGGCTGTGCGCGCGCCACGGTTCGCGCCCCGAGCGGGCGTTCGCCGTACCGGACGACGGGGGGAAGACGTGGCTCACGCCTCGTGGCCCGTCAGCACGCCTGACATCGACGCACCGGCCGTCCGGCGGGGGCCGGGCGGTTGTGCCGGGTGCGGAGGTGCGCGTGGTCCGAGTGCGGGCCGTTGTCCATGAGGCCGGACGGTAGACGGGTGAGGGCCTGCGCCGAGTGGGCCGGTCTTCCTCTTCCGGTACGGCCGTTCGGCCCTGTTCGGCGCGCGGAAGAGCACCAGGCGGGCCCGATCGGTGGACCGTCCGGCCCAGGTGCCGGAGGCAGCGGCGCGTGAATGCTGGACCGCGACCGGTCGGGAGCTCCACGGACCGTCGAAACCCACGGCAGTGTCACGGCCTCGTGTGATCCACCGGCGCTGTGGTGGGCGCGACGCGCTCCCGGTCCGGTCGCCATCCGGTCGTCCCATGTCTTCCCGCCGGATGGTCGGCTGTCCGCCATGTCCCGGCGCCGGAGCCCCGCTTAAAAGCTGGCGGGCGGTGCGCCGACGCGTACGGGACGTGGCGGACGAGTCGGCTCCTGCCCGCTCCGGTCGGTCCGACCGGCCGTGAACCGCTGGAGGCACCCCGCATGAGCGCTGTCACTTCCGCGTCGGCCCCCGAGGACGCCGCCGCCCTCGAAGCCGCCGAGGCGCACCTGGTCCGGCTGGCCGGGGACATGGCCCGGCACGTGGCGGCGCTGCTCGACGCGGCGGAGC
The DNA here is from genome assembly GCF_055657065.1 of Streptomyces sp. NPDC110618. Taxonomy (NCBI): domain Bacteria; kingdom Bacillati; phylum Actinomycetota; class Actinomycetes; order Kitasatosporales; family Streptomycetaceae; genus Streptomyces; species Streptomyces sp. NPDC110618. The sequence goes on along the minus strand of NZ_JBVKBN010000008.1, from coordinate 170,559 downwards.
GGGACCCCGGGGCCGCGGAGGGGATCCGCGCCGGGCTCGTCGCCTTCTGCGAGCGCGAGATCCTGCCGTACGCGGCGGCCGAGGAGGCCGTGGTCTACCCGGCGGCGCGCCGGCTGCCCGACAGCCGTCTGCTGATCGAGAGCCTGGTCGCCGAGCACAGCAGTCTGACGGCGCTCGTCGACGCCCTGGCCGCCGCTCCCACACTGCTCGGCGCGGTGGCCGAGGCGCGGGCGCTGCAGGTGCTGTTCGAGGAGCACGTGGCCAAGGAGAACGGGCTGGTACTGCCGCTGCTCGCGCTGGCGCCGGGGATCCGGCCGGCGGAGCTGTTCGCCCAGGTCCGCGAGCGGGCCGGGCACCAGGCGTCCTGCGTGTCCGAGCGGGCCGGACATCAGGCGTCCTGCGTGGGCGAGGGTGCCGGGCACCAGGCGTCCTACGTCTGCGAGTGGTGACCGCCGTGAGACGGGCGAGGCCGGGAGCGCTGCGGTGTCGGCGATATAGTACGGGCATGTCCGTGGAAATTAACGGCCCGCTTCCCGGCACCGGCTCGAACCGGCTGCCCCTGTCCCGGCAGCGGCGCGGCGTGCTCCAGCACCTGCGCGGCCAGGCCGCCCCGGTGAGCGCCTCGGTGCTCGCCCAGGTGTGCGCCCTGCACGTCAACACCGTCCGCGAGCACCTGGACGCCCTGGTGGTCGACGGGCTCGCCGCGCGGGAGCGGTCCGCTCCGTCGGGACGCGGCCGTCCCGCCTGGCGCTACCGGGCGCGTGCGCCGCAGGAGTCCCCGGCACGGGAGTACGCGGGCCTCGCCGCCGTACTCGCCGCCCAGATCGCCCGCTCCAGCGGCGACCCGCGCGCGGACGCGCTGGCCGCGGGCGAGAGTTGGGGACGCGTGCTGACCGCCGGACAGGAGCGGGCGGCGGACCCGAGGGCGGCGCGGACCCGGCTGCTGGACCTGCTCGCCGAGATCGGCTTCGCGCCCGAGGCGGAGGACGACCGGGCGCTGCGGGTACGGCTGCGGCGGTGCCCCTTCGTGGAGACGGCCCGTGAGTACCCCGGTGTCGTCTGCGGTGTGCACGAAGGGCTCGCCCGAGCCGCGCTCGGCGCCCTCAGCGAGGCGGAACAGGACGTGGAGCTGCTGCCGTTCGCGGAGCCCGACGCCTGCCGGCTCCACCTGTCCACGGCGGCCGAACCGTGACCGCCGCCGCCCGCCGGGCCGGTGCCCGAAGAGCACCCCTGATGCTGGCCGCGGGCCTCTGTCTGCTCGCCGGCCTCGATGCCGCGCTCGTCCTCCTCGAACTCCCCGCCCCCGTCACCGCCGACCGGCTGCCCAAGGTCCACGGCATCCTGCTGGTCCTCGGCTTCGCGGGCACACTGGTCGCCCTGGAACGGGCCGTGGCCCTGGGCGGCCGCCTGCCGTACGCCGCCCCCGCCTGCCTGGGCGCCGGGGGCCTGCTCCTGCTCGCACCGGTCGACCCGGTCGTGCCCCGCCTGCTGCTCGTCGCCGGGTGCACCGCCCTCTGCCTCCTGTACGTCCGCTTCTGGCGGCGGCAGCCGGGCGCGGCGCTGCTCGCCCAGGGCGCCGGTGCGGTGTGTGCCGTGGGCGCGGCACTGCTGTGGCTCGGCGGTCTGGACGTGCCGCGCCTGCTGCCGTGGCTGGCGGCGTTCCTCGTGCTGACGATCGCGGGGGAGCGGCTGGAGCTGGCGCGGGTGGGGGCGTTGGCGCCGTCGGCGGAGCCGAGTTTCCTGGCGTGCGTCGGCGCGGTCGTCACGGGTGTCGTCGGCACCCTGATGTGGCCGACGGCGGGCACGCTGATCCTGGGCCTCGCCCTGCTCGCCCTGGTGGGCTGGCTCGTCGCCCACGACGTCGCCCGCCGCCTGCTGCGCTCCACGGGCCTGCCCCGCTTCACCGCGGCCTGCCTGCTCGCCGGGTACGCGTGGCTGGGGCTGGCCGGTGCGCTGTGGCTGCTGGGCGGTCCGGTCACCGACGGCACCCGCTACGACGCGGTGGTCCACGCCGTCTTCCTCGGCTTCGTGATGCCGATGATCATGGCCCACGCGCCGGTGATCCTGCCCGCGGTCCTGCGCCGCCCGCTGCCGTACCACCCGTCCTTCGCGGTGGCGGCGTGGCTGCTGCACCTGTCCCTGGCCCTGCGGGTGCTGGTCGGCGACCTGAGGGAGGTCAGGGGGGCCTGGCAGACGGGCGGGGTGCTCAACATCGCCGCCGTGCTGGTGTTCCTGCTGACGGCGGTGACCGTGTCGGCGCGGGCGACGCACCGAGCCTCCACCCCCGCCGAGCCCGACCGTTCGAGGACCCCCCGGTGACCACGGATCTGTCCCCCGCCACCACCAGTGGCCCCGCGCCGAAGCCCCCGGGCCGCTCCCCCCGCGCCCTGTGGCACCTCGGCGTGAACGCGATCGTGTTCGCCTGGCTCGGCCTGTTCGCCGCGGTCGCGACCGCCCATCACTTCCTGCCGCACGCCTCCTGGTTGCTCGTCCACGCCCTGCTGCTCGGCGCGGTCACCAACGCCGTCGTCATCTGGTCGGGCCACTTCGCCGCCTCCGTGCTCCGCCTGCCGGAGGCCAACCGGGGCACCCCGGCGGCGCTGCGGCTGGTGTGCCTGAACCTCGGCGCCGTCGGCGTGATCGGCGGCATGTTCTTCGAGCGCTGGTACGCCGTACTCGCCGGCGGATGCCTGGTCGCCGCCGCCGTCACCGCCCACGCCGTATGGCTGGTACGGCTGTTGCGGCGGGCCCTGCCCGGCCGGTTCTCCATGACCGTGCGCTACTACGTCGCCGCCTCCGCCCTGCTCCCTGTGGGCGCGGCGCTCGGTGTGCTCATGGCCCGCGGCGCTCTCCCCGGCGACCTGTCCGACCGGCTGCTGATCGCGCACGAGATGATCAACCTGCTGGGCTGGGTCGGCCTCACCGTGGCGGGCACCCTCATCACCCTGTGGCCGACGATGCTGCGCACCCGGGTCGCGGACGGCGCCGAACGGGCGGGACGCGCGGCCCTGCCCGTCCTGCTGGCCGGGCTCGCCGCCGCCGTGGCCGCCGCGCTGCTCGCCCCGCCGCCCTTCGCCGCCGCCGGTGTTGTCGCGTACGCGGCCGGGCTGGTCGTCGCCGGGCGGCCCTGGCTGCGCGAGGCCCGCGCGAAGGCGCCCCGCTCCTTCGCCGCCTGGTCGGTGGCGGCGGGCTGCGGCTGGCTCGCCGGTTCCCTCACCGCCCTGGCCGGCATCCTCCTCACCACCACGTCCTGGCCGACGGTCTCGGAACGCGTCTCCCTGCTGACCGCGCCGCTCGCGGCCGGATGGATCGCCCAAGTGCTGCTCGGCGCCCTCAGCTTCCTCGTCCCCGTGGTCCTGGGCGGCGGCCCCGCCGCCGTACGCGCCGCCACCGCCGGACTCGAACGGGCCTGGCCCGCCCGCCTCGCCGTCACCAACGCCGCGCTGCTGCTGTGCGTGCTCCCGGTGCCGTCCCTGGTGCGGGTGGTGTGCTCGGTGCTGCTGCTGGCGATGCTGCTCTGCTTCCTCGTCCTGCTCATACTCACCGTCGTACGCGGCATCCGGCGCCGCCGCGGCACGGGACCGGCGCCCGCCGAGGTCCCGGCCGCGCCCCGGCACCGGATGCTCGGCGGCGTCGCCCTCGGGCTCGCGGTCGTGGTGCTGGCCGTCGCGGGCGGCGGCGCGGCGGACGTACGGTCGCTGCCCGTCGTGGGCGGGTCCGCCGCCACGAGCGCGGACGGCGGGCGCGAGGTGACACCGACAGGCCGTACCACCAAGGTCGATGTGACGATCCGCGGCATGCGGTTCTCGCCCGCCTCGGTCGACGTACCCGCCGGGGACCGGCTGGTGATCCGGCTGCACAACACCGGCACCGACACCCACGACCTGGTCCTGGAGACCGGCGCCCGCACCGACCGGATCGGCCCCGGGAAGCGGGACACACTGGACGTGGGAGTCGTCGGCCGGGACCTGTCGGGCTGGTGCTCGGTGGTCGGCCACCGGCAGATGGGCATGGTGTTCGCGGTACGCGTCACCGGCGCCGAGAAGCCGTCGGGTACCGCCGCCGACCACGGCGGAGCCGCGCACGACCCCACCACGGGCACCGGGAAGCCATCGAGCCCGGCCGCCGACCCTGACGGAACGGCCCACGACCACACCACCGGCACCGGCGAATCCGCCGCGAAGGCCTTCGACCCGATGGCCGAACCGCCCGAGGGCTTCACCGCCCGCGACGCCCAACTCCCGCCCGCCACCGGCACCCTGCACAAGCGCACCCTCACCGTGAAGGAGACGAAGGCGGAAGTCGCCCCCGGCGTACGCCAGACCCTGTGGACCTTCGACGGCACCGCCCCCGGCCCCGTCCTGCGCGGCAAGGTCGGCGATACCTTCGAGATCACCCTCGTCAACGACGGAAGCATCGGCCACTCCGTCGACTTCCACGCCGGAGCCCTCGCCCCGGACCGCCCGATGCGCACCATCCAGCCGGGCGAGTCCCTGACGTACCGATTCACGGCCACCCGCAGCGGCGTGTGGATGTACCACTGCTCGACCATGCCGATGTCCCTGCACATCGCCAACGGCATGTTCGGCGCCGTCGTCATCGACCCGCCGAACCTGCCGGCGGTGGACCGCGAATACCTGCTGGTCCAGTCGGAGTTCTACCTGGGCCCGCAGAACGGCACGGCCGACGCCGACAAGGTGAATGCCAAGCGGCACGACATGGTCGCCTTCAACGGCTACGCCAACCAGTACGACCACGACCCGCTGACCGCGAAAACCGGTGAACGCGTCCGGATCTGGGTGCTGGCGGCCGGGCCGAACGTCTCCAGCGCCTTCCACGTCGTGGGCGGCCAGTTCGACACCGTCTTCCGCGAGGGCGCCTACGACCTGCGCCCGCAAGGCGCCGAACACGGAGGCGCACAGGTCCTCGATCTCGCCCCCGCGTCGGGCGGTTTCGTCGAGCTGACCTTCCCCGAGGCGGGCACCTACCCCTTCGTCACCCACGCCATGACGGACGCCGAACGGGGCGCGCACGGAGTGATCCAGGTGCGCTGAACGCCACACCGGCCCACCCACCGCTGGGGCCGAACGGCCCTGGTCACAGCCCCGAAGGCCCCATGCTCCGGGCCGCCCGCCCTGCCTAGCATCACCGTGTGAAACGTCGCAGCGACCTGCCCCTCGTCTACTCCTGCTCCGGTTGTTCGAGCGCGGCCCAGATGACCAACTGGATCGCCGTCCAGCTCGACCGGCGCGGCATCGCCGAGATGTCGTGCATCGCCGGTGTCGGAGGTGACGTACCGAGCCTCGTCCGCAAGGCCCGCAGCGACCGCCCGGTCATCGCCGTCGACGGCTGCGTCCTGCAGTGCGCCCGCAACTGCCTCGCCCGGCACGGCGTGACCCCCACCGTGCACCACCTCCTCAGCGACGACGGCGTGCGCAAGCGGCTGGGCGAGGACTTCGACCCGGAGCAGGCGGAGCAGGTCCTCGACGGGCTGATCGCCAGGATCGCCCTGGCCGTCGGGGAGACCGCCCCGCCCTCCTGAGATCAGTTGGCCAGCGCCATCCGCTCCACCCACGCGACCTTCACTGAGTCGATGTCGGACAGCTCGCGGCCCTCCTCCAGAGTCGTGTACTCGTCGAACTCGCTCTTCTCGGTCTCGGTCTTGCCGGCCGCCACATGGGAGGCGCCGATGTAGGTCTGGCCGACGTAGTCGCCGTCCTCGTCGAAGGCGTTGACGATCACCGAGTAATTGGCGGGTCCGTCTCCCTTGTTGGTGATCTTGTACTTGAACTCGTAGACGGCGTCCGCGGACTCCTCGCAGTCGTTGTAGGCGTACTCGTCGGTGTCGTCGCACTCCCCGCCGTAGGCGTCGGTGGTGTCCTTGACCAGCTTGCCGCCGGAGAGCTCGACGTGGTCGATCGCGTCGCCGTCGCGGGTCAGCGCCCACCAGGTGACACCGCCACCGGCGAGGAGTATGACCGCCGCGACGGCGCCGATCACCAGCCCGCGTCTGCGCCGGGGGGCCGGCGGGGCCCCGTACCAGCCGGCGGGTTGTGTGGGCGGGGCCGACGGGGCGCCGTACCAGCCCCCGGGCTGCGTGGGCGGGGCCGGGGGAAGCGGGGGCTGCGAGGAGCCCACGAGTTCCGGCTCGGAAATGGCGGACTGGGACTCCGGGTGCTGGGGTGCCTGGTCGTTCACTGGCTCTGCCTTCTCATGAGGGTCGGACGGGGTCGTCCACGAACATGCCCGCGGCGACCGGGGCGGGGAACACACCGGAAGTCTGCCAGCCGATTCCCGACGGCAGTTGGCCGGGAGTACGGCGGCGAGGGTTCTGCGATCCCTGTCGTCAGCCGCCGTGCCGGAAGCCGCTCCCCGTGCGGTCCAGGGGATCGGGGCCGAGGCCGAGGAACCGGGCGCGGAGGGCGTCCCAGGCGGTGAGGCGGCCGAAATCGGGGGTGTCGAGGATCTCCTGGCGGTCGGTGAGGAACGGGTTGGGCAGCAGGACCGTCATCATCTGCTCGTCGCGGCCGTTGAACAGGCGGATCCCCCAGGTGACGGGCGCCCCGTCGGAGCCCAGGCCGCGGTACAGCTCGGCGCGCGAACAGCGGCGGACGCGGCCCAGCTCGGGGCCGGAGGCGGTGTGCTCCCCGATGCACAGGTGGAAGTGCCAGACGCCGAAGTCGACCGTGACGTACCCGTCGTTCAGGGTGATCGCGGCCGGGGCGCCGGGCGCGCCGACCTCCCAGGCGGCGCCCTCGATGATCGGGCCGAAGTGGATGTGCTGCCAGTGGTCGGTGAAGACGGTCGTGATCAGGTCGAGGAGCGTCTTCTCGTCGACCGGGAGCGGCCAGACGTGCTGGGTGCCGCCCGAGGGCGTCTCGACGACGGTGGGTTCGGTGACGGTCATGGGGTCTTCTCCCGGTGGGTGGTCAGGACGCAGTCGCCGCACGTGCCCGCGCCCGGCACGCGGTAGTACAGGCAGCAACTGCGGCGTCGGAAGGTCAGCGGCCGGTCCGGGGCCGCGTCGTACGTGCCGGCTCCCGCCAGCGGAGGGTGGTCCAGCAGTTCGCGGACCAGGGGGACGACGGGGAACCGGGTGCGCGGCGCTCTGGTGAGCAGGACGCGGTGGGCGCCGATCAGCGCGGAGGCGGCGTTGCCCCGCAGGGTGTGCGGGGAGAGGCCGTACGTGCGGCGGACGGCGTCCGCCCAGGGGGTGAGGTTGCCGACGACGACCGTGCGGTGCAGGGCCGTTCGCGGGTCCTCCTCGTCCAGGGTGCCCGGTGCGGTCAGCCACAGGTCGAGGGGGCCCGAGGCGGGCAGGCGCCACCACAGGCGGCCGGGGTGCAGGTCGGGGACGCGTCCGGTGTACGCGGCACAGGCCAGGGCCAGCGACCAGAGGCGGGAGGCCGTGCCCAGGTGCAGGGTGGAGGCGGCGACCCTGGGCCGGTCGGTGCCGAGGCGGTCGGCGACCGCCCGGACGCAGGTGTCCAGCGCGGCCCCGTCCTCGTACAGCTCGGTCAGTGGGCGGAAGCCGTCCGGCCGGGGCCCGGTGCCCACGGCGAAGTACGGGCCGATCGTGGCGATGCGCGCCAGGACCTCGGGGGTCACCATGTGCGCGCCGTCCGGGTCAGCTCGTGGAAGCCGTGCGCCCGCGTCGTACGGGCGTCCGGTCCCACGAGGGCGAAGCTGTTCTCTCCTGTCCAGTTCACCCGCGCGTCGGCCCTCGCCCCGGGGCCCGCGACGGACAGGCCCTCGCGTGCCAACGCCCGTTCCACCAGGGGCAGTACGTCCGCCGGGGCGTCCACCGCCACGACGGCGCGCGTGGCCCGGCGCAGGCCGAAGGTGCCGGTGAGCGGGTCGAAGGCGAGGTGGTCGGCGTCGAAGGCGGACGCCACGGCGCCACCGCGGATCAGGTCCTCGGGCGCCCCGGCGTGGACGCGGGACGTGCGGTCGACGAGCCAGACCGCGTCGGCCACGCGCAGCGCCAGCTCCAGATCGTGGGTGCTGACCACGACCGTCAGGCCCCTGTCCCGGGCCAGGTCGCGCAGCAGCACGGTGAGCGCCACCCGCGAGGGCACGTCCAGGAACGCGGTCGGCTCGTCGAGGAGGACGACCTCGGGCTCCTGGGCGAGCGCGCGGGCGGTCAGCACGCGTTGCCGCTCACCGTCCGAGAGTTCCGCCGCCGGCCGGTCCGCCAGGTGGTCGGCGCCCACCGCCTTCAGCGACCACTCGACGGCCGCGTGGTCCGCGGCCGTGAGGCGGCCGGTGAACCCGGTGTGCGGATGGCGCCCGAGCCCGGCCAGCTCCCGTACGGACAGCAGCCCGGCGTCCACCCGGTCGGTGAGTACGACCGCCAGCCGACGGGCGAGCGCGGCCGGTGAGGTCCGCGCCAGATCCGCGCCGCCGATCCGGACACGGCCCTCCAGGGGCGGCTGGAGCCCGCACAGGGTGCGCAACAGGGTGGACTTCCCGGCGCCGTTCGGACCGAGCAGGACGGTCAGTTCACCGGGGGCGGCGCGCAGGGCCAGGCCCGACAGCACGGCACGGGACGACCGTGAGCGGGCGCGGTAGCCGACGGTCAGCTCCTCGGTCTCCAGACCACCGGTCCGTATCCCCGGCTGGGCCGCTGTCTCGGTCAGCGTCTCGGTCACGAGGCCACTCCTTGTACGCCGCGGCGGCTGCGGATCAGGAACGTGATGACGACGGGTGCGCCGAACAGGGAGGTGATGGCGTTCAGCGGCAGCACGGAGTCGGTGCCCGGCGGCTGGCTCAGCAGCGCGCAGGCCAGGGCCAGGAAGGCTCCGGCGAGCATGGACGCGGGGATCAGCGCCCGGTGGTCCGAGGTGCCGAGGGCCACCCGGGTCAGGTGCGGAACGGCCAGGCCCAGGAAGGCGATCGGGCCGCAGAAGGCGGTGGCCGCGCCCGCCAGCACCGAGGTGCCGAGCAGGGCGAGGTCGCGGCTGCGCCGTACGTTCAGGCCCATGGTGCGGGCGTAGTCCTCGCCGAGCAGCAGGGCGTTGAGGCGCTTGGCGGTCAGCGCGGCCAGCAGCAGCCCGGCGCCGACGACCGGCAGCATCACCTTCAGGTCGGGCCAGGTGGTGGCGCCGAAGCTGCCCAAACCCCACATCACGAACTGCTGGGCCCGCTCGGGCCGGGCGTACACGAGCATCACGCCCACCACGGCGGTGGCCGCCGAGCCGATCATCACGCCGATGACCAGCAGGGTGACGGCCGAGCGCACCCAGCGCGACAGCAGCAGCACGAGCGCCAGTACGGCGGCGGCGCCGATCGAGGCGGCGAGGACGACACCCACCCGCCCAAGACCGGCCAGGTCCCCGGTGAAGCTCCCGGCGACCCCGCCGGTGCCGACGACCACGGCGGCGACGCCCATGCTCGCGCCCGAACTCACGCCCAGGGAGTACGGATCGGCCAGCGCGTTGCGGAACAGCGTCTGCATCTGCACGCCCGCCACCGCGAGGGCGGCGCCCACGGCGGTGGCCGTCAGCGCGCGGGGCAGCCGCACCTCCTCGACGATCACGGTCCAGCGCGGGTCCTTCGCGGCGCCGCCCAGCAGGACCCGTACCACCTCCGCGACCGGCACCCGGTGGGAGCCGGTCGCGACGGTGAGGACGAACAGCGCGGCGGTACCGGCCGCGAGGGCCAGGACGACGGCAGCGCGCCGCCGCCCCGGTCGCGTCGCTGCCGGCTTCTCGGGCTCGATGGCCAGGGCCGTCGTCATGCCTTGGGCACCTGCCGGTAGAAGGTGAAGGTGTGGCCCTTCGCCTGCTCCGGGTGGAGCAGCGCGAACAGGTCGGCGAGGACCAGGTCGGGGCGCAGGACGCCGCGTTCGTAGTACTCGTTGCCGCCGCCGGGGCCGAGCGCCTTGGTGTTCGTCCAGACCTCGCCGTCGCTGACGGCCTTCAGCTTCCCGTACCGGGGGTCCGCCTTCTCCGCGTCGGCGGTGGACTTCCACCGCTGGTCGGCGAGCCAGACCGGGGCGTCGCCGCCCTTGGCGTACACGGCCTCGAAGTTGAGCTGGAGATTCCCGGAACCACCCTTGCCCGACCAGGGGTAGGTGCCGCCGGCGTCCTTGATGAGCCGGGCCGCGTAACTGCCCCCGGCGGGCATGTACCAGGTCCCCTGATACATCGTGCCGGGCAGCACCTGTACGGGTTCGGACACCTTGGCCGCCTTCTCGGCGACCTCGCGGTAGTCGGCCTCGACGGTGTCGAACAGCTCGTCGGCCCGCTTCTCCGCGCCGGTGAGCGCGGCCATCGCCTTCACCCACTCGGCACGGCCGAGCGGACTGGGCTCCAGCCACTCGGCGTTGGCGACCACCGCGATTCCCGCCTGACGCAGCTTCGGGTACTGCGGGTCGTCGGTGCCCTGGGTCATCAGGACGTCCGGCTGCTCGCCGATGACCGTCTCGGCGTTGATGGCGCGGTCCTTGGCGTACTCGGTGACCTTGCCCTCCTCCACCCGCTCGATCACCTCGGCGGAGGAGATGTTCGCCTTGCTCGCGACACCGGTCAGCACGTCCAGGGTGCCGGTCTCGGTGAGCAGCGGCAGATGGGTGGTGGAGGCGGAGTACAGGCTCTTGATCGGCACGGTGATCTGCTGCGCCTTGGCCAGCGCCCCCGTCAACTCCGGCTTCGGAGCACCGCACTTGACCAGGACGTACGACTCCGGCCTGCCCTTCGGGTAGGGCTCCTTGACGGTGAGGACCTGGTAGCTCTTCTCGTAGCGGAGGGTGAAGTTCTTGGCGTGCTTCACCTGCGACTTGACCGGGAAGTAGTCCGTGCCCGGGTCGAAGTCCTTGATGCAACCAGCCTGCGGCGCCTGCGCTTTGGCGCCGGCGGGGGCATCGGGGTCACCGCACGCGGTGAGCGTGAGGGCGAGGACGGTGGTGAGGACGGCGGCGGCCGAGGGCAGGAGGGAACGACGTACGGACACAGGCAGCTCCGGATGGCATGCGTGACAGACGCACCGGCAGCGCGCGGCACGCGGTGGCGGTGCGGTGAAGGGGCGTACGGGGAAGGCCCGTTGAGAAAGGGGAGGGAGGCTCGCTAGAACCGGAAGCGGAGCAAGGGCACGTCACTCGTCACGCGACGGCTCCGACGGAACACGGGCAGCCCACGGCCGCCGACACACCTGCACAGGCACACGAGTGCCACCGCCTCTCTCGGGGAAATCCGCCCCGTACTTCGAGGTGCGACGGCGTGAGTCTCCTGACTCGGGATCACAGCTTCTCCGGCCTTCCCACCCCTTGCGGGACGGTGGCCATGGGCGGAGTCGCTCCCCCTACACAGTGGCGGTACCGTGCCGGATTCCCACCGGCTTCCTCGTTCCGCCGTCGCTTGTCGGAACGAAGCATCGCAGAACGGGGGTTGGGCACGCCAGGGCGCCTTTTGTGCGATCAGCCACAGGAACCGGCAGCGCAGTGCGCCGGAGCGGTCAACTCATGCTCCGGCGCGCGGGTTTGCCGCCGGGCATCCGTCCGGCGGCAAAGGCGGACGCGCCCGCCGGACACGGTCTCCGGCGGGCGCGGGTTCGGGTGTGGACGTGGTGGTCAGGGGCGGGCGGCGTCGGCCGTCGGCTCCGCCCATTCGGTCGGGGGAACCGTGGCCGAGGTCTTCGCCTCGTTCGCCGCGTCCGAGCGGATGCCGATCATGCCGAGGGCGGCGAGGGCCGCGGCGACCAGGGCCGCTACCGCGCAGACCAGGTACGCCGTGCTGAAGCCGGTGCCGAGGGCGTCCAGGGCCAGGCCGTGGGCGGCGGCGCCCGGGGCTTCGGCGGGCAGGCTGTTGACGGCGATGGGGCCGCCCGCCTCGGCTATCTGACGGGCCGCCATCGCGTCGCCGCTGGACAGGGTGGTGGCCCCGGACAGGCTGGACGTGAAGGCCGAGCCGGCGTTGCTGAGGGCGACCGCGCCGACGACCACCGGGCCGAGGGCGAAGCCCAGGTCGCGCAGCATGTTGGTGGTGGCGCTGGCCATGCCGGACAGATGCGCGGGCACGCTGCTGAGCGCCACGGCCGTCACGGAGCTGACGCTCAGGGCGAAGCCGATGCCGATCAGCAGGGCGGGCAGCAGGAACGGGCCGAGGTCGGTGTTCGTGACGTCCAACTGCGTGCACATCAGGGCGCCGATCGCGATTAGCACGAAACCGGAGGTCAGCAGCCAGGCCGGGGCGACCCGGTGGAGCAGCCGGGAGACGACCGGGATGAGGACGAACGCCGGTCCCTGCAGGAGCAGGAAGGGCAGTGCCACCCGGATCGGGTCCTGGTGCTGCACCGGGCCCAGCCACATGCTGGAGGCGAAGCAGGCGCCGAGGAAGGCCAGCATGCCGATGACCGCGGCGAGGGAGGAGACGGCGAAGGCGCGGTTGCGGAACAGCCGGAGGTCGAAGATGGGGGACTCCGCGCCCAGTTCGACCACCACGAAGGCCAGGAGGATCACCACGCCGAGGGCGAGGGAGAGCATGACCGGCAGGGTCGTCCAGCCGGACTCGGGGCCCTCGACGGCGGCGAACAGCACCAGGATGAGGCCGATCGCGAAGGTGATCTGACCGGCCACGTCGAGCTTGCGGCCCTCGGGCGCCCTGGACTCCGTGGCCAGCGTGGCGGTGAGCGCCATGCTGACCAGGGCCAGGCCGACGAGCACCCAGAACGAGCCGCGCCAGGAACCGACCTTGGCGAACATGCCGCCGATCAGCGGCGACACGGCGGCACCGGCGGACAGGAACCCGGCCCACACGGCGACAGCGTGGGACCGCTGGCGCGAGTCACGGGTGACGGCGGTCAGCGCGGTGAGCGAACCGGGGAACATGGCACCGGCGCCGAGGCCGTTCAAGGCGGCGCCGATCCACAGCACCTGCACGGAAGGGGCGAGGGCGGCGACCGTGCTGCCCGCGGCGACCAGCGCGGTACCCGCCAGGACGAGCCTGCGGCGGCCGAACAGGTCGCCGAGGACGCCGAAGGTGAACTCGAAGCACACCACCGCGAGCATGAACGCCGCGGTGATCCAGGTCAGTTGTGAGCCGTGGGTGTTGAGGTCCTGCTGGAACAGTCCGTTCAGCGAGGCCGGCAGCGCGTTCGCGGTCTGTGCCACGAAGACCGCGCCGCAGGCGGCAGCCAGTGTTCCCGCGTAGCCCGGCGTCCGGGCGGCCCCCGCGGTTGGGCCCTGGGACGTCGTCGTCCCGTTGTTGAACGTCATTGCTGTTGTTCTCCCTGACTGGGACTTCGGGTCTCCGGGGGCGGGACTCCGAAGTGTGGAAGCGCTCGGCTCCGCGCACGCGGTGGGGGAGAGGGGCACGGCGCGCGTCCGGCGTGGTGCCGTGGAGAATGGCATTTCGCTTTACGTCGCGTCAATGAAACGGACGGAAGATAATGCAACTGTTCTCTATGTAAGACAGTTGGGGTGTGCCTGGGGACGCGCTACCTCTCCTCCGCCAGGTCCCGTTCCACCGCCCGCGCCGCCGCCTCCAGCGTCGCCACCAGGGCGGGGAGCAGCTGCGCGTCGTAGCGGACGCTCGGCAGCGACACCGACAGGCCCGCCAGCGCCGTACCGTCCCGGTCGCGCACCAGGACGCCGACGGCGACGAGGCCGCGCTCGGACCGCTCCCGGTTCACCGCGAAGCCGTTGCGGCGCAGGCGGCGCAGCTCCGTCCGCAGCCGCCCCAGGTCGATGTCGTCGGCGTCGCCGTACAGCTCCACCAGCTCCTCGTCGTCCAGCTCGGCGAGCAGCAGCAGGCCCGCCGTGGTGCGGTGGGCCGGGAAGACCATCCCCTCCCGGGAGCCGACCCGCAGTGCCTGCCGGCACTCCACGCTGGCGATGAACCGCACCGTGTCCCCGGTGCGGACGATCAGGTTCGTCGTCTCGTCCAGGAGACCGACGACCCGGTGCAGATGGGGGAGCGCCACCGCGCGCAGCCGGGAGACCAGGGACTGCGAGTGCGCGGCCAGCTCCAGCACCGGGCCCGCGCGGTAGACGCGGTCCTCGCCCTGCACCGCGAAGTCCCGGTAGACGAGCATCGCCAGGATCCGGTGGGCCGTGGAGCGGGCGACCCCCAGCCGCTCCGCGAGCTGCGCCACCGTCGCCCCGCCCTCCAGCTGCAGGATCGTCGCCGCGCGCAGCGCGTGGTCCACGCTGGCGATGGGGTAGGGCGGGGGAGTCTTCAGCGGCTTGTCGTCCATGGCGATCTCTCGGATTCTGCGGCGGCGGGGCCGCGGCAGTACTCGGATTCTGCGGCGGCGGGGCCACGGCGGTACTCGGATTCTGCGGCGGTCGGCCCCAGCGAGGTGCTCGGATTCTGCTGTGCAGAATTTCCATGTTCTCTCAGCAGACAGCTTGCACGCTGAACCCTGTGACTGAGTCCTCCCTCACCCCAGACATGGCCCACGGCTCCCCGGTCCGGCTGCAGGCAGTTGACGCCGAGGGACAGCCCGACGTCACCCCGGCGCTCGAAGAGCTCTACCGGGGCTTCGAACAGGAACTCCTCGTCCCGCTGTGGACCGAGATCGGCGACCTGATGCCCGCCCACCCGCGCTCGCGCGCCGTGCCGCACCTGTGGCGCTGGCGGAAGCTGCGGGAGCTGGCCGCCCAGGCCGGCGACCTGGTCCCGGTCGGCCGGGGCGGCGAGCGCCGAGCCATCGCGCTGGCCAACCCCTCCCTCGGCGGGCGCCCCTTCGCCACGCCGACCCTGTGGGCCGCCATCCAGTACCTGATGCCCGGCGAGGACGCCCCCGAGCACCGCCACACCCAGCACGCCTTCCGCTTCGTCGTCGAGGGCTCCGGCGTGTGGACGGTCGTCGGCGGCGACCCGGTGCCGATGAACCGCGGCGACTTCCTGCCGCAGGCCGGCTGGAACTGGCACGCCCACCACAACGCCACCAGCGAGCCCATGGCCTGGATCGACGGCCTGGACATCCCCTTCCAGTACGTCACCGAGGCGCAGTTCTTCGAGTTCGGCCGGGACGAGATCACCGACGCCGAGCGGATCACCCCCGAGCGGTCCCGCTCCGAGCGGCTGTGGGGCCACCCCGGCCTGCGCCCCCTGTCGGCCGCGCCCGCCTCCCCGGGCAGCCCGCTGCTGTCGTACAAGTGGGAGTACACGGACGCCGCCCTGCGCGACCAGCTCCTGCTGGAGAAGGAGGGCTTCGGCGGCACCGTCGAGCCCGGCCACGCCGCCGTCCGCTACACCAACCCGCACGACGGCTCCGACGTGCTGCCGACCATACGCGCCGAGTTCCACCGCGTCGCCCGGGGCGCCGAGACCGCCCCCGTGCGCGAGACCGGCTCCTCCGTCTACCAGGTCTTCGACGGCTCCGGCACCGTCACCGTCGGCTCCAGGTCGTGGACGGTGACCCGCGGCGACCTGTTCGTGGTCCCGTCCTGGGAGCCGTTCTCCGCGAAGTCCGAGGCCGGGAGCGACGACTCCGACTCCGGCGCACTCGACCTGTTCCGTTTCTCCGACGCGCCCGTCTTCGAGGCGCTGAGGCTCGACCGCACCCAGAAGGACGCCTGACCATGAAGCTCGCCACCCTCCGCACCGCCGACGGCACCCGCGCGGTCCGCCTCGACGGCGACCGGCTCGTCGACCTCGGCCGCGCCGACCTGGGCGAGCTGTTCGCCGAGGACGGCTGGCAGGACCGGGCCGCCGCCGCGACCGGAGTCACGTACCCGGTCGAGGGCGCCGACTTCGCGCCGGTCGTCCCCAACCCCTCCAAGGTCGTCTGCGTCGGCCACAACTACACCAACCACATCAAGGAGATGGGCCGGGAGCTGCCCGCCTACCCGACCCTCTTCCCGAAGTTCGCCGACACCCTCCTCGGCGCCCACGACGACATCGTCAAGCCCGACGAGACCGACGCCCTGGACTGGGAGGTCGAGCTCGCCGTCGTCATCGGCAAGCAGGTCCGCCGCGCCGACGAGCAGCAGGCCGCCGACGCCATCGCCGGCTTCACCGTCATGAACGACATCTCCGTGCGCGACTGGCAGTTCCGCACCATCGAGTGGACCCAGGGCAAGATCTGGGAGGCCTCCACCCCGGTCGGACCGTACGTCGTCACCCCCGACGAGGTCGGCGGCGTCCGCCCCGCGCTCACGGTCACCACGACCGTCGACGGCGAGGTCATGCAGCGGGACGACACGGGCACGCTGCTGTTCGACCCGGTCTTCCTGGTCCAGTACATCTCCACCGTGATCACCCTGCGCCCCGGCGACATCATCGCCACCGGCACCCCGGCCGGCGTCGGCAACGCCCGCGACCCGAAGGTCT
This sequence comes from Streptomyces sp. NPDC110618, assembly GCF_055657065.1. Lineage (NCBI taxonomy): Bacteria > Bacillati > Actinomycetota > Actinomycetes > Kitasatosporales > Streptomycetaceae > Streptomyces > Streptomyces sp. NPDC110618. The sequence goes on along the minus strand of NZ_JBVKBN010000008.1, from coordinate 154,282 downwards.
TCCTGGTGCCCGGCCAGACCGTGGTCACCGAGATCGGCGGACTCGGCGCCTGCGTCAACAAGGTGGTGAAGGCATGACGACGGCTCAAGGTGGTCAAGGCATGACCACCGCCGCCCGCGGCCTCACCGACGCGCGCGCCTGGGCCCGTACCGGTACCGAGCTGCTGCTGGACGCCGTCGCGGGCCTGGACGAGCAGGCCTTCGCCGGGCCCAGCGTGCTGCCCGGCTGGACCCGCAAGCACCTCGTCGCGCACGTCGCCGCCAACGCCGACGCCCTCGGCAACCTCCTGCACTGGGCCGCCACCGGCGAGGAGACCCCGATGTACGCCTCCGCCCAGGAGCGCGCCGCCGGGATCGCCAAGGGCCCGCTGCTCTCGGCCGGTGAACTGCGCACCTGGCTCACCGACTCCGCGCACAAGCTGGCGGCGGGCCTGGACCGGCTCACCGACGAGCAGTGGCGGAACGAGGTCGTCACCGCCCAGGGCCGTACCGTCCCCGCCACCGAGATCCCCTGGCTGCGCGCCCGCGAGGTGTGCGTGCACGCCGTCGACCTCGGCACGGGTGTCGTCACCTTCGCCGACCTCCCCAAGGGCTTCCTGGCCGCGCTCGTCGCCGAGATCCGCGACAGGCGCGCTCTCGCGGAGCTGCCCGCCGGACCGCTTCCCGAGGTCGCCGCCTGGCTCGCCGGACGCCCGCACACCCTCACCGACGCCCCCGAACTCGGCCCCTGGCTCTGAGAGGTCAGTGACATGTCCCAACCTGATGTGATCGTCGTCGGCGGCGGCATCGGCGGCCTGGGTGCCGCGTACTCCCTGACCCGCCAGGGCCTCGCCGTCCGCCTGCTGGAGAGCGCCCCCGCCTTCGGCGAGGTCGGCGCCGGCATCCAGCTCGCCCCCAACTGCACCCGCATCCTCGACGACTACGGCCTGCTCGACGAGGCCAAGAGCCTCGGCGTGGTCCCGGACGCCATGGTCATGCGCGACGCCGTCGACGGGGCGGAGCTGACCCGGCTCGACCTGCGCCACCTGGAGCAGCGCTACGGCTACCCGTACCTGGTCATCCACCGCAGCGACCTGCACGGCCTGCTGCTGCGCGCCTGCCGGCGCGCCGGGGTGGAGCTGGTCAACAACGCCAAGGTGACCTCGTACGAGAACACCGACGGCGGCGCCCGCGTCACCCTGGCGAACGGGGAGACCCACCAGGCCGGGGTCGTCATCGCCGCCGACGGGCTGCACTCCGTCGCCCGCAAGCTGCTCGTCGACGACCAGCCCGTCTCCTCCGCCTACGTCGCCTACCGGGGCACCGTCCCGGCCGAGCAGCCGCGCGTCCAGGCGGTCGACCTCAGCGAGGTCGTCGTCTACATCGGCCCGCGCTGCCACTTCGTCCACTACGGGCTGCGCGGCGGCGAACTGCTCAACCAGGTCGCCGTGTTCGAGTCCCCGAAGGCCCTGGCCGGCCAGGAGGACTGGGGCACCCCGGACGAGCTGGACGCCGCCTTCGAGGGCACCTGCGACTTCGTCCGCGACGGGCTGCCGTACATGTGGCGCGACAAGTGGTGGCGGATGTTCGACCGCGACCCGGTCATGACCTGGGTGCACGGCAGGATCGCCCTGCTCGGCGACTCCGCGCACCCGCCGCTGCAGTACATCGCCCAGGGCGCGATCATGGCCATCGAGGACGGCTGGGTGCTCGGCGAGCACGTCGCCCGCAACCGCGCCGAGGACGGCACCGTCGACTGGACCACCGCCCTCTCCGCCTACGAGGCCGTCCGCCCCGAGCACTGCCGCCGGGTGCTGACCACCTCCCGCAAGTGGGGCGAGCTGTGGCACCTCGACGGCCTCGCCCGCGAGCAGCGCAACGTCCTGCTGCGCGCCCGCGACACCTACGACTACTCCTTCGTCGACTGGCTGTACGGCCCGACCGCGCTGACGCCCGAGGAGGAGCCCGACCTGTTCACGCCGATCCCGCTGGACTCGGCCGAACTCCCGGAACCCGCGCAGGCGGTGGGCACCCCATGACCGACGCCTACCTGTACGCCGCCGCCCGCACCCCGTTCGGCCGGTTCGGCGGGGCGCTGGCCGGGATACGCCCCGACGACCTCGCCGCCACCGCCCTGACCGGGCTGCTCGACAAGGCCCCCGGCCTGGACCGCGCCGGGATCGGCGACGTGGTGTGGGGCAACGCCAACGGCGCCGGCGAGGACAACCGCAACGTCGGCCGCATGGCCGTCCTGCTCGCCGGGCTGCCGGTGAGCGTGCCCGCCACCACCGTCAACCGGCTGTGCGGCTCCAGCCTGGACGCGGCGATCATCGCCTCGCGCACCCTGGAGTCCGGCGACGCCGACATCGTCGTCGCCGGTGGCGTGGAGTCCATGACCCGCGCGCCCTGGGTGCTGCCCAAGCCGGACCGCGCCTTCCCGGCCCGCGACGTCACCGCCGTTTCCACCACGCTCGGCTGGCGGCTGGTCAACCCCGCGATGCCGAAGGAGTGGACGGTCTCGCTGGGGGAGTGCAACGAACTCCTCCAGCAGAAGTTCGCCATCTCCCGCGAACGGCAGGACGAGTTCGCGGCGCGCTCCCACCGGCTCGCCGCCACCGCCTGGGACGAGGGCTTCTACGACGACCTCGTCCTGCCCGTCGACGGACTCGCCCGCGACGAGGGCATCCGGCCCGGGACCAGCGTGGACAAGCTCGCGGCTCTCAAGCCATCCTTCCGCACCGACGGCACGATCACCGCGGGCAACGCCTCCCCGCTCAGCGACGGGGCGTCGGCGCTGCTGCTGGGCACCGCCGCGGCCGGTGACCGGATCGGGCTGGAGCCCGAGGCGCGGATCGCCGGACGCGGGGTGCACGCCGTCGAACCGCAGCAGTTCGGGTACGCGCCCGTGGAGGCCGCCGAGCGGGCGCTGCGCCGGGCCGGCATCCGCTGGGAGGACGTGGGCGCGGTCGAGCTGAACGAGGCGTTCGCCGTGCAGTCGCTGGCCTGCGTGGACGCCTGGGGCATCGACCCGGGGATCGTCAACACGCGCGGCGGCGCCATCGCCCTCGGGCATCCGCTGGGCGCCTCCGGAGGGCGGCTGCTGGGCACGCTGGCCAAGGTGCTGCGGGAGCGGCGCGAGCGCTGGGGTGTCGCGGCGATCTGCATCGGAGTGGGCCAGGCCCTCGCCGTGGTGCTGGAGAACGTGACCGACGAGGTGAGCCAGGGATGACCGCAATCGTCGCCGTCACGACCGACGACGCCGTGGCCGGGATCCAGGACGGCTCCACCGTCCTGGTCGGCGGCTTCGGCCTGGCCGGTATGCCCTTCGACCTGATCGACGCCCTCATCCGGCAGGGCGCCGGGGACCTGACCGTCGTCTCCAACAACGCCGGGAACGGCGACGTGGGCCTGGCCGCGCTGCTCAAGGCGGGCCGGGTGCGCAAGGTGATCTGCTCCTTCCCGAGGCAGAGCGACTCGTACGTCTTCGACGACCTGTACCGCTCCGGGCGCGTCGAGCTGGAGGTCGTGCCGCAGGGCACGCTCGCCGAGCGGATGCGCGCCGCCGGGGCCGGGATCGGCGCCTTCTACAGCCCCGTCGGGGTCGGCACCCCGCTGGCCGAGGGCAAGGAGACCCGCGAGATCGACGGGCGGGTCCACGTCCTGGAGTACCCGATCAAGGGCGATGTCGCGCTGATCTCCGCCCATCGCGCGGACACCCTGGGCAACCTCGTCTACCGCAAGACCGCCCGCAACTTCGGCCCCGTCATGGCCACGGCCGCCACCACGGTGGTCGCCCAGGTCACCGAGATCGTGCCGGCCGGGGACATCGACCCCGAGACCGTGGTGACGCCCGGCATCTTCGTCGACCGACTGGTACGGGCCGAGGCCCGTCGCCTCACCGTGGAAGGGGCCCGCTGATGACGACATCCCTGGGCACGTCCTCCGTGCTGGAGCGGGCCGACCGCGCCCCGCTCACCACCGACGAGCTGGCGGCCCGTATCGCCCGGGACATCCCCGCCGGTTCCTACGTCAACCTCGGCATCGGCCAGCCGACCCGGATCGCCGAGTACCTGCCCGCCGACGCCGGGATCGTGCTGCACACCGAGAACGGCATGCTCGGCATGGGCCCGGCGGCCGTGGGCGACGAGATCGACCCCGACCTCACCAACGCCGGAAAGGTCCCGGTCACCGAGCTGCCCGGGGCGGCGTACTTCCACCACGCCGACTCCTTCGCCATGATGCGCGGCGGCCACCTCGACGTGTGCGTGCTCGGCGCCTTCCAGGTCTCCTTCCGCGGCGACCTCGCCAACTGGCACACCGGGGACCCGGACGCCATCCCCGCCGTGGGCGGCGCGATGGACCTGGCGGTCGGGGCGCGGCGGGTGCTGGTGATGATGAAGCTCTTCGCCCGCGACGGCTCTCCCAAGCTGGTGCCCGAGTGCACCTACCCGCTCACCGGCACGTCCTGTGTGCACCTGGTCTTCACCGACCACGGCATCTTCGAGCCCGGCCCGGAGGGTCTGCGGGTGCACGAGACGCACGGCATCACGGTCACCGAGCTGGAGCGCCGGCTCGGGGCGGACCTGCTCCACTGACCCTTTACAGCACGGCAGGCGGCCGTCCGTCGTGTACGGACGGCGTGCGGCGGCGCGTTAGGATCCCCGGCATGGCTAACCTCCGGCAGCAGCAGAAGCAGATGACCCGCCGACTGCTGCTGGAGTCGGGGCTCGAACTGTTCACCACCAAGGGCTACGCCGCCACCAAGGTGGACGACATCGCCTCCGCCGCGGGCACCACCCGGGTCACCTTCTACGCCTACTTCCCCTCCCGCAGCGACCTGATGAAGGCGCTCATCGACGAACGCCTCAACGAGGTGCTGCAGCGGGAGCGTTCACCGGAGCACGGCTCCACGGCCCTGGACCTGGTCGCCACCGTCGCCGAGGGCACGTACGAGGCGGTCCTCGCCTGGCTGCGGGACACCGCCGACAACTGGCCGCAGGTCCGGCCCATCATCCGGGTCGGCCGGGACGCCGCCGCCGTCGACCCCGAGCTGCGCGACCTGGTGGACCGCTGGATGGAGGAGGCCATCAGCGACATCGAGGACGGCCTGGCCCGCGCCGGACGCCTCGCACCCCACCAGCGCCGCTTCCGGGGCGTCCTCGCGATGGCCGAGCTGGACTACGTCGCCCAGCACTGGGGCGACGCCGACTGGAAGCTGGACCGGGAGCAGATGCTCGACGAGCTGGCCGCGAGCTGGGTGCGCCTGCTGAACTGAGCCGAGAGCCCGACGCTCCGCGGTGAACCGAGCCGGAGGCTCAGCGCTCGATCGCCGCGTCCCGCAGCAGTTCCCGCAGCCAGTCCGCGAACTGGCGGTCCGCGAGCCTCGGGTTCCACACCATGTCGATGCCGAGACCGGGCAGCGGGAACGGGAACTCCTCGATCCGCAGCTCGGCGAGGGCGCGCATGGTGGCCGCGACCCGGTACCGCAGCAGGGCGACCCCGCCGGCCCGGGCCACGTGGAAGGGCACCAGCAGGAAGTCCGAGACCCGCAGCCCGACGCGGTACGGGATGCCCTCGTCCTCCAGCACCGAGTACGGGAAGACCCGCCGCTCGGTGTCCACGATCACGTGCGGCTGGCCGGTGAGCAGGTCCAGGGCGCTCGCCTCCGGCGGGGTGTCCGGCGAGGCGACCACCACGACGCGGTCGTCGTAGAGCCGTTCGCGCGGGTACGGCGCGTAGTGCCCCTCCGAGATCAGCACCACGTCGACGCCGCCCTCGGTGAAGGTGGGCTCGGTCGGCACGGTGATCGTCCTGATCCGCAGGGTGGCGTGCGGGGCGCGCTCGGTGACCAGGCGGGTCAGCCGGGGGCCGACGACGAAGGCGGTGCTGTTGGTCATCGCGACCGTGATGACGCGGCGGTCGGTGGCCGGGTCGAAGGAGGGGAAGTCGACGATCTGCGCGGTGCGTTGCAGTACGTCGCGCAAGGGGGCGATCAGTTCCAGCGCGCGCGGGGTGAGGGTGACGCCGGCGCCCTGCCGTACGACGAGTTCGTCGCCGAGCAGGCGGCGCATCCGGGTCAGGGCGTGGCTCATCGCGGGCTGCGACAGACCGACCCGCTCGGCGGCCCGGGTCACGGACCGCTCCTCCAGCAGGGCGAGGAGGGGCACCAGCAGATTGAGGTTGACCGACGCGAGCCGGTCCAGTCCCGAAGTGTTCTCGCCGGGGCCGGTGCCCTCCTCGCCGTCCATGCCGCTCACCTTAGGCGGCGCACGGGTCATACGGCGGCGGCAGTGGTCATACGGCGCAACCGGGGGATGGGGATGCGGTAGTCCAGGGCGACGGCCGTGGTGCCGCCGTCCTCCTGGCGCCAGGTCATCAGCGCGGGGCCGTCCGGCCCGCCGTCCACGTACTCCGGCTCCCCGTCGGCGGGCAGGTGGCCGACGGCCTTGAGGGTCCGGCCGAACTGCTCGGTCCAGAAGTACGGCTGGAAGGCGAGCGGCGGGGCGTCGGTGCCGTGCACCAGCGCCCGCGCGGCGGCCTTCGCCTGGTCGATGGCGCTGCTCCACAGCGGCACCCGGCGCCTGCCCCGCGAGGTCGGGAACACCGCGAGGTCACCGACGGCCGCGATACCGGGCCGCGCGAGACCGCGCTCGTCGACCGGGACGGCCCCGCCCACGACCAGTCCGGTGCCGTGCAGCCAATCGGTGTTGGGCACGTCGCCGACGGCGCTGAGCAGGACCTGAGCCCGCAGCTCGGTGCCCTCGGCGAGGACCACGCGCGCGTTGCCGGGCGTCCCCTCGATCCGCGCGGCCCCGGTCTCCACCACGGTCAGCCCCTTCTCGCGGCCCGCGGCGGTGAAGACCCGGGCGAGATACGGGCCGAGCTGCGCGGTCAGCGGCGCGCCCTGGGAGACGAGGGTGACCCGGCAGCCCGAGGCCAGACAGCCCGAGGCGATCTCCATCCCCAGCGGACCGCCGCCGATGACCAGCACGGAGGGCCGGTCCGCCAGTCGGCGGCGCAGTTCCAGGGCGTCGTCGAGGCCGCGCAGGGTCACCTCGTCGGGCAGCGCGGACAGCCGCCGGGCGCGGGAGCCGGTGGCGAGCACGACACCGTCGTACGGCAGTGCCGTGCCGTCGTCCAGCGTGACCAGGCGCCGGTCGGTGTCCAGGCCGGTCGCGCGCACGCCGAGGAGTTCCGTCGCCCCGTGGGTGGCGGGCGGCAGGGTGTGCGCGGTCAGGTCGTCGCCGTCGCCGTCGAGCAGGAGGGCCTTGGACAGGGCGGGGCGGCTGTACGCCGGGTGGCGTTCGTCGCCGACGACGGTCAGCTCGCCGTCGAACCCGGCCTCGCGCAGGGTGTCGGCGGCGGTGATGCCGGCGATGCCGTTGCCGACGACGACGACCCGGCGCAGGGCGGCGGTGCTCATGCGACCCTCAGCGCGGCGACGGGGCAGACGCGGGCGGCGGCCTGGGCGAGCGCGGCGTCCGGCCCGTCGACCTCCTCCCGGTCCAGGACCAGCTCGCCCTCGTCGTCGAGGTGCATCAGCTGCGGCGCGGCCTCCTCGCACAGGCCGTGGCCCTCGCAGCGGGGGCGGTCGAGAACGATCCTCATGCGGGGATCACCTCCAGGACGGGGAGCGAGTCGATGCTCCGGGTGATGTTGGCGGGGACGCGGACCTCGGGTCCGACGACGAGACGGTCCACGCGCCGGGACAGCGCCTGGATCACGGCGTGGGCCTCCAGGCGGGCGAGCCCCTGGCCCGCGCAGCCGTGCGGGCCGTAGCCGAAGGACAGGTGGTCGACCGGGTTGCGGTCGATCAGGAACGTGTCGGGGTCGTCGTAGTGGCGCGGGTCGTGGTTCCCGGCGCCGAACAGCACCGCGATCTGGGCGCCCTTGGGCACGGTGACGCCCTCGATCTCCACGTCCCGGGTGGCGATACGGCCCCACACGTTGACGGGCGGCCAGAAGCGCAGCACCTCGTTGAACGCGGCGGCGGCCAGGGCGGGTTCGTCGCGGACCCGGCGGAACTGCTCGGGGTGCGCGGCGAACAGGGCGACCACGTTGCCGATGGCGGCGATCGTGGTGTCGACGCCCGCGCCCAGGTACTGGTGGATGATGTGCCCGGCCGAGCCCTCGGGGACGGCGCCACGGGCCTCGGCGTCGAAGATGCCGCGCCCGACGGACCCCTCGGCCAAGTCCTCGGCCTTCACCTGGGAGCACCAGGCGTACAGCTCGCCGGCGATCGGGAAGCTCTCGGCGGTGCGCTGGTTCATCGGGCCGAGGACCTGCATGGCGGCCTGGCCCCAGCGCAGCATGTTGGCGCGGACGTGCCCGGTGAAGCCGATCAGGTCGGCGACGACCTGAAGCGGGAAGGCGCGGGCGAGCGCGTCGACGGCCTCGAAGGTGCCCTGCTCGACGAGTCGGGCGACCAACGCGTCCGCCTTCTCCTCGATACGGCCCTTGAGACCGCGCAGGGCGCGCGGGGAGAGGTTCTCGGTGAGGGTGGCGCGCAACTGGGTGTGCACGGGCGGGTCGGAGGCCAGCGAGGTGCCGGTCAGGGCCTGGTTGGCGGCCGGGTTGAAGGCGATCGACGTGGAGGAGAAGGACTCCCAGTCGGCGAGCGCGTCCCGGATGACGTCGTAGCGGGTCAGGGCGTAGGCGTCGATCTTCGGCAGGTGGACGACGGGGGCCGTCTCGCGCAGCTCGGTGTGGAAGGGCAGCGGGTCGAGGAGGACCTCGTCGGCGAAGAGATCGAGGTCGGAGGTGGGTGGGGTGCTCATGCCCTCAGTGAAGGGGCCGCCGCCGCATCCATCAAATGAATGATTCGCATGGGCTGACATGCACGTGATGCATGCACACCGACTGCCCGTGCCCGTACTGCTCTGACCTCCGCCGATTCCACAACTAGCAATCCATTGTTTTTTCGTGGTGTTCGTTTCATTGACGTCATGTAAAGCGAATGGCTACGGTGACGAGTAAGCCACCGGGTGCATCGCCGCACCCCACCGGACACGTGAGGCAGACATGAGCGTGAACAGCACCACCGTGAACACCGTCCTCGGGCCGGTGCCGGCCGACGAGCTGGGCGTCGTCTCGGTCCACGAGGCGCTGCTGTCGGTGCTTCCGGGTGCGGAGCACGCCTTCGACATCACCTTCGACCGCGCCGAGATCTTCGAGACGCTGGCCGCGAGGCTCCGCGACTTCCGCGCCCACGGCGGCGGCACGATCGTCGACAGCACCGGCATGTTCCACGGCCGCGACCTGCCGCTGTACGAGGCGCTGTCCCGCGCGACCGGCGTGCACATCGTCGCCTCCACCGGCCAGGGACCCGAGGAACTGCTCGGCGGCTACTTCCTCACCCCGCAGACCAACCCGCCCACCCCCTGGCCCGCCGAGAAGTTCGCCGACCTGTTCACCCGCGAGATCACCGAGGGCATGGTCGTCCCGCGCGTCGAGCGCCGCCGCCCCGCCGGACTGGTCACCACCGCCGTCAGCCGCGACGGCATGACCGCCACCGACGAGAGCCTGCTGCGCGGCGCCGCCCGCGCCGCCCTCGCCACCGGCACGGCCGTCTCCTTCCGCTACGGCGACGACGCGGCGGGCGAACTCGACATCCTCCGCGACGAGAAGCTGCCCGCCGACCGGATCGCCGTCGGCGGCCTCGACAGCAAGGAGGCCGTCGACGCCGGCGCCCCCGAGAAGATCGCCGCCCGCGGCTCGTACGTCGTCCTCGACCACGTCGGCACCGAGGACGACGAACACCTCACCGACGACGACCGCGCCGACCTCGTCGCCGATCTCGTACGCGCCGGGTACACCGACCGGATCCTGCTCTCGGTCGGCGCGACCGGCGTCGCCAAGGGCCACCCCGCCAACGACCTGCCGTACAGCCTTCTGCTGACCGCCTTCGTGCCGCTGCTGACGGGCCGGGGCGTCGGCGGCGCGGACCTCGACCGCATCCTCCGCGCCAACCCGCGCGACCTGCTCGCGGTGCGCTGACCGTGCCCGGCCCGAGCGACCGGACCCGCGCGCGGCGCGCCGCGCCCGCCCGGCCCGTACGACCGTCAAGAACTTCCCGAAGGTGAGTGTGTTGTGTCGCGAGTGAACACCGTGCTGGGGCCGGTCCCCGCCGAGGAGCTGGGCTTCGTGGCGATCCACGAGCACATCGGCTACGGCATGCCCGGCTCCGAACTGGACACGCGGTGGTGGAAGATCCCCGAGCAGCGCTACGAGGAGACCGTCCCGAAGCTGCGCCGCTACCACGAGCTGGGCGGCGGCACCTTCGTCGACGCCACCGGCATCTGCAACGGCCGCGACGTCGACTACTACAAGTCGCTGTCCGCCAAGACCGGCGTGCACATCGTCGCCTGCACCGGCTTCGTCGGCGGCGACACCGCCCTGCCGTTCTTCGCGCGGGCCGATGTCGACTATCTGACCCGGCAGTTCGTGCACGAGATCACCGTCGGCATCGGTGACACCGGCAGCCTCGCCGGGGTCATCAAGGTCGGGGTGAGCCGGGGCGGGCGGATGACCGACCTGGACAAGCGGATCTACCGGGCCGCCGCCCGCGCCGCCCTCAGCACGGGCGTGCCGATCCTCACCCACCTCGCGATCGACGCCGAGAACGCCGTCACCATCTTCGAGGAAGAGGGACTGCCCCTGGACCGCGTCCTGTTCGGGCACGTCGACGACGGCGTCAACGCCGAGAAGACCCGCGACGTCTGGCTCGCCGAGAAGGGCGGCCGGATCGGCTTCGACACCTTCGGCTACGAGACCGAACTGCCCGACCCGCCGTTTTGGGCCCGCCCCCGCAAGGAGCGCCTGGACCACTTCCTGCGCTTCCTCGACGAGGGACGGCGCCTGAAGCAGGTCCTGGCCTCCGCCGACGCCAACTGCTCACCGCTCGGCTGGCCCGGAGTCAAGGGCCACACCGTCAACTACCTCTTCGACGACCTCGTACCCGACCTGCGCGCCGCCGGTCTGGACGAGGCCGCCATCCGGACGATCTTCGTCGACAACCCGGCCGACTTCCTCACCCTCCGGAAGTGACCACCCCGCCCGGCTTCCCGGCCTTCCGGAAGTGACGACCCGGCCCGGCTTCCCGGCCTTCCGGAAGTGACGACCCGGCCCGGCTTCCCGGCCTTCCGGAAGTGACGACCCGGCCCGGCTTCCCGGCCTTCCCGAAGTGACCACCCGGCCCGGCTTCCCGGCCTTCCCGAAGTGACGACCTCGCCCGGCTTCCCGGCCCACCGGGAGTGACACCCCGCCGCCCCCCGAACCCTCCAGAAGTAAAGCGAGACCCACCATGCAGTCCTCGGAGCTGAAAGACCTGCGCATCGCGATCGTCGGCGCGGGATACGGCGGTGCCGCCGCGGCCAAGGCCCTCAGCCTGCTCGGCGCCCAGGTCACCGCCTACGAACAGGCAGGCACCATCCGCGAGGTCGGCGCCGGTATCGGCCTGCGCCCGGCCACCATGAACCGCTTCCGGCAGTGGGGCATCTTCGACGCCATCGCCAAGGTCACCTCGCCCAGCGAGTACTTCGAGATCCTCACCGCCACCGGCGACCCGATCATGAAGGAGCCCTGGCCGGCCGACGGCGAGCAGACCCACACCCATCTCATCCACCGCGGAGACTTCATCGAGGCCCTGCTCGGGGTGCTCCCCGAGGGCATGGTGCGCCTCGGCCACCGCCTGGAGCGCGTCGAGGACAAGGGCGACACCTCCGTGCTGACCTTCGCGGGCGGCACCACGGTGGAGGCGGACCTGGTCGTCGGCGCCGACGGCATCAAGTCGGTCGTACGGCAGCAGCTGTTCAGCGACAAGGGCCCCGTCTTCTCCGGCGAGCACGCCTACCGCGCCGTCATCTCCCTGGACGACGCGCACGGCATGGTCACCGACGACAACCTGCGCATGTACATCGGGCGCGGCACGAAGATCTACCTGCTGCCGCTGCGCCACCGCGGCCAGGTCTCCTTCGACATCACCGCCCTGTGCCCGGACCCCACTTGGAACCCGCAGGTCACCAAGGAGGACATGCTGCGCACGGTCGAGGGCTTCGACGGGCGGCTGGTGGAGATCACCCGCGGCCTGGACATGGCCGACGTCAACATCCGCGCCGTCTACGACATCGACCCGGTCGACACCTGGCACTCCGACTCCGCGGTCCTGGTCGGCGACGCCGCCCACTCGATGCTCCACCACCAGGGGCAGGGCGCCAACTCCGCCATCGAGGACGCCGGCGCGCTCGCCGACGCCCTGCGCGACGCGGCCTCCGTGAAGGAAGCCCTCGCCCTCTACCAGGCCACCCGCAAGCCGGTCACCGACAAGCTCCAGGCCATCTCCCGGCAGGGCTGGAGCGAGGACGAGATCAACGAGGTCTTCCCCGGCCAGAAGCCCGGCAGCGCCGTGCCGACGGGGGAGTGAGCGCACCATGCCGCTGCACCCCGAGATCGCCAAGGTGCTGGCCGGACTTCCGGCCCCGCCGCCCGGCCCGCTCGACCCGGCCGCCCTGCGCGCCGCCGAGGAGGCCCAGGTGCCCCCGGCCGAGGAGCGCCTGCCGCTGCACGCGGTGGAGGACCTGACCGCCGACACCGACGCCGGTGACGTGCCGGTACGCGTCTACACGCCCACCGACGCCGAACAGCACGGCCTGCTCGTCTACTTCCACGGCGGCGCCTTCTTCCTCGGCAGCCTGGAGACCCACGACCACATCGCCCGCGCGCTGGCCAAGGAGACCGGCCTGAAGGTCGTCTCGGTCGGCTACCGCCGCGCCCCCGAGGCCGCCTTCCCGGCCGGGCTCGACGACTGCTACGCCGTCACCCGATGGGTCACCGGGCAGCGCGAGAAGCTGGGCTGGGACGGCACCACCCTCGCCGCGGCGGGCGACAGCTCCGGCGGGACCTTCGCCGCCGCGGTCGCCGCCCGCGCCCACGACGACGGCTTCGACGGGATCACGCACCAGATCCTCTACTACCCCTCGCTCGACCTGGACTTCGACGAGGACCGCTACCTCTCCCTGCGGGAGAACGCGGTCGGCTACGGCCTGGAGACGGCCGGGCTGAAGCCGTTCAACGCCTTCTACCTCGACAGCGGCGCCGACCCGGACGACCCGCTGGTCTCCCCCATCAAGCGCGCGGATCTCACCGGCCTCCCGCCCGCCCTGATCGTCACCGCCGAGTTCGACCCGCTGCGCGACGAGGGCGAGCTGTACGGGCGGCGGCTGCGGGAGGCCGGGGTGCGCGCCACGGTCAGCCGGTACTCCGGCTGCGGGCACGGGTTCGTCCAGCACTTCTCCTGGCTCCCGGCCTACCAGCGGGTCTACGCCGAGACCCGCGAGTTCCTCGGCCGAAGCTGAACCCCTTTTTCGTCCACGGAAAGCAAGGTCATGACAGACGAGGTCGCCGTCCACCCCCTGGTCTCGCCCTGGGGCAGGTTCGGGCTGTACAGCTTCTACATCGACGCCCCCGCACCGGCGATCGTCGACACCGGGATCGCCTCCTCGCCCGCCGAGGGCATGGCGCCCGCGCTGGAGGCGCTCGGCCGCCGGATCGAGGACGTGCGCTGGATCCTCCTGACGCACGGTCACATCGACCACATCGGCGGGGCGTACGACCTGTGGGAGCGCACCGGACGCCGGGCTCACGTCGTGATCCACGAGGCGGACGCGCCGATGCTGCGCTCCCGGCAGGCACACGTGGAGGAGTACCGCGCCGGGCGCGGCCGGTATCTGCGCGACCCCGAGGGCGAGGCCAAGGTGGCGGCGGCGACCGAGGCCGTCATCTCCGGCGAGATGGAGCCCTCCCTGCTCGTCAAGGGCGGGGAGAGCATCGACCTCGGCGGCGGCACCACCCTGTCCGTGCACGCGATCCCCGGGCACACGCCCGGCTCGGTCGCCTACGTCCTCGACCGGCAGCGCGCTGCTTTCGTCGGGGACGCCGTCCAGGTCCACGGCGCCGCCAACGGCTTCCCCGGCTTCACCGACCCGGCCGCCTACCGGGCGGGCCTGACCCACCTGCGCGACGAGGTCCGCCCGCGCCGCCTCTACCTCGGGCACCCCTACCGGCGGGCCGACGGCACCCCGTACGGCGTCGAACTCGACGAGGCCGAGGCGAAGGAGGCCCTCGACCAGAGCCTCGCCGCCGAGCACCGGGTCGCGGCGGCGGCCTGCCGGTGCCTGGAGGCGGGACTGACGGAGACGGACTCCCCGTACTCGCCGTTCGCCCAGGCCGCCGAAGACCTCGGCTACACCGGCGACCCGACCCTCGAACCGTCACCGTTCTTCACCTCGATGCACGCCTACCGCACGCGCGCCCGCACCGCGTAACACAGGAGCACCCCCACCATGACCGACCAGCACACCCTCCAGGCGGGCACCCAGACCATCGCCGTCCGCAAGGACCTCCGCGTGCCGATGCGCGACGGCGTCACCCTGGCCGCCGACACCTACAGCGCCGTCGACGACACCCCGCGCCCCGCGCTCGTCGCCCTGAGCCCCTACGGCAAGGAACTCCAGGCCCTCGCCCTGACCACGCCCCCGCAGCGCCGGCCGAGCCCCATGTGGGACGGCTGCATCGAGGCGGGCGACATCGCGCGCGTGGTGAAGGAGGGCTACGTCCACGTCATCGGCGACCTGCGCGGCTCCGGCGCATCCGAGGGCGAGCACATCGGCAACTACAACGCCGGGGGAGTGCCGCTCGGGCAGGACGCCTACGACTTCATCGAGTGGGTCGCGGCGCAGCCCTGGTGCGACGGCAACGTCGGCATGATCGGCATCTCCTACTTCGGTTCGATGCAGGTGCTGGCGGCGGCCGAGCGCCCGCCGTCCCTGAAGGCGATCTTCGTCAGCGGCGGGCACTACGACTTCTACGAGACGACGTACCACGGCGGCGTCATGTGGTTCATGCCGCGCGCCGCCCGCGAGGGCCGGGGCGGCGACTCGGGCTGGGCGTTCACGGACGGCGTCAAGTCCCGGATGCTGGAGACCTATTCGCCCGAGGAGATCAGGAAGCGGGTCGAGGAACGGCTGAAGGACCCGGACGTGGCGGCCTGGCCGAACCTGGTCCATGTCCTCAACTACCCGAAGAACCACGAGGCCTGGTTCGACATCGTGATGAACGAGGTCGACGGCGAGTGGTACGAGGAGCGCAACCCGATCACCCTCGCCCCGAACATCGACATCCCCGTCTGGCTCCAGATCGACCAGGGCCGCGGCTGGACGATGGACGGCACGATCGAGCTGTTCAAGGCGCTGAAGGGTCCCAAGAAGCTCGACATCGGCCCGTACCCGCCCATGCAGTCGCGCCCCTTCATCGAGGAGCACGACAAGATGTTCCGCTGGTACGAGTACTGGCTGAAGGGCGTCGACAACGGGGTCATGGACGAACCGGCGGTCACGGTCCACGTCGAGGGCTCGCGGCAGACGGTCACCGGCTCCCAATGGCCGCCGAAGGACGTCGAGTACCGGTCCCTGTACTTCCGCCCGCGCCGCAAACTGTCCTTCGAACCGGAGCTGATGGGCACGGAGTACGCCGCCCCGGACGGCTTCTACCAGGCGCCGCTGACGGTGACGGACAAGGTGGAGATCCTCAGCTGGGCCACCGAACCCTTCGCCGAGGCAACGGAGTTGATCGGCCAGGGCGCGGCCCATCTGTTCGCCGAGATCGACCAGCCGGACACCAACTTCATCCTGCGCCTGTGGGACGAGGCGCCGGGCGGCAAGCGGCAGTTGATCACGACGGCGTACCTGAAGGCCTCGCACCGCGAACTGGACGAGTCCCGTACGACGGAGGGCGACCCGTACCACCCGCACACCCGGGCGGTGCCGGTGGAGCCGGGGAAGGTCGAGGAGTACGTACTGCGGATCTACCCGTTCGCGGCGACGTTCCTCCCCGGGCACAAGCTGGTCGCGGAACTCTCCAACGCCGAGCCCCTGGCCGACGAGCACAACGCCCTGCTGCCCCCGGACGCCTTCCACCTGCCGGTGGGGCGGCCGGTGACCCACAAGATCTTCCGGGACGCCCTGCACCCGTCCCGGTTGGTGCTGCCGTTCACGGCGGCGACGCCGCGGTAGCGGCCCGGACGACGGCCGGTGCGCGCCCCTGGGCCGGGGGCCGCACCGGCCGTTGCCATGTCAGATCCTCGGCCGTGTCTCGGACTTGAGGCGTCGCAGCGTCACCGTCGTCTCGGTCGCCGTGACCTCCGGCAACGTCGACAGGCGGTGGGTCAGGACCCGGACCGCGGCCCGGCCCGGCGCTCGGGTCGTGGACGGGGCGGCGGGCGGTCGCGCGTGTCCGTGCGGCGCGGTGGCGGCGCTGGTGGCGTTCAAGGTCTGTGTTCTCCCCGCGAGGTTTCCGACGCGGGCCGGTAGTTGGGCCCGGGGTTTCCGAGGCGGGCCGGTAGGGGCCCGACTTTCCGACGCGGACCGGTAATTGGGCCCGCGGTTTCCGACGCGGGCCGGTACGGGCCCGAGACATCCGACGCGGGCCGGTACGGGCCCGAGACATCCGACGCGGGCCGGTACCGGCCCGTCACAGCCGCCCACTGTCCGCCGTACCGCCGCCGACGGGCCAGCCAGGCGCCCCTCACGCGGGGATATCCGACGCGGCACCGCCGTCCGGGCGCGGAATCCTCCACGCGGGGCCTGCCGACGGGAACTTCCTGTGAATCCGCCGCACCGACCGGCCGTTACGCCCTCTTTGCGCACCCCCGGGCGGTCCCGGTTCCCAGAAACCTCCCAGGATCTCCCCGGGGCCGGTCAGAGACGGCTGACAGCGTCGGGCGCACCGCGAATCCCGATTGACTTGGAGCCCTCTGCCGTGGCGACGTACCTCTCCCGGCTGGGCCGGTTCTCCTTCCGGAGGCGCCGGCTGGTCGCACTGCTGTGGCTGGTCCTGCTCGCAGGGGCGGGGGTGCTCGCCGCGCGCGCCCCCGCCGCACCGCCGAACGACTTCTCCATGCCCGGCACGGAGGCCCAGCGCACCTACGACCTGCTCGACGAGAACTTCCCCGGACTGCACGCCGACGGCGCCACCGCCCGCGTGGTCTTCCACGCCGAGCACGGCAGGGTCACCGACCCGGCGGCGCGCGAGGCGATCGGCAGGACGGTCCGCGCGCTCGCCGACGATCCCCAGGTCGCGCGGGTCACCGACCCGTTCACCACCCGCACCGTCAGCGAGGACGGCTCCACCGCCTACGCCCAGGTCACCTACACGGCGTCCGCGGCCGAACTCGACGAGGACGCCCGCACGGCGCTGCTGGACACCGTCGAGGCGGCCGGCTCGCCGGAGCTGACCGTGGAGGCGGGCGGCAACGCCGTCCAGGGCCTGACCACCGGCCACTCCTCGGAGGCCATCGGCCTCGCCGTCGCCGCCGTGGTCCTCCTGCTCACCTTCGGCTCACTTCTCGCCGCCGGTCTGCCGCTGCTGACGGCGGTCCTCGGCGTGGGCATCGGCGCGCTGACCATCCGCGTCCTGGCCGAGCCGCTGGGCCTCGGCGCCACCACGACCAGCCTCGCCGTGATGATCGGCCTGGCCGTGGGCATCGACTACGCCCTGTTCGTCGTCTCCCGCTACCGCTCCGAACTCGCCCGCGGCCGGGGCCGCGAGGAGGCGGCCGGGCACGCCGCGGGCACCGCCGGGTCGGCCGTCGTCTTCGCCGGGCTCACCGTGGTCATCGCGCTCGCCGGACTGTCCGTGGTGGGCATTCCGATGCTGACGCAGATGGGTCTCGCCGCGGCCGGCACGGTCGTGATCGCCGTCCTCGTCGCCGTCACCCTGATCCCCGCCCTGCTCGGCCTCTGCGGCCGCCGCATCGGACCGGCCCGCGCCCCCCGCCGCGAACGGGCTCAACTCGGCGTGCGCTGGGCCCGGTTCGTCGTACGTCGCCCGGTCGCGATCCTGCTCGGCGGCACCGCGCTGCTCGGCGTGGTCGCGGTACCGGCCGCCGCCCTGGAACTGGGCCTGCCCGGCGACGACAGCCTGCCCGCCTCCACCACCCAGCGCCGGGCCTACGACCTGATCACCGAGGGCTTCGGCCCCGGCCACAACGGCCCCCTCACCGTGGTCGTCCGCACCGACGACGGCTCCGGCGCCGAACCGGCCGCCAAGGACCTCGCCGGGCGCATCGCCGCACGCGAGGACGTCACCTCCGTGGCCCCGCCCCGGCTCAGCCCCACCGGCGACACCGCCGTGCTGACCGTCGTACCCGAGGCGTCCCCCGGCAGCACTGACACCGCCGACCTCGTACACGCCCTGCGCGCACCGGAGTTGGCGCAGGGCGCCGAGGTGCTCGTCGGCGGGACGACCGCCATGAACGTGGACGTCTCGCAGAAGCTGTCGGACGCGCTCGTCCCGTATCTCGCCCTGGTGGTCGGGCTGGCGTTCGTCCTGCTGATCGCCGTCTTCCGCTCGCTGCTCGTCCCGCTCAAGGCGGCGCTCGGCTTCCTGCTGTCGGTCCTGGCCGGACTCGGCGCGGTGGTCGCGGTCTTCCAGTGGGGGTGGCTCGGGTCGGCCCTCGGGGTCACGGAACCGGGGCCGGTGGTGTCGATCATGCCGATCTTCATGGTCGGTGTCGTGTTCGGCCTCGCCATGGACTACGAGGTGTTCCTGGTGACCCGGATGCGTGAGGCGTACGTCCACGGGCAGTCACCGAAGGACGCCGTGATCAGCGGGTTCGAGCACAGCGGACGGGTGGTGACGGCCGCCGCGGTGATCATGATCTCGGTGTTCGCCGCGTTCCTGGGCTCCGAGGAGCAGATCCTCAAGACCATCGGCTTCGGGCTCGCCGCCGCCGTCCTGCTGGACGCGTTCGTGGTCCGGATGACGCTCGTCCCCGCCGTCCTCGCCCTCCTGGGCCGCGCCGCCTGGCGGCTGCCCCGACGGCTCGACCGGCTCGTGCCCGACCTCGACGTCGAGGGCGAACGCCTGGCCCAGGACCCGCCGGCGCCGGCGGCCGGGACGAGCGACGCCGACACCGACCCGGTCAGCGCCCCCGCCGCCCAGTGAACTCCCGTAGGAGACCGCCCATGTCCGCACCCGCGCACCCCGTGCGGCGCCATGCCCTCGACGGCGCCCTCGCCGCACTGGCCGCCCTCGCCGTCATGGCCGCCACCGCCTGGGCGGCCCTGGCCCTCCTCGGCGCCGACTCCGTCGCCCCGCTCTCCCGGCTGGTCCCGACGCTGGTGAGCCTGGCCGTCGGCGGCGGTGTCACGCTGGAGTCCAGCGGCGGTGAACTGCCCCTCACACTCACCGGGGAGGCGACGCTGACCCCTCTCGGTCTCACCTTCCTGGGTACCGCTGTCCTCGCGACCGTCTTCTTCCGGCCCCTGCGCCACCGGGCCCGGCCCACTCCGGCGATGCTGTGGGCGCGGTGCGGCGGCGCCCTGGCCGGCGCGGCGGTGACCCTCCCGGTGTGCGCCTCCCTGGCGCGGGGCACGGCCGAACTGCCGGAGAGCGTGCGCGAGAGGATCGGCGACCGGGGCGGCTCGGGCCGGTTCGGCGGCGGGCGCCTGACCGAAGGGCTGGACACGGTGACGTACCGGACCGATGTCCTCGTCACCGCGCTCCTCGGCCTGCTCGGCGTGGCCGCCGTCCTCGCCGTCGGCTGCCTCGCCGCCCGCCGCACCGCACTCCCGCACCCCCTCGCCCTGAGCGGGCTCCGGACCAAGTGGCACCCCGTCCTGTCCACCCTGACCGGCACCGCGACCGTCCTGTGCTGCGCCACCGTGGCCGTCGGCGCCCTGGCCGGGGCCCGGGACGCCCGCGCGGCCGGTGCCCTGCTGCTCGCCGGTCCCAATCTGCTCGCCGCCCTGCTCACCTCGGGCATGGGGACCTCCTGGGAGGCGGGAGTACGGCGGCTGCGACCGGACGGCGGCGGGCTGCTCGGCATGCTCACGTCGAGGCAGGCGGACGGCCCGGCGCGCGAGGACCGGACCGTCGACCTGGGGCACTGGGCGGGCGCGGGCCTGCCCCTGTGGCTGCTCGGAGTCCTGCTCGCCCTGCTCCTGCTCACGGCCGCCGGATACGTCGCCACCGCCCGCACCCCGCGCCGGGACCCCGGCGCCCTCCTCGACCGGCACACGGACACCGCCCTGCGCACGGGCATCGCGGTCGGCATCCTGACGTTCGTGCTCCCGTACCTCGCACGCGGCTCGCTGCACATCGGCGTCAGCCTGATGGGCAACGAGATGGGCGGCGTCGACGCGGGCCTCACCACCGGCCCCCGCCTGTCCGCGCTCACCGCCTTCGTCGCCGCCGCCCTCTCCTCGTACGGAGGAAGCCGCCTGCGCGCCCGGCTCCGCCCCGCGCCCCCGCCCGCCCCCCCGGCGCCGTGCCGCACGTCCGGTCCGGTCCCCCGAGGGGGTGTGATCTCCTGAGAGACATGGCGGCACCGACACCCACCCCGCACACCACGGACCACCTGCTCGTCGTCGACGACGAACCCACCGTCAGGGAACTGCTGCGCACCGCCCTGCGCTACGCCGGATTCGCCGTCGACGCCGCCGCCACCGGCCAGGAGGCCCTCGACCTGGCCGCCCGGCAGACCCCCGACCTCGTCCTGTTGGACGTGATGCTCCCGGACATGGACGGCTTCGAGGTGATCCGGCGGCTGCGTGCCCAGCCCCGCACGGCGCTGCCCGGACGCGGCGGCGACGTGCCGGTCCTCTTCGTCACCGCACGCGAGGACCGCCAGGACCGGGTGCAGGGACTCCGCCTGGGCGGCGACGACTACGTCACCAAACCCTTCGACCTGGAGGAACTGATCGCGCGGATCCACGCCGTGCTGCGCCGCACCCGGGGCGAGCAGCCGGTCCGGCTCACCGTCGGCGACCTCCAGCTCGAACCCGACAGCCACCACGTCACCCGCGCGGGGCGGACCGTACGGCTGTCCCCGACCGAGTTCCGCCTGCTGCACTTCCTGGTCGCCAACGCCGGACGCACCATGACCAAGAACCAGATCCTGGACAGCGTGTGGGAGTACGACTTCGGCGGCGACCCCAGCATCGTCGACACCTACATCAGCTATCTGCGCCGCAAGGTCGACACCGAGGAGCCCAAGCTCATCCACACCGTCCGCGGCATCGGCTACGTCGTCCGCGAGCCCCGGCCGTGAGGCCCCGCCCGTTCGACCGGCTGTCCCTGCGCACCCGGCTGCTGTGCCTGTCCGTCGCCCTGGTCGCCGTCGGACTGATCGGCACCGGCCTGCTCGTCACCACCGCCCTGCACGGCTATCTGCAGGGCCGCGTCGACGACCGGCTCGCCGTCACCGGGCAGATCGCGTCCCGGCTGACCCCGCCCTCCGACACCGACAGCCCACCCCGGGTCCGCGCGCTCAGCGTGCTCGGCGACACGACCGTGACGTACCTGGACGCCGACGGCTCCACCCGCCGCACCTTCGACGCCGACCCCGCCACCCCCGGCAGCGGCCCCGACCTGCCCCGCCTGGACAGCGCGGCCGTGGCCGGCCGGGACGGGCGGCCGTTCACCGTGCCGGACCGCGACGGCGAGCACAGCTGGCGGGTCGTCGCCCTGCCCCGGTCCGCCGAGGTCTTCCCGCCGGACCCCGCCGGGACCGGCGGCTCGGTCGTCGCGGCGACCTCGATGGAAGAGGTCGACCGTACGATCACCAAGACCCGGAACCTCTCCCTGACCGCGGGTGTCGTCCTGCTCGTGGTGCTGGGCGTGGCCGGCTGGTTCGCGGTCCGCTCCGGACTGCGCCCGCTGACCCGGATCGAGGAGACCGCCACCGCCATCACCTCCGGCGACTACTCCCACCGCGTCCCCGAGGTGACCGGCCCGCACACCGAGGTGGGCCGCCTGACCACCTGCCTGAACCAGATGCTCGACCGCATCGACACGGCCTTCCGCGCCCGCACCGAGGCCGAGGCGCGGACCCGTCGCTTCTTCGCCGACGCCAGTCACGAACTGCGCACCCCGCTCGTCGGCATCAAGGGCTACACCGACCTGTACCGGATCGGCGCCACTCCCACCCGCGAGGACGTCGACCGGACGATGACCCGGATCGCCGAGGAGTCCGAACGCCTCACCCGGCTCGTCGAGGAGATGTTCCTGCTCGCCCGGCTCGACGAGAAGGGCGGGAAAGGCGAGCCGGGCGCCGGGCCCGCCTTCGCCCTCGACCTCGCCCCCATGGACCTGCGCACCCTGGCCGCCGATGCCCTACGAGACGTACGCGCCCTGGACGCCACCCGCGAGGTCTCCCTCACCGGCCCCGGGGGCGGCAAGCCCGCCTCCGCCCCCGCGCACGCCGACGAGGCCAGACTCCGCCAGGTCGTCACCAACCTCATCGGCAACGCCGTCGCCCACACCCCGCCCGGCACCCCGATCCGGATCGGCGTCGGCACCGAGGGCGCGTACGCCGTCCTGGAAGTCGCCGACCGGGGCCCGGGCCTGACCGACACCGAGCGCGCCCGCGTCTTCGACCGCTTCTACCGCGCCGACGACTCCCGCACCCGCGCCACCGGCGGCTCCGGCCTCGGCCTCGCCATCGCGCACGCCCTGGTCACCGCGCACGGCGGCCGCATCACCCTGGACACCGCCCCCGGCCGGGGCTGCACCTTCCGCATCCTGCTGCCGCTGCCGCCCGGCGCGTGAGTTGACGCCCGGTCACTGACCCGGTGTTCGCCCGCGTTGTCAGTGGTGCCCGCTACTTTGTGCACCACTGGAGATCGGCCGCACCGGCCGACCGGGCCGTTGGGGAGGGGTGTGCTGTGTCCGCTGCACAGGCACAACAGTCGGGGAACACCACGTATCTGGAGCTGTCGCAGGAGGACGGCGGTGCCCACAAGTTCTACGAGGTGACCGTCGCCGGCACCACCGTCTCCGTGCGCTACGGCCGGATCGGCGCCGACGGACAGCGCCAGACCTCGACCTTCCCGAACCCCGAGAAGGCGAAGGCCGCCGCCGCGAAGAAGATCGCCGAGAAGGTCCGCAAGGGGTACGCGCCCGCGATACAGGGACAGCGCGCGGCCCGCCCCGTGACCCGCCGCCAGGTGACCTCCGCGCCCTCCACGGCACGCGCCAAGGCCCCGGTGCTGTGGCGGTTCCGCACCGGAGCCAGCGCGTTCGGCATCCACGTGGACGACGAGCGCTGCTGGGTCGGCAACCAGAACGGCGACGTCTACAACCTCGGCCACGACGGCGAGGTACTGGCCCGCTACTCCCTGCCCGACGGCGTCAAGTGCCTGGTCGCCGACGACTTCTGGATCTACGCCGGCTGCGACGACGGCAGCGTCTACGACCTGTCCGCCAAGGTGCCCTTCGCCGCCTATGACATCGCCGCCTCGGTGGACATCTTCTGGCTCGACATCCACGCGGGCGTCCTGCACGTCGCCGACCGCGACGGCGGCCTGACCGTCATCGACCACGAGGACGAACTGCAGTGGTCGCGCAACTCCTCCGGCGAGCAGGCCTGGATGGTGCGCGCCGACGACCGCGCCGTCTACCACGGCCACAGCCTCGGCGTCACCGCCTACGCCGCCGACGGCACCACCCAGCTCTGGCACACCGCCACCAGCGGCAACGTCCTGTTCGGCTGGCAGGAGCAGCACGCCGTCTACGCCGGCACCGGGCGCCGCGTCGTCCAGCGGCTCGCCAAGAGCACGGGAGCCGTCGAGGCCACCTACGCCTGCGACTCCGCCGTGTACTCCTGCGCCACCTCCCCGGAAGGCCGGTACGTCTTCGCGGGCGACTCCGCCTCCTCCGTGTACTGCTTCGCCGCCGACGGCACCCGGCTGTGGAAGCTCGGCACGGGCTGCGGCTCGGCGCTGTCCATGCAGTACCACGACGAGCGGCTGTACATCGTCACCACCGATGGCACCCTCGCCTGCATCGACGCCAGTGAGGCCGCGATCAGCGCCGCGCAGTCGGGCACCGTCCCGGTCGCCGCCGACATCAAGCTGGCCGCCGCGATGCCCACGCACACGCCGCTGACCACCGCCTCCTCCGTGGCCACGGTCAGCGCGGTGCCCGCGCCGGGGACCGGGGTCGTCGTGGAGTGCGTCGACCAGGGCGGCCGGGTACGGGTGCGGGTCGTCTCCGACGGCTACGAGCCGAGCTGGAACGTGCAGTTCCCGCGCGCGATACGGGAACCCGGCGCCCGCTACGTCGTGGACTCCCTGCACTCCTCCCGGGGCGGCTTCTACCGGGTGCGCGGCGAGATCAGGCGGCTGGTGTAGCGGCCGGCGGTGGGGTCACCTGCGGGGCCTGGCTTCGGCGTAGGCCCGCGCGTGGCTCAGGGTGGCCCTGCTGTTGGTGCCGAGCGCGTCGCGCAGGAACGCGCGCGCCTCGGCCACGCCCGCGCTCTCGCCGAGGACGGCGCCGATGGCGGCGGTGTTGACGACGACGGTGTGCCGCGAGGTGGCCGTGGTGACACCGCGGTCGTCCTCGGCCAGCTCCCAGCAGCCGGTGTGCAGGGCCATCAGGGCGGGCAGCGTGGTCTGCTTGTAGACGATGCGGTGGTGCGGGAAGCACACCCGGACCGACTCGGTGGTGTGCGCGGAGCCGTCCTTGGCGAGGGTGTCCATCCGCAGCACCTGGAGGCCGGGGGTCTCCTCGGTCAGCCGTACCCCGGCGACATGCGGCAGCCGGTCCGGCCAGCGGTCCGCCTCGGCCAGGAAGTCGTACACGTCCTTGGCCGAGCCGTCGATCTCGACGCTGTCCTCGAAGGTCAGGGCCAACTCCGGTGCCCCGGCGGCTCGTTCCGCGCTGCTCTTCAACGCGGCCAGCTCGGCGCGGCTGTTGCGGTCGACGGCTTCGTCGATCCACTCCAGTGCGGCCGGATCGTCGCCGACGGCACGGTAGTCGTGCCGCAGCCGCAGGCGCGTGCGGTCCGGCGTCACGGGCTCGGCGATCCAGGCGCCGCCCATCGTGGCGACGGGCGGTGCGGAGACCTCCTGGCGGAAGGCGATCCGCAGCCCTTCGGGGTCGAGGACGCGGCGGGAGGTCCAGTTCTTCGCGGTGCCGTTGGCGGTGGCCCAGATCCGGATGCGCTCCTCGTCCCCGGTGTGACCGACACGCTCCACGAGGACGGACGGCGGGAAGACCAGCGGCCAGATCTCCACATCGGCGATGAGCCGGTACACCTCGGCGGCCGGGGCCTCGACCGTGATCTCGTGCTCGACCTCGCGGACGGTCATGATGGGGTGTCCCCTTTTCAAGTCGGCGGCGGATGTCAGAAGGTGCCGAGCCCGCCGCAGACGTTGAGCGCCTGCGCGGTGATGGCGGCGGCGGTGTCGGTGACCAGGTAGCCGACCAGCCCGGCGACCTCCTCGGGGGTGGAGTAGCGGCCGAGCGGGATCTTCGCGCGGAACCTCTCCAGCACCTGCTCCTCACTGGTGCCGTAGGCCGCCGCGTACCCGGAACGCACCCGCTGCGCCATGGGTGTCTCCACATAGCCGGGGCACACCGCGTTGACCGTGATCCCGGTGGGGGCCAGCTCGTTGCCGAGGGACTTGGTGAAGCCGACCACGCCGTGCTTGGAGGCGGAGTAGGGGGCGCCGAGCACCACACCCTGCTTCCCGGCGGTCGAGGCGATGTTGACGATGCGGCCCCAGTCCTTGTGCCGCATCCCGCCCGCGTTCAGCACCTCGCGGGTCATCCGGAACACGCTGTTGAGGTTGGTGTCGATGATGTCCAGCCACAGTTCGTCCGTGAGGTCGGCGGTGACCCCGCCGCCGCTG
Source organism: Streptomyces sp. NPDC110618 (assembly GCF_055657065.1). Classification (NCBI taxonomy): domain Bacteria; kingdom Bacillati; phylum Actinomycetota; class Actinomycetes; order Kitasatosporales; family Streptomycetaceae; genus Streptomyces; species Streptomyces sp. NPDC110618. Next base: position 128,613 of record NZ_JBVKBN010000008.1, on the reverse strand, counting down.
CGGCCCGCGTTGTTCACCAGCACGTCGACCGTGCCGTACCGCTCGACAGCGGCGGCGACGAAGCGCCGTACGTCGTCGGCGGACCGTACGTCGCACGGTAGTCCGTCCACGTCGAGGCCCTCGTCGCGCAGTTCCTTGACCGTACGCAGCACACTGTCCTCGGTACGGGCGCACAGGAAGACCCGGTGCCCGCGCTCGGCCAGCAGCCGGGTGACGGCCAGACCGATGCCGCTGGTCGCGCCGGTCACCACGGCCGTCCGTGACTCCTGCTCCGACATACGTCCTCCTGACGGTCCTGAGGAAGGCCCGGGCAGCAGGGTCGCCGCAACCGCTGTGCGATCGATCGAGTTCGGCTTGAGAGCCGGCTGCCAGGCTTCGCCGGGACGCGGAGGGCACCGCGCAGCCGAGCGGAGGAGAAGGCACCCCATGACGGCCGGCCTGTTCCAGGAGATCCAGCAGTTCTACGCCCGCCACATGCGGCTGCTCGACCAGGGCGCCGTCGAGGAGTGGGCCGGGATGTTCACCGAGGACGGCACCTTCGCCTACGACACGGGCGAACCGATCACCGGCCGCGCCCATATCGCCGCCGCCGCGCAGAAGCGGGTGGACCAGCTCGCCGCCGAGGGCGTCACCCGCCGCCACTGGCTCGGCATGCTCGAAGTGGACCCGGAGGACGAGCGGGGCGTCGTGCGCACGCGGTACTACGCCGTCTCCCTGGCCACCGAGCGCGGCGGCCGGCCGCAGCTCACCGCGAGCACGTACGCCGAGGACGCCCTGGTCCGCCACGAGGACACCTGGCGCGTGCTGCACCGGCGCGTCACGCACGACGGCACGGCCTGACCCGTACCCCCGAAGGAGGCACAGACGTGGCCACGCAGCGGGTCGCCCTGGTGACCGGTTCGACCTCCGGGATAGGCGAGGCGACCGCGAGAACCCTGGCCGCGGCCGGTTACCGGGTCGCGGTCAACTCCCGCAACTCGCCCCTGGAGGGCAAGGAGCTCGCCGACTCCCTGCCCGGCGCGATCTACGTGCGGGGCGACATCGCGGTGGAGGAACAGGCGACGCGGATCGTCGACACGGTGGTGGAGCGGCTCGGCCGGCTCGACCTCCTCGTCAACAACGCGGGCACCACCCGGCTCATCCCGCACGCCGACCTCGCCGCCGCCTCGCCCGCCGTCTGGCGCGAGATCCTGGACGTGAACGTGATCGGCACCTGGCAGATGAGCGTGGCGGCCCTGCCCCACCTCAAGGCCGACGGCGGCGGCGCCATCGTCACCATCTCCTCGATCGCCGGGGTCAAGCCGACCGGCAGCTCGATCCCGTACGCCGTCAGCAAGGCCGCCCTCAACCACATGACCCGGCTGCTGGCCAACGTCGCCGGTCCGGAGGTCCGGGTCAACGCGGTGGCCCCGGGTCTCATCGACACCCCCTGGACGGCCGGCTTCACGGGCCCCCGCGAGGCGGTCACCGCAGGAGCCCCCCTGCGCAGGATCGGCACCCCGCAGGACGTGGCCCGGTCGGTGCTGACGCTGGCGGAGGCGGAGTACTCGACGGGTGTGGTGCTGCTCGTGGACGGCGGCATCCACAACCTGTGACGGGCGGACGCGACATGACATGTGACGGGCGGCGACGTGCACGATCTGTGACGGACGGCGACGTGCACAACCTGTGACGGACGGCGACGTGCACAACCTGTGACGGGCGGCGACGTGCACAACCTGTGACGGGCGGCGTTCAGCCCGTCCCGCCCTCCAGCAGCCGCGCCCCCTGCGCGCTGCCCGCCCCCTCGAACCTCAGCGCCGCATGGCTCGCCGCGCAGTGCACGTCGCGCCAGACGCGTTGGAGGGGGTCCGTCAGGGTCTGGGCGCCGGTGCCCGCCGAGCGGAAGAGGTGTTCGACCGCGGTCACCAACTGGTCCGCGGCCAGGGCGCAGTCCCTCGGGCCGCGGAGCAGGTCCCCGGCGTCGCGGAAGCCCGCGTCGGCCGTGCGCGCCGCCCGGCGCAGCAGCAGGCCCGCGCTCTCGATCCCGCCCTCGGCGCGGGACAGTACCAGGGGGTCCGCGGCGGGCCTGCCCGACATCCGGGCCGACCAGGTCCGCACCGCGGCGCGGGCGGCGCCCAGCACGGGGGACGCGAAGAGGATGCCGCTGATCGCCCGTAACGGAGCCCTGTGACAAGGGGACGGGGAGCCGACGGCACACCCCTGCCAGATGTCCTCGCGCGGAACGGAGCGGTGTCCGGGGACGAACACCCCTTTCATGACCAGGGTGTTGCTGGCGGTCGCCCGCATCCCGACGTTGCGCCATGTCTCCGCGACCCGGAAGTCACGGCGCGGCACCGCGAAGAAGCGCACGTCCTTCGGAGCCGACGCGCACACCAGCGCCCAGTCGGCGAAGTCCGCGCCGCTGACCAGGGGCCACTCCCCGGCGAGCTGCCAGCCGTCCGCCACCGCGGTCGCCCGCCCGGCGGGGACCAGCGCGCCGGCGACCACAGTGTCCGCGCCGCCCGACCACAACTCCCGCTGCCCCTCTTCCGGAAGACAGGCGCCCATGCGCGCGGCACCGGAGGTGACGGCGGCGATCCAGGCGGCCGAGGTGCAGCCCTCGCCCACCGCGGCCACCGTGTCCAGCAGTTCCTCGAAGCCCCCGGCCCGCCCGCCCCAGCGGGTGGGCACGAAGTGCCGGGCGAACCCCGCCGTGACCAGGGCGTCCACCACCTCACCGGGCAGCCGCCCGGAGAGATCGGCCGACTCGGCGTGCCTGGCCGCCAGTTCGGCGGCCTTGAGTACCTCGTGCGACAGGGCGGTGGGGGTGGACAACGAGCCGGACATGGATGCTGCCTCCTCGCGGGGGACGTACGGCATGCCGTGATCCAAGGTCGGGGACCGGGCTGGAGGACGGGTGGACGCGGCCCCTCGCGAAGGGGTGTTCCGGCGCTCTACCGCCACCCGCTGGAGATCGAAGAGGGGGGTAATCGCGTTCTACTCGTGAGTTTCGAGAATCCGTTCTGATCCGGACGGCAGGACTCCGAGCGATACTTGCCAAGTTCAGCGCGGGTGCGGTGGCTCATCGCGGACAGGATCCGACCGGATCGGTTCCTCAACACGTCATGAATTACCCGTACCGCGACGGCATCTTCCCTCGTTATGATGCGTCTCACGCGCCCGACGCCCGTCCGGGAGTCGAGGAGAGGTCATGCGTTCCTTGAGCATCGGCCGTTAGCTTCGCGCCATTGAGTCGAACGGGGGCGGTTCGAAATGGGTGGTTTTCTTGGCGCATTACGGCGTCGCATGGAGGTCGCGGATCCCAGCCGCGAGGCCTTCATCTTCGTCGGCGCCGAGTCAACCCCTCGCCGTACGGAGGGGGAAGGACCGCGGGTCAGAACCCTCACCTACGGTGAACTCGACCGGCAGGCGAGGCAGTTGGCAGCCTGGCTCCAGTCGCAGGGGGGTGCGGCACAGCGTGTGCTGCTGCCCTACTGCGACGGGCCGCTGCAGATCACCGCGCTGCTCGGCTGCTTCTACGCCGGTGCCACCGCGGTGCCCTGCCCCTCCCCGCTCGACGGCGGGCGCAACGTCCGGCGGCTGACCGCCGTCGCCAAGGACGCCGATGTGTCCCTGGCGCTCGCCGACTCCGCCGTGGCGGCCGAACTGTCCCGGCTCTTCGCGGGCAGTGACCTGGTGTGCCTCGCCGCGGACCGGGCCGCGCTGCCGGACCCGGAGGACTGGCGGCCGACGGTCGCGGTGGACGAGGACATCGCGCTCATCCAGTACACGTCCGGGTCGGTGACCCAGGTGAAGGGCGTTCTGATCAGCCACCGGAACCTGGTGGCGGGACAGGAGGCCATCACGCGGGCGCTCGGCACGGACGAGCACGCGGTGATCGGCGGCTGGCTGCCGCCGTACCACGACATGGGCCTGGTGGGGCAGTTACTGCACCCGCTGCACGTCGGCGCCCTGGGGGTGGTGATGTCCGCCGCCGCCTTCGCGGCCCGGCCGCTGAGCTGGCTGCGGATGATCGACCGGTACGGCATCACCGTCTCCGGCGGCCCGGACTACGCGTACGACATGTGTGTGCGGGCGGCCACCGAGGACGAGGTCGCACGGCTCGACCTGTCGCGCTGGCGGGTCGCCGTCAATGGCGCCGAACTCGTGCGGGAGGCCACCATGGCCGCCTTCGCCGAACGGTTCGCCCCGGCCGGCTTCCGGACCGAGGCGTTCTACCCGGCGTACGGGCTCGCCGAGGCGACCCTGCTGGTCACGGGCGGCCGGCCCGGACAGCCGCCGGTGGAACGCGCGGTGGACTCCACCGCCCTCGCGGGCGGCCGGCTGGCCGAGCCGAGGAAGGGCGTGCTCAGCCGGACCCTGGTCGGCGTGGGGCGGCCGTACGGGGTGGACATACGCATCGTCGATCCGGAGAACCGGCAGGTGCTCCCGCCGGGGAGGGTGGGCGAGATCTGGATCCGGGGCGAGAGTGTGGCACCGGGTTACTGGCGACGCAGGGCCGAGACCGAGGAGACCTTCGGGGCGGTGACGTCCGCCCATGACGGATCGTTCCTGCGCAGCGGCGACCTCGGTGCCGTGGACGAGCACGGCGAGCTGTTCGTGATCGGGCGGCTCAAGGAGGGCGTCGTGGTCAACGGGGTCGATGTCGCGCCGGAGGACATCGAGACCTCGGTACAGGGCCTGAACCCCAAGTTCGGGGTGACGGCGGCGGTCACCACCGGTCCGGAACACGACCGGCTCATCGTGATCCAGGAAGTACGTGAGAACGGCCTCCTCGACGGTGAACTCCCGTCGCTCGCGAAGGCCGTACAGACCCATCTGGACGGGGAGTTCGGAATTCCCGACGCCGTCATCCTGCTCGTCCGGCAGGGCGTGGTGCGGCGTACGACCAGCGGAAAGCTACAGCGCTCGGCCATGCGGGGGCTGCTGCGGAGTGGCGGGATACGGCCGCTGTATCCGCACGTACCCGTGTTCCAGGCCGACTTGAGTCCGAGTTGAGTTCACCTCCACTTGCTCACCGGACCATCACGTGACGATCACGTCACTCAGCGGAACCCGTGCTGCCGAAATTCCAGCAGCGGAGTGCAAGGCAACAGAGAGGATGCCGATGGACATCGAAGTGCTCGGCGCTTGCAGAGTGATGCAGAACGGCAAGTCTGTGGTGCCTTCCGCGGTCAAGCCACGCAAGGTTCTCGCAGTACTGGCCCTCAACCCTGACCGTCCCGTCTCCGTCGGGATGCTGGTGGAGGAGGTCTGGGGCGAGACCCCACCGCCCAGCGTCGCAACGACCCTGCAGACGTACATACTTCAACTTCGGAACCTTATCACTTCTGCCATCGGAGGCCCATCGCCGGACCTGCCACTCGGCGCGAAAAGTGTGCTCGTGACCCAGCCCGGCGGGTACCTGCTGGACACCCAGGGCGGTTCTGTCGATGTGCGCGAGTACGAGCGGCTCTCCGGCGGCGGTCACCGGGCCCTGGAGAAAGGGGACTACGAGGCGGCGGCGGACCTCTTCCGCAAGGCCCTGGCGCTGTGGCGCGGTCCCGCGCTCGCCGATGTGGAGTGCGGACGGGTCCTCGACGTCGAGGTGACCCGGCTGGAGGAGTCCCGGATGGGCATACTGTGCCGCCGCATTGAGGCGGACCTGCTCCTCGGGCGCCACCACGAGATCATCGGTGAGCTGTTCGGGCTGGCGGCCCGGCATCCGCTGCACGAGGGGATCCACCTCCAGCTGATGCTCGCCCTGTACCGGGCCGGGCGACGGACCACGGCACTGGAGGTCTACCAGCGGCTGCGGGACGTGCTCGCCGGGGAACTCGGGCTCGACCCGAGCTATGAACTCCAGTCGCTGCAGGGGGCGTTGCTCGACTCCTCCTCCGAACTCCGGCTCGACCAGCCGCTCTCGCTCTTCAGAGTGCGGGCGCCCGGCCGGTACTGACGGACCGTGCCGTCGGTCGCACTGCTCCTGCCCGGAGCGGGAGCCCAGTATCCCGCCATGGCGTACGGCCTCTACCGGTACGAACCCGCCTTCACCACGGCCATGGACACGGTCCTGGAGCTGCTGGGGCCGGCCGGGGAGAGGCTGTACCGGCTGTGGTCGTCAGGTGCGCGGCTGCGCACCGTGGCCGAGGTGCACCCGCTGCTGTTCGCGGTGTGCCACGCGCTCAGTGAGACGGTCCGGGACCGGGGGCTGCGCCCCGGCGCGGTCCTCGGTCAGAGTGTCGGCGAGCTCGTCGCCGCTGTCCAGACCGGCGTACTGCCCCTGACCGACGCGGTGCGTCTGGTCACGGTGCAGGCCGATGCCCTCGTGAGGGCACCGGCGGGCGGGGCGCTCGCCGTCGCCGCCGCGCCGCCCGCGGTCTCGCCCTTCCTGCGGGGCGGGACCGTGGTGGCGGCGGCCAACGGACCCGGCCAGACCATCGTGTCCGGTTCGGAGTTCGGGCTCGCCGCCACCAGACGCGCGCTGGAGGGGGCGGGACTGACCTGGATGCGGGTCCAGGTGCCCGCGGGGCTGCACGGTCCCCTGGTCGCCGAGGCCTGCCTGGAGACCCTGCCCGCCTTCGAGGCCTCCGAGTACACCGTCCCGCACACCCCTTTGCTGTCGGGGTGCGCGGGCGGCCGTCCGGAGCCCGAGCGGGCGGTCGACCCGGAGTTCTGGGCCCTGCAGCCCGCGCGCCCGGTACTGCTGGACGCGGCACTGGGCCAACTCGCTTCGGTGGGCACCCTGTTGTGCGCCGAGGCGGGCCCCGGACACGGACTCGCGGTACAGGCCCGACGGCACGGACACCGCGCCGTCTCCCTGCTCGACGGCTGCGTCGGCGCACCCCACGAGGAACGCGACCGGCTCCGCCAGGCCCTGGACAGCCTCCTCCTCGGCGACCCCGGGGAACGGACGGACGATCAACCCACAGCGAGGGTGGCCTGGTTACGGCGCCCGGGCGGGGGACCCTAGGGTCTGTCGTCACATTCCCGCCTGCCGCGCGGCGCCTGGCACGCGCGCTCGCCGCGTTGCCGGAGCGCCCACGTGACTCCGCCGCGCGGGCACTCCGGCGCCTTGCGGTCGCACGCACCAAACGCCGCGCGGCCCGCCGTCGGGCGGGCGACGCGACGGCGTCGGCACGCCCCGGGGCCAAGGGCCCGTGCCCACAGGCCCCGAAAGGCGGCCGTGCGGCCGGGCCGAGCGCGTACGCCGGGGTGCTCCCGGACGGCTGGGACCAACCTGCCCGCCCGGACGCGCGGCGGGCAGGCGTGCGGCGCTGGCCCGGTCCGCCGGGCAGGCGTGGCGGTCGCTGGCTCGGTCTGCCGGGTAGGTGTGGCGCTTTCCGGCCGGTCCGCCGGGCTGGTGTGGCTGTCCCCGGGGGCCGTGCGGCGGGCGGACGCGCGGGCCAGGCTCGGTCTGCCGGGCTGGCGTGGTGGTCGCTGGCGCGGTCCGCCGGGCAGGCGTGGCGGTCGCTGGCTCGGTCTGCCGGGTAGGTGTGGCGCTTTCCGGCCGGTCCGTCGGGCTGGTGTGGCCGTCCCTGGGGGTCGTGCGGCGGGCGGACGCGCGGGCCAGGCTCGGTCCGCCGGGCTGGTGTGGTGGTCGCTGGCGCGGTTCGCCGGGCTGGTGCGGCGGTTTCGGGACCGGTCCGTCGGGCTGGTGTGGCCGTCCCCGGGGGCCGTTGCGGTGGACGCGATCGGGCCTGGGACAGGTGTGCCCGCGGCCGTGCCGAGACCGCCTCCCGGGGCCGGACCGGAATCCGGGATACAGGCCCGGCATATTCCGTGCGGAAGTCGCCCCGTGCGGTCCACCAGGGCTTGAGCGGTGCGGCGCAGCCTTGGTTCGTTCTGGTGCGGGTGGCTCGCGGAAGCCGCCCGCGCGGGGACGGACCGGACCCTGCGGACCGCGAGGAGTGACCCCCGGTGGAGCGATCTGTGCGTGCGACCACGGCCGAGGAGCGGCTCCGGAGCCGCACGGACGAGCTGGAGCACGCGCTGGCGCCCTTAGGCACCGGGGCGCTCGGGGGCGACAGCCTGCGACGGGCCGAACGGCTGCTGGACGACCACGGGTTCGGCGCCGAGTTCGTGCCCGCCGAGTACGGCGGACGGCTGGAGCGGATCGACGGGCTGGGCAGGGTGGTCAGGCCCGCCTGCCGCCGCGACCTCTCCCTCGGCTTCGGGTACGGACTCAACTGCTACTTCGCCGCGACCCCCGTGTGGGCGGCGGGGGACACCGCGCAGCGCGAGTGGGTCGCCGCGCTGCTGCTCGGCGGTGGCCGGATCGCCGTCGCCCGGCCCGCCGTCGCGCACGCCAACGACTTCGTGCGCGACGAGTTCGCGCTCGTCCGGAGCGGGGGGCGGCGGCGCCTGGACGGCGCCAAGACCGCCGTGCTCAACTACGCCCGCGCGCGCGGCCTCACCGTCATCGCGGGCACCGAGGACGGCAGCCACGAAGTGCTGCTGATCGACCGGGAGATCCTGCCCGAGGGCACCCTGCGCACCCTGCACCGCTACCGCACCGTGGGCCTGGACGGCTGCGAGTTCGGCGGCCTGGAGTTCACCGGCTGCCCGGTGCCCGAGGAGGCCGTGGTCGGCGAACCGGGCCAGGGCATGGGCCTGGCCGTGCGCTGCTCCGTCGTCACCCGGGCCCTGCTGCCCTCGGTGCTGATCGCCGCCGCCGACACCGTGCTGCGCACCGCCATGCGGTTCGCCGTGGAGACCCGCGGCGAGGACCCCTACGGCCCGCTGAAGTCGACGTACGGCCGCGAGGTGCTCACCGGCGCCCTGCTGGACCTGCTGATCAGCGACAGCGTCGCCCTCGCCGCCGCCCGCGGTATCCATCTGCTGCCCGACCGGGTCAGCGCCTGCGCCGCGGCCGCCGCCTACACCGTGCCCAAGCTGCTCCAGGACTCCGCGCACGACCTGTCGACCGTGCTGGGCGAGGCGTACTTCGACGCCAAGGGCCCCTACGGCGCCTTCGGCCGGATGTCCCGCGACCTGCCGCTGCTGGCCCAGGGCCACGCCGGCACCGCCGCCCGCCAGGCCATGCTGGTCGCCCAACTCCCGCAGCTGGCACGGGAGTCCTGGCTGGTCGACGACGAGCCGCCGGCCGCGCTGCTGCGCCCCTGGGAGGACCTGCCGCCCGCCGACCTCGGGGCGGTGGCCCCCGCCGGGGTGGCCGACCCCGTCGTCCCCGTGCTGACCGCCTGCTCCGGCCTCGGCGGCGAACTGGGCGAACTGGTCGGCGCGTTCCTCGGCGAACTGCGCCAACTGCGCGGCCGCTTCGCCCGGATCACCCCCGGCGACGGCCTGTCCACCCCCGACACCCTCGCCCTCACCGACCGCTACGCCCTGGTCTGCGCCGCCGCGGCCGGCCTCGGCGTCTGGCGCGAGCACCAGGCCGCCCGGCCCGGCACCTTCCTCGCCGACCCCGCCTGGATCACCGGAGCGCTGCACCGGCTGGGCGCGCTGCTGGGCCTGGAGGGCATCCCCAAGGCCCCGCAGGACGCCGTCGAGCGACGTCTCTTCGACGCGGTCCTCGAACGCTACGAACAGCAGCGCTCCTACGACCTGTACGAGACGACGCTCCACAGTCCCGATCGGAAGGAATAGCCCCATGAGCGCGCGCGCCGACGACACACACGCCGACAACGCGTCCGGCGATCTGATCTCCGCGGTGGTCCAGGCGGTGCGACGGGTCATCGACGACCCGGTGGCCGAGGTGGGCACGGACTCGCTGCTCCGTGAGGACCTGGGCTTCGACTCGGTCCTCATCATGCAGCTGAAGTACCGCGTCGAGCAGGCCGTGCCGGAGCTGGGCGAGCTGTCCCTGCCCGACATGGTCGACAGCATGACGTCCGTGGGGTCCCTGGTCGCCTACCTGCGCGACCGTCTGGTGAAGGCGGCTGTCTGATGGTCACCCCCACCGCCGGGGCCCCCGTGCGCGTGTGCGGTCCCGAGGGACCCTGGGACGCCGTCCTCGGCCCGCTGTCCGAGCGCGGCACCGTGGTGACCTACGGGAGGGTCGCGGACTGGCTCCCGGAGGACACAGGAGAAAGGGTTCTGCGCCCTCTGCTCGGCCCCCGCGACTGGGGCCGTTTCCAGCGTCTGACCCACCGCCGGGTGCGCGACGGCTTCCTCGCCTCCCGGTTGCTGCTCAAGCACACCGCGGCCCGGGTGCTCTCCAGCACCCCCGAGGCCGTGGACCTCGCCTACAAGCCGGGCGGACGGCCGTACCTGCGCGGCTGCGACCAGATCGACATCAGCCTCAGCCACACCGAGGAGGTCATGGTCGTCGGGGTCACCCGGCGCGGACTGCTCGGCGTGGACGTGGAGCGCGCCGAGCGCCCCATGGTCGGTACCGGTGTGGAGTTCCAGGCGTGCACCCCGCACGAGCGCGCGCTGCTGGAGTCGCTTCCCGAGCAGACCCGCAACAGCGCCCTGGTGCGCCTGTGGACGCTGAAGGAGGCGTACAGCAAGGCCATCGGCCAGGGACTGCGCTTCCGGTTCACAGAGTTCGGCTTCACGCTGGACGACGCGCGCGTCCGCCTCCAGCGCCCCGACGGCTCCCCGGGCACCGGCCCGGAGTGGAGCTTCGGCACCTTCGCCCTGGAGTCCGACTACGTGGTCAGCGCCGCCCTGCGCGACGAGGGCTTCGGCGGCACCGAGGACACCGCCGCCGACACCACCCTGGACCAGGGCCTGCTCGGCGTGCTGCTCGGCCGGCTGTGAACGCCAGGCCCTTCCCAGACCCTGTACCGAAGTCCGCCACACACCCGATCCCTCGCCAGGAGGCATCCATGACCCTGTCCGAAAACCCCTCCTCCGGGTTCACCCTCGCCGATCTGCTCCGGCTGCTCAGCGAGAGCGCCGGTGTCCCCGAAGGCATCGACCTGGAGGCCGACGACGTCGTCGACACGCCCTTCTACCGGCTCGGCTACGACTCGCTCGCGCTGCTCCAGGTGACCGGCCGGCTCAAGCGCGAGTACGGCCTGCTGCTGCCCGACACGATCGTCGCCGACGCCCCCACCCCCCGGGCCCTGCTCACGGTCATCGCACACGCGCGTGCCGCCTGATCCGCCGCGCGGCGGGCGCCCACAAAGGAGCCGGCCGCGTACCTTCCCGGAAGTTCCGGAGAAGGTACGCGGCCGGCTTGTTGCGCTCCAGCTCCGCCGCTCTCCCGGCCGGGGGAGGGCCGGGGTCGATCAGAAGCTGGGCGCGGCGGTGGGCGACCTCAGTGAGCCCAGGTAGGGGTGCCACAGGTGGGTCGGGTCGTTCTCCACGGCCTCGATGATCTCCCACATCGCGGACAGCGCCTTCGGCTCCTCGTCGTCGTAGACGTCGCCCTGGAGCATCTTGAGGATGTCCAGCCGGTAGCGGTCGTCCTGGACGAAGGCGGTGAACAGGATGTTGAGGCGGTAGTAGGCCTCGATGAAGCGGTGCCAGTAGCCGACCGCCTTGCGGAGCTTGTTCTCGTAGGCGGCGAAGCGCTCGTGCTTGAAGTCGCCGGCCTCGGCCGCGGCGATGATGTCCTTGGCCGCGAGCTTGGCGCTGTTGAGCGCGACCGAGACACCCGAGGAGAAGATCGGGTCCACGAAGCGGGCGGCGTCACCGATGAGGACGTAGTTGTCACCGGCGATCTGCTTCATGCCGTAGCTGTAGTCGCCCTCGGTCTTGAAGGGCTTGACCTGCTTGCAGTTCTTCAGCACGTCGAGCAGCTCGGGACGGGAGGCCACCGTCTCCCAGAAGTACTTCTCGCGGTCGCCGCCGTACTCCTGGAACCGCTTCTTCTGGCTGACCACACCGATGGAGGTGATGGTGTCCGTGATCGGGATCTGCCACACCCAGGTGTCGATCACCGGGAGGAAGTGGATGAAGATGTAGTCGGCCTGGTCCTTGTTGACGGCGAGCGCCTTGCGGTCGAGACCGTCGAACCAGGTGTGCACCGCGTACTGGTTGAAGACCGGGTCCGGGATCTTGGTTTTGAGCTGGTTGCCCAGACGGGTCTGGCGGCCACTGGCGTCGACCACCATCTTCACCGGGATGTGCGTCGTGGCGGAGCCGATCTTGACCTCCACGACCGGCAGTTCGCCGTCGAAGTCCACCTTGCCGACCCGGACGCCCTGGAAGACCTTGGCGCCCAGTTCCTCGGCGTGCTTGAGGAGGATGTGGTCGAACTTGCTGCGGTCGACGTGGAAGGTGTGGTCGCGGTCCACCCCCGCCTGGTCGCGCTCGCTGAACAGCACCTCGGCGGCGCGGAAGTCGTGGTTCAGGCCGCGGAAGCCGTTGTGGTTGATGTCCCGGTCCTCGGCGGAGGTCCAGGCGGCACCGAACTTCTTCGGGAAGCCGGCCGCCTCGATCTTGTCCATGGCCCCGATCTCCAGGAGCACCGGGGTGGTGGCCGGGACCAGGGACTCGCCGACGTGCTCCCGGGGAAAGTTCTCCGCCTCGAACACGGCCACGGAAATCCCGGCCTTGGCCAGGTACGAGGCCATGGTCGATCCCGCGGGGCCGCCGCCGATGACTGCGACGTCGTATTGTGCGTCCACGATGCTCTCTCTTCCTTCGGTCGGTTCAGGCAGCGGGCTGCGGGGCCAGGGAGTGGACCATGTCCGTGATGGCCGCCAGGTTCGCGAAGTTCCGGCCGGTGATGTGGGTGGGGGGCACCACGACCCCCAGTTCGGTGCGGATGAACGAGAGCAGCAGGGAGGTGTTCATGGAGGTGAGAACGCTCCACTCCAGCAGCGGGGTGTCGTCCGTCAGCTCCGAAACCTCGCTCTCGCCGAGGAACTGCTGCTCGATGTACTCGCTGATCCTGCGACGGATCTCTTCATGGGACAGCGCCGCCACTGGGGCCTCCTGTTGGTCTCGGACTGGGCGTGGGGGGAGAGCCGTACTGGGCGAGATGCTGGGTGCTCGCGGTTGAGGTTCACTCGGCAACGGCTCGGGCGACCGGGCCGCGGACCGCGTCGTCGCGGCTCGCGGTGGCCGCGTACCTGGTCAGCCGGGCGCCCAGGGCGGCCCTGAACTCCGGTTCCTGGAGGAAGAAATGGCCGCCGGAGACCAGGGTCAGGTCGAAGACCCCGGTGGTGATCCTGGACCACGCGGCCATCGACGCGGCGTCGGTCAGTACGTCCTTGCTGCCGGCGAACGCGGCCACCGGAACCGTCAGCCGCGGGCCCGGGGTGTGCGTGTAGGTCTCCACCACCCTCAAGTCGGCGCGGATGGCGGGCAGATAGAACTTCAGCAGCTCCGGCTCGGCCAGCAGCGCCTCGGGCAGCCCGCCGATGCGCTGCAGGCCCCGGACGAAGCCGTCGTCGGGCAGGTGGGCGAAGGGCCGGTGCGACAGCGGCTCGGTGGGACCGTTGCGGCCGGAGACCAGCAGCAGCTTCGGCGGGGTCCCCTGGGCGGTCAGCACCCGCGCCGCCTCGTAGCCGAGCAGTGAGCCGAAGCTGTGCCCGAAGATCGCGTACGGCTGGTGCCGGCGCTCGCCGATCAGCCGTACCGCCTCCTCGGTGAGCGCGGCCATGCCGTGCAGCAGGGGCTCGCGTACCCGGGTGCCGTGGCCGGGCAGCTCCAGCGGGACGACGGTGACACGACCGGGCAGACCGGCGCCGAGCCGGAGGTAGGGATGCGCGCTGCCGCCCGCGTGGGCCAGGCAGAACAGCGTCAGTTCGGGGTCGGTGGTCAACGGAGCGTTCCTTCCGCGCGAAAAGGCAGGTCGGTCGGACCTGGTTCGCCCCGGATCGCACCAGCAGACGCTCAAGCCGCCGTCGACAGGGGTTCGAGAGGGGAGGGGGTGCGGCACTCCCCGGCTGGCCGGAACAGCTCGAACTGGCGTGCCCTTCAAGGGTGGTCGGACACCGGCTGCCCCCGTGCTCTCTCAAGGGCGTCTTGAGGCCGTCTCCCTACCGTCGCTTTCGGCCGCACTTGAGAGGGAGAGGTGCCACGGTGAGCGGAACTGTGCAGGGGGTCACCCCCCAGGAGATCACCCCCGAAGCGGTGGAGAACTGGCTGGTGGAGCAGATAGCCCAACGAACCCTGCTGCCCCCGGCCACGGTGTCGGTCCACCTCTGCTTCGACGAGTTCGACATCGATTCCGCGGACAGCCTGGTCATCACCACGGCCCTGGCGCACTGGCTCGGATTCGAGGTGGATCCGCGCGCCCTCGTCAGGTACCCGACCATCAGGTCGCTCGCGGGTTACCTGGCCGGCCAACGCCGTCAGGTCATCACAGGAGGTATGCCGGTCCATGGCTGAGAACCGACGGTTCGAGCCCCGCCCCGACGACATAGCAGTCGTCGGGGCCGGTTGCCGCTTCCCCGGGGGCGTACGCGACCTGGACGGACTGTGGCGGGTGCTGATGGACGGCGTGGACGTCGTCACCCCCGTGCCCGCCGACCGCTGGAGCGACGACTTCCACCACCCCGACCGGCACAACCCGGGCACCACCTACTGCCGTGAGGGCGGATTCCTCGACGAGATCGACCGGTTCGACGCCGACTACTTCGGTGTCTCGCCGCGCGAGGCCCGCGCCATGGACCCGCAGCAGCGGCTGCTGCTGGAGGTCTGCTCCGAGGCCATGGAGGATGCGGGCGTGCCGCGCGGCGCCTGGGAGGGCAGCCGCACCTCCGTGCACATGGGCATCCTGGGCTCCGACTATCTGCTGCTGCACGCGCGGACCAGCGGGATCCGCGGTATCGACCCCTACTTCGCCTCCGGCAAGGAGTTCAGCTTCGCCGCCGGACGCATCGCCTACACCTTCGGGCTGCACGGCCCGGCGATGACCGTCAACACCGCCTGCTCCTCCTCGCTCGTCGCCGTCCACCTCGCCTGCCAGGCGCTGCGCAACGGCGAGGCCGACACCGCGCTCGCCGGCGGCGTCAACGTCATCGTCGCCCCCGAACTCTCCGTCTTCATGGGCAAGGTGCAGGCGCTGTCCCCGACCGGACGGTGCCGCCCCTTCGACGCCCGCGCCGACGGCATCGTCCGCGGCGAGGGCTGCGGGGTCGTCGTACTCAAGCGCTACGCCGACGCGGTACGCGACCATGACCGCATCCACGGGCTGATCCGGGGCTCGGCCGTCAACCAGGACGGCCGCAGCGCCGGACTGACCGCCCCCAACGCCGTAGCGCAGCAGGACCTGCTGCGCGCGGCGCTGGCGTCGGCGTCCGTCACCCCCGACGAGCCCGTGTACGTCGAGGCGCACGGCACCGGCACCCCGCTCGGCGACCCGCTGGAGATCTCCGCGCTCACCGAGGTCATCGGCCGCGCCCGCCCCGACGGCAAACCGCTCCTGGTCGGCTCCCACAAGGCCCACTTCGGGCACATGGACTCCGCCGCGGGCATCGCCGGACTCCTCAAGACGCTGCTGGTGCTGCGCCACCGCACGGTCCCCGGCCAGATCCACCACGTCTACCCGGCCCCGATGATCGACTGGGAGTCCTCCGGCACCCTCGTCCCGGTGGAGCACACCCCGCTGCCCGGCGAGGAGCCGCTGACCGCCGGGGTGAGCGCCTTCGGCCTGTCGGGCACCAACGCACACGTGGTCCTCGGCAGCGCGCCGCAGCCGGCGGAGACCGACGACACCGCCGACGCCGCCGGTCCGCACACCCTGCTGCTCTCCGCGACCACCGCCGACGGACTGCGCCGGCTCGCCGCCGACTACGCCGGGCGGCTCGCCGACCCGGTCGGCCCCGTCGCCGCCGCCTCCGCGGTGCGCCGCAGCCACCTCAAGCACCGGATCGCCGTCGTCGGCAAGGACGCCGCCGAACTCACCGCCGCGCTCGCCGAGGCCGAGGGCAGCCGGGCCGCCGACAACCCGCCCAAGGTCGTCCACGTCTTCTCCGGACAGGGCTCGCAGTGGCCGAGGATGGGCCTGGACCTCGCCGAGAGCGAGCCCGTGGTCCGCGACACCCTCGACGACATCGACGAGCTGCTGCGCGCCGAGGCCGGCTGGTCCCTGTACGACGTCCTGCGCGACGCCGACCCGGCCCGGGTGAAGGCCACCGATGTCGCCCAGCCCGCCGTGTTCGCCGTCCAGGTGGCGCTGGCCCGGCTCTGGCAGTCCTGGGGCGTGCGCCCCGACGCGGTCATCGGCCACAGCATGGGCGAGGTCGCCGCCGCGCACATGGCCGGAGCGCTCGAACTGGAGGACGCGGTACGGCTGGTGACCCACCGCGGGCGCCTCATGCACCGCGCCGCCGGCACCGGCCGGATGGCCAACGTCGAACTGGGCGCCGACCAGGTCGCCGAGCGGCTCGCGGCCCGCCACCCCGAGGTGTGCGTCGCCACCGAGAACGGGCCCGCCTCCGTCGTCATCGCCGGACCCAAGGAGGCCGTCGAGGCGGCGGTGCGCGAACTCGCCGACGACGGGGTCAACGTGGTCGCGCTCCCCGTCGACTACGCCTTCCACTCACCGCTGATGCAGCCCTACGCCGACGAACTCGCCGCGATACTCGCGGACTTGAGGCCCACCGCGCCGACCGTGCCGTTCCTGTCCACGGCTCTGCCCGGCGAGGACGTGCCGCTGGACGCCGCGTACTGGAGCGCCAACCTCCGGCAGGCGGTGCGGCTGTGGCCCGTCGTCGACACCCTGCTCGCCCAGGGCGAGACGGCGTTCGTCGAGATCGGGGCGCACCCGGTGCTGGCCCGGCCGCTGAACGCCGCGCTCGCCCACCGCGAGCGGCGCGGGCCGGTCGTCTCCTCGCTGGTCCGGGCCCAGCACGGGCCCACCATGCTGGCGCGCTCCCGGGCCAGGCTGCACGAGGCGGGCGTCGCGATCGACTGGGCCGCCGCGCACGGCCGTCCGGTGCGGCCGGTGACGCTGCCGCCGCAGCGGTGGGCCGACGAGCGGTTCTGGCTGGACGGCGTGGAGCGCGGCGAACAGGGCTCCCCGGCCGCCGACCTGAGCGGGCTGCGCGCCGAGGTCCGGCTCGTGGACTCCGGTGGACGGGTGGTGGCGGAGCTGGGCGCGGCGACGCCTGCCGTCGAGGCTCCCGCGGCAACCGTCCCGGCTCCGGCGCCTGTTGCCGTCGCGGTCCAGGAAGCGCCGGACGCCGCCGTGGAAGAGGCCGCGCCCGTCTCGTACGACCGTGAATACGTGGCCTCCACCGTGCACTCCGTGCTCATCAAGATCCTCGGGCACGGGCCGCGCAAGCGGCTGCCGCGTGGCCGGGGGTTCTTCGAGCTCGGTGTCGACTCGATCTCCGTCGCGGAGTTCGGGCGCATGGTGGCGGAGAAGCTGAGGGTGCCGGTCGACGGCGCGGACGCGCTCGCGCACGGGACCATCGACGGGTTCACCGACTACATCATGACGCTCACGCCGGAGGGGGATGCGCGGGCGGAGGGTGCCTCGACCCACGAGCCGGAGCCTGCCGCGCCCCTCGACGGCACTCCCGAACCGCCCGTTGCCAAGGCACCCGTCGGCGGCACTCCCGAACCGCCCGCCGCCAAGGCGCCCGCCGAGGTGGTTCCGGTTCTTCCCGCCGAACCCGCCCCCACCCCCGAACCCCCGGCCCCCGACCTCGGCGAATCCGTCGAACCCATCGCCATCGTCGGCATCGGCTGCCGGCTCCCCGGCGGGGTCAACGGCCCCCAGGACTTCTGGCAGTTGCTCGACGAGCGCCGCGACGCCAGCGGGCCCGTGCCGGCCGGCCGCTGGGACGCCTCGGCGTTCGAGGGAGTGCCCGCGCGCGGTTCCTTCCTGGACTCCGTCGACGGGTTCGACAACTCCTTCTTCCGGATCTCGCCCCGCGAGGCCCGCACCATGGACCCGCAGCAGCGGCTGTTCCTTGAGGTGGCCTGGGAGGCGCTGGAGGACGCCGGGGTCCGGGCGGACAAGCTGAGCGGCACCCGCACCGGCGTCTTCGTCGGCCTCAACACCACCGACTACCAGCAACTGGTGACCCGCCGCGAGTCCGACGTGGACCTGTACTACGGCACCGGCAACTCCTTCAGCGCGACCGCCGGGCGCATCTCCTACTTCCTGGGGCTGCGCGGGCCGAGCATCGCCGTCGACACCGCCTGCTCCTCCTCGCTGACCGCCGTGCACCTGGCCTGCCAGAGCCTGCGCGCGGGGGAGAGCGGGGTCGCGCTGGCCGGCGGGGTGAACGTGATGGCCACTCCGACGGTGTTCCTGTCCATGGGCGCGGCCGGGGCGCTCGCCCCCGACGGGCGGTGCAAGACCTTCGACGACTCCGCCGACGGCTACGGCCGGGGCGAGGGCGCCGGTGTGGTCATCCTCAAGAAACTCTCGACCGCGCTGCGCGACGGTGACCGGGTGTACGCGATCATCCGCGGCAGCGCGGTCAACCAGGACGGCTCCAGCGGCGGGTTCACCGTGCCCAGCGGAACCGCCCAGGAGGAGGTCATCCTCACCGCGCTCGACCAGGCCGGGATCGCACCGCACGAGGTGTCCTACGTCGAGGCGCACGGCACCGGCACCCGGCTCGGCGACGCGGTCGAACTACGCGCTCTCGCCGGTGCGTTGGGCGCCGGCCGCCCCGAGGACCGTCCGCTGGTCGTGGGCTCGGTGAAGACCAACGTCGGCCATCTGGAGGCCGCCGCCGGAGTCACCGGACTGATCAAGACGGTGCTGGCGCTGGGCCACGAGACCATCCCCGCCCAGCTCCACCTGAACGAGCCGACCGGCCAACTGGACTGGCAGAAACTGCCGTTGAAGGTCGCGGCCGGACCCGTGCCGTGGCCGCGCGGCGACCGGCCGAGGATCGCGGGCATCAGCGCCTTCGGCTTCACCGGCACCAACGCGCACGTCCTGGTCCAGGAGGCCCCGCCGCAGCCCGCCCCGGCCCTGACCGGGCCCGCCCGGCCCTGCGTGCTGACCGTGTCGGCCGCCACCCCGGACGCCCTGACCGATGCCGTCGCCCTGATGCGCGAGCGGGTCGCGGCCACCGAGGACAGCGAACTCGCCGACCTGTGCTGGACGTCGGGCGCCCGCCGCGCCCACCTCGCGCACCGGGTCACCGCCGTCGGAGGCACCCGCGAGGAGCTCCTCGCCGCCCTGGACCGGGCCCGCCCGGTGCAGGCCCGCGACGAGGCGACCGTGCTGTTCGTCTTCGGCCGCACCCCCGCCGACACCTCCGGCTACGAGGAGGCCCTGGCCGGCGACCCCGAGGCCGCCGACGCCTACCGCAGCGCCCTCGCCGAGGCGCGGGACGCGCTGCGCGCCGAACTCGGCGAGACCGACGGACCGGCGCCGCCCGGCAGCGTGGAGCACGCGGGCGAGGTGTTCGCGGGCCAGCTCGCCACCACCGCGCTGTGGAAGGCGCTCGGCGTCGAGCCCGACGCGGTCGTCGGCTGGGACATCGGCGAGTACGCCGCCGCCGTGGTGGCCGGTGACCTCACCCTGCTGAACGCCGTACGGCTGCTCGCGGCCGGAGTGCCCGTGCCCGCGCAGGCCGACGGGGCGCGAGTGGTCCGCCACTCCGCCGCGCGCGGCTGGTCGGGGCTGGCCAACGAGGTCATCATGTCCGGCATCGACGTCCTGCTGGACATCGGCACCGGCAGCCGCGCCATCCGCATGCTGGGCGCCGCCCTGGACGCGGCGGCCGAACCCGGCGAGACCGTGCCGGTCCAGCTCACCGCGCCGCGCAAACGCCAGCCCAGCGGTGTCGAGAAGGCCTACCTCGGCCCGGTCGACCTGCTGGAACTGGCCGCCTCCCTGCACGCGCACGGCGTGAGCGTCGACTGGGACCGGCTGGTCCCCGGCGCGCACCGGCCGGTGACCCTGCCCGCCTACCCGTGGCAGCGCAAGCCGTACTGGGTGGACACGCCGTACCGCGTGGAACCGCGCCCGCAGTCCGAGCCGCAGCCCGCGGCCGAGACGGCGAGCGCTCCGGAGCCCGCCGCCGGACTCGCCGCCGACCTGCTCGCGCTGCCGCCCGACCGGCGTGCGCAGCGACTGGTCGACCTGCTGCTCAAGCTGGTCGCGCAGGTCCTCGGCGAGGAGGCCGACGTCTCGCCCGACCAGGGCTTCTTCGACCTCGGCATGGACTCGGTGCTCTCCCAGGACCTCAAGCGGCGCGCCGAGCACGAGCTGGGCCTCGAACTGCCCGCCACCGTCCTGTTCGAGTGCCCCAATGTCACGTCCTTCGCCCGCTTCGTCCTCGACGAGGTGCTCACCGAAGAGCAGGACCAGCCCGAACCGGTGGCCGAGCCGGAGCCGGTGGAGGACCTGGAAGATCTCGCCGACCTCGACGACGACTCGCTGCTCAGCCGTCTCGACGACGCGCTGGCGTCGTCCGAAGCCCTGTTGACCGAGGGAGACTGACCATGACGACCCCGGACTACCGGGCCCGCCTCGTCGAAGCCGTCCGCACCATCGAGAAGCTCAAGGGCGAGCTGGCCAAGAACCGCAGCCGCCCGCTGGACGAGCCGATCGCCATCATCGGGCTCGGCTGCCGCCTGCCCGGTGGCGCGGACAGCCCCGACTCGCTGTGGCGGATGCTGGTGGACGGCACCGACACCATCCGGGAGTTCCCGGCCGAACGCGGCGACGCCCAGGCGGTGTTCGACGCGGACCCGGACCAGCCCGGGAAGGCGTACGTCACCCAGGGCGGCTTCCTCGACGAGCGCGTGGACCTGTTCGAGCCCGGCGTGTTCGGGATCTCCCCGCGCGAGGCCGTCGGCATGGACCCGCAGCAGCGGATCGGGCTGGAGGTGGCCTGGGAGGCCCTGGAGCGCGCCGGGTACGCGCCAGACCGGCTCACCGGCTCCGCCACCGGCGTCTACTTCGGCGTGTCCACCACCGACTACGCCCGCCTGAGGCAGTCCGAGGGCGACATCCGGGACGTCGACGCCTACCAGCTCGTCGGCGAGCCCAGCTTCGTCGCGGGCCGGATCTCCTACACCCTCGGCCTGATGGGCCCGAGCAAGGTCGTCGACACCACCTGCTCCTCCTCCCTGGTCGCGCTGCACGAGGCCTGTCAGGACCTGCGTACCGGCGAGTGCGACATGGCGCTCGCCGGCGGGGTCAACCTGATGCTCTCGCCGTACGGCTTCGTGATGATGAGCAAGTTCGGCGGCCTGTCCCCGGACGGCCGCTGCAAGACCTTCGACGCGAGCGCCAACGGCTATGCGCGCGGCGAGGGCGCCGGGGTGGTCGTGCTCAAGCGGTACTCCGACGCGCGGCGCGACGGCGACCCCATCCTCGCCCTGGTGCGCGGCTCGGCCGTCAACCACGACGGCCGCAGCAGCGGACTGACCGTGCCCAACCCGGCCGCCCAGCAGGGCGTCATCCGCAGCGCCCTGGAGCAGGCCGGGATCGCCCCCGGCGACGTCGACTACGTGGAGGCGCACGGCACCGGCACCGCGCTCGGCGACCCCATCGAACTGCGGGCGCTGCAAGCCGTGATCGGCCGCAACCGCCCGGCGGACAGGCCGCTGAAGGTCGGCTCCATCAAGACCAACATCGGTCACCTGGAGTCGGCGGCCGGCATCGCGGGCGTGCTGAAGCTGGTGCTCGCGCTCCAGCACGGCGAGCTGCCGCCGCACCTGCACTTCAACGACCCCAACCCGAACGTCGACTGGAGCAAGCTGAACGTCGAGGTCACCAAGGACGGCGGTCCCTGGGGTGCCACCGGCGACCGGCCGCGCATCGGCGGCATCAGCAGCTTCGGCGCCAGCGGCACCAACGCGCACGCCGTCATCAGCGCGGTGCCGGAACCAGCCGAGCCCGCCGACACGTCCGCCGGGCCGCAGGTGCTGACCCTGTCCGCGCACTCCGCGCAGAGCCTGACCGCGCTCGCCGGACGGTACGCCACCCACCTGCGGGACAACCCCGAGGTGCCGCTCGCCGACATCAGCTGGACCAGCCAGGTCGGCCGGTCCCGGCAGCGCAGCGGGCTCGCGGTCACCGGCTCCTCGGCGGGCGAACTCGCCGACGCGCTGGAGGCGTTCGCGCGCGGCGAGCGGGCCTCCGGCGTCGTCACCGCCGAACTGCCGGTGCACAAGCACCGCAAGACGGCCTGGCTGTTCACCGGCCAGGGCTCCCAGTACGCCGGAATGGCCCGCGGCCTGGCCGACGTGCCCGCCTTCCGGGTGCCGTTCGACGAGGCCGCCGACCTCTTCGACGTCCACCTGGACCGGCCGCTGGCCTCCGTGGTGTGGCCCGAGCCGGGGCAGGACTCCCCGGTCGACGACACCCGCTACACCCAGCCCGCGCTGTTCGCGGTGGAGTACGCGCTCGCCCGGATGTGGCAGTCCTGGGGCCTGAGGCCCGGCGGACTGCTCGGCCACAGCATCGGCGGCATCGTCGCCGCCTGTATCGCCGGTGTCTTCGAACTCCCGGACGCCGTCCGGCTGGTCGCCGCCCGCGCCGCCCTGATGGCCGCGCTGCCGGAGGGCGGCGCCATGGCCGCCCTGGACTGCGACGAGGCCACGGCCCGCGCGGCGATCTCCGGGTACCGCGACACGGTGTCGCTGGCCGGGGTCAACGGCCCGTCCAGCGTGGTGATTTCCGGCGCCGCCGCCGACGTGGACGCCGTGCGCGCCACGCTGGAGGCACGCGGCACCCGCACCACCCGGCTCACCGTCAGCCACGCCTTCCACTCCCCGCTGCTGGCGCCCATGCTGGCGGACTTCCGGGCGGTCGCCGAGTCGCTGACGTACAACATGCCGACGCTGCCGCTGGTCTCCGACCACACCGGACGCCCCTGGACCGCCGAGGACAGCGGCCCGGAGTACTGGGTACGGCACGCGGCCGGCACCGTCCGCTTCCACGACGGACTGACCGCCCTGCACGCCGAGGGCGCCCGCACCTTCCTGGAGATCGGACCCTCCCCGGTGCTCAGTGGCATCGGGGAACGCACCGGCCTGGACGGCGACTGCCTGTACGTGCCGTCGCTGTACAAGCCCCGGGCCGGGGCACCCGAGGACCGCACCGCCGTCCAGCGGGCGCTTGGTCTGCTGCACCTGCGCGGCGAGACCGTGGACTGGACGGCGGTGCACTCGGGAGCGGACCGGGCCCCGCGCCGGGTGCCGCTGCCGGTCACCCCGTGGAACGGCGAGCGCTACTGGTACGAGGAGCGCCGCGAGGCGCCCCGCGCCTCCGCCGGAACTCCGGTGCCGGTGGCCGGAACACGGCTGCACAGCGCCGTACCCACCTATGAGCAGCAACTGGACTCCCCGGAGTGGGACCGCTACGCGCGCACCGGCGCCGACGGCTTCCGGTTCCTGCCCGTCGGCTCGCTCAGCCGGGTCGCGCGGGCCGCGGCCGGGGACGCCCTCGGCGGGGTGTGGTCCTGCGTGGAGAAGCTGGAGGTCTTCCGGCGCATCCCGATGGAACGGGCCGGCCGGGTCCTGCAAGTCACCGTCGACGGCGACGAGGACGGCTGCGCGATCGTCACCCTGCACACCCAGACCCCCGCCGAGGCCAACGCCGGGGCGCCCTGGACGCGGCACGCCCGCGCGGTGCTCAGGCGCCGGGCGAGCACCCGCTCGCGGCACTCCGCGCCGACCCTCGCCGGGCACGAGTACGCCGACGACCTGCACTACGAGACGGCCTCCCTGTCCGACGCCCTGATCGGCGCCGTGGTCTCCGCGCGCCGCGGCGACGAGGGCGTGCTGGTGGCCCTCGGCCTGGACAGCGAGGAGACCGCCGACCACGCCGTGCAGGTCTTCGACGCGGCCGTCGCCGCCGTCTCCTGGGACGCGGGCCTGACCAAGGCGGGCTACGCGGGCCGCGTCACCGAGGCCACCCTGGAGTCCCTCCAGGCCGCCCGCTACGTACGGGCCATCGCCCAGCCCGGCAAGGACCCCGGCACCGTCTGCGGCAGCGTCGACCTGTTCTCCGAGGACGGCGCCTACCTGGGCGGCATCCGCGAGCTGATGGTGGTCATCGAGGACGCGAAGCCCCCCGCCGAGCCCGCCCCCTGGCGCGACCCGGAGGAGCTGCTCACCCGCCTGGAGTGGCAGGAGACCGAACCGGCCGCCGCCGCGCCCGACCTGTCCGGGCAGGGCTGGCTGCTGGTGCCCGACCGCACCGGCACCGCCCGCCGGCTCGCGACCGCGCTGCGGGCGCTCGGCGCGGACGCCCGGATCGAGGAGTCCGGCGCCCCCGATCTGGACGACTGGCTCGGCCGGCTGCCCGACGGTGTCACCCCGCACCGGGTCGTCCTGCTGACCGGCCTGGACGCGCCGCGCCCCGACGCCGCCGACGCCGACTCGCTCACCGCCTTCCGCGACCGCGCCGAACTGGCCGCCGTCGCCCTGGTCCAGGGCCTGTCCGCCCGCGCGGCCTGCACGAGGACCGGGCTCAGCCTGGTCACCCGCGGCGCCGTGCCCGCGCTGCCCGAACAGGGCGTCACCTCGCCGTTCGCCGGGACGCTGTGGGGCCTTGGCCGGGCGATCGCGCTGGAGCACCCCGAGCACTGGGCCGGTGCGATCGACCTCGACCCGGACGCGGGGGAGAGCGACGAGGGTACGGCGCTGGCCGCGGCGCTCGCCGACACCGCCGAGGAGGACCAGCAGGCGCTGCGCGGCACGGGCCGCCGGGTCGCCCGGCTGGTGAAGTTCCCGCTGAGCGCCGAGGAGTTGAGGCGCAGGCCGGTCATCGACAAGCAGGGCACCTATCTGATCACCGGCGCCTTCGGCGGCATCGGCCAGGCTCTCGCCCGCGACCTCGCGGACAGCGGCGCGGGCAAGCTCGTGCTGCTCGGCCGCACTCCGCTGCCGCCGAGGCAGCAGTGGAACGATCCCGGGTTGACCGACTCCGTGCGCGAGCGCGTCGACTTCGTGTCGGCGCTGGAGGAGACCGGGGTGCTGGTCGACGTGGTCGCCGCCGACGTCAACGACGTCGAGGAGATGCTCCCGGTCGTGCAGGGCCTGGCCACCGGCCTGATGCCGCTGCGCGGTGTGGTGCACGCGGCCGGTACGTCGGTGCCGCAGTTCCTGCGGGACATCCCGGTCGACGATCCGCGCGACTACGACGCGGTGTGGCGGCCCAAGGTGGTCGGCGGCTGGCTGCTGCACCAGCTCACCGAGGGGCTGGAGCTGGACTTCTTCCTCGGCTTCTCCTCCATCGCGGCGACCTGGGGCTCGCAGCACGTGACCAGCTATGCCGCCGCCAACTCCTTCCTCGACGCGCTCGCCGAGTACCGGCACGCGCAGGGCCTGACCGCGCTCACCGTGAGCTGGGGCCCGTGGGAGCTGACGAGCAATCTGTTCGGCGCGGACGTCGTGGAGTTCCTGACCTCCACCGGTCTGCGCATGCTCTCGGCACCGCAGTGTCTGAAGCTGCTCAACGCCCTGCTCGCCCAGGACGCCCCGCAGGCCGTGGTGTGCTCCGCCGACTGGGCGCGGTACAAGCCGGTCATGGAGGCCCGCGCCGACCGCCCGGTGCTGCGCACCGTGGAGATCGACGAGGGCACCGGCGGCGGTACGTCCACGGCGGTGCTCCAGGCCCTGGAGGGCGCCGACGCCGCGGGCCGGGCGGGCGTGCTCACCGGGTATCTGCAGCAGGTGCTCGGCGAGGTGCTGGCGGTGCCGCCGGAGTCGGTGCTGCCGGAGGCGGACGTGATGTCGCACGGCCTGGACTCGCTGATGGTCATGGAGGTCGTCAAGCGCTGCAAGGGCGACCTGGGCATCAGCGTGCGCCCGAGTCAGTTCTTCGAGCGGACCACGCTGGAGGACTGGGTGCGCCTGCTCGACACCGAGCTGGGCGGCGAGGGCGAGGCCGCCCCGGAACCGGCCGCGGACTGGACGGAACCGGCGCGGATCGCCGCCGACGTGAACCTCGACCCGGCGATCGTGCCGGCCGGGCCCGTCGGCAAGGGCTGCACAGACCCCACCGACGTGCTGCTCACCGGTGCCACCGGCTTCCTCGGGGCGTACATCCTCGACGAGTTGCTGGCCACCACCCGGGCCACCGTGCACTGCCTGGTCCGCTGCGACACCCCCGAGTCGGGCCTGGAGCGGATCAAACGGAACCTGGAGCAGTACCTGCCCTGGCGCGAGGACGCCGAGGCCCGCATCGAGGTGGTCCCCGGCGACCTCGGACAGCCCCGACTGGGCCTGGACGAGGCGGAGTTCACCCGGCTCGCCGGACTGCTCGACGGGATCTACCACAACGGCGCCTGGGTCAACTTCTCCTACACGTACGAGCAGTTGCGCCCCGCCAACCTCTCGGGCACCGAGGAGATCCTGCGGCTCGCCTGCGCCGGTCCGACGCAGATCCCGGTCTCGTACGTCTCGACGTACGGCATCTGGGGCATCCCGGCCGACGGCCGCACCGTGATCGCCGAGGACGACGACATCCTCGGCGCCGGCAAGCTGGTGACCGGGTACGTGCAGACCAAGTGGGCGGCCGAGCTGCTGGTGCGCCAGGCGCAGGAGCGCGGTATCCCGGTCGATGTGCACCGGCCCGGCCGGGTGCTCGGCGACTCCCGTACCGGCGCCTGCCTCACCACCCACTTCACCACCCGTGTGATCAAGGGATGTGTGCAGCTGGGAATGGCCCCGGACCTCGATCTGGAGATCGAGATGACCCCGGTGGACTACGTCACCTCCGCGCTGGTGCGGATCTCCCGCGAGGAGCACGCGTGGGGGCAGACGTACCACCTGGTCAACCGGCGCAAGGCGGCCTTCAAGGAACTGCTGGAGGCGATGGAGCGGCACGGCTGGGAGTTCCGCACGGTGCCGGTGGAGCAGTGGTGGCGTGCGCTGCAGGACTCCTTCGCCGTCAACGACAACGAGCTGCACCCGGTCATGGGGGTGGTGGAGGAGTTCGTCGTCGGGGGCGAGGAGGCCATCGACTACGACGCCACGAACACCTTGCGGGGCCTGGCCGGCTCGGGCATCGCTTGTCCGCCGCTCGACGGGTCACTGCTCTCGCTGTACTTCGAGTGGATGGTCCGAACTGGGTACTTGCCCGCACCGTCGCACAGGGAGAATAATTCATGGCAGGATGAATCCATCAACGGGTGAATTCATGAAGCGGTGACGCCCCCGCCCCTTGCGGCGGCCGACCCGCCCCGCCGAACCAAGGTCCGCGGCCCCCGTCGGAAGGGGGCCGCGGAACACGACGGAGAAAGGCATCTCCCCCCATGACCACATCCGAAGACCGGGTCCCCGGCGGTACCGCCGTCGGAGCGGCCCCGTTAGCGAACCCCAAGCGCTGGACGGCCCTCGTCTTCATCTGCCTGGCCCAGCTGATGGTGGTTCTCGACATCACGATCGTGAACATCGCTTTGCCGGAGATGCAGGCCGACCTCGGCTTCTCCAATGAGAACCGGCAGTGGGTCGTCACCTCGTACACCCTGGCCTTCGGCAGCCTTCTGCTGCTGGGCGGCCGGATCGCGGACTACACCGGCCGCAAGCGGGCCTTCCTGATCGCACTGGCGGGCTTCGCGGTCGCCTCCTGCCTGGGCGGTGCCGCTCCCAACATCGAGATGCTGCTCACCGCGCGTGCCCTCCAGGGCGCCTTCGGTGCGCTGCTCGCCCCGACCGCGCTCTCCCTGATCTCGGTGAACTTCACCGACCAGAAGGAGCGCGCCAAGGCGTTCAGCATCTTCGGCGGCATCGTCGCCTCCGGGGCCGTCATCGGTCTGCTGCTCGGTGGCATCCTCACCGAGTACATGGACTGGACCTGGTGCATGTACGTGAACGCGCCGATCGCCGTCATCGCCGCGTTCGGTGTGCTGTACCTGGGTCCGGAGCAGCGTGCCGCGGTGCGCGCCCGGATGGACATCCCCGGCGTGCTGCTGGTCACCAGCGGTCTCGTCGCGGTCGTGTACGCGTGCAGCGAGGCCGAGTCCGAGGGCTGGGGCTCCGGTCTGGTGGTGGGCCTGTTCATCACCGGCGCGGTGCTGCTGGCCGCCTTCGTCGCGGTCGAGGCGCGCTCCTCGCACCCGCTGCTGCCGCTCGCGGTCATCCGGGACCGCACCCGGGGCAGCTCCTACCTGGCGGTCGGTGTGGCGATGATCGCCATGCTCGGCGCGCTGTTCTTCCTCACCTTCTACCTCCAGCTCGTCAAGGGGTACTCGCCGGTGGAGACCGGTCTGGCGTTCCTGCCGCTGCCGCTCGGTGTCGGTATGTTCGCCGGCGGTGTGTCCACCAAGCTGATCCCCAAGGCCCCGCCGCGCGCGCTCGTGGTGCCCGGCATGGTCATCGCGGCCTGCGCGCTGTTCTGGCTGGCCGCGCTCGACCCGGGTTCCTCGTACTGGGGCATGGTCGCGCCCGCTCTGTACGTCCAGGGCGCGGGCATGGGTCTGGTGATCGCGACGGCGATGAACTACGCGACCTACCGGATCGCCGACGAGCACGCCGGTGTCGCCTCCGGCACCGTCAACACCGCGCAGCAGATCGGCGGTTCGATCGGTACGGCGCTGCTCAGCACGCTCGCGGCGGACGCGGCGGCCGAGTACCTCGCCGAGCGCGCCGCACAGGCGAAGAACCCGGCGGTGGTCCACCAGGCCATGACCGAGGGGTTCACGACCGCCTTCACCTGGGCCGGCATCATCATGGCCTGCGGTGCGGTGGTCATCGCGGCGATGATGAACACGCCCAGGCCGCGGCCCGGTGAGACCAGCGCCCCGGTGGCGCACATGGGCTGAGGCAACCCCGCACGGCCCGGGCGGCCGGCTCCCCGCGAGGGAGCCGGCCGCTTCACCGTGTGCGCCCCCGGGCGGTCGGCCTCTTTTTCGGGGAGGTCGACCGCCCTTTTTTCTTTAACGATTGATTTCTCGCCATGCATGTACCGTTGAAATGACCGGAATATGAGTTGTCTTTGAGGTGCGAAACCTACCTTGGCCGGGATCCGTAGCCCTGACGGCTGAAAACGACCAAGGAGAGGCTCATGCCCCGAGACGGCCTCAGCCCCAAGAGCCCCCATGCACCGCAGTACGACGTGGCCATCCTGGGCTCCGGCCTGGCCGGAACCACGCTGGCCGCCTGCCTCGCCAACAACGGCGCCAAGGTGCTCGTCCTCGATGCCGGACTGCACCCGCGGTTCGCCATCGGCGAGTCCACCATCCCGTACACCTCGATGATGATGCGACTGGTCAGCGAGCGGTACGGCGTACCGGAGGTCAAGTGGCTGACCACCTTCGAGGCGGTCCAGTCGAAGATCACCACCAACTGCGGGGTCAAGCGCAACTTCGGCTTCCTCTACCACCGCGAGGGCGCCCGGCAGAACCCGCTGGAAACCAGCATGTTCCCGATCCCGAAGATCACCCACACCGAGAACCACTTCTTCCGCCAGGACACCGACGCCTGGATGCTGAACGTCGCCCTCAAGTACGGTGCCGAGGTCCGCCAGCAGACGAAGGTCATGGACGTCGACATCGACGACGACGGCGTCACCGTCATCCCGGACCAGGGCGACCCGGTGCGCGTGAAGTTCATCGTGGACGCGAGCGGCCACCGCTCCCCGCTGGCGCAGAAGTTCGGGCTGCGTGAGGAGCCGAGCCGGCTGCGTCACCAGTCGCGCTCCCTGTTCACGCACATGATCGGGGTGAAGCCGTACGAGGACACCGTGCCCAAGGGCACGCACCACAACCCCAGCCCGTGGAGCGAGGGAACCCTGCACCACCTCTTCGAGGGCGGCTGGATGTGGGTCATCCCCTTCGACAACCACCCGTTGCACACCAACCCGCTGTGCAGCGTGGGCCTGAACCTGGACCCGCGCATCCACCCGGTCCCGGACTGCTCCCCGGAGGAGGAGTTTCGCCGGTTCATCGCCAAGTACCCGGACATCGCCCCGCAGTTCGAGGGCGCCGTCGCCACCCGCGACTGGGTGCGCACCGGACGGCTCCAGTACTCCTCGAAGCAGACCGTCGGCTACCGTTGGTGCCTGACCTCGCACGCGGCCGGCTTCGTGGACGCCCTGTTCTCCCGCGGCCTGTCCAACACCATGGAGATCATCCACGCCCTGGGCTGGCGCCTGCTGGACGCCATCAAGGAGGACGACTTCTCCGTCGAGCGCTTCCAGTACGTCCAGGAGCTGGAGCAGGGCCTGCTCGACTTCAACGACGACCTCGTCGCCAACGCCTACACCTCGTTCGGCAGCTGGTTCCTCTGGAACGCCTGGTTCCGGGTGTGGTCGCTCGGCCAGATCCTCGCCACCTTCGAGATCAACCGCGCCTACGCCACCTTCCTCGACAGCCGGGACCCGGCCGGGCTCGCCCGCCTGGAACGCCAGGCACCCGACGGCGCGATCCCCGACCACGCCCCGGTGCGCCGGCTGCTGAAGAACGTCAGCACCCTCGTGCAGGCCGTGCAGAAGGGCGAGGCGGACCCGCGGGAGACCTCGGACGAGATCCTGCGGCAACTGCGCGCCGCCGACTTCGTACCGCCCGCCTTCGG
Organism: Streptomyces sp. NPDC110618; assembly: GCF_055657065.1. NCBI lineage: Bacteria > Bacillati > Actinomycetota > Actinomycetes > Kitasatosporales > Streptomycetaceae > Streptomyces > Streptomyces sp. NPDC110618. Next base: position 98,313 of record NZ_JBVKBN010000008.1, on the reverse strand, counting down.
CCTGGCCGACCCCGACAACCACTGGACGGACGCCACCACACTGAAGGTCCTGCAGACCCTCAAGTGGGCGAAGAAAGACGCTCCCGACGAGATCGGGGACCTCGTCTACGAGGGCCTGACCCTCTTCCTGCGCAAGCGGTTCGACCAGGAGGAGTTCAAGGTCACCGAGGAGCTGAAGCACATGGCCGCCTACTGGCCGGTGGTCGGGCGGATCATCAAGCACCGGGCCCACAACGTCAGTTGACGCCGGACGGGTCCCGCCGTCCGCGCGGACGGAACGGTGGGACATCGGCCGGGGCGATCGAGCGCTTCCCGAAGGGCAAGCGGATCTTCCAGCACCTCCTGCGGGCCCGGTCGGTTCCGCGACCGACCGGATGATGCGAGCCGTTTCTCGCGCACCGGTCGCGAAGGAGTCGACGGGCCCGCCCAGGGGGCCGTAGAGAGAGGTCAACGCAGTGAACGACAAGACCGCCGCATACGACGTGATCGTCGCCGGTGCCGGTCCCACCGGGCTGATGCTGGCCGGTGAACTCGCCCTCGCGGGCGTGCGCTGCCGGGTCGTGGAACGGCGCGAGGACCGCACACGGGAGTCCCGGGCACTGGGACTGCACGGCAGGACCATGGAGGTCCTCAACATGCGCGGCGTCGCCGACGAGGTACTGGCCCGCGCCAACCCGATCCCGCGGGTACGGGTGTCCCTCGGGCAGTCCCTGTTCGACATGGGCCAACTGGCCACCGACTACGGGCAGTTGACGATCATCCCGCAGGGGGAGACCGAGGAGGTCCTGGAGAAGCGCGCCACCGCCCTCGGCGTGGTCGTGGACCGCGGGGTCAGCCTCACCGACTGCCGCCAGGCCGGCGGTCTTGTCCACTGCACCCTGGAGCAGGACGGCCGCACCTGGCAGGAGAGCGCCTCCTACCTCGTCGGCTGCGACGGCTCGCGCAGCCGGGTGCGGGAGGCGATGGGCGCCGATTTCACCGGCGCCACCTACCCGTACACGATCATCGTGGCCGATGTGAAGCTCGGCACCCCGCTCGACGACCAGCTCCTGATCCGCGTCGGCCGCGCGGGGCTCGTGGTCGCGACCGACTTCGGCAACGGCTGGTACCGCATGGGCGTCATCGACCGGGAGAAGCCCTGGTCCGACGACCCGGTCACGCTCGCCGAGGTCGACCAGACCCTCGCCAAGCTGTTCGGACGGGACATGCGGCCCAGCGAACCGCTGTGGACCTCCCGCTTCCACATCCAGGAACGGCAGGCCTCCTTCTACCGCCAGGGACGCATGCTCATCGCCGGGGACGCCGCGCACGTGCACTCCCCGCTCGGCGGACAGGGCCTCAACCTCGGTATCCAGGACGCCATGAACCTCGGCTGGAAGCTCGCCGCCGTGATCAACGGGCGCAGTTGCGACGACATCCTCGACACGTACGCGCTGGAACGGCGCCGGGTGTCCCAGGGCGTGATCAAGGTGACGGACATCGCCACCCGCATGATGACCTCCGACAAGCTGCCCGCCCGGGTCGCCCGCAAGGCCGTGATGACCCTGGCCAGCCGCATCCCCAGGACCCACCAGGTCGCCGTCGGACACCTCTCCGGCATCGCCACCCGCTACCCCTCCATGGTGTCCGCCGTCGGCGCCTCGCCCCTGGCCGGCACCCGCGTCCCCGACCTGAGGATCGCCGGGCCCGGCGGCCCGCAGCACCTGCACGAAGTGCTGCGCCACGGCGGGTTCGTGCTCATCGAGCGCGGGGACGGCGCCCCGGTGCTGCCCTCGGCGGCCGAGGGCGAGGGCATCCTGCTCCGGCTGCGCGGCCGGATCGTCGCGGACTCCGGCCCCTGGAGCGAGCCCGAGGTCGTGCTGGTCCGCCCCGACGGCTACTGCGCCTGGGCCGGCCCGCGCAGCCGCGCCCAGGAACTGTCCCTCGCCTACCGGAGGTGGATCCAGGACTGACCCGCGCCGCGGGCGAGGCCGTAGCGGTGCGCGGCGGCTCCCTGAGCCGTGGCTGAGTGGGGCTTGAGCCGGTGGTCCTAGCTTGGCCGAAACGGATGCCGGGATCGACCAAGGAGAGGCTCATGCCGACTCGCTCGAAGCACCCTACGTCGCCGCAGTACGACGTGGCCATCCTGGGTTCGGGCCTGGCGGGCACCACGCTGGCCGCCTGCCTCGCCCGCAACGGCGCGAAGGTGCTCGTCCTCGACGCGGGTACGCACCCTCGCTTCGCCATCGGGGAGTCCACCATCCCGTACACCTCGATGCTGATGCGGCTGGTCAGCGAGCGGTACGGGGTTCCCGAGATCAAATGGCTCACCACGTTCGAGTCCGTGCAGTCGAAGATCTCCACGAACTGCGGGGTCAAGCGCAACTTCGGCTTCCTCTACCACCGCGAGGGCGCCCGGCAGAACCCGCTGGAGACCAACGAGTTCCCGATCCCGAAGATCACCCACACCGAGAACCACTTCTTCCGCCAGGACGTCGACGCCTGGATGCTCACCGTGGCCATCAAGTACGGCGCCGAGGTCCGCCAGCAGACGAAGATCGTGGACGCCGAGTTCGACGACGACGGGGTGACGGTCATCCCCACCACCGGCGACCCGGTGCGGGTGAAGTTCCTCGTCGACGCGAGCGGCCACCGCTCGCCGCTGGCGGAGAAGTTCGGGCTGCGCGAGGAGCCGAGCCGGCTGCGCCACCAGTCGCGCTCGCTCTTCACGCACATGATCGGGGTCAAGCCGTGGGAGGAGACCGTCCCCAAGGGCAGCCACAAGAACCCCAGTCCGTGGAGCCAGGGCACCCTGCACCACATGTTCGAGGGCGGCTGGATGTGGGTCATCCCCTTCAACAACCACCCGCGCGCCACCAACCCGCTGTGCAGCGTGGGTCTCAACCTCGACCCGCGGATCCACCCGGTGCCGGACTGCTCCCCGGAGGAGGAGTTCCGCCGGTTCATCGCCAAGTACCCGGACATCGCCCCGCAGTTCGAGGGCGCCATCACCACCCGGGACTGGGTGCGCACCGAGCGGCTGCAGTACTCCTCCAAGCAGACCGTCGGCTACCGCTGGTGCCTGACCTCGCACGCGGCCGGTTTCGTGGACGCGCTGTTCTCCCGCGGTCTGTCCAACACCATGGAGATCATCCACGCGCTGACCTGGCGGCTGCTGGACGCCATCAAGGACGACGACTTCGCCGTCGAACGCTTCGAGTACGTCCAGGAGCTGGAGCAGGGCCTGCTCGACTTCAACGACGACCTCGTCGCCAACGCCTACACCTCCACCAAGAGCTGGTTCCTGTGGAACGCCTACTACCGCTCCTGGGTGCTCGGCCAGGCGCTCGCCACCTTCGAGATCAACCGTGCCTACGCCTGGTTCCTGGAGGACCACGACCCGAAGGTCCTGGAGCGGCTGGAGCGCCAGGCCCCGGACGGCGCCATCCCCGACTACGCGCCCCTGCGCGAGCTGCTCAAGGGGATGAGCGAGGCGATCCAGGACGTGCAGCACGGGCGCCGCGAGGAGCGCGAGGCCGCCGACCACATCATGACGCTGCTCGGCAAGGCCGACTACATCCCGCCGGTGTTCGGCCTCGCCGACCCCGACAACCACTGGACGGACGTCACCCCCGTCAAGCTGGCCAAGACCCTGCACTGGTCGCGCACCAGGGCGCCCAAGGAGATCGGCGACCTGACCTGGGAAGGGCTCACGCTCTTCATGAAGAAGCGCTTCGACCGCGACGAGTTCCAGCTGGCCGAGGAGCTCAAGCACACGGTCGCGGGCTGGCCGGTGATCGGGCGGGCCTTCCGGGTCCCCGAGCCCGAGTGACCGCACCCCCGGATCCCGCAACCAGCAGCCCGACAAGCCTGAGGAGTTCCCCGTGTCCGACAGCCCCGCCCTGGTCAGCGGCCCGGAGCCGGTGTACGACGTGGCGATCCTGGGGTCCGGCATCGCCGGCTCCATGCTCGCCGCCGTCCTGGCCCGCAACGGCGTCAAGGTCCTGCTCCTGGACGCCTCGGCCCACCCGCGCTTCGCGATCGGCGAGTCCACCATCCCGTACACCCTGGTGTGCCTGCGCACGATAGCCGAGCGCTACGACGTGCCCGAGATCAAGACGCTGGCCACCTTCACCAACAGCACCAAGGTGCTCGGCCCCAAGTTCGGGGTGAAGAAGCACTTCAGCTTCCTGCTCCACCACGAGGGCCAGGAGCAGGACCCGCAGGAGGTCAACCAGTTCGGCACGCCCGGCCTGCTGCACGAGGCGAGCCACCTGTACCGGCAGGACACCGACCTCTACATGTTCCACACGGCCCTGAAGTACGGCGCCCACGCGCGGCAGAACTTCCGGGTCTCCGACATCGACTTCGACGACAGCGGGGTCACCCTCTCCACCGCCGCGGGCGAGCAGTACCGCGCCCGTTACGTCGTCGACGCCAGCGGCTACCGGTCCCCGCTCGCGGACAAGTTCAACCTGCGCGAGGACCCCTGCCGGTTCAAGCACCACTCGCGGTCCATGTGGAACCACATGACCAACGTGCGGCGCACCGACGAGCTGTTCACCCACCGCAGCAAGGAGGACACCCCGCCCTCCCCCTGGTACCAGGGCACCGTGCACCACATGTTCGAGCGCGGCTGGTTCTGGGTGATCGGCTTCGACAACCACGAGTGGTCCCGCAACCCGCTGTGCAGCGTCGGCCTCACCCTCGACCCGCGCAAGTACCCCAAGTCCGCGGACATGACGCCGGAGGAGGAGTTCTTCTCCTACGCCTCCCGCTTCCCGGACATCGCCCGCCAGTACGAGGGCGCCAAGGCGGTCCGCAACTGGGTCTCCACCGACCGCCTCCAGTACTCCTCGCGCCAGTGCGCCGGAGACCGCTGGTTCCTGCTCTCGCACGCGGCCGGCTTCCTCGACCCGCTGTACTCGCGCGGCCTGTCCAACACCGCCGAGGCCATCAACAGCCTCACCTGGCGGCTGTTGGAGGCCGTCAAGGACGGTGACTTCTCCCGCGAGCGCTTCGACTACGTCGACCGCATGCAGCAGGGCCTGTTCGACTACAACGACTCCCTGGTCAACGCCTCCTTCATCTCCTGGAGCGACTACGACCTGTGGACCGCCGTCTACCGGATGTGGGCCTGGGGCGCCAACGCGGGCACCTACCGGCTCTCCGAGGGCCTGTTCAAGTACTTCAAGGACGGCAACGAGCAGCACTTCAAGGACCTGGAGAAGGCCCCGCACCTCGGCCTGTACTGGCCGGACCACGACGGCTTCAAGGACCTGTACGACCTCATGATCGGGCAGGTGGACGAGTACGAGGCGGGGAAGATCACCGCCCGCGAGGCCGCCGACACCATCTACGAGCAGCTTCAGTCCGTGAACTTCGTGCCGAAGAACTTCGGCTTCTCCGAGCGCACGCTGCGCTTCATGATCCCGGGCCCCAAGACCATCCTGAAGACCGCCCGTTGGCTGCGCACCGAGGCCGACCCGGTCGTCAAGCGGATGATGACGGGCAACGGGCGGGAGGCCGTCAAGGCGAAGCTGCGCGGCAAGCGCATCTTCTGACCGCGCGAGGGGCGCCGGTCCCCACGGGACCGGCGCCCACGCGTGTGTCCAGGGAGAGAACCGAGGGGAGTTGAACCCATGAAGATCAACCGAACCGCCCCCGACGGCGACCGCGCGGCTCCTCCCGCGGACTTCCGGGAGAGGTACGACGTCGCGGTACTCGGGGGCACCATGGCCGGCGGCCTGCTCGCCGCCGTGCTGGCCCGGCAGGGCGTACGGGTGCTCGTGGTGCCGGGCGCCGAGGACCGCAGCGAGCCGTCCGGCGAGACCACCGTGCCCTACACGGCCGAGGTGTTCCTGCTGCTGGCCAAGCGTTTCGACATCCCGGAGATCGCCGCCTTCGGCCTGTTCCCGGACCTGCCGGCGGACGTACGGCGCGACAGCGGCGTCAAGAAGAGCCTCGGCTTCCTCCACCACCGGGTCGGACAGCGGCAGAACCCCGAGGAGAGCATCCAGTTCAACGTGCCCGGCGAGCACGCCGAGTGGCACCTGGAGCGGCGCACCGTCGACGCGTACACCCTGCGCATCGCCCACCGCTACGGTGCCGCGATCCTGCCGCACGGGGTGCACGCCACCGACGCCTGGACCGAGGAGGACGGGGCACGGATCGAGACCACCGACGGGCATGTGTGGAAGGCCCGTTACCTGGTCGACGTCAGCGGACCCGGCTCCTTCCTGGTGGCCCGCAACGGCGGCGACGACCCCGAGCCGCGGCTGTCGCTGCGGTCCCGGGTCATCGCCACCCACATGACCGGCGTGACCCCCTTCGAGGACGTACGGCCCGTCACGGAGTACCCGAAGGCCACCGCCTGGTCCGAGGGCACCGTCCACCACCTCTTCGACGGCGGCTGGATCCAGCTGGTCCGCTTCGACAACCACCCCGGCGGCGCCAACCCGGCCACCGGGGTCACCCTCAGCCTCGACCCCGACCGCTGGGGCCACCTCCCCGACGACCCGGAGAAGGCGTTCCGCACCGTCGTGGAGCAATTCCCCGACCTGGACAAGCAGTTCGCCTCCGCGACCGCGGTCCGCCCCTGGACCAACGCCCCGCTGTGGCAGCGCACGGCCGCGAGGACCTACGGGGACCGCTGGTTCGCGCTGGAGCGCACCGCCTCCCGCAACGACCTGTTCCTCTCCCGCGACGTCACCATGGCCACCGAGGTCGTGCACGCGCTGGCCGGTGTCCTCGTCCCGGCCGTGCGCCGCGACGACTTCTCCGTCGCGCCGTTCGCCAAGGTGGCCGCCTTCCAGGACGAGCTGGCCGCCTTCAACGACCGCTGGCTGGCCTGCGCCCGCACCGCCGCCCGGGACTTCCAGCTCTACAACGCCTTCTCCCGGGTCTGGCTGCTCTGGCAGATCCTCGCCGACCTCTCGCTCAAGCGGGCCCGGCTGGACTGCGAGTCGAGCGCCGGGCGGGACTGGTCGGCCGTGGAGCGCTTCGAGCTGGGCGGCATCTGGTTCCACGTCCCCGAGGGGCTGCGCGGGGTCATCGACCGGTCGCTGCGGACCATCGAGCGGGTCGGCTCGGGCGACCTGCGGCCGAGCCCCGCCGCGGAGAGCATCTTCGCCGAACTGCGCCGGGAGAAGTTCATCCCGCCGCTGTACGCCTTCGGCGACCCGGACGCCCGGGTCTACCACTTCACCATCCCCAAGCGGCTGAAGATGCTGTGGTGGGTCAAGACCGCCGCCCCCGCGGACTTCCGCCGCCTGCTGACCCGGGACAACGTGACCTCGGTGACCTCGGCGTCCTCGCGCTGAGAGACCGACCCCCTGCAGGACGGTGCCGCCGCATCCCGCGGCGGCACCGTCCTTTCGTGCTGTCCCGCACACACCAGAACCCGGCGTGGGTGGGGCCACGCCGGGTTCTTGAGGTGCCGCTCGGTGGGTCAGGCCGCCGAGGACGGCAGCAGCCGGGCGTAGCTGCCCCGCCAGTAGGTGAGCGGGAACCGCTCCTCCGCGCTGCCGCCGCCCACCACCCGGCCGATCAGCAGGGTGTGGTCGCCGGCCTCCACCGCGTCGTGCAGCTCGCACTCCGCGTGCCCGACCGTGACCGCCAGCAGCGGCGTCCCGGTCACCGGGCCGGCGGTCCAGCGGACCCGCTCGAACTTGTCCTGGGCGCCCGAGGCGAACAGCTGGGACGCCATCTGGCCCTGCGAACCGAGGATGTTGACGGAGAACTGGGCCCGGTCCAGCACCGCGCGCAGGGTGCCGCTGCGGTTGCTGACGCTGGCCAGCAGCAGCGGCGGGTCCACCGAGACACTGCACACCGCGGAGCAGGTCAGCCCGCGGGGCTCGTCCTCCTTGTCCAGGGTGGTCACGATGGAGACACCGCTGGCCAGCGAGGCCATGACGGTACGGAACAGCTGGATGTCGACGGACTGGGCCAGCGTGGGCATGGCGGTCTGCATCACAGCTCACCCGCCTCTACGGCCGTCACCAGCGCGGCGCGGTGCAGCTTGCCGTTCGGTGTCCTCGGCAGGTCCTCGGCGATGTGCAAACGGTCGATGTTCATATAGGTGGGCAACCTTTCCGCACAACGGCGTTTGATGGCGAGCAGGGAGGGCCGCTGCCCCGGCGAGGGGACGACGACCGCGTGCAGTTGGGACGTGAGGCCGGTGCCGATCACCAGAACCGTCACCTCGGCGACGGATTCGAGGGTGCCGATGGCCGCCTCGATCTCGCCCAGCTCGATCCGGTTGCCGCGGACCTTGACCATGTGGTCGCGGCGACCGACGTACTCCAGGTTCCCGTCCGCGTCCAGGCGGGCGATGTCGCCCGTGCGGTACGGGCCCTCGTGGGGGCCGCGCCCCCAGTAGCCCAGCATCACCGTCGGACCGGTGACGACGACCTCGCCCTCACCGTTCTCCACGCCGTCCAGCGTGACGGTGTCACCGGAGCAGGCCTTGCCGATCGGCAGCGGCGACTCCCGCTCCAGGTCGGCCTCGGTGACCTCGTAGGAGGTGCACACATTGGTCTCGGTCGGGCCGTACCAGTTCAGCAGCCGCACCCCGGGCCAGGCCTTGCGCAGTTCCTGGACGTGGTGGATGGCGAACGGCTCGCCGGCGAACAGACAGACCCGCAGCGACGACGGCGGGGGACCGTCCAGCAGGCCGCCCTCGCGCATCATCAGGCTGATCGCGGACGGCACCGAGTACCAGACGGTGATCAGTCGCTGCCGCATGAACTCCGCCAACTGCACGGGCGCGTACGCCAGTTCCTCGGGCACCAGGTGCACCGAGGCGCCGGCGGCGAAGGCGCCGTACAGGTCGAAGACGGACAGGTCGAAGTTGAACGGCGCGTGGTTGGACAGCCGGTCGGAGACGGTGAGCTGGAGCTCCTCCACCGCCCAGTCCACGAACGCCAGCGCGTTGCGGTGGCTGATCATCACGCCCTTGGGCTCACCGGTGGAGCCCGAGGTGTAGAGGATGTACGCCGGGTCGTCCGGCTCGTTCTTGTAGTGGGTCGGGCGCGCGCCCTCCTCGGCCCGGCCGCGCAGCTCCTCGAAACCGGCCAGCGGCGCCGCGTCGAACCCGGCCGCCTGGGCCCGCTGCACGCCGCCGTCGTCGGCCACGACCAGCTTGGGTTCGCAGCCGGCCGCGATCCGCGCCACCCGGGCGGGCGGGTTGGAGCCGGTGACCGGCACGTACAGGGCGCCGATGCGCAGCGCGCCCTGCATCACGGCGATGGCGTCGACGCTCTTGTGACTCCATATGATCACGCGGTCGCCGACTCCCACCCCGCTCTCGCGCAGGGCCGCGGCGTACCGGTCGGCGAGCCGGTCGAGCTTGCGGTAGTCGATGGGGCCGTCCGCCCCGTGCACCGCCACCGAGTACGGATAGCGCCGGGCGGAGTCGTACAGCAGGCGGTGCAGGCTGACGTTGGTGCTCATAGTCCCAGCTCCCTGGAGATGATGTCGCGCTGGATGTCCGACGTGCCGGAGAAGATGACGGAGGGCACCGCGTCCCGCAGCGCGGCCTCGATGCCCTCGGAGCGCAGATAGCCGCGTCCGCCGAAGAGCCGGACCGCGTCCAGCGCGGTGGTGATCACGCCCTCCGAGACGGCCAGCTTGGACAGGGCGATCCACAGGGTCGCCGGGCCGCCCCGGTCCATCTCCCAGGCGGCCCGGTACAGCAGCAGCCGGGCGCTCTCGGTGCGCAGCTTCATGTCCGCGATCCGGTGCGAGACGGCCTGGAAGCGGGAGATCCGGCGCCCCGACTGCCTGCGGGTGCGGGCCTGTTCCACGGCCCGGTCCAGCAGATGGTCGGCGAGCCCGAGGAACCCGGCGAACAGACAGCACCGCTCCCAGCCCATGGAGTGCTGGAAGATGAAGCCGCCCTGGCCCTCCTCGCCGAGCACCTGGTCGTCCGGCACGAAGCAGTTCTCGAACGTCAGCCGCCCGGCCGGTACTTGGGACATGCCCATCTTGTCGAAGGGCTCCCCGACGGTCAGTCCGGGCGCGCCGCGCTCGACCACGAACCCGGTGACACCGAGATAGCCCGCCTTGGGGTCGGTCGTCGCGTACGTGGTGAACACATCGGCGGCCGGGCCGTTGGTGACGAAGCTCTTCTCGCCGTTGAGGATCCAGCCGCCGTCGGTGCGCTCGGCGACCGTGGCCAGCTTGGAGACGTCCGAACCGGCCTCGTCCTCGGTCATCGCGTTGCCCGCGATCAGCTCGCCGGTGCACATCCCGGGCAGCACCCGGGACTTCACGGCCGGGGAACCGAAGTCGACGATCGGCATCGCGCAGGCGAACAGGTGCGCGGAGGCGCCGAAGACCAGCCCCGTGCGGTCGCAGCCGCGCCCCAGGGCCTCCACCTGCCGTGCCGTGTCCAGCGCGCCGAGCCCGCGGCCGCCGTAGTCGGCCGGCACCGAGAGCCCCAGCAGGCCGAGCTGCCCGAGCGTCTTCCAGTCCCCGCGGTGGTAGTACTCGGCCGTGCCGTCACTGGGCGGGAACGCCTCGCGCACGGCGGCCAGCGTGTCGTCGTATGCCTGCCGCTGTTCCTCGGTCCAGGCGAAGTCCATGGCGCGTGCCTGCCTTTCGACTATTTGGGAGAAGGGATCGCGGAAACCGCGGGCCGGGAATTCAGCAGTTCCTCGTGGGCGCGCTCGTTCTGGCGGGCCAGCAGGGCGGACAGCAGGGGCGCCGCCATCGCGGTGGTGACCAGCGCCATGATCACCATGGCGCTGAACAACTCCACGGTGAGCAGCCCCAGTTGGAGACCTACGTTGAGGATCACCAGCTCGGTCAGGCCGCGGGTGTTCATCAGCAGCCCGAGCACGGTGGCGTCGCGCCAGTTCATCCCCGTGAGCCGGGCCGGGATCGCCACCCCGCCGAGCTTGCCGACACAGGCGACCGCGATGACCGCCAGCATCACCAGCAGGCCCTGTCCGGTGATCGTGGTGAGGTCCACGGACAGCCCCGTCACCACGAAGAACAGCGGCAGCAGCAGCTTGCTGGCGCTCTCCATCGGCCCGAACGCCGACTGCATCAGACGGCGGTCGCGCGGCATGACCAGACCGAAGAAGAAGGCGCCGAAGATGGCGTGGATACCGATCTCGGAGGTCAGCCAGGCCGAGCCGAAGGCACCACAGGCGGCGATCACCATGATCTGCGGGCCGGGTGTCTGCGGCAGCCGGTCCGTCAGCTTGCGCAGCGCCGGTTTGACGACCCACAGCATGCCCGCCACGTACACCAGCGACCACAGCAGCATGGTCACGAAGGCACCCGTGCCGCTCGCCGTCACCAGCGCCACCACCAGGGCGAGCATGCACCAGGCGAGCACGTCGTCGGCGGCGGCCAGCGCCAGCGACAGCGCGCCGGCCCGGCTGAACTGCAGCCCCTGGTCGGCGACGATCCGGGCCAGCACCGGGAACGCGGTGATCGACATCGCCACGCCCAGGTACAGCGTGAACTCGAACATGCCGGTCTCTTTGCCGTTCACCGTGCCGTAGGTGCCGTAGATGAGTGCGGCGAGGCCCATGCCGAGGGCCAGCGGGCAGGCGATCGAGCTCAGCCAGATAATGCCGGTGGACTTGCGGCGGCCGCTGAAGCTGGTGCCGTCGAACTCCCAGCCGATGACGAACATGAACAGGATCAGCCCGATCTGGGCGGCGGTGCCCAGGTGGGCCCGCGCCTCGGCCGGGAAGAACTTCTCGGGCAGGTCGCCGGGCAGCAGCCCGAGCAGACTCGGACCGAGACAGATGCCCGCGGCGATCTCACCGACGACCGCGGGCTGGCGGATCCGGCGGGCGGCTGCCGCGAAGGCGACGCCCACCAGCAGCGCCAGTGCGATGCCGCCGATGACGGTTGTCAGCAACCACTCGGAGTGTGCGGCAGCGGCAGAGCTCACTGGGTCTCCTTACGAAAGGGCAGTGCGGGTCGGGAGCGGATCAGCGGCTCCATGTGTCGCTTCCGGCCAGGACGGCGGCGAGGTCGCCCTTGCCGTGCTGCTCGACGGCGGCCTCCAGCTGGTCGGCCATCGTGGTGTCGTAGACAGGCCGTTCGACGTCCCGGAAGACACCGATCGGCGTGTGGTGCAGGGTCTGCGGGTCGGCGAGCCGGGACAGCGCGAAGGCGGTGGTGGGGGAGGCGGCGTGCGCGTCGTGCACGAGGACGTCGGCCTCGTTCTCCGGCGTCACCTCGACCACCCTCAGGTCGCCGGTCGCCCGGTCCCGTACGACTCCCTTGGCGCCGTCGGCCCCGAAGCGGACCGGCCTGCCGTGCTCCAGCCGGATCACCGACTCCTGCGCCTGCTGCCGGTCCTTGAGGACCTCGAAGGCGCCGTCGTTGAAGATGTTGCAGTTCTGGTAGATCTCCACCAGCGCGGTACCGGGGTGCTGGTGCGCGGCGCGCAGCACCTCGGTGAGGTGCTTGCGGTCGGAGTCGACGGTCCGCGCCACGAAGGACGCCTCCGCGCCGATCGCCAGCGACACCGGGTTGAAAGGGGCGTCCAGCGAGCCCATCGGCGTCGACTTGGTGATCTTGCCGAGTTCCGAAGTGGGGCTGTACTGGCCCTTGGTGAGCCCGTAGATGCGGTTGTTGAACAGCAGGATCTTCAGGTTCACGTTCCGCCGCAGGGCGTGGATCAGGTGGTTGCCGCCGATGGACAGCGCGTCGCCGTCACCGGTGACCACCCACACGCTCAGGTCCGGCCGGCTCACCGCGAGGCCCGTCGCGATCGCCGGGGCACGGCCGTGGATGGAGTGCATCCCGTACGTGTTCATGTAGTACGGGAAGCGCGAGGAGCAGCCGATCCCGGAGATGAAGACGATGTTCTCCCGCGCCACCCCGAGTTCGGGCATGAAGCCCTGCACCGCGGAGAGGATGGCGTAGTCACCGCACCCGGGGCACCAGCGCACCTCCTGGTCGGACTTGAAGTCTCGGGCCGACAGTTCAAGCCGCATGGATCTCCTCCTTCAGCACCGCGGCGAGTTGCTCGGCCTTGAACGGCATGCCGCTGACCTGGGTGTGGCTGTGCACGTCGACGAGGTAGCGGGCGCGCAGCAGGGTGGCGAGCTGGCCGAGGTTCATCTCGGGCACCACGACCCGCTCGTAGCGCTTCAGCACCTCGCCGAGGTTGCGCGGGAAGGGGCTGACGTGGCGCAGGTGCGCCTGCGCGACCGGCTCCCCGGCCCTGCGCAGCCGGCGCACGGCGGCGGTGATCGGGCCGTACGTCGAACCCCAGCCCAGCACCAGCGTGTTGGCCCCGTGCGGGTCGTCGACCTCGACGTCCGGCACCCACACGCCGTCGACCTTGGCCTGCCGGGTGCGGACCATGAAGTCGTGGTTGGCGGGGTCGTAGGAGATGCTGCCGGGGCCGTCCTGCTTCTCGATGCCGCCGATGCGGTGCTCAAGACCCGGCGTGCCCGGGATCGCCCACGGGCGGGCCAGCGTCAGCGGGTCCCGCTTGTACGGCCAGAAGACCTCGGTGCCGTCCTCCAGGGTGTGGTTGGGTCCGTCGGCGAAGTTCACCCGCAGGTCCGGGAGTTCATGCAGCTCCGGGATGCGCCACGGCTCCGCCCCGTTGGCCAGGTAGCCGTCGGAGAGCAGATAGACCGGCGTGCGGTACGTCACCGCGATGCGCACCGCCTCCAGCGCCGCGTCGAAGCAGTCCGCCGGGGTGCGCGGGGCGACGATCGGCACCGGCGCCTCGCCGTTGCGGCCGTACATCGTCTGCAGCAGGTCCGCCTGCTCGGTCTTGGTCGGCAGACCGGTGGACGGGCCGCCGCGCTGGATGTCGACGATGACCATCGGCAGCTCCAGGGCGACCGCGAGGCCGATGGTCTCGCTCTTGAGCGCCATCCCGGGACCCGAGTTGGAGGTCACCGCCAGCGAGCCGCCGAAGGCCGCGCCCAGCGCCGCGCCCGCCGCCGCTATCTCGTCCTCGGCCTGGAACGTGCGCACCCCGAAGTTCTTGTGCCTGGACAGCTCGTGCAGGATGTCCGAGGCCGGCGTGATCGGGTACGAGCCCAGGAACAGCGGCAGATCGGCCTGCCGGGCGGCGGTGAGCAGCCCGTAGGACAGGGCGAGGTTGCCGGAGATGTTGCGGTAGGTGCCGGACGGGAAGGTGTCCGCGGCCGGGGCGATCTCGTAGGTGACCGCGAAGTCCTCCGTGGTCTCGCCGAAGTTCCAGCCGGCCTTGAACGCGGCGATGTTGGCCGCCGCGATCTCCGGCTTCTTGGCGAACTTCGACTTCAGGAACTTCTCCGTGCCCTCGGTGGGCCGGTGGTACATCCACGACAGCAGGCCCAGCGCGAACATGTTCTTCGCGCGCTGCGCCTCCTTGCGGCTGAGCCCGAACTCCTTCAGTGCCTCCACCGTCAGGCTGGTCAGCGGCACCGGGTGGAGCCGGTAGCCCTGGAGGGAGTCGTCGTCCAGCGGCGAGGCGTCGTACCCGGCCTTCGTCAGCGCACGCGAGTCGAACTCGTCGCTGTTGACGAGGAGTTCACCGCCCGGACGCAGGTCCGCCAGATTGGCCTTCAGAGCCGCCGGGTTCATCGCCACCAGCACGTCCACGGCGTCGCCGGGCGTGAGGATGTCGTGGTCCGCGAAGTGCAGCTGGAAGGAGGAGACCCCGCCCAGGGTTCCGGCGGGGGCGCGGATCTCGGCGGGGAAGTTCGGCAGCGTCGACAGGTCGTTGCCGAACGACGCCGTCTCCGACGTGAACCGGTCACCCGTCAGCTGCATGCCGTCTCCGGAGTCGCCCGCGAACCGGATGACCACACGCGACAGCCGCTCGGTCCGCGAGGAGGTCTCCGCGGAAGCCTCCGAGGCCGCCGGTGGATGGGTGCTGGGGTGAGGAGCTGCAGTCACCGAGCCTCTACCTCTCTCTCGGGGGGTGCCCTGGGCGGTTGCAGTTTGGGTAGGCCGCCTAGAGGGAGGGTCAAGAAGCGGTGCACCGGCGGGGGTTGTGTCAACCGACGTCCCTCGGCCAGGTCGGGCGCCGCTCCACCGCAGCTTGAGCGCGCGCACCGACCATCCCGGCATGACCCGACGCGCAGTGATCACAGGGCTGGGTGTGGTCGCCCCCGGTGGCATCGGCACCAAGGACTACTGGGCGCTGCTCACCGGCGGCCGGGCCGCGACCCGGCACATCACCTTCTTCGACGCCTCCGGCTACCGCTCCCGCGTCGCCGCCGAGGTCGACTTCGATCCCGCGGCGGCCGGACTCGGAGCCCGGGAGATCCACCGCATGGACCGCTCGGCGCAGTTCGCCGTGGTCAGCGCCTGGGAGGCGGTCGCCGACAGCGGCCTCGCGCTCGGCGGCCTCGACCCGCAGCGCACCGGCGTCGCCATCGGCAGCGCGGTCGGCGCCGCCACCAGCCTCGACCGGGCCTACCCGCTGCTCAGCGACGAGGGCCGGGAATGGCGCACCGACACCGACTACGCCGTACCCCACCTGTACGACTACACGGTGCCCAGCGCGCTCGCCCGCGAGGTCGCCTGGACCGTCGCCGCGCAGGGGCCGGTCGCGCTGGTCTCCACCGGCTGCACCTCCGGCCTCGACGCCCTCGGGCACGCCGCCGGGATCATCGCCGAGGGCTCGGCCGACGTGATGCTCGCCGGCGCGGCGGAGGCACCCGTGTGCGCCATCACCGCCGCCTCCTTCGACGCCATCAAGGCCACCACGCCCTACGACGGCGACGACCCCGCCGAGGCGTGCCGCCCCTTCGACCTCAACCGCGACGGATTCGTGCTCGGCGAGGGCGGCGCGGTCCTCGTCCTGGAGGAGAGGGAACACGCCCGCCGCCGCGGCGCCCATGTGTACGCCGAGATCGCCGGGTTCGCCACCCGCGGCAACGCCTACCACATGACCGGGCTGCGCCCCGACGGCACCGAACTGGCCGCCGCCGTCGGCGCCGCCCTCGACGAGGCCCGGCTGCCCGCCGACGCCGTCGACTACGTCAACGCGCACGGTTCCGGCACCCGGCAGAACGATGTGCACGAGACCAACGCGCTGAAGCTGAGCCTCGGTTCGCACGCCTACGACGTGCCGGTCAGCTCGATCAAGTCGATGATCGGCCACTCGCTCGGCGCCATCGGCTCGCTGGAGGCGGCCGCCTGCGCGCTGGCCCTGGAGCACGGAGCCGTCCCGCCCACCGCGAACCTTCACACCCCGGACCCGGAATGCGACCTCGACTACGTACCCTTGACCGCGCGGGCTCAGCCCCTCAGGACCGTGCTCAGCGTGGGCAGTGGCTTCGGGGGCCTGCAGAGCGCCCTCGTCCTGAGGAAGCCCGAATGAGCCCCGACCCCTCGCCGGTACGCCCCGACCGGGCGCGCGCCGCCGTCACCGGACTCGGTGTCGTCGCCCCCAACGGCGTGGGCGCCCGCGCCTGGTGGCAGGCCACCCTGCGCGGCGTGAGCGCCCTGCGCCCGGCGCGCGACGCGCCCGTCAACCGGGTGCCGGTCGCCGGTGAGGTGACCTCCTTCGTGGCCGAACAGCACCTGCCCAGCAGGCTGTTGCCGCAGACCGCCCGCTTCACCCGGCTCGCGCTCGCCGCCGCCGCCGAGGCCCTCGACGACGCCGACGTCGACCGCGCGGAGCTGGGGGAGTACGGCACCGGCGTGTACACCGCCAGCTCGGCGGGCGGCTACGAGTTCGGGCAGCACGAGATGAGCGCCCTGTGGCGCACCGGCAGCGACAGCGTCAGCGCGTACCAGTCCTTCGCCTGGTTCTACGCAGCCTGCACCGGCCAGGTCTCCATCCGGCACGGACTGCGCGGCACCAGCGGCACGCTCGTCACCGAACAGTGCGGGGGACTGGACGCGGTGGGGCAGGCGCGGCGGCGGCTCGGGGACGGGGCGCGGGTGCTGCTGGCCGGGGGCTCCGACGCGGCCCTGTGCCCGCTGGGCTGGGCCGGACACCTCGCCACCGGCCGGGTCAGCCCGCACAGCCGCCCCGACCGGGCCTACCTGCCCTTCCACCACGACGCCTCCGGGTACGTGCCCGGCGAGGGCGCCGCCTATGTCGTACTGGAGGAACGGGCCGCCGCCGAGGAGCGGGGCGCGGAGGTCCTCGGCGAGATCGCCGGGTACGCCGCCGCCTTCGACCCGCCCACGGGGCCCGGCAACCTGGGACGGGCGGCCCGTCTCGCCCTGGAGGACGCGGGGCTGCTCCCCGACGACATCGACGTGGTGTTCGCCGACGGCTCGGGCGTACCGGAGCTGGACGAGGCCGAGGCGGAGGTCATCACCGACATCTTCGGCCCGTACGGCGTCCCGGTCTCGGTGCCCAAGACCATGACGGGCCGGATCGGCGCGGGCGGCTCCACCCTGGACCTGGCCGCTGCCCTCCTCACCCTGCGCGAGGGCGTCATCCCCCCGGCGGCCCACGTGGACCGCCCGAAGGACGGCTGGCACCTGGACCTGGTCACCACGGCACCCCGACCGGCGGAACCGCGCGCCGCGTTGGTACTGGCCCGGGGGCACGGTGGCTTCAACTCGGCGGCCGTAGTGGTGAAGTGACGCCCTGTCCGTACGTCAGTGAACCGTCCACGACATCGAGGGGGACCCGCATGGCGAACACCGTTCACACCACTCGGATCGCCGCGCCCGCGAAGGCGGTTCACGCGCTGATCGCCGATGTGACCGTGTGGCCGCTGATGTTCGAGCCGTGCGTGCACGCCGAGTACGTCGAGGACTCCCCGCGCGGCGAGGGGCGGGAACGGATCCGCCTGTGGGGTTTCGCGGGGGAGGAGGTCCGCAGCTGGGTCTCCGAGCGGACGCTCGATCCGCACTCCCTCAGCGTCGACTTCCGGCAGCTGGA
Organism: Streptomyces sp. NPDC110618; assembly: GCF_055657065.1. Lineage (NCBI taxonomy): Bacteria > Bacillati > Actinomycetota > Actinomycetes > Kitasatosporales > Streptomycetaceae > Streptomyces > Streptomyces sp. NPDC110618. The sequence goes on along the minus strand of NZ_JBVKBN010000008.1, from coordinate 80,501 downwards.
ACCCGCCGCGCCGCTCGCCTCGATGAGCGGGCGCTGGCTGGCCAAGGACCTCGGCGACGGCCAGACCCTGCTCGAACTGCACCACGAGTTCGAGGCGTTGAGCGACGAGCACGTCGTCCTGCACGCCCTGCACCAGAACAGCCCCGCCGAACTCGCCGGGTTGCGGATCGCCGCCGAGAACCCCAGGGCGCCGTACACCTTCGAGGACAGCCTGCGCATCGCCGCGCCCCCCGAGGCGGTCTACGACTTCCTGTACGCCGCCGACCGCTGGCCGCAACGGCTGCCGCACGTGGCCTCGCTGGAGCTCACCGAGGAAGCGGGGGGCATCCAGCGGCTGGTCACGGAGACCCGCGGCCCCGACGGCACCACGCACCCCGCCGAGTCGGTCCGGGTGTGCCGGCCCGAGTCCGGCAGCATCGCCTTCAAACAGCTCCGCACCCCGACCGTCCTGGTGGCCCACACCGGCGAGTGGCGGCTCACCCGCCTCCCCGACGGCACGACCCTGGCCGCCTCCCGCCACTCGGTGATCCTGGCCGACCCCAAGTCCCGCGAGGCCGTGCGCAACACCCTCGGCACCACCAGCAGAGCGACCCTGCGCCGGGCGAAGGAGTACGCGGAGACCCGCAGGGCGTAGCGGCACCCGGTCTCAGGGCCTGCCGGTGAGCGCCTGCCCCGCCGGACGGTGCGTGCGCACCATCGCCAGCACCGCCTGCGCCACCCGCTCCGCCGCCACGGGGTCCGCGCCGTCCGCCGGTCCGGAGGCCACGGCGTGCACCCGCACCTCGGGGCCGGTCAGCGCCGCCAGCATGCGGGTGATGTTGTTCAGGGCGGCCCTGCTCACGGCGTACGGGACGGACCCGTCGGCCGGGCTCTCGTCCGCCACGGTCGCCACGTTGATCACGCATCCGTCGCCGCCCGCCCGCAGATACGGCATCGCCGCCACACTCATCTGCCAGGTCCCGAGGACGTTGACGTCGAAGATCTCCCGCAGCACCTCGGCGTCCGCGGCCCGCTCGCGCCGTGCCGCGCCCGCGGAGTTCACCAGCACGTCCAGCCGCCCGTACCGCGCGAGGACCGCCGCGACCAGCCCCTCGGCCTCCTCGCGCACCGACACATCGGCCGTGGCGCACCACGCCTGCTCCAACTGCGCCGCCAGCCGCTCCCCGGCCCGCCGCCCCGGCTCGCAGTTGACCACCACCCGCATGCCCTCCGCCGCCAGCCGCCGCGCGACCGCCGCGCCGACGCCGGAGGCGCAGTCCGTCACCAGGGCGACCGGCGCCCCGTCCGAGGGAGTGGGACCGGCTCCGAGGGGCTCTGCACCGGACGGGTACGTCATGAGACCACTTCCCTTCGTCCCCCGAGGCTTTCCCCGGTACATGTCCGCGTACTTTTCCGTGCGGACGCCCTGATTCTGCTTCGCCCCGGTTGAGCCCGGCTCGACGCCTTCGCGGACGCGCTCAGGCCCCACTCCACCAGCGCTCCAGCCCTGCGACGCACTCTGTCCGCCACGCGTTCCGGGAAGAGGCGCGACTCGCCTCTTGACGACTTGTAAGGAGCGTCAATGGACCGCACTACCCCTCCACTCCGGGAACGGACGGCCGAACTCCTCGAACTGCGCGAGTCGGTGCACCGCGGTCCCTCGGAGCGGGCGACCCAGGCGCAGCACGCCAAGGGGAAGCTGACCGCACGTGAACGGATCAACCTGCTCTTCGACAAGGGCACCTTCACCGAGACCGAAGGACTGCGGCGCCACCGCGCCACCGGCTTCGGCCTGGAGGCCCGCCGCCCGCACACCGACGGAGTGATCACCGGCTGGGGCCGGATCAACGGCCGTACCGCCTTCGTCTACGCCCACGACTTCCGGATCTTCGGCGGCGCCCTCGGCGAGGCGCACGCGCAGAAGATCCACAAGCTGATGGATCTCGCGACGGCGGCCGGTGCCCCGGTGATCGGCCTGTGCGACGGTGCCGGGGCGCGGATCCAGGAGGGCGTCACCGCGCTCGCCGGATACGGCGGCATCTTCTCCCGCAATGTGCGCAACTCCGGTGTCATCCCGCAAATCAGCGTGATCATGGGTCCGTGCGCGGGCGGCGCGGCCTACTCGCCGGCGCTCACCGACTTCGTGTTCATGGTCCGCGGCACCTCGCAGATGTTCATCACCGGCCCGGACGTCGTCCAGGCGGTGACCGGCGAGGAGATCACGATGGACGGGCTCGGCGGCGCCGACCCGCACTCCACCTCCTCCGGGGTCGCCCACGCCGTCTTCGACGACGAGGAGGAGTGCCTGGAGAACGTGCGCTTCCTGCTCTCCCTGCTGCCCGCCAACAACCGCGAGGCGGCCCCCGCCGTCGCCGAGTCCGACCCGGCCGACCGGCGCACCGAGGCGCTGCTCGACCTGGTCCCGGCCGACCCGCGCGCCTCCTACGACGTGCGGGACGTGATCGAGGAGATCGTCGACGACGGCTTCCTCTTCGAGGTGCACGAGAATTGGGCGCGCAACGTGGTCTGCGCCCTGGTCCGGATGGGCGGCGAGGTCACCGGGGTGGTGGCCAACCAGCCGATGGTGCAGGCCGGCGCGCTGGACATCCAGGCGTCGGAGAAGGCGGCGCGGTTCGTGCGGTTCTGCGACTCCTTCAACATCCCGCTGCTGACGCTGGTGGACGTGCCCGGCTTCCTGCCCGGCGTGGACCAGGAGCACGGCGGGATCATCCGGCACGGCGCGAAACTGCTGTACGCGTACTGCGACGCGACCGTCCCGCGGGTGCAGCTGATCATGCGCAAGGCGTACGGCGGCGCCTACATCGTCATGGACTCGCGCTCCATCGGCTGCGACGTCTCCTTCGCCTGGCCGGTCAACGAGATCGCGGTGATGGGCGCGGAGGGCGCCGCGAACGTGGTGTTCCGGCGCGAGATCGCCGCCTCCGACGACCCGCAGGCCACGCGCGAGCAACTGGTGAAGGAGTACCGCTCGGAGCTGATGCACCCCTACTACGCCGCCGAACGCGGCCTGGTGGACGACGTCATCGACCCGGCGCAGACCCGCGCGCGGCTCATCGACGCCCTGCGCACGCTGCGCCGCAAGCACGCCGACCGGCCGTCCCGGAAGCACGGGAACCAGCCCCAGTGAGCGCGACGGACTCCGAGGAACGGGTGATACGAGTGCTACGAGGCGAACCCACACCGGAAGAGCTCTCGGCCGTGCTCACGGTCCTGCTGGCCCTCTCCGGCCGACGGGAGGGGCAGGCGGAGGGCGAACCGCTGCCGACCCAGCCGCCCGCGGTGTCCTGGGCCCGGACGACCGGAGGGGGGACGAGCTGGGCGGCGCCGGGCTACCCGTACTGGGCGGCCGTCTCATGAGCGCCCCGGTCACGACGCTGCGCACCGAGCTGACCGAGGTCGCGGACGGTGTGTACGCCCACCTCCAGCCCGACGGGGGCTGGTGCCTGAGCAACGCGGGCGTGGTCGCCGGTCCCGAGGGCCTGGTCCTCGTCGACACGGCGGCCACGGCGGCCCGCGCGGCGGCCCTGCGCGAGTCCGTACAGGGCCTCGGGCGCGGCCCGGTGAAGGTGCTGGTCAACACCCACCACCACGGCGACCACACGCACGGCAACGGCGCCTTCCCGGGCGCCACGGTGGTGGCGCACGCCCGCACCCGCGCCGAGATGGCCCGCAACGGCCTTGCCCTGACCGGGGTCTGGCCGGACGTGTCCTGGGGCGAGCTGTCGGTACGGCTGCCCGACCTCACCTTCACCGACCAACTCACCCTGTACCAGGGCGAGAAGGAGATCCGGCTGCTCCACCTGGGCCCCGCGCACACCAACGACGACGTGGTGGCGTGGCTCCCTCAGGACCGGGTCCTGTTCGCCGGGGACATCGCGATGTCGGGGGCCTCCCCGTTCGTCCTGATGGGCTCGGTCTCCGGCTCGCTCGCGGTCCTGGCCCGCCTGCGCGCGCTGCGGCCCCGCACGGTGGTGTGCGGTCACGGGCCGGTGCGGGGGCCCGAAGTGCTGGACGAGACCGAGGAGTACCTGCGCTGGATCCAGCGGGTCGCCGCGGAGGGCAGGGCCCAGCGGCTGACCCCGCTGGTGGCGGCGAAGGAGGCGGGCAAGGGCGCCTTCGGCCATCTCTCGGAGTTCGAGCGGATCGTCGGCAACCTGCACCGCGCCTACGCCGAACTGGACGAACGCGAGGCGATCGCCACCGGCCGGACGGTGGACGTGGCCGAGGCGTTCGGCGAGATGATCACGTACAACGGCGGCAGGCTGCCGACCTGCCACGCGTGAGTCAAGGGGCTCGTCGGCAGTTGAGGGGCCCGGCCTGCCTCAGTCCTCGGCCAGGCCCGGCACCAGGCCGCACATGGCCTCGCGCTCGGCCGGGCCGACGACATGGCCGAGCGCCTCGGTGATCGTGCGGGCGAGCGGGCCCGCGGCCTCGGTGAGCAGGTCGCGGGCCTTCGCGGTGAGGGCGACCTCCACGCCGCGCCGGTCGCCGCAGACGGACTGCCGGGTGACCAGGCCGGCGCGCTGGAGGCAGGCGATCTGGTAGGTCAGCCGGGTCTTCGGGCGGCCCAGCAGCTCCGCGATCCGGCTCATCCGCAGACCCTCGCGGGGCCGCTCGGCCAGCAGGCACAGGATCAGGAACTCGTCGTGGGAGACGTCGAGGGTCTCCTTCACCACGGAGTGCAGCCGCTGCTCCACCGCGGCCGTCGCGGCGAGCATCCGCATCCAGGAGCGCAGCTCGGCCGGGAGCAGGCTGTCCGCGGACGCTCCGGGGCATCCGGGCTGCTCGACGGGGGTCTCCTGGGAGTCGGCCACGTGGTCGATCCTACCTGTTGTCCAAATTTGCACGAGAGAGTTGTTCAAATTTGGACCGTCCGCTACGGTGGCGGTCATCCAAATTTGGAGCATTGCGATCCGACAGGAGTACGACCATGACCGTCGCCGTAGAGACCGGCCTGTGGCAGCTCGATCCCACCGCCACGACGGTGGCCCTGAAGCACCGCACGATGTGGGGCCTGGTCACCGTGAAGGGCACCTTCACCGGGGTCGCCGGCCAGGGCGAGGTACGCCCCGACGGGACGGCGGTGGGGCAGGTCACCCTGGACGCCGCCTCCCTGGACACCAAGAACGCCAAGCGTGACGAGCACCTGCGTTCGGCGCACTTCCTCGACACGGCGAACCACCCCGAGCTGACGTTCGCGGTCCGGGGCGCCGAGGCGGCCGCGGACGGCACCGTCCGGGTCGACGGCCAGTTGACGGTCCGGGGTGTGAGCCGCCCGGTGACCGTCACCGCCCGCCTGGCCGGGGCCGGGGCCGACACGGTCACCCTGGAGACCGAATTCACCGTGGACCGCGAGGAGTTCGGCATGACCTGGAACCAGCTCGGTATGATGCGCGGCCCGGCCACGGTCACCGCCGCCCTGCGCTTCACCCGCCGCGACGCCTGAACCCGGCCCGTCGCGGTCCGTGTCGCTGTTGGGCCGAACGGGTGACTTGGCGTAAGAATTGGCTGGTGCAGGCATTGAGTACCAGTCAGTTCGGGGGGAGCCGGTGAACCGCTACGACGTCACCGATGAGCAGTGGGAAGGGCTTGCCCAGGTGGTTCCACTGCGCGGCCGGGACGCGTGGCCGTCCGCCGTCGACCACCGCGCCCACCCGGAGGCCGACACGGAGCCGCGCCGCCGCTTCGTGGTCCTCAGGGTGAACGTCTTCGGCGACGCCCGCGAGGTCGCCGAGACCCTGATGGCCGGTATCCCGGTCCTGCTCGACCTCACCGGCGCGGAGGGCGAGGTCGCCAAGCGCGTCCTCGACTTCAGCACCGGCGTCGTCTTCGGCCTGTCCAGCGGTATGCACCGGGTCGACCGCAATGTGTTCCTGCTGACCCCGAACGGCACCGAGGTCAGCGGGATCATGGAGGGCGCGGGAGTGCCGTAGTCCCGTACGCGGGCCGTACCCGGGTCACGGAGCGCGGGGGCGTGCGCCCCCCGATCGTAGGAAGCTGCCGCCGCCAAAACGGTTCCGCCTCCACCGGAGTCCTACGGTCCGCATATGGCCGTCCCCTCCAGCTCCGTACAGGTCGGCGCCCAGCGCGCGCCGCTGACCTCCGCCGGGCCCGCCCGGCCCTGCCTCACCGAGTTACGGCTCGGCGCGTTCGCCGGACACCGGAGGGTCGCGGTGCCGTTCGGCGCGTGCACGCTGATCGCCGGGCCCAGCGGCAGCGGGAAGAGCACGGCACTGAGGGCGTACGAGGCGCTCGCCCGGCTCGGGGGCGGGGCACGGCTCGTCGAGGCCTTCCCGGACGCCGGTGCCTGTGTGCCCGACGGGGCGCGTCCCGACGCCCAGCGACGGCGGGGCTTCCGGATCGGCTGCACCGCCGACGGACCCGAGGGGCCGGTCCGGCTCGAACTCGCCGTGCAGGCCGAGCCCGAGCTGCGGATCGTCGGGGAACGACTCACCGCGGACGGGATGGTCCTGCTGGAGACCGCCCTGCGCGACCCCGGGCGGCGCGCTGTCCAGGCCGCCTGGCACACCGCCGGGTCCGCCCCGGTCACCCGAGCCCCGCTCCCGGACGACCGCCTCGGCACCGCCCTGCTGCCGCTGCGGGTCGCCGGGGCGACGGACGGACAGCGCAGGGTCCTCGCCGCCGCCGAACAGATGGTCGTCGCCCTGCGCTCGGTCTTCGCCTGCGATCCCCGGCCCGACTGGATGCGCGTCCCCGTGCCCACCGGCTCCGGCCGGCTCCTCGGCGGCTGCGACAACCTCGCCGACGTCCTGTGGCGCACCCGCCACGAATGCGCCCGCCGGCACCAGCAACTCGTCGCCGCGGCCCGCGCCGGCTGCCTCGGCCCCGTCACCGACGTCCTCGCCCAGCACCTCGGCGACGGCACCGTCACCGGCGTTCTGGACCGCGGCGACGGCAGCCGCACCGACTTCGGGCGCCTCGGCGACGGCGAACTGCGCTATCTCGCCCTCGCCCTGGTCCTGCTCACCGGCCCCGGCGTACTGGAGGTCGACCCGCCCGGCGAGGTACCGCCCGCCATGCGCACCCTCACCGTCCTCACCGACGGCCTCGAACGCTGCCTCGACCCCCGCCAGCGCACCGAACTCCTCCAGCTCGCCGCCCGGATGGGCGACCGCGGCCACATCCGCCTTGTCGCCACCGTCAGCGACGCGACCTGGGCCTGCCGGACGCCCGGCGTCACGGTGGTACACCTGAACCCGTGACACAGGACCTGGACCTCGCGACCCTCCAGCGCAGGCTGGCCGAGTTCGCCGCGGCGCGCGACTGGCAGCCGTACCACACCCCCAAGAACCTCGTCTCCGCCCTCAGCGTGGAGGCCGCCGAACTGGTCGAGATCTTCCAGTGGCTGACCCCCGAGGAGTCGGCCCGCGTGATGGACGACCCCGACACCGCGCACCGCGTCACCGACGAGGTCGCCGACGTCCTCGCCTACCTCCTCCAGCTCTGCGAGGTACTCGGCATCGATCTCCTCGCCGCCCTGGCCGCCAAGATCGACCGCAACGAACAGCGCTTCCCGGCGCCGTAGTTGTCGGTCGGTGAGGGAGTGATTCAGTCCGCGGTTCCCGACCGAATGAGGGAGTGAATCAGTCCGCTTTCACTCTCCGTGCACATTCTTCGGCCCGAAACCGATTTGTTGTCCACAGATTTCCGTCTTCCTCTGGCTTTTCGTCCCACACACCCTCACTCTGGGTAGTGGACAAGGGAGTTCGGGCGGAGACGTGCCGCCGGCGCGTCGGACGGACGGGGGCAGCGCATGGACGCTGTGCGGCTCATCGTGACGAGCAGGCGCGCCCTGGCAGGCACCGAACGCGCGCCGGACCTGATGACGGAGGTGTGGCAGGCCCAGGCCCTGGCCCAGGCGATAGGCAGCCGGCTCGCGGTCTTCGGACCGCCCGAACTGCGCGGCGAGGCACTGGGGCTGACCGAACTGGCGGGCCGCGGCTGCGGGGTGCTGGACACCCCCGAACTCGACACCAAGGACCTGCGCGCGGCCCAGCTCAGCGAACTCGGCGACGCCCGCCAGGCGTTGATGTACCTCGGCTCCCTCCTCGGCGAGGTCGGCATCGCCCTCGTCGGCCTGGCGAGCGCCGCGGACGACGAGGGCACGTACTGGCAGTGCATGGAGGCCATCGACGCGGCCGACGAATCCCGCGACCGCGTCCTGGAAATGCTCCGCAGACTCGCCGACCGAGACAGGGACCAACTGCTCCGCCAGGACCAGAGAGAAGCGGGCTGACACCCCGTCCGACTCAGCCCGCGTCCGGCTCGGTCACCGACCGGCTCGGTCTCCGGTCGGCTCGGTCGCCGACCGGCTCAGCCCCCGCCCCGCTCGGCCTCCCCCCGACTCAGCCCCCGTCCTCCGCGCCTCCGGTGCCGTGTCGCGCACCCGAGGCCGACTGGAGGTCCGCGTCCAGTGCGGACAGGTCCGCGTTCAGCGCCGCCATCAGCTCCTCCATCTGCTGCAACAGCCCCTTCGGCTGACCGGAGGCGCCCCCGGCACCCCCCGCCCCGCCCTGCTGCGGCACGGACTCTTCGGACATGACGGCCTCCTCGGCCCCCGGCCCTGCCACCTGTGCGCGGGCCGATACGGGTGAACACCCCGGCGGCAGACAGGCCGGTGCGGGAGCCGGGCGGTCCGGCTCCGCCCGAGCCAACGATCATCACTTCAGCTGGTCACTGGCCCGTCGTGCCGCGAGGTCCGACACCCCGGAATTTCACCCGACCGTGCAGGATGGGGTCATGGATCTTCGCATCTTCACCGAGCCCCAGCAGGGGGCGACCTACGACACCTTGCTCACCGTGGCGAAGGCCACCGAGGACCTGGGCTTCGACGCGTTCTTCCGCTCCGACCACTATCTGAAGATGGGCGACGTCGACGGCCTGCCCGGCCCCACCGACGCCTGGATCACCCTCGCCGGACTCGCCCGCGAGACCAAGCGCATCCGCCTCGGCACCCTGATGACCGCGGCCACCTTCCGCCTGCCCGGCGTGCTCGCCATCCAGGTCGCCCAGGTCGACCAGATGTCCGGCGGCCGGGTCGAACTCGGCCTGGGCGCGGGCTGGTTCGAGGAGGAGCACAAGGCGTACGGCATCCCCTTCCCGAAGGAGAAGTTCGCCCGCCTCGAAGAGCAGCTCGCCATCGTCACCGGCCTGTGGTCCACCGAGGTCGGCAAGACCTTCGACTTCCACGGCACCCACTACGACCTGACCGGCTCACCCGCGCTGCCCAAGCCCGCGCAGCCGAAGATCCCGGTGCTGATCGGCGGCCACGGCGCCACCCGCACGCCCCGCCTCGCCGCCCAGTACGCAGATGAGTTCAATATGCCTTTTAGCGGGATTGAGGACACAAAACGCCAGTTCGCCCGCGTCCGCGCCGCCGCTGAGGCGGCGGGCCGCGCCGACGCCATCACGTATTCCAATGCCCTCGTCGTCTGCGTCGGCAAGGACGACGCCGAGGTCGCTCGGCGGGCCGCCGCCATCGGCCGCGAGGTGGACGAGCTGAAGACCAACGGCCTGGCGGGCTCCCCGGCCGAGGTGGTGGACAAGATCGGCCGCTACGCCGAGACCGGCTCCAGCCGTATCTACCTCCAGCTCCTCGACCTCTCCGACCTCGACCACCTGGAGCTGATCTCCTCTCAGGTGCAGGCGCAGCTGTCGTAGAGCGCGCGGGAACAAGCACCGCGATAAACAAAGGCGCCGGTCGCACCGTATGTGGGATGGTGTGACAGTCGTCTCGAAGGCCCCCGGGATCACCCTCCTGGGGGTCTTCGCGCGCACGGCGACACCAACTGTCCACCGAGCCTCAAAGGGCCCTGCCCATGTTCCTGACGATCAGTACCACCGGCACCCCGGAACGCCCCGCCACCGACCTCGGCTACCTGCTGCACAAGCATCCCGAGAAGGCCCAGGCGTTCTCCACCTCCTACGGCAGGGCGCACGTCCTCTACCCCGAGGCGAGCCCCGATCGCTGCACAGCGGCGCTGCTGCTGGAGGTCGACGCGGTGGCACTGGTCAAGCGCGGCAAGGGCAAGGGGCGCGGCGGCGCCCCCGACGCGGCCCTCGCGCAGTACGTCAACGACCGCCCGTACGCGGCCTCTTCACTGCTCGCGGTGGCCCTGAGCGGCGTGTTCTCCAGCGCCATGCGCGGTGTGTGCACCGCCCGCCCCGAGCGCGCAGCCGAACCGCTGCCGCTGCGCATCGAGGTGCCCGCACTGCCCGCCCGCGGCGGCCCGGAGCTGGTCCGCCGGCTCTTCGAGCCCCTGGGCTGGACGGTGGCCGTCGAGCAGATCGCCCTGGACGAGCGGTTCCCCGAGTGGGGCGCCTCCCGCTACGTGCGGCTGCTGCTGGAGTCCGAGGAGCGCACCCTCGCCGAGGCGCTGCGCCACCTCTACGTCCTGCTCCCGGTGCTGGACGACGCCAAGCACTACTGGGTCGCCCCCGACGAGGTCGACAAGCTGCTGCGGGCCGGTGAGGGCTGGCTGGCCGACCACCCGGAGCAGAAGCTGATCACCACCCGCTACCTGTCCCGCCGGTGGTCACTGGCGCGCGCGGCGATGGAGCGGCTGGAGCTGGTCCGGCTCGCCGAGACCGACGACAGCGAGGTCGAGGACATCGACAACGCCGTCGAGGCCGACAGCGAGGAGGAGAAGCCCACCCCGCTCGCCGTGCAGCGCCGCGAGGCCATCCTCACCGCGCTGCGCGCCGCCGGGGTCACCCGCGTGCTCGATCTCGGGTGCGGGCAGGGCCAGTTGGTGCAGGCGCTGCTGAAGGACGTGAGCTTCACCGAGATCGTCGGCGTCGACGTGTCGATGCGGGCGCTCACCATCGCCTCCCGCCGTCTGAAGCTGGACCGCATGGGCGAGCGGCAGGCGTCCCGCGTCAAGCTCCTCCAGGGCTCCCTCGCCTACACCGACAAGCGCCTCAAGGGCTACGACGCCGCCGTGCTCAGCGAGGTGATCGAACACCTCGACCTGCCCCGGCTGCCCGCCCTGGAGTACGCGGTGTTCGGCGCCGCCCGCCCCAGGACCGTCGTGGTGACCACCCCGAACGTGGAGTACAACGTCCGCTGGGAGTCCCTGCCGGCCGGGCACGTCCGGCACGGCGACCACCGCTTCGAGTGGACTCGCGCCGAGTTCCGCGCCTGGGCGGACGCGGTGGCCGAACGGCACGGCTACGGCGTGGAGTTCGTACCGGTGGGACCCGACGACCCGGAGGTGGGCCCGCCCACCCAGATGGCCGTGTTCACCCGTACCGACAAGGAGAAGGAGGCGAAGGCCGCATGACCGAGATCATGGGGGAGACCCCGGAGGAATCCCCGGAGACGTCTCCGAGCAAGGGGCGCACCCTGCCCGTCACCGACCTGTCCCTCGTCGTCCTCGTCGGCGCCTCCGGCTCGGGCAAGTCCACCTTCGCCCGCCGCCACTTCAAGCCCACCGAGGTGATCTCCTCCGACTTCTGCCGGGGCCTGGTCTCCGACGACGAGAACGACCAGGGCGCCACCCGCGACGCCTTCGACGTCCTGCACTACATCGCGGGCAAGCGGCTCGCCGCCGGACGCCGTACCGTCGTCGACGCCACCAGCGTCCAGTCCGACGCCCGCAAGCAGCTCATCGCGCTGGCCCGGCAGTACGACGTCCTGCCCATCGCCATCGTGCTGGACGTGCCCGAGGAGGTGTGCGCCGAACGCAACGCCGCCCGCACCGACCGCGCCGACCTGCCGCGCCGGGTCATCCGCCGGCACGTGCGCGAACTGCGCCGCTCCCTGCGGCACTTGGAGCGCGAGGGCTTCCGCAAGGTGCACATCCTGCGTGGCGCCGAGGAGGTCGAGCAGGCCACCGTCGTCACCGAGAAGCGCTTCAACGACCTGACCCACCTGACCGGACCCTTCGACATCATCGGCGACATCCACGGTTGCTCCGCCGAACTGGAGGCGCTGCTCGGCAAGTTGGGCTACGTCGACGGCGTGCACCCCGAGGGCCGGACCGCGGTCTTCGTCGGCGACCTCGTCGACCGCGGCCCGGACAGCCCCGGCGTGCTGCGCCGCGTGATGGGCATGGTGGAGTTGGGCAACGCGCTGTGCGTGCCGGGCAACCACGAGAACAAGTACGGGCGTTACCTTGGCGGCCGCAAGGTGCAGCACACCCACGGGCTCGCCGAGACCATCGAGCAGATGGAGGGCGAGAGCGAGGAGTTCAAGCAGCGGGTACGGAAGTTCATCGACGGACTGGTCAGCCACTACGTCCTCGACGGGGGACGGCTCGTGGTCTGCCACGCCGGTCTGCCGGAGAAGTACCACGGCCGCACCTCCGGCCGCGTCCGCAGCCACGCGCTGTACGGCGACACCACCGGGGAGACCGACGAGTTCGGCCTGCCGGTGCGCTACCCGTGGGCGGAGGACTACCGGGGCCGCGCCGCCGTGGTGTACGGCCACACCCCCGTGCCCGAGGCGACCTGGCTGAACAACACCATCTGCCTGGACACCGGCGCCGTGTTCGGCGGCAAGCTGACCGCGCTGCGCTGGCCGGAGCGGGAACTGGTCGACGTACCGGCCGAGCGGGTCTGGTACGAACCGGCCAAGCCGCTGCGCACCGAGGCGCCCGGCGGGCACGACGGACGCCCGCTGGACCTCGCCGACGTGCACGGACGGCGGGCCGTGGAGACCCGGCACGCGGGACGCGTCGCCGTTCGGGAGGACAACGCGGCAGCGGCCCTGGAGGTCATGAGCCGTTTCGCGGTGGACCCGCGGCTGCTGCCGTACCTGCCGCCGACCATGGCGCCGACCGCGACCTCGCAGGTCGAGGGGTATCTGGAGCACCCGCTGGAGGCGTTCGCGCAGTACCGGGAGGACGGGGTCGCGCGGGTCGTGTGCGAGGAGAAGCACATGGGCTCGCGGGCCGTGGCCCTGGTGTGCCGGGACGCGGAGGCCGCGCGGCGCCGGTTCGGCGTCGACGGTCCGACGGGTTCCCTCTACACCCGTACCGGACGGCCGTTCTTCTCCGACGAGTCGGTCACCGAGGAGATCCTCGGCCGTATCCGGCAGGCCGTCGGCGAGGCCGGACTGTGGGACGAACTCGCCACGGACTGGCTCCTGTTGGACGCCGAGCTGATGCCTTGGTCGCTGAAGGCGTCCGGGCTGCTGCGCACGCAGTACGCGGCCGTCGGCGCCGCGTCCGGGGCGGTGTTCCCGGGCGCGCTGGCCGCGCTGGAGGGCGCTGCGGCGCGCGGCGTGGACGTGTCCGGCCTGCTGGGCCGCCAGCGCGAACGGGCCGCCGACGCGGCCGCGTTCACCGAGGCGTACCGGCGCTACTGCTGGACCACCGAGGGCCTGGAGGGCGTCCGCCTGGCGCCGTTCCAGATCCTCGCCGTCCAGGGCCGCAGCCTCGCCGCGCTTCCGCACGACGAACAGCTCGCCCTGCTCGACCGGCTGGTGGAGCACGACGGCTCCGGGCTGCTCCAGACCACCCGGCGCCTGTACGTCGACACCGCCGACGAGGAGTCGGTGCGGGCGGGCGTCGACTGGTGGCTGGAGATGACCGGTCGGGGCGGCGAGGGCATGGTCGTCAAGCCGGTCGGCGCGCTGGTCCGCGACGAGCAGGGCCGCCTGGTCCAGCCCGGCATCAAGTGCCGGGGCCGCGAGTACCTGCGGATCATCTACGGTCCGGAGTACACGCGCCCCGACAACCTCGCCCGCCTGCGGCACCGCTTCCTCAACCACAAGCGCTCCCTCGCGACCCGCGAGTACGCGCTCGGCCTGGAGGCACTGGACCGGCTGGCCGACGGTGAGCCGCTGTGGCGGGTCCACGAGGCGGTGTTCGGGGTGCTGGCACTGGAATCGGAGCCGGTGGACCCGCGTCTTTGACGCGGGGGGTTTCCAGTTGATTGCCGGGTGCGGGTGCGTGGGGGCTGGTCGCGCAGTTCCCCGCCGTGGGCCTGCCGGCCGGGTGCTGGCTGCCGGTTCGTGGGGGCTGGTCGCGCCCCGCGGTGGAGCCGCTGATCGACACAGCCCCGCGCCCCTGGGGTGGGTCCGGTCGGCCCTAACCTGCCAATCGCAGCCGGTCCCCGCACACCCCCACCCGTACCGACTGGCCCCACGTCAGTTCCAGGGCGTCTGTCTCCATGCCGTCGCCGAAGGCCACCAGGCGTTCGGATTCGACGGTGAGGGTCAGGTGGGCCGAGGACGTCAGTTCGCCGGAGACCAGGGACGTTCCCGTGGCCGGGGACGGCCAGGCCTCGCGGACGTACCACAGCAGGCGGTTCTCGACCGGGGTGGGCAGACGCAGCCGCCCACCCCGGTCCTGCCACACCGACCGGAGCCATCCGGTCGCCCCCGTCCCGGTGCCGACCAGCACACCGGAGGAGGCCTGGGCCTCGACGACACCCCCGTCGCCCTCCAGGCCCAGGCGGTACCGGGCCGTCTGGTGTCCGGCCGCGCCCAGGTAGATCTCGTTCAGCGCGACCAGGCGCTGCGTGTCGTCGGCGACGGCCTCGACCATGGTCAGTTCGTCGACCGAGACACTGGCCGCGGACGCCAGCAACTTGGCGGCGTCGGACGGCCGGTGCCGTACCAGGACCCCCGGATTGCGACCGGGGTCGGAGTCGATGCCGACCACCGGCTGCCCGGTGAGGTACTTGGCCACGTTCGCCACCAGACCGTCCTGGCCCACGACGACCACCACGTCCTGCGGCGCGAACAGGAACCGGTCCAGGTCGGCCCGCTCCACCCGCGCCTGACGCCAGGTCAGGGGGATGGAGGCGGTGACTTCCGCCAGCGCCCGCCGGGTGCGCTGGTGCCGTTCGGCGACCTCCTCGATGTCCCGGCCCCGGGTGCGCAGGAAGTAGGCGGCCTGGCCGTGCGTGCCGTGCCGGGCCACCAACTCCTCGTACTCCGTGGTGCGATGGACCAGCACCGCGCGCGGCGCGAGACTCACGCCCGCTCCCCGTCACCGAGCTTGGCGAGCAGCCCGGTGAGGACGTCCGGCGAGATCGTCACGCTGTCCACGCGCGGCAGGTTCTCCGCGAGCCGCGTCCCGGTGAGGGCGCGCAGGACCGCGACGTCCACCTCGGAGTGCACCCGCAGCCAGGCGGCCTGCGCCTCGGCCTTGGCCTCGCCCACCGTGCGGGCGCTCTCGGCCTCGGCCTTGGCGAGCCGTACGGTCCGTGCGGCCTCCGCTTCGGCGCGTACGGCGTCGGCGGCGGCGCGCTCCTCCGCCTTGCGCCGCTCGTTGGTGCCCCGCTGCTCGACCAACTGCTCCTCGCGGCGGGCGAGTTCGATCTGGCTGGCCAGTTCGTTCTCGGCGATGGCCCGCTCCCGCTCGACGGCCACGGCCCGGCGTTCGTAGGTGGCCCGGTCGGCCTCCTGCTGGATCAGCTCGCGGGCCGGGGTGCGCAGCGCGCGCTCCACCTCCGGCTCCGGGCGCAGCGCCACCACGCGTACGGCCACGATCTCGATGCCGGTGGCCGGCAGTCGGGGCTCGGCGGCGAGTCCTTCGGCGACCCGTTCCCGTACCGCGCTCACTCCGTCCACCAGCGCCTCCGCCAGCGGGGTGCGGGCCAGTACGTCGAGGGCATGCTGCTGGGCCGTCTCGGTCAGCAGGGTGCCGAGCTGTTCCAGCGGGGTGCCGCGCCAGGCGCCGGTGTCGGGGTCGATGGAGAAGTCCAGGCGGGCCGCCGCCACGGCCGGGTCGCTGATCCGGTAGGTCACCGTCGCCTGGACGGCCACGTCCTGGAAGTCAGCCGTACGGGCGTGGAAGGTCATCGCCAGCTCGCGGTCGTCGACCGGCACCTCGGACAGCGCCGCGCTCAGCGCCCGGAACCAGAAGCTGACGCCGGGCCCGTCGTGCGCCAGCCGCCCCTTGCGGTGGTGCCGGATGTGCGCGGTCGGCGCGCCCCGCAGATGGCGCCAGCCGAGGCGGCGCGTGATGTCGGCCATGTGGACCCCTCCCTGATTTTCGTCAAGAAGACGATAAGCGGGCTCATGGGTTCTCGTCAAGAGGACGAGAATCGGCCGGTGGCGAAGTAATGCAACAAGGGGGTGAACACGGCGTTCGATGGTCAGGATGGAGGCATGGGATTCCATGTCGACTCCGAGGCCGGCCGGCTCAGCCGCGTCATCCTGCACCGGCCCGATCTTGAGCTCAAAAGGCTCACCCCCAGCAACAAGGACGCGCTGCTCTTCGACGACGTGCTCTGGGTCCGCCGGGCGCGCGCCGAGCACGACGGTTTCGCCGATGTCCTGCGCGACCGCGGTGTCACCGTCCACCTCTTCGGCGACCTGCTCACCGAGGCCCTGGCGATCCCGGAGGCCCGCACCCTCGTCCTGGACCGCGTCTTCGACGAGAAGGAGTACGGCGTCCTCGCCACGGACCATCTGCGCGCCGCCTTCGAGAACCTGCCCGCCCCCGAGTTGGCCGAGGCCCTGGTCGGCGGCATGACCAAGCGGGAGTTCCTGGACGCCCACCCGGAACCGACCTCCGTGCGCTTCCATGCCATGGAGCTGGACGACTTCCTGCTGGCGCCGCTGCCGAACCACCTCTTCACCCGGGACACCTCCGCGTGGATCTACGACGGTGTCTCCGTCAACGCCATGCGCTGGCCCGCCCGGCAGCGCGAGACGGTGCACTTCGAGGCGATCTACCGGCACCACCCGCTGTTCCGTGACGAATCGTTCCACTTCTGGTCCGAGGGGCAGGCCGACTACCCGTCCACCATCGAGGGCGGCGACGTCCTGGTGATCGGCAACGGCGCCGTGCTGATCGGGATGAGCGAGCGGACCACGCCGCAGGCCGTGGAGATGCTGGCGCACAAGCTGTTCGCCGCGGGCTCCGCCCAGACGATCGTGGCGCTCGACATGCCCAAGCGGCGCGCCTTCATGCACCTCGACACGGTGATGACGATGGTCGACGGCGACACCTTCACCCAGTACGCCGGGCTCGGCATGCTCCGCTCCTACACCATCGAACCCGGTGTCGACGGCAAGGAACTGAAGGTCACCGACCATCCGCCGGAGCACATGCACCGCGCCATCGCGGCCGCCCTCGGACTGAGCGAGATCCGGGTGCTGACCGCCACCCAGGACGTGCACGCGGCCGAGCGGGAGCAGTGGGACGACGGCTGCAACGTCCTCGCGGTCGAACCGGGCGTGGTCGTGGCCTACGAACGCAACTCCACCACCAACACCCACCTGCGCAAACAGGGCATCGAGGTGATCGAGATCCCGGGCAGTGAACTGGGCCGGGGCCGGGGCGGACCGCGCTGTATGAGCTGCCCGGTGGAGCGGGGGTCCGTGCACTGAACAGGGCCTGTATAGAAATGTGGAACATCGTATAGACTTCCATAGTCATTGTTCGCACATCCCTGGAGCGCCCCCATGGCGACTGTCCCGACCGCCCTCGCCGGCCGCCACTTCCTCAAGGAGCTGGACTTCACCGCGGAGGAGTTCCGCGGTCTGGTCGAGCTGGCCGCGGAGCTGAAGGCGGCGAAGAGGGCCGGGACCGAGACCCAGTACCTGCGCGGCCGGAACATCGCCCTGGTCTTCGAGAAGACCTCCACGCGTACCCGGTGCGCCTTCGAGGTCGCCGCCGCGGACCAGGGCGCCGCGACGACGTACCTGGACCCGGCGGGCTCGCAGATCGGGCACAAGGAGTCGGTCAAGGACACCGCACGGGTGCTCGGGCGGATGTTCGACGGCATCGAGTACCGGGGGGACAGCCAGGACAAGGTCGAGGAGCTGGCCGCGTACGCGGGGGTGCCGGTCTACAACGGCCTCACCGACGACTGGCACCCCACCCAGATGCTCGCCGACGTCCTCACGATGCTGGAGCACAGCCCGAAGACCCTCGACGACACCATCGCCTTCGCCTACCTCGGCGACGCCCGCTTCAACATGGGCAACTCCTACCTGGTCACCGGCGCCCTGCTCGGCCTGGACGTACGGATCGTCGCCCCCAAGGCCTACTGGCCGGCCGAGCACATCGTCGCCGAGGCCCGCCGCCTCGCCGAGACCAGCGGCGCCCGCATCACCCTCACCGAGTCCGTCACGGAGGGCGTCCTGGGCGCCGACTTCGTCGCCACGGACGTCTGGGTCTCCATGGGTGAGCCCAAGGAGGTCTGGGACGAGCGCATCAAGGCCCTGTCCCCGTACGCGGTGACCATGGACGTCCTCCGGGCGACCGGCAACCCCGACGTGAAGTTCCTCCACTGCCTCCCGGCCTTCCACGACCTCGGCACGAAGGTGGGCCGCGAGATCTTCGAGACCCACGGCCTCGACTCCCTGGAGGTCACGGACGAGGTCTTCGAGTCCTCCCATTCAGTGGTCTTCGATCAGGCGGAAAACCGCCTGCACACGATCAAGGCGGTCCTGGTCGCCACTTTGGCCAGAGGGTAAGGATTCCCACCCATAGGGGCGCGGGGCTGTGTTGATCAGCGGCTCCGCCGCGGGGCGCGACCAGCCACAACGCACCCGCACCAAGCCGCCAACCTCCCGCCCCTACGCCGAAGGCCTCCGCGGCGCCGGCACCGTAGGCAACCGGAACCACACCGCCTTCCCCGACGCCGTCGCCCGATGCCCGCAAGCGGAGCTCAGCGCACGGATCAGCAGCAGCCCCCGCCCGTGCTCCTGCCAAGGATCCGGCTCCCCGGCGACGGGATGCGTCAGATTCCCCGGCGGCGCCGGATCCGGATCGTGCACCTCCACCTTGCAGCCGTTCGGCAGCAGCTCCACCACCAGCTCTATGGGCCCGTCACCCGCCGTGTGCTCGACGGCGTTCGCGACCAGCTCCGCGGTCAGCAGCTCCGCCGTGTCCCCGTCGGCACTGTGCTCCAGTTCCGCCAGGGCCGTACGGACCAGCGCACGCGCGACCGGCACCGCCGCGGTGGTGTGCGGCAGTGCGATGCGCCAGGAGGCGGGGGTGGGGAGGCGATCGTGCACGGCGGGTCCGTTCTCAAAGCAGGCGGTGCTGCTTTCAACCGTATGAATGGTACGGGGCCCCACGTCAGAGTCTTCGGTCAGGCCCCGCCCGGGACCTTCGGCCCCGTAGCGAGCGGCTTACCCGGGACAACGCTCCGCCTCGCGCGCCCGATCCCACCGTTACCGGCGCGTGGACGATCCGTGACACGCGGGTCGCGCCCGTGACGTATCGCGCCATCCTGACGACAGTCACGGATGAGTGATAACTTCGAGGGGTACACCTCAGTGAGACAGCGCAGCGCCCCGCAGTCCGCCCGAGGAGGCCGCCCGCCATGAGTCCCTTCACCGGCTCCGCCGCCCGCACCGACCGCTGGCGGCACCTGCGCGTGGACCTCACCGACGGCGTCGCCACGGTCACCCTGGCCCGCCCGGAGAAGCTGAACGCGCTCACCTTCGGCGCCTACGCGGACCTGCGCGACCTGCTCGCCGAGCTGTCCCGCGAGCGCGCGGTACGCGCCCTGGTGCTGGCCGGAGAGGGAAGGGGCTTCTGCTCCGGCGGCGACGTGGACGAGATCATCGGCGCCACCCTCGCCATGGACACCGCCCAGCTCGTCGACTTCAACCGCATGACCGGCCAGGTCGTGCGCGCGATCCGGGAGTGCCCGTTCCCGGTGATCGCCGCGCTGCACGGCGTCGCGGCGGGCGCCGGCGCCGTCCTCGCGCTGGCGGCGGACTTCCGCGTCGCCGACCCCACCGCCCGCTTCGCGTTCCTCTTCACCCGCGTCGGACTGTCCGGCGGCGACATGGGCGCCGCCTACCTGCTGCCCCGCGTCGTCGGCCTCGGCCACGCCACCCGGCTGCTCATGCTGGGCGAGCCGGTACGCGCCGCGGAGGCCGAGCGCATCGGCCTGATCAGCGAGCTGACCGAGGAAGGAGGCGCCGACACCGCCGCCGCCGACCTCGCCCGCCGCCTGGCCGACGGCCCGGCCCTCGCGTACGCCCAGACCAAGGCCCTGCTGACGGCGGAACTGGACATGCCGCTGGCGGCGGCCGTGGAACTGGACGCCTCCACGCAGGCCCTGCTGATGACGGGGGAGGACTACGCGGAGTTCCACCGGGCGTTCACCGAGAAACGCCCCCCGAAGTGGAAGGGGCGCTGAACCATGGCTCCCTTGCGTGTCGCCGTCATCGGCGGCGGGCCGGGCGGGCTGTACGCCGCCGCCCTCCTCAAACGCCTCGACCCCGGCCGGGAGATCACCGTCTGGGAGCGCAACGCCCCCGACGACACCTTCGGCTTCGGCGTGGTCCTCTCCGACGAGACCCTGGGCGGTATCGAACACGCCGACCCCGAGGTCTACGCCGCCCTCCAACAGCACTTCACCCGCTGGGACGACATCGTCATCGGCCACCGCGACACCCGGCACACCTCCGGCGGCCACGGCTTCGCCGCCCTCGGCCGCAAACGGCTGCTCGACATCCTGCACCGCCGCTGCCGGGGCCTCGGCGTCGATCTCCGCTTCACGGCCGAGGCGCCGCCCCCGGACGAACTCGCCGAGACCCACGATCTGGTGATCGCCGCCGACGGCGTGCACAGCACCACCCGCGAGACCTACGCCGAGGTGTTCCGCCCCCGGATCACCAGCCACCGCTGCCGCTACATCTGGCTCGCCACCGACTTCGCCTTCGAGGCCTTCCGTTTCGAGATCGCCGAGACCGAACACGGCGTGATGCAGCTCCACGGCTACCCGTACGCGTCCGACGCCTCCACCGTCATCATCGAGATGCGCGAAGAGGTCTGGCGCGCCGCCGGTTTCGCCGACACGGACACCCGCGACTCCATCGAGGCCTGCGCCAAGATCTTCGCGGACGTCCTGCGCGGGCGCCCCCTGCGCTCCAACAACTCCGCGTGGACCACCTTCCGCACGGTCGTGAACGCCCGCTGGTCGCACCGGAACGTCGTCCTGCTCGGCGACGCCGCTCACACCGCCCACTTCTCCATCGGCTCCGGCACCAAGCTCGCCGTCGAGGACGCCCTCGCCCTCGCCGCCTGCCTGGAGGAACAGCCCGACCTGCCGAGCGCGCTGACCGCGTACGAGGAGGAGCGCAGACCCGTCGTCGCCTCCACCCAGCGCGCCGCCCGCGCCAGCCTGGCGTGGTTCGAGAACATCGCCCTCTACCTCGACCAGCCGCCGCGCCAGTTCGCCTTCAACCTGCTCACCCGCAGCCGCCGGGTCACCCACGACAACCTGCGGCTGCGCGACGCCCGCTTCACCGAGGCCGTCGAGCGGGACTTCGGCTGCCCGCCCGGTACGCCGCCGATGTTCACTCCGTTCCGGCTGCGCGGACTGACCCTGCGCAATCGGGTCGTCGTCTCACCCATGGACATGTACTCCGCCGTCGACGGCATGCCCGGCGACTTTCACCTCGTCCACCTGGGCGCGCGGGCCCTCGGTGGCGCCGGACTGGTGATGACCGAGATGGTGTGCGTGAGCGCCGAGGGCCGTATCACCCCCGGCTGCACCGGCCTGTGGACCGGTGCCCAGGGCGAGGCGTGGCGGCGGATCGCCGACTTCGTGCACACGCGGGCGCCCGGGACCGCGATCGGCGTGCAGCTCGGCCACAGTGGGCGCAAGGGCTCGACCAAGCTGATGTGGGAGGGCATCGACGAGCCCCTGCCCGACGGCAACTGGCCCGTCGTGGCCGCGTCCCCGATTCCGTACCGCCCGGACAGCCAGCTCCCGCGCGAACTGTCCCGCGCCCAACTCACCGACATTCGCGAACAGTTCACCTCGGCCGCCTGGCGCGCGGCCCGCGCCGGCTTCGACCTCCTCGAACTGCACTGCGCACACGGCTACTTGCTCTCCGGCTTCCTCTCCCCGCTCACCAACCGCCGCACCGACGCCTACGGCGGAACCCTGGAGAAGCGGCTGCGCTTCCCGCTGGAGGTCTTCGACGCGGTACGGGCCGTCTGGCCCGAGGAGCGCCCCATGACCGTCCGTATCTCCGCCACGGACTGGGCCGAGGGCGGCAACGACGCCGAGGACGCCGTCGAGATCGCCCGCGCCTTCGCCGCGCACGGCGCCGACGCCATCGACGTGTCGACGGGCCAGGTGGTCCACGACGAACAGCCCGAGTACGGCCGCTCCTACCAGACGCCGTACGCCGACCGCATCCGCAACACCGTGGGCGTCCCGGTGATCGCCGTCGGCGCCATCTCCTCCTGGGACGACGTCAACTCCCTGATCCTGGCGGGCCGCACCGACCTCTGCGCCCTGGCCCGCCCCCACCTCTACGACCCCCACTGGACCCTGCACGCGGCGGCGGAACAGTCCTACGAGGGCCCCGCGGCCCCCTGGCCGGCCCCGTACCGGGCGGGCAGCCGCCGCCCCCAGACAGGCCGCACGGACGCCCCGAAGCCCCGCCTGACCCTCGGCGCGTGAGGCGCTACGGCTCGACCATCCCCGCCGTCAGCGTCGCCCCGTCCGTCGGGTCGACGACGATGAAGGCGCCGGTGCGACGGCAGGTCGCGTAGGGGTCGAGGGGGAGGGGGTCCGCCGTGCGCAGGGTGACGCGGCCCAGGTCGTTCACGGACAGGGAGGACGCGCCGCCCAGGTCCTCGACCACGGCCTTGACCGTACGGGTGGTGTGCCGGACGTGCACCCGGTCGCCGACCTTCAGCGGGCGGTCGGCCAAGTGGCATACGGCCGCCCGCACGTCCCGGGTGAGCGATGGTACGGCGACCCCGGCCGTGATCATGTCGCCGCGCGACACGTCCCGTTGGTCGGCCAGCCGCACGCTGATCGACTGCGGCGCCCGCGCCGACTCCTGGGCCGTACCGAGGACATCGATCCCTGCGACCCGTGACGTCTCCCCGGAGGGGTGGACGGTGACCCGGTCGCCGACGCGCAGGACTCCGGACGCCAACTGGCCCGCGTAGTACCGCACTTCGCCGTCCCGGATCACGTACTGGACCGGGAAGCGGACCGGCGCGTCCGGCGCCTCGGCGCCCACCGGGACCTCTTCCAGGAACTCCAGCAGCGCCGGGCCCTCGTACCAGTCCATCGCCGCCGAACGCTCCACCACGTTGTCGCCGACGAGCGCGGACACCGGGATCGGGGTGAAGCCGGGCAGCCCCGACTCGGCCGCGTGCGCGGCGAAGTCCTCCACGATCCGCTCGAACGGCCCCTGTTCGTACCCGACGAGGTCCATCTTGTTGACGGCGAGGACGACGTGCGGGACGCGCAGCAGCCCGGCCACGGCGGCGTGCCGGCGGGTCTGCTCCACCACGCCCTTGCGGGCGTCCACCAGGACGATCGCCAGGTCGGCGGTGGAGGCGCCGGTGACCATGTTGCGGGTGTACTGCACGTGGCCCGGGGTGTCGGCGAGGATGAACCGGCGGCGCGGGGTGGCGAAGTAGCGGTAGGCGACGTCGATGGTGATGCCCTGTTCCCGTTCGGCGCGCAGGCCGTCGGTGAGCAGGGCCAGGTCGGGGGTGTCCTGGCCGCGGTTGCGGGAGGCGTGCTCGACGGCCTCCAGTTGGTCGGCGAGCACCGACTTGGAGTCGTGGAGTAGCCGTCCGACGAGTGTGGACTTGCCGTCGTCGACCGAACCGGCCGTGGCGAACCGCAGGGTGTCGACGGTCGTCCCGGTGAGTTCCGTGGTGGTGCTCATGCCTAGAAATACCCCTCGCGCTTACGGTCCTCCATCGCGGCCTCGGACAGCTTGTCGTCCGCCCGCGTCGCGCCCCGCTCGGTGAGCCGGGACGCGGCGATCTCGGCGATGACCTTCTCGACGGTGTCGGCGTCGGAGTCCACCGCGCCGGTGCAGGACATGTCGCCCACCGTCCGGTACCGGACCTGCCGCTTCTCCACGGTCTCCGCGGACCGGGGCCCGCCCCAGTCACCCGCCGTCAGCCACATCCCACCCCGCGCGAACACCTCCCGGTGATGGGCGAAGTAGATCGACGGCAGCTCGATGCCTTCGCGGGCGATGTACTGCCAGACATCCAGTTCCGTCCAGTTGGACAGGGGGAAGACACGTACGTGTTCGCCGGGCGCGTGCCGGCCGTTGTACAGGTTCCACAGCTCGGGCCGCTGCCGGCGCGGGTCCCACTGGGAGAACTCGTCCCGCAGCGAGAACACCCGCTCCTTGGCGCGCGCCTTCTCCTCGTCGCGCCGCCCGCCGCCGAAGACGGCGTCGAACCTCTCGCTCTGGATCTTCTCCGTCAGCGGCAGCGTCTGCAGCGGGTTGCGCGTCCCGTCGGCCCGTTCGCGCAGCACGCCCCGGTCGATGTACTCCTGCACGGAGGCCACATGCAGCCGCAGCCCGTGCGCGGCCACCACCCGGTCCCGGTACTCCAGCACTTCCGGGAAGTTGTGCCCGGTGTCCACGTGCAGCAGCGAGAAGGGAATCGGGGCCGGAGCAAAGGCTTTGAGCGCCAGATGCAGCATGACGATGGAGTCCTTGCCGCCGGAGAAAAGGATCACCGGCCGCTCGAACTCCCCCGCCACCTCACGGAAGATGTGCGCCGACTCCGACTCCAGCACGTCCAGATGACCGAGCCCGGAACTCACACCAGCCCCCGCTCGACCAGCAGCGCGTACAGCGCGTCCGCGGACTCCCGGGGCGTCTGCTCCTGCGTCCGCAGCACCAAGTCCGGCTCCACCGGAGGTTCATAGGGATCGTCCACGCCGGTCAGCCCGGACAACTCACCCGCCGCCTGCCTGGCGTACAGCCCCTTCACGTCCCGCTCGCTGCACACCTCGACCGGAGTCGCGACATGCACCTCGATGTACGGCACCCCGTTCCGCTGGTGGCGTTCGCGCACCGCCTCACGGCTGACGGCGTACGGCGCGATCACCGGCACCACGGACAGCACCCCGTTCCGGGCCAGCACCTCCGAGACCAGGCCGATGCGCCGGACGTTGGTGTCGCGGTCCTCCTTGGAGAAGCCCAGCCCGGCGGAGAGGAAGCGGCGTATCTCGTCGCCGTCCAGGACCTCCGTGCGGAGTCCCCCGGCCTTCAGCCGGTCACCGAGCAGGCGGGCGATCGTGGTCTTCCCCGCACTCGGCAGCCCGGTGAGCCAGATCGTGGCTCCCTGAGCCCTTGCCGTCGTGGTCATGCGCACCAGTCCTCTTCTTCCTCACCTGGCCTGCGACGCGCTGCACGCTAGGTGAGGAATCTGAGAGGAGTGACGGAAGAGCCTGAGAGTTCTCTAAGCGGCCGGGCCGCTGTCGGTGCCCACGCCCGCGAAGACCGCCCCCGCGTCCCGCAGCCGATCGTGCAGCGCCCGGAACACCGCCGCCGACCGCGCCCCCGGCCAGTCGGCGGGCAGCAGCCGGGCGGGCAGCCCGGGGTCGACGTAGGGCAGGTGGCGCCAGGAGTCCAGGGCGAGGAGGTAGTCGCGGTACGCCTCCTCGGGCGGGGTTTCGGCGCGCTGCTCCCAGGCGTGCAGGACGGGCGCGTGCCGGTCGAGGAACGCGTCGTGCTGCTTGGCGATGTCCGCCAGGTCCCACCAGCGGGTGACCGCCTCGACAGTGGGCGTGAACCCCAGATGCTCGCCGCGGAAGAAGTCGACGTACGGCTCCAGGCGCAGCCGGGCCAGGGTGTGCCGGGTCTCCTCGTACAGCCGCGCGGGCGCGATCCACACGCCGGGCGCCGCCGTGCCGAAGCCCAGGCCGGCGAGCCGGGAGCGCAGTACGTGCCGCTTCTGCCGCTCCGACTCGGGGACGGAGAAGACGGCAAGGACCCAGCCCTCCTCGTCGGGCGGGGTGGTGGCGTACACGCGCCGGTCGCCGTCGTCGAGCAACTGGCGGGCGTCGGGGGAGAGTTCGTACCCGGCCGCGCCCTCCGCGGTGCGGGCCGGCAGGAGCAGGCCGCGTCTTTTCAGCCGGGACACCGACGAGCGCACGGAGGGAGCGTCCACGCCGACCGCGGCCAGCAACCGGATCAGTTCGGCGACGGGCACCGGGCCGGGTACATGGCGGCCGTAGGCGCCGTAGAGCGTGACGATCAAGGACCGTGGTGCATGCTGGTCGGACACGTTGATCATCTTAGGTCGTCGGCATCAGTGCCGGTCACCCGCGGCGTCGGCCGCCACCCGCAGCTTGAACCGCTGGAGCTTCCCGGTCGCGGTGCGCGGCAGCGCGTCCAGGAAGACGATCTCCCGCGGGCACTTGTACGGCGCCAGCTCCGCCTTCACGAAGGAGCGCAGTTGTTCGCTGTCGCGCCGGGCGCCCGGCCGGAGCACCGCGAACGCCACCACGATCTGTCCGCGCGCCTCGTCCGGGCGGCCGACCACGGCCGTCTCCAGCACGTCCGGATGGCGCAGCAGCGCCTCCTCGACCTCGGGGCCCGCGATGTTGTACCCGGCCGAGATGATCATGTCGTCGGCACGGGCGACGTAACGGAAGTAGCCGTCGCTCTCCCGGACATAGGTGTCGCCGGTGATGTTCCAGCCGTGCCGTACGTACTCCCGCTGGCGCGGGTCGGCGAGGTAGCGGCAGCCGATCGGACCGCGCACCGCGAGCAGCCCCGGCTCTCCGTCGGGCTTCTCCCGGCCGTCCTCGTCGACCACGCGGGCCTGCCAGCCGGGGACCGGGACGCCCGTGGTGCCGGGCTTGATCGCCTCGTCGGCGGCGGAGACGAAGATGTGCAGCAGTTCGGTAGCGCCGATGCCGTTGATGATCCGCAGCCCGGTCCGCTCGTGCCAGGCCCGCCAGGTGGCGGCGGGCAGGTTCTCCCCGGCCGAGACACAGCGGCGCAGCGAGCCGATGTCGTACCCGTCCAACTCGTCGAGCATGGCGCGGTACGCGGTGGGCGCGGTGAACAGCACGCTCACCCGGTGCTCGGCGACGGCGGGCAACAGCTGCTTGGGGCCTGCCTGTTCGAGCAGCAGCGCGCTCGCCCCGGCGCGCAGCGGGAAGACCACGAGACCGCCGAGCCCGAAGGTGAAGCCGAGCGGGGGACTGCCCGCGAACACGTCGTCCGCGCGGGGCTGGAGCACGTGCCGGGAGAAGGTGTCCGCGATGGCCAGCACGTCCCGGTGGAAGTGCATACAGCCCTTGGGCCGCCCGGTGGTGCCGGACGTGAAGGCGATCAGCGCCACGTCGTCGGATGCGGTCGGCACGGCCTCGTACGGGGTGCCCGGCGCATTCCGCCGCAGCAGGTCGTCCGGCCCGTCACCGCCGTACGTGGTGATCCGCAGCCCCGGTATCTCCGCCTTGGCCAGATCGTCGACCGCGCGGATGTCGCACAGGGCGTGTTCCACCTCGGCGATCTCGCACATGGTGCGCAGCTCGTGCGGACGCTGCTGGCCCAGTACGGTCACCGCGACCGCGCCCGCCTTCAGCACCGCCAGCCAGCAGGCGGCCAGCCACGGAGTGGTGGGGCCGCGCAGCAGCACCCGGTTGCCGGGGACCACCCCGAGGTCGCCGGTGAGCAGATGAGCCAGCCGGTCGACACGGGCGCGCAGCTCACCGTAGGTCCAGGGAGGACCGGCCGGGGTGCGGAACACCGGGCGGTCGTCCGGAGGGCCGTGCAGCAGCTCGGCGGCGCAGTTCAGCCGTTCGGGGTACTGCAGCTCCGGCAGGTCGAAAGTGAGCTCGGGCCACTGGTCCGGCGGCGGGAGGTGGTCCCGCGCGAAGGTGTCGAGATGCGCCGACTGGTTCATGGCGGTGCGCCCCCTTGCCTGGTGGGCTCCCTGGTGGGCTCGCTCGACGAGCGTATCGTGTTGGTGACGACAGTCAACTGTGCGCGATACCGTGGGGGGAGCGGCTCCGCGTCACCTCGACAGCCGCGGGGAGAGAGGACGGCGATGCCCGCATTCTCACTCGAACCGGACCAGCTCGCCTGGTGCGCAGAGCTGCGCCGACAGGCCGCCGAGCAGTTGCGCCCGCTCGCCGAGAAGGGTGAGCCCGGCCAGGTCAACCGCCCCCTCGTCGCCGAACTGGGCGCCCTCGGCCTGCTGCCCCGGCTCTTCACCTCCGGCGCCCTGGACCTGTGCCTGATGCGCGAGTCCCTGGCCTACGCCTGCACGGAGGCGGAGACCGCACTCGCCCTCCAGGGCCTCGGCGCCCACCCCGTCCACGCCCACGGCACCCCGGAACAGCGCGCGCACTGGCTGCCCCGGGTGGGGGAGGGCCGGGCGGTACCCGCCTTCGCACTGAGCGAGCCCGGAGCGGGCTCCGACGCCGCGGCCCTCTCCCTGACCGCCGAACCCGACGGCCCCTCCGGCTGGCGCCTGACCGGCGAGAAGTGCTGGATCTCCAACGCCCCCGACGCCGACTTCTACACCGTCTTCGCCCGTACGACCCCGGGCGCCGGCTCCCGCGGCGTCACCGCCTTCCTGGTCCCGGCCGACCGCCCCGGCCTGACTGGCGCCCCCCTCGACATGCTCTCCCCGCACCCCATCGGCACCCTCACCTTCGACGCGGTCCCGGTCACCACCGCCGACCTCCTGGGCGAGCCCGACCGGGGCTTCCGGGTAGCGATGGACACCCTGAACCTGTTCCGCCCGAGCGTCGGCGCCTTCGCGGTGGGCATGGCCCAGGCCGCCCTGGACGCCACCCTCGCCCACACCGCCCAACGGGATGCCTTCGGCGGCAAGTTGAAGGACCTCCGGACGGTCTCCCACCAGGTCGCCGAACTGGCCCTGCGCACGGAGGCGGCCCGCCTGATGGTCTACGCGGCGGCCACGGCGTACGACGAAGGCGCCCCCGACGTGCCCCGCCGCTCGGCGATGGCGAAACTCCTGGCCACGGAGACCGCGCAGTACGTCGTCGACCAGGCGGTCCAACTGCACGGCGCCCGGGCCCTGCGCCGCGGCCACGTGCTGGAGCACCTGTACCGGGAAGTCCGCGCCCCGCGCATCTACGAGGGGGCGAGCGAGGTACAACGGGGCATCATCGCGAAGGAGTTGTACGCCGAGCTGGAGGCTGAGGAATGACCGCCGAGCGACTGAACCCGCCCGAACTCTCCCCGCCCAGGGGCTTCTCGCACGCCGTGGTGGCCACCGGTACCCGGCTCGTGTTCCTGGCGGGCCAGACGGCACTGGACACCGACGGCAAGGTGGTGGGGGACAGCCTCCCCGAGCAGTTCGAGAAGGCGCTGACCAACCTCCTCACGGCCCTGCGAGCGGCCGGCGCCACCCCGGCCGACCTGGCCAGGGTCACGGTCTACGCCACGGACATCGAGGAGTACCGCGCGCACGCCCGTGAACTGGGCGCCGTCTGGCGGAGGCTGGCGGGCCGGGACTACCCGGCTATGGCGGTCGTGGAGGTCGTACGCCTGTGGGACGGGCAGGCGCTGGTGGAGCTGGACGGCTTCGCGGTACTGCCGTAGGGGGACTCGTAGGGGACGGTCAGGCGGCGACGGCCATGGCCACCCGGTGCGGGGCGACGACCCGCCCGTCCGGCAGCAGCTCCCCGGAGTCGTCGAAGACGATCGTGCCGTCGCACAGCAGGCTCCACCCCTGCTCGGGGTGGGCGGCGACGACCACGCCGGCGTGCGGACCGGTCAGCGGACAGGAAGCCTGGTGAGCACCCATGGCGCACCTCCACGGAGAGGGTCGAGGTCTTCGTTCGAAGTCTTCATACGGTTAGACCATGCGCCCGGCGTGAACTCATTGCCAGCGCCCGCCCGAGAGCGTGACAACACGGGGACAACTCCCGGACGCCGCGGGGACGCTCGGGGCCAACTCGCCACCGAAGGGGTGACGATCACACGCGCGCGGGCGCGCGCCCGGTACAGGTGGAGCCTCCCCGAGTTCCGATCGTTCCCGGAAGGTCCCCATGCCCGTGCGCACCGCCGCTCTCGGCGCGGCCTCAGCCACCGCCCTGCTCCTGCTCCTCGCCCCCACGGCCCCCGCCGCCCCCGTGGAGACGGTGACCGTCGACCCCACCGGCACGATCGCCGCCGACGGCACGGTCACCCTCTCCGGCACCTACCGCTGCACGGGCGGCACCGGCCCGGTCTTCGTCAGCTCCTCCGTCGGCGCCCGCGACGCCGACGTCCGCCACGGCATCGGCGGCACCCGGGCGATCTGCGACGGCGCGGAACACCGCTGGGAGAACACGGGCAAACCCCGCCCGGACGCGGTGAAGCCGGGCCCGGCACAGGTGGAGGCGACGCTGATGGAACTGAGGACGGGCGGGGGCCTGCCCCTGCCGGCGTTCCACGCGCAGAACAAGCAGGACGTGACGCTGGTGAAGTCCTGACGCCCTCGACCGGGGCCGGGGAGGAAACCCTCCCCGGCCCCGGTTCCCGCACCCCCTCAGAGCCGCTCGACGATCCCCTTCAGCTCCTCGACCTCACCGGACTGCCCCTTCACGACAGCCTCGGCGAGCTTCTTGGCATCGGCGTTCTCGCCCTTCTCCTTCTCCTCCTCGGCCATGGCGATGGCACCGTTGTGGTGCTCGATCATCAGCTCGGCGAAGGCCTTGTCGAAGGCGGTGCCCGTCAGGCCCTTCAGCCCGGCCATGTCCGAGCCGGACATCATCCCGTGCCCGCCGCCGTGCCCGGCCCCGTGCCCGGAGACGGGCTGATCCCACGCCTCCAGCCACCCCTTCATGGTCCGGATCTCCGGCTCCTGGGCCCGCTCGATCCGCTCGGCGATGTCCTTGACGGCGGCGTCGGAGGCCCGCCCGTCGGCCAGCTCGGCCATCTCCAGGGCCTGTTCGTGGTGCGGGATCATCATCTGCGCGAAGGTGACGTCGGCGTCGTTGTAGTCGGCGGCAGCCTTCTTCTCACCCCCACAGCCCACGAGGCCCAGGAACCCCCCGAGGAGAAGTCCGCCCACGGCGATACCGCCCTTGCATGCACGCATGGTTGCTCTCACTTCGTCTGTCGTTCCGTTTTCCGGCATGCCGAGTCACGGGCTGAACGCCCGTGGCAGGAATCGGCCTATTGCCGCAGAACCGACAGCTCGGTGAGATCGGGCGCCCCGCGCGGCGGCGGACGCGGCGCCGTCACGACGGCCACCTGAGCGAGCAGCGACTCCGCCCACTCCCGATGCCGCGCGAACGCCGACTTCAACAGCCCCGCGAGCACCCACACCCCGAACAGCACGGCCACACACAGGGAGGCCATGTCCATCGCCATCGGGGGCTCGTGCGTGGCCGCGCCGTCGACCACGGGAAGCTCCATGGGCGCCGCATGCGAGGCGCCGACCGCCCCGGAGTGCGAGGACTCCTCGGGGTGCCCCAGGGTGTGCATCACGAACACCCCGACCGCGAGCACGACGACCAGCAGAAGCTGCCCCAGGGCACCTCCGGCTCGTACGCACGTCTTGGCTCGCACGGTCAGACGGTACCGAATGCGCTACCCGGAGGTCGGACTCAGGTCGGGAACTCGCCGAGCCAGGCGCGGTTGAGCAGCTCACTGGGGATGTAGTCGGATTCGACTTCGATCGGGAATCCCGCGTCTTAGGCCAGGCAGGTCACCGCGAGCGGGCCGAGTGCGGTGTAGCCGTGCACGCACTTTTCCCGTTCCTCTGTGGCAGACCAGAAGTCCTTGAACCTCTTCCTCTAACGGTTCGTCACCGCGCGGGCTGCTCCGCGCGGTTCCGGACCGGGTGGCACTAACACCCCCGGCGTCGACAGCACCGCCCGCACCGTCTTGCCGCTCGGCGGGAACGGCACACAGTCCCAGTGGTCGGCCAGCGCCGCGACCAGCACCAGACCCCGGCCGCCCGGCGGGATCGCGCCGGCCTCCGCCGGGCCTGTCGAGATCTGCGGATACAGGTCTCCGCGGGCGTCGCTGACCTCCACCCGCAGCAGCTTCGACGTCGCGTCCAGTACGAGCGTCAGCCGGAAGCAGCGGCCCCGTACATGCCCGTGCAGGACGGCGTTCGCGGCGAGTTCGCCGATCACGACCTCGGCACGCTCCGTGAGCGCCGGATGGACGTCCCAGGCGCACAACTGCCCCACCCCGAGCAGCCGCGCCAGCCGGGCGCCGCGCCGCGTCGCCGAGAACAGTTGGCTGAAGGTGCGCGAGCGGGCGGTGGGGGCAGGGGTGGTGAGCTGCGGGGAAGCGGTTTGGTTCATGACGCCAGCGTGACGCCCGATTCGCCCGTGCACGAGACCTGAACCCCGTACGCTGAGTCAGCGTACGTGCACGGGCAGTGGACAGTACGGGGGGCGATGGTCACGATGAGTTGCGTGTGCGGGGGCAAGGGGCCCGGCCGGAGAGCCGGGGCGCTGCGGAAAGGGGCGGCGGATGGACATCACCGAGGCGGAAGCGACCATCACGGGCACGGGGGTGCGTGCCGTACCGCAGGGGGAGGGGGAACGGGAACCCCATCCGTCGGACAGCCTGCGCACCTTCGGCGCGGTCGTCCAGGCATTACGTGAACACGCGGGCCTCAGTCGGAACGACCTGGCCGCCGTCGTCAAGTACTCCAAGCACACCGTGGAGTCGGTCGAGTTGGGCCGCCGTATGCCGGACAAGGCCTTCGTCGAACGGGCGGAGAGCGCCCTCGGCAACACGGGCGCCCTGCGGAAGGCGGCCCGGCATCTGAGCCGAGGGGAGGCGGGCCTGGCCGCCTGGTTCCGGCGGTGGGCCCGGCTGGAGCGGGAGGCGGTGAGCCTGTGTACGTACGAGTGCAGGCTGGTGCCGGGGTTGTTGCAGTCGGAGGCGTATGCGCGGGCGGTGTTCGAGGGCACCATCCCGCTCCGGACCGATGAGGAGCTGGAGGCCCAGCTCGCGGCCCGAATGGAACGCCAGCGGATGATGCTGGAGCGGCCCACGGTGCCGTTCAGCTTCATCGTCGAAGAGCACGTGTTCCGGCGCCGGTTCGGGGACGCGGAGGCGATGCGGGGGCTGCTGGATCACGTGCTGGAGCGGAGCACGCCCAGGAACGTGACGCTGCAAGTGGTGCCGGTGGAGGCGGGGTTGCACGCGTGTCTGGATGGGCCGATGCGCATCTTGGAGACCCCGGAAGGGCAGAGGCTCGGGTATTCGGAAGGGCAGAAGAACGGGCGGCTGATCTCCGACTCGAAAGAGGTGAGTGCACTCTGTCAGCGCTATGAAACACTGCGCTCGCAGGCCCTGAGCCCCAACCAATCCAGGGACCTGTTGGAGCAACTCCGAGGAGAGCTATGAGCGGCAGTGCGACGGAACTCGCCTGGTTCAAGTCCAGCTACAGCGGCAGCGAGGGCGACGACTGCGTGGAGATCGCGATCGCCGAACAGGCTGTTCACGTACGGGACTCCAAGGACCTGTCCCGCACGCCCTTCGCCATGAGCCGTCAGGGCTGGGCGCCCTTCGTCAAGTTCGTTGCGGAGGACTCGGCGGGGTAGCCGAGCGCGGCTCGGTCGGTGCAGCGGTTGCCGAAGCCGGGGAAGACCAGCTTCGGCAACCGTAGTGCGAGCAGCAGGCGTCGGCGTTCTCAGATGTCCCGGAAGAGACCAGCCAGCGCCGTGACCTGCAGCGAGGGTGGTCGTGGGTTGCTGACCTGCAGGAATGGCCTTTCAGCTGTTTCATGTACGTACCCGTTGATGCATCTGGAAGTCCCAGGAAACTCCCCGTGCCAGGAGCCACTCTTTTGACTCTATGCTGGTGTGCGGGTGCTGTGTGGGCTGGTGTCCGTGCATCAGTGGTACTTCGGCATGGCCATCAAGGCGACGGGTGGTCGGCTCCTGACCGAACGCGCAGTTCGACGTACCGCGCACGACCGGTCGCTCCTGTCCGACGGGCCAAGGCACTGGAGTTGGTCGAGCGCCTGGTTGCCGAGGGACGCCTGCCGCTTCGCCAACCGCGCGCGGATCATGGCATCGAGCGGCTGTAGGAGACCCCGGCGCCAGTCACCAACCGGTTGTTCGCATTGTCGGGAAATCAGCGTGCGCGCACGACGCCGACGAGCTTGCCCAGTCCGGCCCCGGCGTCACCGACAGCGGTGGCATCATATTGTCGGTGAGGTGCAAGATTCGCCTGTCCGCAGCCGGTGTTCACCTGTTCGACCGCGTCTCCGGGATGAACGTGCTGCTCGACGAGGTGCCTGTTCCCGCTGAGCAGTTCTCCCGTGCTCCGCGGTACCTGTCCGTCGCGCTGACCAACGCCTGCGAGCTGCACTGTGCCTACTGCTACGCGCCCAAGCACGCCGCCACGCTCGGCAAGGAGCGTGTGCTGGCATGGGCGGTCGAACTCGATGCCGCCGGGTGCCTCGGTGTCGGTTTCGGAGGCGGGGAACCGACCGCGTACCGCCGCTTCGCCCAATTGTGTTCGAACATAGCCCAGTCCACGTCTATGGCGGTGACCTTCACGACCCATGGGCACCGGCTCACACCCGAGCTCGTCGAATCCCTGCGCGGAGCCGTGCACTTCGTCCGTCTGTCGGTCGACGGGATTGGAGCCACCTACGAGCGGCTCCGCGGCCGACCGTTCGCGGCCGTGGCCCAGGCGGCCGGGTTGCTCGGCTCCCTCGCCCCGTTCGGCATCAACGCCGTCATCAACGCCGACACGGTCGGCGAACTGGATGACCTCGCCGAGTTCGCCGACAAGGTCGGCGCGTCTGAACTTCTGCTCCTGCCGGAGCAGCCGACCGCGGCAACCCCCGGTATCAGTGACGCCGAGGCGCAGTGCCTCGTCGAGTGGGCCGCGACCGCCATGACCGGGGTTCGGCTTGCGATCTCCCGTACTGGTCTCGAGGCCGCGCTGCCCACCGCGGAGGCCGTCCCAGGCGAGCACCCCCTCGACGCGCACATGCACGTCGACGCGACCGGCGTCCTGCGCCCCCACGCGTATGCGCCCACGGGAGTGTCAGTCGAGGGCTCCATCATGGAAGCCGTGCAGGTGCTGAGGGAGGCACGATGAGGATCTGGAACGGATACGGCTCGGAGCACTCGATGGACCTGGTTCTGATCGGCCGATTCCAGACGGTCACCGGCGCGAAGGCAGCGGAGGAGCGCATGGAGGCTCTGCAGGCGCTAGCCGAGGCCGCGTGGTCCGACGACGACTGGCGGAGCTCCGACGAGCGCATGCCTCCCGAACTCGGGGAAGCACTGCGCGAAATGAAGCTGTACGACATGGGGCGGTACGACGTCGACAACTACGCGTTTGATCACAGCGTCACCCGCGAAGGCGAGACGGTCCGGATCTGGACCGACGAGTCCGATGTCCAGGGATTCCTGAAGGTGCTCCTCCATTACGGCGCGAAGGTCGAGGTCTTCTCGCGCCACGAATGGGACGAGGACGCGATCACGCAGTCGGATGCGAGTAACCGGAGCGACGGTGGATCTGACTGATCTGGCACGCTTGCCCGGCGCCGCCGACCAGAACTTCGAAGCGCTCACGCGGGCCATCGTCTCCCGTCGCTATGGTGCGCTGGGCACGATGCGGGAGCGTCGCAACCAGCCCGGCGTCGAGTTCTATCTGCACGTCGACCATGCCGGTGCTCTGGGCGACCCCGGCCGGATCTGGGGGTGGTCGTGCAAATGGTTCATCCTCAACAGCAAGAATGAGCTCAGCGCAGGCCATCGCACGCAGATCGAGGACTCGCTCTCCAAGGCGATCGAGCACGTCGCCGGACTGACCGACTTCGTCCTCTGTCTTCCAGAGCGGCCCGCCAAGGGGGACGAGGAATGGATCAACGGACTCAGTCGGCAGGATGTCCGCGTCAAACTCTGGTCCACCGAGAACTACGACGCCCAGCTCGCCGGACATGACGAGCTCCGCTCTACCTTCTTCGGTGAACTCGCCCTCACCGCAGACGTACTGGCGCAAGTCCACAAGCGATCTGTTGCGCCTGTCGAGGCCCGGTGGACGCCACGGCTGCACACCTCCCACCACGTGGAGCACCGCATCGACCGGGCCTTGTTGCGCCCGGCGTCGTTCGAGTGGCTGCAGCAGCGCACCGACGACATCGCAGCCCGGATCCAGGCACTGCGCGCAGCCCTCAACGGCCTCGACACCACCTTCCGCTAAGGCGCCGTCGAGATTGCCGACGACCTGGAGCGGTTCGTCGACGACCTGCGGGAAGTCCTTGACGCCGGCAGGAGTCTCCGGCCCTGGGAGGTTCGCGAGCGCCTCGCCGAACAGCGGCCGCCCGCGACCTCTCCCCGCACGCTGCGACGCCTGGTGCTCAGACTGAGGCAGCGACGCCTGCCCGAGGCGTTGCTGGTCACCGGCCTCGGCGCGGAGATCCGCGACATCGTCCAGTGGCTGCACGA
This sequence comes from Streptomyces sp. NPDC110618, assembly GCF_055657065.1. NCBI lineage: Bacteria > Bacillati > Actinomycetota > Actinomycetes > Kitasatosporales > Streptomycetaceae > Streptomyces > Streptomyces sp. NPDC110618. The sequence continues at coordinate 44,411 of NZ_JBVKBN010000008.1, read as the reverse complement.
CACACGGGCAGACATCGAAGCCCCCCTACTCGCCATCATCGCCGCCGCGGGACAGGGCAAGACGCACCTCGCCGCGCAGATGACCTCACCGAACGACCAGCCCACGGCAGGAGTCTTCATCCAGGGCGGAAACCTGCGCGCCGGCGGGACCCTCGACGACCTCGCGCGACGGATCCCCGGACTGAAGGTCGACCACTTTGAGGACCTCCTGGAAGCGCTCAACTCAGCCGGCAACCGCGCCGGCTGCCGGATTCCGTTGATCATCGACGGCCTGAACGAGGCCGAGCGACCCTCGGAGTGGAGGACACTGCTCGCCGGATTGGCACCGGCCCTGGGCGGTTACCCTCACGTGGCGGTGATCGTCACCCTCCGCGAAGCACTCGCTGACCAGGCTCTTCCGAAGGACACGGTGCCTCTGGAACTGGAGTGGCAGCGCGCGGAAGTCGATGACATCCTCCGCGTCTACTTCCGCCACTACCTGATCAACCCGGCCGATGCCTGGCTACCGATCGGGGAGTTCCACAACCCGCTGTTCGTCCGCATGTACTGCGAGGCCGCGAATCACGACCGCCGAGTGCCGGTAGGCGTGGAGGCGCTGCCTCAGTCCCTCATCGGCGTCTTCGAGCTGTACCGCGAGGGCGTGGTCGAGCGGCTGGCCCATGACCCGGCCCGCATCCGGGTGCCGGCCGACCAGATCCAGCGCCGCCTCACTGCTCTGGCGAGATACATGTGGACGCACAACGTCCGTCGGCTTCCGTTCGACGAAGCGCGAAGAGTCCTCGACGCCGACCAGTCGAACTGGGATGAAAGCCTGTTCCGGCGCCTCGTAGAGGAAGGAGTGATCTTCCGCGAGGAGATCAGGGGTTCCGACGACACTGAGTGCGGCTTCGTTTTTGATCGCCTCGCCGGATACCTGATTGCCGACGCGATTCTGGTGCGCATGCCCTACGCGGAGGTCAACGAGCAGCTCGCGGAGGCGGCTCTCTGGCAGTCTCTCCTGGGCGACCATGCGCACCCCCTCGGCGAGGACATCCTCATCGGCCTCATCTCACTGGTGCCACGCCGCTTCACCAGACACCACCTGTGGCGCGTCGCCCCGGAGGAGCATCGTTCGTTGGTGCTCGCCCAGGAACTCAATACCGAGTCCGGCTTTCTCGACGACGAAACTGTAGACGCGCTCGCAACCGCGCTCGTTACCGGACATCCCAGCAAGAGGAAGGGCAGGTCCGCATTCGACCGTCTGTGGGAGGTCCGCAGGTCCGCTCCGCACCGCCTGAACGCCGCTTTCCTCGACCAGGTCCTGCGCCAACTACCTCTCCCTCAACGCGACCTGCGCTGGACCGAATGGGCTCGAGGCCGGGTTCCAGGCCGGCTCACGGCAGACCTGGAACGAGCGATCGACAGGTGGACCGGAAGCGGCATACGCGCCGAGAGGGACGACCTGGACGCGCAGGCCATTGCCTGGCTGCTGACTTCCACGGACACGAGCATGCGGGACCTGGCGACGAAAGCTCTCCAGCGCTACGGTCGTCCGGAACCCAAGCGGCTGTTTGATCTCGCCGCTCGGATGCTCGATGTCGACGACCCCTACGTCGTCGAACGCCTCGTCGCCGCCGCGTTCGGGGCCGCCAGCGCCCACCAGATGCCCGATCCCGGCGGACCGCTCGAAGGCGCGCTGCGGGATTGGCTGGTGCAGCTGCGCGACCGCTTCCTCGACGGCGGGACCACACCCACCTCGCACGAGCAACTGCGCGGCTATGTACGGGTCACCTATGAATTCGCCGGCGCCCTCCACCCAGCCAGCGTCCCGGACGGGGTTGATGCCTTCGCGCCGAGATTCGCCGCCGTGGCGCCCGCCGAGGTGATGGAGGACGACGACCCCAACGCCGAGGAGTGCGACCGCACCTTCGGGATGGACTTCGAGAACTACATCATCGGGGCTGCCATCAATGGCAGAGACAACTACGACTTCGACCACCCCGACTACCGCAGGGCCCGCGCCGAGGTCATGGCCCGCGTCTGGGGACTGGGCTGGCGCGAGAAGGAATTCGGCAGCGTCGACCAGTCCATTGCCGCGAACGCCGAGCGGCCTTACAGCTCCAAAAGGAGGGTGGAGCGGTACGGCAAGAAGTACGGCTGGATCGCCTACTACGAGATGATCGGTCGCCTCGTGGACATCGGCCGCGCACCAGCTCCCTTCGGGGACGCAGAACGCTTGATGCCTGACATCGACCCGACCTTTCCCGATAGGCCCCCGGTGGCGCCCATGCCCCTTCCACTGTGGGCGCCCGTGGAGCCCACTGACGACCAGACCTGGCTCACCTCGGGGACGGTGGCGGTCCCGGACGAGCTCTGGTCACCCACGGAAATCCACGGAGTGGACGGCGGCTGGCTTCTAGTCGAGGGGTATCTGGACCACCGCCACGACGGGCGGACCGTATTCGGGTTCTTCCGCACCCTCCTGCTGGAGCCGGAGGACGCGGAACCCGCCCAGCAGCTCGCCAGTGACTGTCAGTATCTGGGAAACCACTTCTTCCCTCCGCTGCCGACGGTCCGCGATGTGCTGGCCGCTGAAATGCCGTGGAGCCCTCGGTTCGAGTTGAACTTCGACGACGATGCCCCAGGCGCCCTCCCGCACCGAGCGCTGCGTCGCGATTGGCAGGACGACAGCTTCGAGTTCGGCCAGGTCGCCGTGGATTTCGCCCCCGACAGCACTTCGGAGACCGGGCTCGGCGGGAGCTACGACGTGCCGTCGTTTGAGTTCGCCGCCCGATTCGACCTGCGCCAACTGCCGGGCACTGTGGACCTCGTGGGCCTGGACGGCCGGCGCGCCTCCGCAGTCTTCCGCGTGGACAAGCCCTGGCGAGGCCACCTGCTCTTCCTGCGCCGCGATCTCGTCCAGGACTTCGCCGCCGATCGCCGGATCATGCAGGTGGCCTGGGGCGAGCGCGAGGTAGCCGTCGACTGGCACTCTGTTCCTCCCTGGGTACGCGCGGCGCAGCGCAGCCACGCGAACGTGTGGCGTCACATCCGGCTGCTCGGGGCGGATCAGAGCAGCGCCGAGAACTAACGGGCTGTACGCCGCCAGAGCGCCTGGCTGGGCGGCGGCCTCCGGCAGATGCACACCGAGGGCCTGCCCGGCGGGCTTGTCGTCGGACAAGCCCGCGACCGACTGCTTTCCCGCGTACCCATTCCTTGCTCTCTTGCTCTGGCCGCTGGCAGATGCGGTCTCGTCCGGATGTGATCAGTCGATGTCCGGATTATCGGCCTCTTCGAGGAGACGGGCCGCGAGGTCGTCGGCCCACTCCAAGGCCCAAGCGCGGAGTGCGGTGATGGCGGCGTCATCGAGCCCATAGGTGGCGAAGGCTTCGTCGTCGGTCCACTCGGCGCCTGTGAGGTTCGCCTGCAGATCCTCGCGCTCGAAGCGGCCGCGGGCGTGGCGGCGGCCGAACTCCTCGAGCGCGGCATTGGTCCAGCGGCGGGAGGCTGCGAACACGTCGATCAGATCGCGGGGCGCTCCGCGGTCGGCGAGGGCGCGGACCTTGGTCCCGATGACGTCCTCCTCCGCGAGGACGGGCCCGTACGGGCTCTGGGCGACCGGCCGCCAGAAGATCTCCTTGAGGATGTCGACTTCGCAGTCCTGCCCGGTGGCCGGGTCCGTCACGGTGAAGCGGGCGGACAGCGGGGCGGTCTCCAGCGCGTGCACCTTCCAGCCGCGGGCTTCCAGGCCGGCGCGGAGCGCGGCCGCGATGTCGGCCATGGGCGCCGGGTTCTCGGTGGCGACGTCGAGGTCCTGGCTGGGGCGGTTGACGAGGTGGTGCGCCCGCACGGCATACCCGCCGGTGAGAACCAGGGGATACGGGGAGCCGAGGGCGATCACATCTGCCAGGAGCCGCGTGTGCAGCTCCGGCATGTCCGTCACGCGGCTGCCCGGGTGCGGGAGGCGAGCTGAGGGAAGGCGTCCTCCCACACGGTGCGCACGGTGCGACCGACGAGGGTGCGCAGCACCGGCCACAACTGGAGGAGCAGGTCCTGGTTGAGGTAACGGGGCAGGTCGTCGCGCAGGCCCTCGTGCAGAACGGTGCGGTAGAGGCCCATGCGCTGGCGAGGCTTGCCCAGGTCGTAAGACGTCATCCCGGACCAGGCCATGTGCAGCGGTAGCTCCACGATCCCCTGGGCCGGGCCGTGCAACTCGTCCAGTGACTCTGGCAGACGCCGCCGGAACTTCTCCCGGTACAGCGCGAGGTCCTCGACGTCCGTGCCAGAGAGGTCCATCGGCGCGGGAGTTGAGTGCTGTGGGCTGGAGGACATGACTCCATTATGACGGCCGGGATGCGGTGCGGGCCATGATGTGCGAGCCGGTGTCTAGAGCGAACAGTGCGGGCCCGTGCCGGGTGAGCATGGTTGTGGCAGCGTGTTCTGCCCCGAGCAGAGGTGTGGGCTGTCGGTCATGACGCTAGTCTGATGCTCTGGGCGCCCGCACGCGGGGCAGTGAGCCGGGAAAAGGTCCTGACCTGGCCCTTTTCCCGGACTCGCTCCGGCCCACAAGATAGACGCCTTCGGTTCCGGCCAAAAGTCCCAGAAAAGTCCCAGAGGCGCCGCCACGCCCCCTCTTGCCTCGCGTTTACGCAGGTCAGAAGGGGTATGACGGCGTCTTTTCCGAGGGCCTTCAGATGTCCCGGAAGATCTCGATCTGCGCCCCGATCGAGTTCAGGCGCTCCGCCAGATCCTCGTAACCCCGGTTGATGACGTAGACGTTGCGGAGCACCGACGTGCCCTCCGCCGCCATCATCGCCAGCAGGACGACCACCGCCGGACGAAGGGCGGGCGGGCACATCATCTCGGCGGCGCGCCAGCGGGTGGGGCCCTCGACCAGGACGCGGTGCGGGTCCAGCAACTGGAGGCGGCCGCCGAGGCGGTTGAGGTCGGTCAGGTAGATGGCGCGGTTGTCGTAGACCCAGTCGTGGATCAGCGTCTTGCCGGAGGCGACGGCCGCGATCGCCGCGAAGAAGGGGACGTTGTCGATGTTCAGGCCGGGGAACGGCATGGGGTGGATCTTGTCGATCGGCGCCTCCAGCTTGGAGGGCCGGACAGTGAGGTCCACCAGGCGCGTACGGCCGTTGTCGGCGACGTACTCGGGCGTGCGGTCGTGGTCGAGGCCCATCTCCTCCAGGACCGCCAGCTCGATCTCCAGGAACTCGATGGGCACCCGGCGCACCGTCAGCTCGGACTCCGTCACCACGGCCGCCGCCAGCAGGCTCATCGCCTCTACCGGGTCCTCGGAGGGGGAGTAGTCCACGTCCACGTCGATGTTCGGGACGCCGTGCACGGTCAGTGTGGTCGTGCCGATGCCCTCGACCCGGACGCCCAGCGCCTCCAGGAAGAAGCACAGGTCCTGGACCATGTAGTTGGAGGAGGCGTTGCGGATGACCGTCACGCCGTCGTGGCGGGCGGCGGCCAGCAGCGCGTTCTCCGTCACCGTGTCCCCGCGCTCGGTCAGCACGATCGGGCGGTCCGGGGAGATCGAGCGGTCCACCTGGGCGTGGTAGAGGCCCTCGGTCGCCGCGATGTCCAGGCCGAACCGGCGCAGCGCGATCATGTGCGGCTCGATGGTGCGCGTACCGAGGTCGCAACCGCCCGCGTAGGGCAGCTTGAAGGCGTCCATGCGGTGCAGCAGCGGGCCCAGGAACATGATGATGGAGCGGGTCCGGACGGCGGCCTCGGCGTCGATGGCGGCCATGTCCAGCTCGGCCGGCGGCACCAGTTCCAGGTCGACGCCGTCGTTGATCCAGCGGGTGCGCACACCGATGGACTGCAGGACCTCCAGCAGCCGGTAGACCTCCTCGATCCGCGCCACCCGGCGCAGCACCGTGCGCCCCTTGTTGAGCAGGGAGGCGCACAGCAGGGCCACGCACGCGTTCTTGCTGGTCTTCACATCGATGGCGCCGGAGAGCCGACGGCCGCCCACCACCCGGAGATGCATCGGACCCGCGTAACCCAGGGACACGATCTCGCTGTCCAGGGCCTCACCGATTCGGGCGATCATCTCAAGGCTGATGTTCTGGTTGCCGCGCTCGATCCGATTGACGGCGCTCTGGGAGGTGCCGAGCGCCTCGGCCAGCTGCGTCTGTGTCCAGCCCCGGTGTTGCCGGGCGTCACGGATGAGCTTTCCGATGCGTACGAGGTAGTCGTCTGCCATGGGGTTGAGGCTATCTCAGATATGAGATGGCACATCCGGTGGGGGCCGTTCGGGTGATGGGGTGTCAATGTCGCCTGGTGGGACGGGTGTGCGGCCGACCTCAAGGTTCATGAAGCATTACATGTCGTATGGCATCCCGTTACGTCCTGGTCCGTCCGCTCATGTCGACTTGGCGTACTGATGGCCGTAGACGAACGGCGGGTCGAACGTGATCGACATCACCGGTTCGGCCGAGTCCACCGGCACCTCCGGTCCCACGCGGTACCGGTGCCGCCTCGCCTCCCCGGTCTCCGGCGGCGACCGCACCTCCAGCACCCCGGGCTCCGGGCAGTGCCAGGTCAGGAGTTGCGCATCCTCCATGAAGGCGTTCGTCACGCTCGCCCAGCCCGTGCCGTCGGCGCGGAGTTCGAAGTCGGAGCACTCCATCACGCCGTAGTCGAAGGGCACGGTGCTCCAGTGGCCGAGGAGGCTCTCGTCGAGGCCCGTGCGCGGGTCCCGGGCGTCGCGCTCGGCGAGGTCCGTCCTGGCCGCGAGGTCGGCGGTGCCCACGGCGACCACGCGCGTGCCGTGCAGGAGGACGCCGACGCCGTGCTCCGGGTTCCGGAGGCAGTCCAGGGCGATGCCGGTGTAGGGGACGCCGTCGTGGGTGACCCGGTGGTCGTGGACCGCTCTGACGGTGGCCAGGTCCTCCGCCTGCTTCTTCTCCTCCGGGTCGAGCATCGCGTAGTGCGCCTGGAGCGAACGCCAGAGACTGTGGGGCAGTGGGGTGGTGTGCTTCATGAGTACAGGAGCACACCATGGCGTGCCGGACATGGGTGAGCCGGGCCGGGCATGACCATCCGGCCCCCATGTACTAGAGTTATCTCGACATCGAGATATCTGCCGAGGCGTACCGCAGCCGCCACCTAGTAAGGGTTACCTAACTTAGCCTGACCTTAGCGGATCGGCCAAGTCGCCGTGGCGGCAGGATGCGGTGGGAACGCGCACATCAAAGAAGGAGACTGTCGTGTCGGCGAACAGCTTCGACGCCCGCAGCACGCTGCAGGTGGGCGACGAGTCGTACGAGATCTTCCGGCTGGACAAGGTGGAAGGCTCGGCCCGCCTTCCGTACAGCCTCAAGGTCCTGCTGGAGAACCTGCTCCGCACGGAGGACGGCGCGAACATCACCGCCGACCACATCCGCGCGCTCGGCGGCTGGGACTCGCAGGCCCAGCCTTCCCAGGAGATCCAGTTCACGCCCGCCCGCGTGATCATGCAGGACTTCACCGGCGTCCCCTGTGTCGTGGACCTCGCCACCATGCGTGAGGCCGTCAAGGAGCTCGGCGGCGACCCGGCGAAGGTCAACCCGCTCTCCCCGGCCGAGCTGGTCATCGACCACTCCGTCATCGCGGACAAGTTCGGCACCAACGACGCCTTCGCGCAGAACGTCGAGCTGGAGTACGGCCGCAACAAGGAGCGCTACCAGTTCCTGCGCTGGGGCCAGACCGCCTTCGACGACTTCAAGGTCGTCCCGCCGGGCACCGGCATCGTCCACCAGGTGAACATCGAGCACCTGGCCCGTACGGTCATGGTCCGTAACGGCCAGGCGTACCCCGACACCCTCGTCGGCACCGACTCGCACACCACCATGGTCAACGGCCTCGGCGTCCTCGGCTGGGGCGTCGGCGGTATCGAGGCCGAGGCCGCGATGCTCGGCCAGCCGGTCTCGATGCTCATCCCGCGCGTCGTCGGCTTCAAGCTCACCGGCGAGCTGCCCACCGGCACCACCGCCACCGACCTGGTGCTCACCATCACCGAGATGCTCCGCAAGCACGGCGTCGTCGGCAAGTTCGTCGAGTTCTACGGCGAGGGCGTCGCCGCCACCTCGCTGGCCAACCGCGCCACCATCGGCAACATGTCGCCGGAGTTCGGCTCCACCGCCGCGATCTTCCCGATCGACGACGAGACCCTCAAGTACCTCCGGCTCACCGGCCGCTCCGAGCAGCAGGTCGCGCTCGTCGAGGCGTACGCCAAGGAGCAGGGCCTCTGGCTGGACCCGAAGGCCGAGCCGGACTTCTCCGAGAAGCTGGAGCTGGACCTCTCCACGGTCGTCCCGTCGATCGCCGGCCCGAAGCGCCCGCAGGACCGTATCGTCCTCGCCAACGCCGCCGAGCAGTTCAAGCAGGACGTCCGCAACTACGTGGACGACGTGGACGAGGCGGGCAAGGAGTCCTTCCCGGCCTCCGACGCCCCGGCCGTCGCCCCGAACGGCGCCCCGTCCAACCCGGTCACCGTGACCGCCCCCGACGGCTCGACGTACGAGATCGACCACGGTGCCGTGACGGTCGCCGCCATCACCTCCTGCACCAACACCTCCAACCCGTACGTCATGGTCGCCGCCGCGCTCGTGGCGAAGAAGGCCGTGGAGAAGGGCCTGACCCGCAAGCCGTGGGTCAAGACCACCCTCGCCCCGGGTTCGAAGGTCGTCACCGACTACTTCGACAAGGCGGGCCTGACCCCGTACCTGGACAAGGTCGGCTTCAACCTGGTCGGTTACGGCTGCACCACCTGCATCGGCAACTCCGGCCCGCTGCCGGAGGAGGTCTCCAAGGCGGTCAACGACCACGACCTCGCGGTCACCTCGGTGCTGTCCGGCAACCGCAACTTCGAGGGCCGGATCAACCCCGACGTCAAGATGAACTACCTGGCCTCCCCGCCGCTGGTCGTCGCGTACGCCATCGCGGGCTCCATGAAGGTGGACATCACCAAGGACGCGCTCGGCACCGACCAGGACGGCAACCCGGTCTACCTGAAGGACATCTGGCCCTCCGAGGCCGAGGTCAACGACGTCGTGGCCAACGCCATCGGCGAGGACATGTTCTCCAAGTCCTATCAGGACGTCTTCGCGGGCGACGCCCAGTGGCAGGCGCTGCCGATCCCGACCGGCAACACCTTCGAGTGGGACCCCGAGTCCACCTACGTCCGCAAGCCCCCGTACTTCGAGGGCATGGGCATGGACCCGGAGCCGGTCTCGGACATCTCCGGCGCCCGTGTGCTCGCCAAGCTGGGCGACTCGGTCACCACCGACCACATCTCCCCGGCCGGTGCCATCAAGGCCGACACCCCGGCCGGCCAGTACCTCACCGAGCACGGTGTGGCGCGTCGTGACTTCAACAGCTACGGCTCCCGCCGCGGCAACCACGAGGTCATGATCCGCGGTACGTTCGCCAACATCCGCCTGCGCAACCAGATCGCGCCGGGCACCGAGGGCGGCTACACCCGCGACTTCACCCAGGACGGCGGTCCGGTGTCGTTCATCTACGACGCCTCCCGCAACTACATCGAGCAGGGCATCCCGCTGGTCGTCCTCGCGGGCAAGGAGTACGGCTCCGGCTCGTCCCGCGACTGGGCCGCCAAGGGCACCGCGCTGCTCGGCGTCAAGGCCGTCATCGCCGAGTCCTACGAGCGCATCCACCGCTCCAACCTGATCGGCATGGGCGTGCTGCCCCTGCAGTTCCCGGAGGGCGCCTCGGCCGAGTCCCTCGGTCTGACCGGCGAGGAGACCTTCTCCATCACCGGCGTCGAGGAGCTCAACAACGGCACGACGCCGCGCACGGTGAAGGTCACCACCGACACGGGCGTCGAGTTCGACGCGGTCGTCCGCATCGACACCCCCGGTGAGGCCGACTACTACCGCAACGGCGGCATCATGCAGTACGTGCTGCGCAGCCTGATCCGCAAGTAAGCGGTACGGCACGGCACTTGAGGGCCGCATCCCCGTTCGGCGGGGGTGCGGCCCTCCGCCGTACCCCTCGTCACCCCTCCAGCCACTCCACGGGAACGGCCTTGCGCACGGCGTCCAGGGCCTCGGGCGTCCGCCCCCGCACGTCGATCCACGCGCCGCCACCGGTGACCCGGACGAGCGCGTCGGGCCCGCTGAACCACCGGAACCCCTGCCCCACGGCAGGCAGTTCGTCGTACAGCCGCTCCAACTCGGGGACGGCGTCCGGGTTTTCCCCGTGATCCGAGAGCCCGTCCTCCAGCATCAGCACCTCGGACATGACCATCGCCAGCAGGGCCACGGACAGACTGGACTCATGCGGCTCCCACCGCGACACCGGCGAGGTGTCCGGCCGCCGCACGGTAGCGGGATCGGCGTCGCCGAGATCCGTCACCGGCACACCCCAGTAGGCGCAGCCCTGGTTCTCCACCTGGTACACGAGCACGCCGTCGGCGACGTACAGCTCGTCGGGCGCCAGGAACGTGTCGTGATTGCCGGTCAGATCGCGCCGCCGCCCGAACAACACGTACGCCTCGCACAGCGCGGCAGGCAGCCCCACCCCCAACCGCCGCCCCGCCGCCCCGACTTCCTCCACCCCGAACCCGTCCCCGGCCCGCAGGGGCCGCCCCCAGTAGGCCGCGAACTCCCGAACAAACCGCCAGGCCACCCCCCGATCCCGAGGCGCTTCGGCCAGGGCCCGGTGCATATCGAAGGTCATGCCCGTACGCTACGCGTCCGGCGCGCGGTCAGAAGCCGAGTACGGCGTCCAGGTCGACTTCCACCGGGAAGGGCAGTTCGGTGACGAGCTTGCCGTGGTGCACCGGGTGCATGGGGGCGGGGATGTAGGACTGGGTGTCGGCGTTCAGCCAGTACTCGTGCACGGCGAGTGTCCTGTCGCGTTCGAGCTCCGCGCGCCAGTAGCAGGCGACCTTGCTCGCGGCGAAGAGAGCGGGCTTGCGTACGCGGTCGTCCTGGCGGGAGCCGGGGGAGACGACCTCCACGACAAGGGCGACCTTCCGTACGGGGACACACTCGACCTCGAAGAAGTCCAACTGCCGAGGGTCAAAGACGATCACGTCGGGCTTGGGGGTGTTCTGGTCGTCGACCATGACACACTGCTCGGCCACTACTTCGTACGGCGCGGATCGCGCCGCGTCCAGGGCAGCGGCCAGCCTGTCCCGAACCCGGTTGTGCCAGAACTTGGTCTGTCCCCGAACCACGATCCGCCCATCCACGAGTTCCCAGTCGAAGGGCAGCTCCAAGTGCTTGACCTGGTCGAAGGTCCAGCCGTCGGCCGGGGGAAACATCCAGGTCTCCTCGGTGGCCCGTCCGTGCTGGGGTGTGGTCATCACTGCTCCCATGGCCGCCAGTCTGGATGCCGATACGCGGCGTGATCGTACGTACGAAGGTACCGCCACTCGATCCGGCGAGCCATGAACACACCCTTGACGCCCCTGCGCCAGCCGTTTACAACCGCCCCCCAGCGCGCTACTTTCCGATTCAAGTGAGGTGGGAGCGCTCCCACTATTGGTGGACCGGAACCCGCCCGGGGTGCTCCCGCCTCACCCGCATCCCGTGGCTTCCGTACCCGAGGGAATGGAACTGAAGTGTCATGATCCTGACAAAACTGCCCGCGCCCGAAAGGCCCCCGCGACGATTAGCGCTCGCCCTCCGTGCCCACGCCCTCTTCCTGGTCCTCGTCTCGCTGCTCGCCACCGTCCCCGCGATCGCGCTCGTCCTGTCGGCCGGGGCGGAGGCGGAGGCGCACGGGACGCCGATGAAACCGGGCAGCCGTACCTTCCTGTGCTGGCAGGACGGGCTGACCGACACCGGGGAGATCAAGCCGGTCAACCCGGCCTGCAAGGCGGCGCAACAGGTCAGCGGGACGACCCCGTTCTACAACTGGTTCTCCGTGCTGCGCTCCGACGGGGCCGGCCGCACCCGTGGATTCGTGCCGGACGGGGAGCTGTGCAGCGGCGGCAACGCCAACTTCACCGGCTTCAATCAGCCCCGCGACGACTGGCCGCTGACCCACCTCACCTCGGGCGCGACCGTCGACTTCTCCTACAACGCCTGGGCCGCGCACCCGGGTTGGTTCTACGTGTACATCACCAAGGACGGCTTCGACCCGACCCAGCCCCTCACCTGGGACGACATCGAGGAGCAGCCCTTCCTGAGCGTGGACCACCCGCCGCTGAACGGCTCCCCGGGCACCGTCGAGGCCAACTACTCCTGGACCGGGCAGCTCCCGGCGAACAAGTCCGGCCGCCACCTCGTCTACATGGTCTGGCAGCGCTCGGACAGCGCCGAGACGTTCTACTCCTGCTCCGACATCGTCTTCGACGGCGGCAACGGCGAGGTCACCGGCATCAAGGAGCCCGGCAACCCGACCGAGCCGGTCCCGGGCACCTGTACCGCCACCCGCAGGACCACCGGCAGTTGGAGCGGCGGCTACCAGTCCGAGGTGACCGTGACCAACTCCGGCGACGTCCCCATGCTCGGCTGGATGGTCGACTGGACCCTCCCGAGCGGCCAGACGGTCGACAGCCTCTGGAACGGCACCCCGACCTACAACGGCCAGTCCGTGATGGTCCACAACGCCAACTGGAACGGCTCGCTCGACCCGGGCGAGAGCACCACCTTCGGGTACGTCGTCACGGGGGGCGGGGGTGATACGGCCACCGAGCTGCCCTGCCGGGTCGGCTGAGAGACGCCTCGCACGGATCGGTCCGGGGATGGAAACTTGCGGAGGCGGGGGTGGCTGATGAGCCACCCCTGCCCCGACCTCAACGCCGCGACAGTCGCCTGCCGCACCCATTGACACGGCGTGGCCGTGCTGCGCCTTCAGCCGATGGTGACGACGCGCGCCCAGGACGGCGGGCCGTCCGGCTCGTAGTCCGGGTCGTTCTCGTTCACCCGGCGGGCCGGACGCGGGAAGAGCCCGACGACCGTACGGCACGACGGCTGCTCGGACGGCCAGGGCGTCTGGCCGTCCGTCAGCGCGACGATCACGTCCGGGCGGGGCGTGGAGCGCAGCGCCCGGGCGAAACCGGAGCGCAGATCCGTGCCCCCGCCGCCGATCAGCTCGATGTCCTCGGCCCGGCAGATCGGCACGGCCACCCCGGCCGCCGCGTCGCAGGAGATCACCGAGACCAGATCGCGCCGCCCGCCCACGGCCCGCGCGATCGCCGCCACCTCCAGCAGCGCGCCGCCCAGTTCGGCGTCGCTCACCGAACCCGAGGTGTCGATCACCACGCACACCCGCGGCGGATTGCGCCGCAGACTCGGCAGCACCACCCCGGGCACGGCGGACGAACGCCGGGACGGCCGCCGGTAACTGTGGTTCTCACCCGCGCCCGGCGCCCCGGCGGCCGACCGCACGGCCGCGCCCAGCAACTGCCGCCACGGCTGCGGCGGATGGAACGCCTCGTCCGCCCAGCGCTTCCACCCCTCCGGGGCGTCGCCCGGCCGGCCCTTGATGCCCTCCGCGACCCGGAAGCGCACCGCGTCCCGCTGCTGCCGGGTCAGCCCATGGGCGCCCTCGGGCCCCAGCTCCCACGGCCTGCCCTCCCCGTCGGCGCCGCCGCCGCAGTCCAGCCAGGCCAGGTCGGAGGTGAGACCGCTCATGGAGGAGGTGCGCAGGTACTCCTCCATCAGCAGCCCGTCCGGCAGCCTCAGCAGTGACGGCAGCACCGCGCCCCTGGGCATGGGCAGGCCCTCGCCGTAGATGTCGTCGTTGATCTCGAAGTCGGCGGCGATGTTGCGGCGCAGCCGCTCGCCCGGCCCGTACTCCTCGTTCTCGCGCGCGTAGCGCAGACCGCGCTCATGGTGGTCCCGGAGCAGGTGGGAGACCTCGTGCACCCAGACGCCCGCCAGCTCCTCGACCGGCGTACGGGCCACGAACCCGGGGGAGACGTAGCAGCGCCAGTACGCGTCGACCGCCATCGTCGGCACCGAGCGGTCCTCCACCACGTGCAGCGCGAAGAACGCGGCGGCCAGGTAGGGGCGGACCTGCACGGCGTGCAGGCGGGCGGACAGGAGCTTGTCCATGTCCAGCGGGAGTCCGGGCGGGTTCTCGGGGGTGCGGCGCCGGACCGGCGCGGCGGGGACGGAGACCTGGAGCGGGCGGGGCGGGGGAGGCGGCGGCATGGGGCGCGGGAGCGGGCGCGCGGCGCCCGTGCGCCCGGTCATCGGCGTACCTTCGGGGCTCGCGCCACCGCCACCGATCGTTCGGCCCGTTCCGCCAGACCCACGATCGCGGCCAGCCGCTCCACCGCCGCCGGGATCTCCCAGTCGTCGCGCCGCACCGCCGCCAGCGCCTTCGCCGGGGCGACGAGCAGGTCCGGCGCCCCGGTCTCCAGGGCGTGGACCAGCACCGCCCAGCCGGCCTCCCAGCGCCGCCGTTCCGGGCGGGCCCCGACGGCGGCCACCACCGCCTCCAGCGCGGCCTGCCTGAGGTCGCCGCGCTCGGGCAGCCCGGCGTTGTCCGGGTCGGCGAGCAGCAGTTCCGGGTCCGGCAGATCCATCCGGTCGAGGTGGGCGAGGAGTTCGAGTCCCGGCCCGTCCCCGACCGCGCCGCGCACCAGCAGCGCCAGCACCTCCCGGGACACCCCTGCCGCCGTACCGAAGGCCAGCAGGGTCAGCGCGGCCTCCCAGCTGCGGGGCGAGGGCCAGGCACCGCCGCGCCGGGTCTCGCTGCTCGGCAGCCGGTGGATCAGCGTCGGCCGGGCCTCCAGGAAGCCGCACACCGCACGCCGGGCCAGCGCCACGGCCTCCGCCAGCCGCTCCGGCTCCAGCCGGGGCAGCTCGGCCCGGGGCCACACCCCGCCCAGGCCGCGTACCACCACATCCTTGTCGTGCACCCAGTACAGATGTACGAACCGGTTGGCCAGCGGCGGGCTCAGCTCCCACCCGTCCGCCGCCGACGCGCGCGGGTTGGCGGCGGCCACGATCCGTACGCCGGGCGGCAGTTGCAGGGCGCCGACCTTGCGCTCCAGGACGACCCTGAGCAGCGCGGCCTGGACGGCGGGGGTGGCGGTGGACAGCTCGTCCAGGAAGAGCAGGCCCCGCCCGGCGCGTACGAGGTCCACGGCCCACTGCGGCGGGGCCATCGGCACACCGCGCACCGCGGGATCGTCGCCCACGATGGGCAGGCCGGAGAAGTCGGTGGGTTCGTGGACGCTGGCGATCACCGTCGTCAGCGGCAGGCCGAGGGAGTCGGCGAGCTGGGTCAGGGCCGCGGTCTTGCCGATACCGGGTTCGCCCCAGAGCAGGACCGGCAGGTCGGCGGCGACGGCGAGGGTGAGCGCTTCGAGCTGCTCGTCGGGTCGGGGTTCGGTGGTGGTTGTCCGAAGGAGCGTCAGGAGGTCTTCGGCGAGGGCGAGTTGGGGGTCGACGACGGGCATGAGGGCAGCGGAAGGCATGGGCATCACCAGGTGTGTTGGGAGAACGGGACAGCCGCGTGGGCTGACGTGGGTCAGGAGAACAGGCCGGTGCGGGGACGGGACCGGTTGCCGCGCTTGCGGCGCCAGTGCGGAGATGTGTGCCGGTCGAAGCGGCGCGCGGCCGCGTCGGCCCCGCCACCGGCGGCGGGGTGCACGGGGAGGAGCCCGGAGCGGAACAGCCCGTGCTCGACACGGCGGGCGGCGGCCGACTCCAGCTCCTCCCGGAGCGGCCCGTCCCGCAGTACGGCACCGGGGCCGAGCAGCCCTTCGACGACGGCCAGCGCCCCGGCGACATCACCGTGGCGCAGCCGCTCCCGGACCGCGGGCAACTGCTCGGGGCTGCGGTGCACGGTGTCGATCACCCGCAGACACGCCAGCGGCGGCCCGCCGAGCGCCACCAGCAGCTCCTCGCGGCGCACTTCGGCGGGGTCGTGGTCGACGGCGGTGAGCACCCCGTCCCGCAGCTCGATCCGGTGCACCTCGCCCCGGCACTCCACACGGAAGGGGTCATCGGTTTCGGGAACCGGGGAAGCAGCCACCTGAGCCGGACCTGACACCGGCAGCGCGGCGGCGACCAGCGGATGCAGCCGCCCCGCCGGGACCAGCCCCGCCCGCAGCAGCTCCACGTCCGGCAGCACCCGCGCCGCCGCCTCCGGAAGCACCGGAAGCGCGGCGGCCTCCCGCGCGGGCAGCTCCACCTCCCGGACCGCCGGCACATGACTGTCGTCGGGCGCGACGAGTTCGAGCACCGCGCGACTGCGGGCGCCCAGCCGGACGGTGAACGTCCCACGAGGGCCGAGCCCTTCGGCCCGCAGCAGCAGCTCGCCCTCTGCGGCCCAACGCTCCGTGGCCCACGGGGAGTTGCCGCTCACCGCGCAGCGGCGCGCCAGCTCCCCACTGCGCCCGGCGTCCCACAGGTGCCGGTGCAGATCGAGCCGGAACCGCCGGTCGGGGTGCGGATGCGGATGGTGCCCGAAGGAGTGCCCGGTGCCGGACTCCTCCCACAGCGACAGCGACATCCGCTGCCCGGCGTCCGCCCGGGCCGGCGGCGTGCGGACCACCAGATGCAGGGCGCCCGGGTAGCGGGCCAGGGTGAGGGTGAGGCCGGGGCGGAGCCGTCCGTCGGGGGCGATGCGGGGCATGTGCCAGCGCAGCAGGTCCGGCGCGAGGCCACGCAGGTCCGCACGGAGACGGGAGGCGATATCGGTGCCGTGGCGTGTGCGCACGGCGCGCAGATCGAGATCGACGTCGACCCGGGCGGCGGCACAGGCCCCGGCCCAGTCACCGACGAGGCGCCGCGCGGTCGCGGTCTCGATCATGGACGGTGGCACGGCGTACTCGCGTACGCGCTGCCACATCGACAGGCGGGCGGGAATCGTGGGCGCGAAGTGAAGTGCCATCAGCACTCACCTTGCGCGGACGATTCCTCCAATCCACAAGAGGAGAAGTTCATCATCGCCCGCATCATAGGCACGGCGATCACGATCTGTCAGCAGAGGGACCCGCCGGCCGCCGCCGGCAGGTCCCTCGACTCACCTCATCCCGCGAGGAGTTCGACCTCCGAAAGTGTCCCCTCGCCGTCCAGCACCAGGCGGTACTTCTGGTAGCTACCCGGTGCCTTCACCGAGAACGCCCGGGTCTGCCGGTCCCAGGCGAAGGACTCCTCCGTGCGCCGGTCGAGGGTCGTCCACTCGGTGCCGTCCGCGGAACCCTGGAGGGTCCAGCCGGTCGGCGCCTTGGTGCGGTCCGCCGAGGTCAGCGTGTACTGGACGGCCTCGGCGGCCTCGGGCGTCGGCAGGTCGACCGACGTCACCGCCGCGTTGGTCGCGGAGGTGTTGTCGAACAGCGCGCCCTCGCCCTTGATCACGTCGGCCCGGGGCGTGGGCACCTGGTCGTCCCGGGTGATCGACACCGGCGCCGCGTTCCTGCCGGTGCCCCAGGCGGACGGCTTCGCCCCCATGTCGAACTCCAGGACCGCGCCCTTGGCGAGCACCGAGTGCGGCAGCGAAGTGGAGTTCCAGGAGCGGCCGTTGACCTTCAGACCCTGGACGTAGACATTGCGGGCGCTGTTCTTCGGCGCCTTGACCACCAGCTTGCGGCCGTTCTCCAGGTGGACGGTCGCCTTGGTGAACAGCGGGGAGCCGACCGCGTACTCGCCACTGCCCATGACCAGCGGGTAGAAGCCGAGCGAGGAGAACAGGTACCAGGCCGACTGCTCGCCGTTGTCCTCGTCGCCGTGGTAGCCCTGGCCGATCTCACTGCCGGTGTACAGGCGGGAGAGCACCTCGCGGACGTTCTTCTGCGCCTTCCACGGCTGCCCGGCCGCGTCGTACATGTAGATGGCGTGGTGGGCGACCTGGTTGGAGTGCCCGTACATGCCCATCCGCACGTCCCGCGCCTCGGTCATCTCGTGGATGACCCCGCCGTAGGAGCCGACGAAGTCGGGGGAGGCGGTCTCCGGGGTGGAGAAGTACTCGTCGAGCTTGTCGGCGAGCTTGTTCCGGCCGCCGTAGAGGTTGGCGAGACCGCGGGAGTCCTGCGGGGCGGTGAAGGCGTAGCCCCAGCCGTTGGTCTCGGTGTAGTCGTAGCCCCACACCCGCGGGTCGTACTTCTTCGACTCCACCCGCCAGTCGCCCTTGGCGTTGCGGCCCTGGAAGAACCCGGCCTCGGAGTCGAAGAGGTTCACGTAGTCCTGCGCCCGGTCCAGGAAGTACTCGGACTCCTCCTTGTAGCGCTTCTTGCCGGTCTTCTTGTAGAGCTCCTGGCCCATGCGGGCGATGCCGTAGTCGTTGAGGTAGCCCTCCAGCGCCCAGGACAGGCCCTCGTGGGTGTCGGTGCTGGTGTACCCGAGGAACGGCGAGGTCGCCATGCCCTTGCGGCCCACGCCGGAGGACGGCGGCACCACGGTGGCGTTCTTCACGGCCGCGTCGTACGCCGCCGCCGCGTCGAAGTCGACGCCCTTGACATACGCGTCCGCGAACGCCACGTCGGAGGAGGTGCCGGTCATCAGGTCCGCGTAACCGGGGGAGGACCAGCGGGAGGTCCAGCCGCCGTCCTTGTACTGCTGCACGAACCCGTCGACCATCTCGCCCGCCTGAGAGGGCGTCAGCAGCGAGTACGCGGGCCAGGTGGTCCGGTAGGTGTCCCAGAAGCCGTTGTTGACGTACACCTTGCCGTCGACGATCTTCGCGCCGGTGTGCGTCGGGGTGTCCGGGTTCGGCATCGGCGAGAACGGCGAGGCGTACTGGTACTTCGAACCGACCTTCTCGAAGCCCGAGTTGGGGTACAGGTAGAGCCGGTACAGGCTGGAGTACAGCGTGGTCAGCTGGTCCGGCGTGGCGCCCTCGACCTCGACCTTGCCGAGGATGCGGTCCCACTGGCGCTGGGCGCGGTGCTTGACGGCCTCGAAGGAGGTGCCGTCCGGGATCTCCTGGCGCAGATTGGCCTTGGCCTGGTCCACGCTGATCAGCGAGGTCGCCAGCCGCAGGGTGACCTTGCGGTCCTTCCCGGCGTCGAAGCGCAGATAGCCCTTCACACCGCTGGAGTCGCCCTCGCTGACCGGCTTGTCGAACTCGCCGTAGACGAACAGCCGGGTGGCGCCCGTGGACAGACCGGACTTCACGTCGGAGTAGCCGGTGAAGGTCCCGCTGTCCTTGTCGAGGGTCAGGCCCGCCTGGTCGGTGACGTTGTCGAACAGGACGCTCGCGTCGCTGCCGGGGTAGGTGAAGCGCATGACCGCCGCGTGGTCGGTCGGCGCCATCTCCGCCCTCAGCCCGTTCTCGAACCGCACCCCGTAGTAGTACGGCCGCGCCGTCTCGTTCTCGTGCCGGAAGGCCAACTCCCGTGCCTCGCGCCCCGTCTCGGGGGTGCCGGAGGCGGCCGACGGCATCACCTGGAAGGTCTGCCGGTCGCCCATCCAGGGGCTCGGCTCGTGGCTCGCGCTGAAGGCCTGGACGGTCGGCAGGTTGTCGTCGTTGTTCGCACGTGCGTAGTCGTACAGCCAGCTCAGCGAACCCGCGTTGGTGACCGGGGTCCAGAAGTTGAAGCCGTGCGGCACGGCCGTCGCCGGGAAGTTGTTGCCGCGCGAGAAACCGCCGCTGGAGTTGGTGCCGCGGGTGGTGACCGCGTAGTCCGACAGATGCGCCTTCGGCTTCTCCCGGGGCGCCCGCTCCAGGGTCACGTCGTCCAGCCAGCCGCGGAACTTCGCCGGGCCCTTGGGGGAGTCGTAGGCGACCAGGATCCGGTCCACGGTCTTGCCGGCCGCGACCGAACCGATCCGCGAGACCACGTTGTTCCACTGGTTGACGTAGAGGATCTTGGAGTCGCCCTGGCCGCGCGGGGTCAGCGGGAAGCCGTGCTGGTCGGTGGCCCGCAGATCGCTCAGGTAGGTGCCGTCGGTGAAGGCGAGGTCCACCGAGACGTTGGTGGCGTCGTAGTCGAGATCGCGGTCCGCCATCGACGGGAAGATCCGGTAGGAGAGCCGGGTGTCCCGGCCGACCGCCACGTTCACATCGAAGATCTTGTTGTACGAGTAGGCCCGGCCGTCCGCCGTGTGCCGTCCCGCGTAGCGCAGTGCCCGCTTGCCGGTGAAGCCCGCGCCCGCCTTCGCCGTCGGCGAGCCGCTCGGCCCCCGGTCGACCAGCGAGAGCATGTCCTGCGGCACCGGGGTCTCACCGCCGCCGGTGGAGAACTGCACATCGGCGAGCTGGAGTATGCCCGAGGCGCCGTTGTTGCGGGTGACCTCCAGCCGGAAGTGCCGGTACTCGCCGGGCTCGGCGATGTCGTAGATCTTGGTCTGGAAGCGCTCGGCGAAGGTCTCGCCGGAGCGGGTGTCCAGGGTCTTCCAGTCGGTGCCGTCGGTGGAGCCCTTCAGGGTCCAGTCCTTCGGATCACGGCCGGAGAAGTCATTGGCCGAAGTGAGCGCGTACTTGGCGATCCGAACCGGTTTGTCCAGGTCGAACTCGACCCAGCCGGTGGACTCGAAGACCAGCCACTTGGTGCTCGGCTCCCCGTCGACGAGGTTCTCCTTCACCTCGCCGCCGCCGGTGTTCTCCCCGTTCGCCCGCACGTCCGTGACATGGTCGGTCACATTGCCCGGAATGCCCGAGCTGTATCCGCCGTCCACGCCCGCGGCCCGCTTGCTGCCGTCCGGCGCCGTGTCGACCGTGTTGAGCCAGTCCGGGGCAGGGTCACCGCTCTCGAAGGAGGAGCTGAACTCCCGGTCGACGGAGGGGGTCTCCGGCAGGGCCACCGCCACGCCCTGCGAGCCCACCGCCAAAGCGAAGGCGGTCGTCCATACGACCGCCGTGCCGCGTCTGTGCCTCATCAACAAGCACTCTCCCTGCGCTGTGGACAACGTTGTCAGCTTGATGCGCAAGGATTAGTTGTGTCTCAAGTCGACAGTTGTGTCAAGGGTGTTGAGCGGGGTGTCCGGAAGGGATGGCAGGGATATTTCCCCCGACCGGTGCACACCCCGCTCATATTTCCGCGAGGTCTCAACTCGGAAAAGACAGTCGGTGAACCTTGCATTCGATCTTGCTCAGCCGCCGGGAAGTGGACTATACCTGTCGGCGATTCACGGTGTTTCTGCACGACCCTGCTTGACCTGACCGCGGTGCCGGCGAGGATCCGGTTCACCGCCTGAGTCCTGGAGAAGGCGAGGACTTGAGCATGGGATCCAGCTCCGAACCGACCACCACCGAGGGCGGCACCAGCCGCCGCGATCTGATCAAGCGGTCCGCCGCACTCGGTCTGATCACGGTGCCGACGATGAGCTTCCTGTCCGCCTGCGCGAGCGGCGGCGGGGACGACGACTCGGGCGGCGAGACCAAGGGCGAGACGTCCGAGAAGAACCCCTTCGGCGTGAAGAAGGGCACCAAGCTGGACGTGGTCGTCTTCAAGGGCGGCTACGGCGACGACTACGCCAAGGCGTGGGAGGCGTCCTTCCAGAAGAAGTGGGGGGTCACCTCCACGCACACCGGCACCCAGGAGATCACCGGCAAGCTCCAGCCGCGCTTCAACGCGGGCAACCCGCCGGACATCGTGGACGACTCGGGCGCCCAGCAGATCCCGATCGACGTGCTCCACAAGAACGGCCAGCTCCTCGACCTCGCCGAGGTCCTGGACGCCCCGTCCGTCGACGACCCGAGCAAGAAGGTCCGCGACACCCTGATCCCCGGCACCCTGGACGCCGGTATGCAGGGCGGCAAGGTCGTCGCCCTCAACTACATCTACACGGTGTGGGGTCTGTGGTACTCCGGCAAGCTCTTCGAGGAGAAGGGCTGGGAGGCGCCCAAGACCTGGGAGGACTTCCTCGCCATCTGCAAGGACGCCAAGTCCCAGGGCATCGGCGGTCTCGCGCACCAGGGCAAGTACCCGTACTACATCAACGTCGCCATCATGGACCTGATCGCCAAGACCGGCGGTCTGGACGCGATGAAGGCGATCGACAACCTCGAACCCAACGCGTTCGTCGGCTCCGAGGCGGCCACGGCCGCCGTGGAGGCGATCTACGAGGTCGTGGAGAAGGGCTACTTGATGCCCGGCACCAACGGCCTGACCCACACCGAGTCGCAGACCCGCTGGAACCAGTACAAGGCCGCCTTCATCACCAGCGGTTCCTGGCTGGAGAACGAGCAGCTGAAGACGACGCCGGAGGACTTCGACATGAAGTTCCTGCCGATGCCGCTGCTGCCCGACAGCAAGCTGCCCTTCGAGGCGATCCGGGCCGGCTCCGGCGAGCCCTTCATCATCCCGGCCAAGGCGAAGAACCTGCCCGCGGCCAAGGAGTTCATGCGGATGATGCTGTCCAAGGAGTGGTCGACGCTGTTCGCCAAGGAGGCCAACTCGCTGACCATCCTCGCGGACGGCGTGGACGACAGCGTCCAGCTGCGCCCCGGTACGCAGTCGACGGTCGAGGCGTCGAAGGCGGCCGGTGACAACACCTTCCGCTACCTGTACACCGAGTGGTACAGCGAGATGGGCACGGCCATCGAGAACGCCTCCAACGAGCTGATGGCCAAGCGCATCCAGCCCAAGGAGTGGCTGAAGCGCGCCCAGGCGGCCGTGGACAAGCAGGCCAAGGACCCCGAGTCCAAGAAGAACCGTCGGGACTGATCCCGCTCGCGACCGACCGCGTTCCGGGCCGGGAATCACCCGGCCCGGAACGGCACCTCAGGGGCAGGAAAAACGCCTATGCGTAAAGGGCAGTACCGGTTCGTCGCGGGGTTTCTCGTCGTTCCCGTGGCGCTGTACATGGTTTTTGTCATCTGGCCTTACATTCAGACCTTCGGCTATTCGCTGACCGACTGGAAGGGGCAGTCGCAGGAGTTCAGCTTCGTCGGCCTGGACAACTACACGACGTTGTTCAAGGACGACGTCTTCATGGGGGCGATCTGGCACAACATCCTGTTCCTGATCTTCATCCCGGCGATCACGATTCTGCTCGCGCTGTTCTTCGCGTTCATGCTGAACGCGGGCGGGCGCGGCCGGGCCGGCGGAGTGGCCGGTGTGGCCGGCTCCGGGTTCTACAAGATCGTCTACTTCTTCCCGCAGGTCCTGTCGCTGGCGATCCTCGCCGTGCTGTTCGGCGCGGTGTACCGCAGTGACAGCGGAGGCATGCTCAACGGCGTCCTGATCAAGCTCGGCCTGGTCGACGAGGGCACTCCGGTGGAGTGGCTCAACGAGCCGAACATGGTGCTGTGGGCGCTGATGGCGGTCGTCGTCTGGCACGGCGTCGGCTTCTACCTGGTGCTGTTCTCCGCCGCCATGCAGTCCATCCCCCGGGACATCTACGAGGCCGCGCTGATCGACGGCGCGAGCCGGGCCCACACCTTCTTCCGCATCACCCTGCCCCTGTTGTGGGACTCCGTGCAGACCGCCTGGGTCTACCTCGGTATCGCCGCGATGGACATGTTCATCCTGGTCACCACCATGACCTCGGGCGACTACGGCGGCGGCCCCGATCACCACAGCGAGGTCATGGCGACGGTGATGATGCGCAACTTCCTGCTGTACGGAAAGAGCGGCTACGCCTGTGCCATGGGCGTGATCATGCTGCTGCTCACCCTGATCGTGTCCGTGGTCACGCTGCGCGCCACCCGCCGCGAGCGCATCGAGTTCTGAGCGGGAGGGACGACGACACATGAGCGCACCCATCAAGGAATCGGCACCCCCGGCCCCGCCCACGGTCCGCAAGGCCCCCGCCCGGCCGGGCGACGAACGCAGCGAGGGCGTCGTACTGAACGTCTTCTCGCACGGCTTCCTCGCCCTGTGGGCGCTGCTGATCGTGCTGCCGCTGCTGTGGCTGGTGCTCAGCTCCTTCAAGACCGACGCCCAGATCGGCGGCTCGGCCTTCGGCTGGCCGGAGAACTGGGACCTGGGCGTCTTCTCCCGGGCCTGGGACAAGGGCATCGGGGACTACTTCGTCAACACCGTCATCGTGCTGATCTTCTCGGTGCCGCTGACGATGCTGTTCGGCTCCATGGCGGCCTATGTGCTGGCCCGCTACCGGTTCTGGGGCAACCGGTTCCTGTACTACTTCTTCGTCGCCGGCGCGATGTTCCCGGTGTTCCTGGCCCTGGTCCCGCTGTTCTTCATGGTCAAACGGCTGGACATGCTGAACACCTACCAGGGTCTGATCCTGGTGTACGTCGCCTACTCGATGCCGTTCACGGTCTTCTTCATGCACGCCTTCTTCCGGACCCTGCCCACGGCGGTGTTCGAGGCGGCGATCCTGGACGGGGCCTCGCACAGCCGGGCCTTCTTCCAGGTCATGCTGCCGATGGCGAAGCCGGGACTGCTGAGCGTGGGCATCTTCAACACCCTCGGCCAGTGGAACCAGTTCATCCTGCCGACGGTGCTGATGCAGCCGCAGAGCGGCGACGACCCCGAGCGCTATGTGCTCACCCAGGGTCTGATCCAGCTCCAGCAGCAGCAGGGATACGCCTCCGACCTGCCGGTGCTCTTCGCGGGCGTCACCATCGCGATGATCCCCATGCTGGTCGTGTACCTGTCCTTCCAGCGCCAGGTGCAGGCGGGTCTGACCTCCGCGACCCTGAAGTAGGCCTCGCGATGTTGAAGCACGACTCGAAGCCGAGGTAAGTCTCGAAGCTTGAGGTAAGCCTCGAAGTAACCCTCGGCACACAACCGGACGCACGCCGTTCCCACCCCTGGGAGCGGCGTGCGTCTGTGTGTCCTGCACCCTGGATAGTGTTCAACCTCTTGACGGGAGGCAACCCGAACGGCTCAGCTTAGAGTTCACTAGTTGGACATAGACGGGGCCTCACTGAAGCGGTCCCGCGCGCAGGAGGTCGTCGTGGAGACTCCGGGGTCGCAGTCGTCGCTGCACCGAGCCAACCTGGAACGGGTCGTTCGTGCCGTACGTCTGGCGGGCTCGCTCACCCAGGCGGAGATCGCCAGGACCACAGGGCTCTCGGCTGCGACGGTCTCCAATATCGTCCGGGAGCTGAAGGACGGCGGGACCGTCGAGGTCACGCCCACTTCGGCGGGCGGACGCCGGGCCCGCAGTGTGAGTCTGAGCGGGGACGCCGGGATCGTCATCGGGGTGGACTTCGGGCATACCCACTTGCGGGTCGCGGTGGGCAATCTCGCCCATCAGGTACTCGCGGAGGAGTCCGAGCCGCTGGACGTGGACGCATCGTCCACGCAGGGCTTCGACCGGGCGGAAGAGCTGGTCAACCGGCTGATCGCGGCCACCGGGGTGGACCGTTCGAAGATCGCCGGGGTGGGCCTGGGCGTGCCCGGTCCGATCGACGTGGAGTCCGGCACCCTGGGCTCGACCGCGATCCTGCCCGGCTGGGGCGGCACCAAGCCCGCCGAGGAGCTGCGGGGGCGGCTCGGCGTGCCCGTGCACGTGGACAACGACGCCAACCTGGGCGCCCTCGGGGAACTCGTCTGGGGGAGCGGCCGAGGGGTGCGCGATCTGGCGTACATCAAGGTCGCGAGCGGTGTCGGATCCGGTCTGGTCATCAACGGGAAGATCTACCGAGGCCCCGGCGGCACAGCGGGTGAAATCGGACATATTACACTTGATGAATCCGGCCCGGTCTGCCGCTGCGGAAACCGTGGCTGCCTGGAGACCTTCACAGCCGCGCGCTACGTGCTGCCGCTGCTCCAGTCCAGTCACGGTACCGATCTGACCATGGAAGGCGTCGTACGGCTGGCCAGGGACGGGGATCCGGGCTGCCGTCGGGTGATCGCCGACGTCGGCCGCCACATCGGCAGTGGAGTGGCCAATCTGTGCAATCTCCTGAACCCGAGCCGGGTGGTCCTCGGCGGCGATCTCGCCGAGGCCGGCGAGCTGGTTCTCGGGCCCATCAGGGAGTCCGTGAGCCGGTACGCGATCCCCAGCGCGGCACGTCAACTCTCCGTTCTCCCAGGGGCCCTTGGCGGCCGTGCGGAGGTGCTCGGAGCGCTCGCTCTCGCACTCAGTGAGATGGGTGATTCGACCCTTTTGGACGGCACCCTGCACGCTGCCGCACCCGCCTTCACTTAGAGAACGATTGGCACCGTTGCCAACCCGTTAAGGATTTACTTCTTGACGTCGCACGCGTGGCCGAGTTGACTTCCAGCCACCTCGGCCGCAAGGACGCGGCCTCGTCAGGGAGGTTTCTGAAGTGAACACGCGTATGCGTCGTGCTGCCTTTGCCGTTGCCGCCGGTGCGATGGCCATCTCGCTCGCCGCTTGTGGCAGCGCCGATGAGGCGGGCGACAACGACTCCTCGTCTTCCGCCCCGAAGAAGGGCGACGACATCAAGGTCGGTCTGCTGCTCCCGGAGAACCAGACCGCGCGGTACGAGAAGTTCGACCGCCCGCTCATCGAGAAGAAGATCGGCGAGCTGACGAACGGCAAGGGCGAGGTCGTCTACGCCAACGCCAAGCAGGACGCCAGCCAGCAGGCCCAGCAGGTCGAGTCGATGATCACCAACAAGGTGGACGTGATCATCCTGGATGCGGTGGACTCCGCGGCCATCAAGTCCTCCGTGCAGAAGGCCAAGGACGCGGGCATCCCGGTCGTCGCCTACGACCGTCTGGCCCAGGGCCCGATCGACGGCTACACGTCCTTCGACAACGTGACGGTCGGCAAGACGCAGGGTGAGGCCCTGCTGAAGGCGCTCGGCGACAAGGCCAAGGACGGCCAGATCGTCATGATGAACGGTTCCTCCACCGACCCGAACGCCGCCCAGTTCAAGGAGGGCGCGCACTCCGTCCTCGACGGCAAGGTGAACGTCGGCAAGGAGTACGACACCAAGGAGTGGAAGCCGGAGAACGCCAACGCCAACATGGAGGGCGCGATCTCGGCGATCGGCAAGGACAAGATCATTGGCGTCTACTCCGCCAATGACGGCATGGCCGGCGGTATCATCACCGCCCTCAAGGCCGCCGGTATCAAGGTCCCGGTGACCGGCCAGGACGCCGAGCTCGCGGGTGTGCAGCGCATCGTCTCCGGTGAGCAGTACATGAGCGTCTACAAGCCGTACGCGCCGGAGGCCGACGCCGCCGCCGAGATGGCCGTCGCGCTCGCCCAGGGCAAGTCGCTCGACTCCGTCGCCAAGGACAAGGTCGACAGCCCGACCAACAAGGGCATCCCGGCCGTCCTGGTCGGCGTCACCTCGCTGACCCAGGACAACATCAAGGACACCGTCGTCAAGGACGGCGTCTACACGGTCGCCGAGATCTGCACCGCCAAGTACAAGGCGGCCTGCGAGAAGATCGGCCTCGAGTAAAGACAGCTGAAGTCCCCAGAGCGAGTACCGGAACCCTGGACGTGGGTTCCGGTACGGGACTGAAAGCCCCAGACTCCTCCGGCGCCCCGCGCATCAGACAGCCCCGCAAGCTCGCCGCGGGGCGCCGGACGGATCCCCCCAAATCTTCTGCACAACCTCCCGCCGGGTCAGGCGGCGAAGGAGATGGTTCACGTGTCCGCTACGCCCGTGCTGGCGTTGCGCGGGGTCTCCAAGCGATTCGGTGCCGTTCAGGCGCTCACCGATGTCGAGCTTGAGGTCCACGCCGGTGAGGTGGTCGCCCTGGTCGGCGACAACGGCGCCGGAAAGTCCACGCTGGTCAAGACGATCGCCGGCGTGCACCCCATCGATGACGGTGTCATCGAGTGGGACGGCAAGGCCGTAACGATCAACCGGCCGCACGACGCCCAGAACCTGGGTATCGCGACGGTCTACCAGGACCTCGCGCTGTGCGACAACATCGATGTCGTCGGCAACCTCTACCTGGGCCGGGAGCTGCGCAAGCGCGGCGTCCTGGACGAGGTGGAGATGGAGCGCCGCTCCCGCGAGCTGCTGGACACGCTGTCGATCCGCATCCCCAGCGTGCGTATTCCGATCGCCTCCCTCTCCGGCGGTCAGCGCCAGACGGTGGCGATCGCCCGCTCCATGCTGGGCGAGCCGAAGCTGGTCATCCTCGACGAGCCGACCGCCGCACTCGGTGTCGAGCAGACCGCCCAGGTCCTGGACCTGGTCGAGCGACTGCGCGAGCGCGGTCACGCGGTCATCCTCATCAGCCACAACATGGCCGATGTGAAGGCGGTGGCCGACAAGGTCGCCGTGCTGCGTCTGGGACGCAACAACGGAGTGTTCGAGGTCAAGTCGACCTCGCAGGAAGAGATCATCTCCGCCATCACCGGCGCCACGGACAACGCCGTGACCCGCCGTGCGGCGCGCACCAATGGGGAGGTCAAGAAGTGAGTATCGACAAGACCTCCGCGACCAAGGACAACGCTGAGGACCACGTCGTGGAGAATCCTGAGGCGGCGCGCGGCTCCGATGTGGCGGTCGACCCCCGCCTGCTCGTCCGCGAGGAGGGCCTCGCGGGCTACGTCTCCGAGTTCAAGCGCAAGATGAAGGCCGGTGACCTGGGCTCCATCCCGGTCGTCGTCGGTCTGGCGGTCATCTGGATCATCTTCCAGAGCCTGAACTCCAACTTCCTCACCGCCGGCAACCTCTCCGACATCTCCGTGGCCATGGTCGGCACGGGCATGATCGCCGTCGGTATCGTCTTCGTCCTGCTGCTGGGCGAGATCGACCTGTCGGTCGGTTCCGTCTCCGGTGTCGCCGGCGCCACCTTCGCGGTGCTGAACGTCACCCACGGCATGAGCGAATGGCTCGCCTTCGTGCTGGCCATCCTCACCGGTACGGCCGCCGGCGCCATCCACGGCTTCTTCTTCGCGAAGATCGGCGTCCCCGCCTTCGCCGTGACCCTGGCCGGTCTGCTGTTCTGGAACGGCTTCATGCTCAAGATCCTGGGCGACAACGGCACCATCAACCTGGACAGCGAGGGCCTCGTCGCCAAGCTGACCAGCTACTACTTCTCCGATGTGGCCGCCGCCTACGGTCTCGCCATCGCCGCGACCGCGCTGTTCTTCGTCAGCTCCTTCTACGGCAACCGCCGCCGCGAGGCCGCGGGCGTGCCGTCCCGGCCGCTGAGCGACACCATCCTGCGCACCGTGCTGCTGGGCATCGTCTCCTTCGTGGTGGCCGCGGTCTACAACTCCTACAAGGGCCTGCCGCTGGCCGTGGTGCTCTTCATCGGCATCCTGCTGCTCACGGACTTCGTCCTGCGCCGCACCGCCTACGGCCGCAAGGTGTTCGCGCTCGGCGGCAGCGTCGAGGCGTCCCGCCGTGCCGGTATCAACGTGGAGATGGTCCGGATCTCGGTCTTCGCGATCTCCGGCACCTTCGCCGCCATCGGCGGTCTGTTCATCGCCTCGAAGATCGCCTCCGCCAACCAGGGCGCCGGCGGTGGTGACCTCCTGATGAACGCCATCGCGGCGGCCGTCATCGGCGGTACCTCCCTCTTCGGTGGCCGGGGCCGCACCTGGAACGCCCTCCTGGGTGTCCTGGTGATCGTCTCCATCCAGTACGGCCTGGCCCTGGAGGGCATCGCCTCCCCGGTCCAGTACATGATCACCGGTGGCGTGCTGCTGGCGACCGTCGTCATCGACGCCGTCACCCGCAAGACGCAGAAGACCGCCGGCCGCGCGTAGCGTCCAGCGGAGCCCCATACAGGCGTGACTGTGCCCGGCACCACCAGGTGCCGGGCACAGTCATGTCGTAGGTACGTCGCAAAGTGGGTACAGCCGATCGCGTGACGTACGACCCACCGCCCGTGCGCAGCCCGCAATGGCGGAACATTAGACTCGACAAGCCCGGCAACAGCTCGAACAGCTCTACTGCAAGGAGGCACGGGTGCCGCTGCTGACCCGCATCAGGGGACCGCGCGATCTGGACCGGCTCAGCCTGGAGCAGCTGGACCAGCTGGCCGGCGAGATCAGGACCTTCCTCGTCGACGCGGTCTCCAAGACCGGCGGCCACCTCGGCCCCAACCTCGGTGTGGTGGAGCTGACCATCGCCCTGCACCGGGTCTTCGAGTCCCCCAGGGACAAGGTGCTGTGGGACACCGGCCACCAGTCCTACGTGCACAAGCTGCTCACCGGCCGCCAGGACTTCTCGAAGCTGAAGATGAAGGGCGGCCTGTCCGGCTACCCCTCGCAGGCCGAGTCCGAGCACGACGTCATCGAGAACAGCCACGCCTCCACCGTCCTCGGCTGGGCCGACGGCCTCGCCAAGGCCAACCAGCTCAGGAATCGTGACGACCACGTCGTCGCCGTGATCGGTGACGGCGCCCTGACCGGCGGTATGGCCTGGGAGGCGCTGAACAACATCGCCGAGGCCAAGGACCGCCCCCTGGTTATTGTCGTCAACGACAACGAGCGCTCCTACGCGCCCACCATCGGCGGCCTCGCCAACCACCTGGCCACCCTGCGCACCACGGACGGCTACGAGCGCTTCCTCAGCCGCACCAAGGAGATCCTCGACCGCACCCCGGTCGTCGGCAGGCCGCTCTACGAGACCCTGCACGGCGCCAAGAAGGGCCTGAAGGACTTCATCGCCCCGCAGGGCATGTTCGAGGACCTGGGCCTGAAGTACGTCGGCCCGATCGACGGCCACGACATCGAGGCCCTGGAGTCGGCCCTGGCCCGCGCCAAGCGCTTCGGCGGCCCGGTGATCGTGCACTGCCTCACCGAGAAGGGCCGCGGCTACCAGCCCGCCCTCCAGGACGAGGCCGACCGTTTCCACGCCGTCGGCAAGATCCACCCCGACACCGGACTGCCGATCGCCACCTCCGGCGCCGACTGGACCTCCGTCTTCGGCGAGGAGATGGTCAGGCTCGGCGAGGAGCGCGAGGACATCGTCGCGATCACCGCCGCCATGCTCCAGCCGGTCGGCCTGGACAAGTTCGCCAAGCGCTTCCCCGACCGGGTCTACGACGTCGGCATCGCCGAGCAGCACGGCGCCGTCTCCGCGGCCGGCCTGGCCACCGGCGGACTGCACCCGGTCTTCGCCGTCTACGCCACCTTCCTCAACCGCGCCTTCGACCAGGTCCTGATGGACGTGGCCCTGCACAAGTGCGGGGTGACCTTCGTCCTGGACCGCGCCGGGATCACCGGCACCGACGGCGCCTCCCACAACGGCATGTGGGACATGTCGATCCTCCAGGTCGTCCCCGGACTGCGCCTCGCCGCCCCGCGCGACGCCGACCAGGTCCGCGCCCAGCTCCGCGAGGCCGTCCAGGTCGAGGACGCGCCGACCGTGGTCCGCTTCTCCAAGGGCGCCGTCGGCCCCGCCGTCCCCGCCGTGGGCCGCGTCGGCGGCATGGACGTGCTGCGCGAGCCGGGCACCGACCGGCCCGACGTACTGCTGGTCTCGGTGGGCGCCCTCGCGCCGATGTGCCTGGAGATCGCCGACCTGCTCGACAAGCAGGGCATCTCCACCACCGTCGTCGACCCGCGCTGGGTCAAGCCCGTCGACGAGGCCATGGCCCCGCTCGCCGAGCGGCACCGCGTGGTCGTCACCGTCGAGGACAACTCCCGCGTCGGCGGCGTCGGCTCGGCGATCGCCCAGGCCCTGCGCGACGCCGGGGTCGACGTACCGCTGCGCGACTTCGGCATCCCGCCGCGCTTCCTCGACCACGCCTCGCGCGCCGAGGTGATGGCCGAGATCGGCCTGACCGCCCCGGACATCGCGCGCCAGGTCACCGGCCTGGTATCCAAGCTCGACGGGCGCTACGACCGCACTCCCGCGGAAGTCGAGCCCGCGCGGGACTGACGTACCCCCGAACGGACCGGTGCCACCCCCCTTTCCGGTGGTGGAACCGGTCCGTCCGTGTGACTTCGCTTGTGTCGGGGAACGCGCACCTCACCCCCTCTCGATCATCGTCGAGGACGACAAGCGTGGGAGGTACGCCCGTGACCAACACCATCTTCCGGACGAAGAGGGTCGAGCAGTCCATCCTCGATACCGAGGAGCCCGAGCACGCGCTCAAGAAATCCTTGTCCGCGCTCGACCTGACGGTCTTCGGCGTCGGCGTCATCATCGGTACCGGCATCTTCGTGCTGACCGGCACCGTCGCCAAGAACAACGCCGGTCCCGCCGTGGCCCTGGCCTTCGTGGCGGCCGGTGTCGCCTGCGCGCTCGCCGCGCTGTGCTACGCCGAGTTCGCCTCCACGGTCCCGGTCGCCGGGTCCGCCTACACCTTCTCCTACGCCTCCCTGGGCGAACTGCCGGCCTGGATCATCGGCTGGGACCTGGTCCTCGAATTCGCGCTCGGCACGGCGGTGGTGGCCGTCGGCTGGTCCGGCTACGTCCAGTCGCTCATGGACAACGCGGGCTGGGAGATGCCCGCCGCCCTCGGCAGCAGGGAGGGCGCGGACGGGTTCGGCTTCGACATCCTCGCCGCCGCGCTCGTCCTCGTCCTGACCGTCATCCTCGTGCTCGGCATGAAGCTTTCGGCACGGATCACCTCGGTCGTCGTCGCCATCAAGGTGGCGGTCGTGCTGACCGTGATCGTCGCGGGCGCCTTCCTGATCGAGGCCGACAACTACGACCCGTTCATCCCCAAGCAGCAGGCCGTGGACGCGGGGGAGAGTCTCCAGGCGCCTCTGATCCAGCTGATGTTCGGCTGGGCGCCCTCCAACTTCGGCGTGATGGGCATCTTCACCGCCGCCTCGGTGGTGTTCTTCGCGTTCATCGGCTTCGACGTGGTGGCCACCGCCGCCGAGGAGACCAAGAACCCGCAGCGCGACATGCCCCGCGGCATCATCGGCTCGCTGCTGATCTGCACCACGCTGTACGTCCTGGTGTCGATCGTGGTCACCGGCATGCAGCACTACAGCGAACTGTCCGTGGACGCCCCCCTCGCCGACGCCTTCAAGGCCACCGGGCATCCCTGGTACGCGGGCTTCATCAGCTTCGGCGCCGCGGTCGGCCTGACCACGGTCTGCATGATCCTGCTGCTCGGCCAGACCCGGGTGTTCTTCGCGATGAGCCGCGACGGACTGCTGCCGCGCTTCTTCTCGCGCGTGCACCCGCGGTTCAAGACCCCGCACCGCCCGACCATCCTGCTCGGCGTCATCATCGCGATCCTGGCCGGCTTCACTCCGTTGACCGAACTGGCCGCCCTGGTGAACATCGGCACCCTGTTCGCCTTCGTGGTCGTCGCCATCGGCGTCCTGGTCCTGCGCCGGACCCGCCCCGACCTGCACCGATCCTTCCGCACCCCGTGGGTGCCGGTGATCCCGATCCTGTCGGTGTGCGCCTCGCTGTGGCTGATGATCAACCTGCCCGCCGAGACCTGGATCCGGTTCGCCGTCTGGATGGTCGCCGGTTTCTTCGTCTACTTCCTCTACGGCCGCTCGCACAGCCGTCTCGCCACCGGGGAGCAGTTGTCGGCCGGGGACGCGGTGCAGCCGCCGAGGAGCGACACGGAGTAGTCGAACCCGCCCGACACTCCGGCCCCGTACGTCCCGCCCAGGCAGGGACTACGGGGCCGGATAGCGTCTGGTTCCATGTACGCCGAGCCCGCCGCTCCGCCACGCTCCGTAGCCGCCCCGCGCGCGGGTGGCGGTTACTGGCGCCGCCTGCTGCCGCTCCTGCTGCTCCTGGCCTGCCTGACCCGCGTGCCGTCCTTCGTGCACCCGCTGTGGAACCCCGACGAGGGCTATCTCGCCGTACAGGCCCGCATACTGGCGCACGGCGGGGAGCTCTACGAGACGGTCGTGGACCGCAAACCGCCCTTCGTGCCGTGGCTCTACCAGGGGGCGTTCGCCCTGGCGGGCTCCGACTCGCTGCTCCCGGTACGGCTGCTGGCCGTCCTCGCCCACCTGGTGACCGCGGCCCTGCTGGCGTCACTGGCCCGGCGCCGCTGGGGGGACGCGGCGGGGCGCACCGCGGGCGTGCTGTACCTGCTGATCTCCGTCGGCCTGAACCCCGAGGACGCGCAGGCGGCGGGGTTCGAGGTGTTCATACTGCCGTGCACGGCGGCGGCCGTGTGGTGCGCGGACCGGCGCCGCTGGGCCGCGGCGGGCCTGGCCGTGGGCTGCGCCTTCCTCACCAAGCAGACCGGCGCCGCGGTACTGCTGCCGGCGCTGTGGCTGTGCGGCCCGTCCTGGGCGGGGCTGCTGCGGATCGGCGCGGGCGCGGTACTGCCGGTGCTGGCGGCGGCCCTGCTCACCGACCCGTCCGGCTTCCTGTTCTGGACGGTCACCGGCTCGGGCGCGTACGCCTCCTTCACTGGCTCCGAACTCCACGTCCTGGCCCGGGCACTGGCGAACTCGGCGCTCCTGGCGGGGGCCTGCGCGGGCGTCCTGGCGCCGCTGGTACGGGGTGTGCGGAACCGCCGCGGTGACTGCGCCGACCTGTGGCTGTGGGCGGGTTCCTCGGCGGCCGCGGTGGTCACGGGCTTCCACTTCTTCGGCCACTACTACCTCCAGCTGACCCCACCCCTGGCCCTGCTGGCGACAGCGGCCCTGCGCCACCTGCCGAGCCCCCGCCGCACCCGCGCCCTGGCCACCACGGCCCTGTGCGGCGCCCTGTTCCTGACCTGGGGATTCCTGGCCCCGCGCCCCGAACTCACCCACGCCCAGCGCCTCGCGGAGGCGATCACCCGCCACACGACACCGCACGACCGCGTCCTCCTGTGGGGCATGCACCCGGAGACGTACTGGCTGTCCGACCGCGCCCCGGCCACCCGCTATCTGACGGCGGGTTTCCTCACGAACTACAGCGGCGGCCGGAACGGCCCGAGCGTGGGGGAGCGGTACGCGATGAAGAACGCCTGGCGCACCTTCCACCGCGAACTCGCCCAGCAGGCCCCCCGCTTGATCGTCGACGACTCCCGCGGCAAGCCGTACGCCCCGGACCGGGTCCGGCCGCTGCGGCGGCTGCTGGAGGGGTACGAGGAGGTGGGGGCGGTCGGCGGCGCCGTACTGTACGCCAGGGCCTCGCGCTGACCCTACGGCCGCACCGTCCTCGGCCCCGCCACCTCGGCCCCCAATTCCGTTACCCTGCGCCGCAGTTCCCGGTCGGCGGTCACGACCAGACACGGCCGCCCCGGCTCCCGCGCGGCGACCAGGGCGACCATGTGGTCGTCCCCGCTCCCCGCCGCCGACTCCACCCGCACACCCGCCACGGACGCGACCCCACGCGCCGCGCCCTCCACCACCAGCACGATCTCCGCCGCCTCCGCCCTGCCCGGCACCCCGTTCGCCGCCAGGGCGTCCCGCAGCCGCTCGGCGGCACCCCTGCGATCACGCCACCAGCCGTCGGGCACGGATCCGACGACGTTCGCGGCGTCGACGATCACAAGCAGGGGAGCGTCCTCGTGCGGAGCGGCGGCGTTCATGCGGCAAGGATGCCACTCACCCATGTGATCAAGATCATGACGGCAGGTGTGAGGGGCTATCCGGCATGCCCAAAATCTCCTCTCGATCACCACTCCAACACCTACAGTCCGGCGACTTGATTACTCATCAAATTTTCATACAGGGGGGTGAGGTGCGTGCGCACCGAGAAAACGTCACGAAGACGCGCGGTGAGCGGCGCGCTGTCCGTGGCACTCGGTCTGGGCCTGGTGGTCGCACTGCCGTCGGCGGCGAGCACGGCGGCGCCGGCCGCGAAGCCGCCGCAGACGTCCGAACAGGGCACGGACACCGAGGTGTTGTCCGAGGCCGACGCGCTGGCCAAGGCCAAGCGGACCGGCAAGAACGTGGAGATCGTGTCGCTGCGCGGCGAGAGCAGCGAGGTGTACGCGACACCGGACGGAAAGCTGGAGGCACGGGAGCATCTGCGTCCCGTGCGCACCCGGGTCGACGGTGCCTGGAAGACGATCGACACCGATCTCACCAGGCGGGCCGACGGCACGGTCGCCCCCGGAGCGGCCACGGTGGGGCTGGAGTTCTCGGGCGGCGGCGACCAGCCCTTGGTGCGCATGGAGCGCGCCGGACGTGAACTCGCCCTGACCTGGCCGACGAAGCTCCCGGCACCGGAACTCGACGGCGCCTTCGCGACCTACCGCGACGTCCTGCCGGACGTGGACCTGCGCATGGGCGCGCAGCAGGACGGCTTCACCCAGCTCCTCGTCGTCAAGTCCGCCGCGGCGGCCGCCAGTCCGGAACTGAAGGAGCTCCGGCTGAAGCTGTCCGCCCAGGACCTGGACGTGCGCGAGACGGCCAACGGCGGTCTGGAGGCCGTCGACGAGGGCGCGGGCAGCACGGTCTTCGAGGCGCCCCGTCCTGTGATGTGGGACTCCAGCCCCGGCAGGAGCGAGGCCGCAGCGGCCAAGTCGGCCGTCGGCGCCAAGCGCGCCAAGTCCACGGCCGCGGCCCAGGGCACCCCCAAGGCCGCCCCGGGCGGCGGCAGCGGCGAGGGCACCGAGGCCGCCGAGTCCGGGAACGTCGCGCCCATCGGTGTGGAACTGCCCGCCCATGGGCGTGAGTTGGTGCTCAAGCCGAACAAGGAGCTGCTGACCGGCCCGGACACCGAGTACCCCGTCTACATCGACCCGCAGTGGCACTCGCCCAAGCGGACCGCGTGGACGATGGTGTCCAAGTACTGGGCGTCCTCGCCCCAGTGGAAGTTCAACGGCGAGTCCACCGCGGGCCTCGGCTACTGCGGCTGGCACTACTGCCAGCCCTATGACACCAAGCGGCTCTTCTACCGCGTCCCCGTCTCCAAGTTCGCGGGCCGGAGCATCCTGTCCGCCGAGTTCGGTGCGCAACACCTGGTCGGCGTCGTGCTCGGACCGCGGGGTGCAGCTGTGGCGCACCAAGGGCATCAGCTCCTCGACGACCTGGAACTCCCAGAACAACTCGGACTTCTGGATCGACCACCTCAAGACGGAGAGCTTCGCCTACGGCTACGACGGCTGCGCCGCCAAGGACGCGGAGTTCGACGTGCGCTCCGCCGTCCAGCAGGCCGCCAACGGCAAGTGGTCCACGATGACCTTCGGCCTGCGGGCGTCCAGCGAGACGGACGAGTACGGCTGGAAGCGGTTCTCGGACGACGCGTTCCTGCGGGTCAAGTACAACCGCCCGCCGCCCCAGGTGAAGATGTCGCAGCTGACCATGGAGTACGGCGGCACCTGCAAGAAGCCCGAGTCCGCCGCCCGGGTGCGCTCGCTGGGCAAGATCTACGCCAACAACGTCACCGACCCCGACGGCGACAACGTCGCCGTCCAGTTCCAGGCCAAGTGGGACTCCGGTGACGGCAAGGGCCTGATCGTCCGGTGGAAGCCGGCGCTGACCTCGTACAAGAAGTCCGGGTCCGGCTTCTCCATCAGCCTGCCCTCGGTCACCGCGAACAAGACCGTCCACTGGTACGTGCGCTCCTACGACGGCGCCCAGTACTCGCCGTGGTCGTACAGCGGTGATCCCACCGGCTGCTACTTCGTCTACGACACCAAGGTGCCCAAGGCCCCGACGATCACCTCCGGCGAGTACCCGGCCTCCGACCCGGAGAACCCCGAGGACCCGTGGTACGACGGCGTCGGCAAGTACGGCTACTTCGACATCGACTCGCCCGACACCGATGTGACGAAGTACTGGTTCGGCATCAACGGCGACCCGACCTCGAAGAACGTCCTCACCACGACCTCCGGCGCGCTGAAGACGGCCAAGGTGCTGCCCGACAAGCCCGGGATCAACTTCATCACCGCGCAGGCGTTCGACTCTGCGGGCAACAACGGCGAGATCCGCACCTACCAGTTCCGGGTCAGGGCCGGACAGTCCGAGCGGGCGACCTGGCAACTCGACGAGGGCGCCGGGGCGAGCGCGGCCAAGGGCTCGGCGCCGCAGCGGACCGCCGAACTGCGCGGCGGTGTCACCCTCGGCGTGTCCGGTGCCAAGGGAAGCGCGGCGTCCTTCGACGGCGTCGACGACTACGCGGTCACCGACATCCCCACCGTCGACACCTCCACCGGCTTCGCCGTCTCGGCATGGGCGAAGCTGTCGGAGCTTCCGGACCACGCGGCGGTCATCGCGGCGCAGCCCGGCAACCACTCCCCGGGATTCGAGCTGTACTACTCGAAGACCTTCGACCGGTGGGCGTTCAACCAGTACGCGTCGGACACCCCTAACGCGAGCATCGTACGGGCCATGCAGGCGTCGCCCGGCGGCGCCAAGGCCGGTGAGTGGACCCATGTGGTGGGCTCCTACAGCTCGACCTACGACGAGATGAACCTCTACGTCAACGGACAGCTGGCCGGGACGACGACGTACGACTCGCCCTGGGACGCGCGACGCGGCCTCCAGATCGGCGCCGGCTCCTACAGCGGCCAGCCCGGCTCCTTCTTCCCCGGCGCCATCGACGAACTGCAGATCTTCGACAAGCCCCTGTCCTCCGGCGAGGTCAACCGCCTCTACGGCAAGGACTCGCTGATCTCGGGCCGCAGCGCCCGCGCGGTGTTCCCGCTCGACGAGCAGCCCACGGACAGCGCGGGCACTCCCACGACCGTGCTGACCGGGGCCGCCGAGGTCCCGTCCGCGACGTTCTACGGAGGCGCCGCGCCGGGACAGCCCGGCGTCGTGGGCAAGGCACTGACCCTCGACGGGACCGACGACTACGCCTCCACCGGGCGGGCGCTGCTGAACAACCAGCGCAGCTTCGCGGTCTCCGCCTGGGCCAAGCTGCCCAAGAACAAGCCCGACCACGCCGCGGTCGTCGTGGCACAGGCGGGCACCCAACGGCCGGGGCTTGAGCTGTACTACTCGAAGACCTTCGACCGGTGGGCGTTCAACCAGTACTCGGCGGACTCCTCGACCGCCAGCCCGATCCGGGCGATGCAGGCCGACGGACAGACGGCCCA
Organism: Streptomyces sp. NPDC110618; assembly: GCF_055657065.1. Lineage (NCBI taxonomy): Bacteria > Bacillati > Actinomycetota > Actinomycetes > Kitasatosporales > Streptomycetaceae > Streptomyces > Streptomyces sp. NPDC110618. The sequence goes on along the minus strand of NZ_JBVKBN010000008.1, from coordinate 5,833 downwards.
GGGCGACACCTGGACCCACCTGGTCGGTGTCCACGACACCGTCGCCAACAAGCTCGTCCTGTACGTCAACGGCGTCAAGGCGGGCGAGACCGACATCCAGTCCAACTGGTACGCGGGCGGCGCCGTGCACATCGGCGCCAGCTCCTACGACGGCGCGCCCGGCTCGTTCTTCGGCGGCCAGATCGACGAGGTGAACCTGTACGACCGGACCCTGTCCGCGGACGAGGTCCGGCAGATGTTCCGGCAGCGCCCGCTGGTCAAGGGCCGCTGGCTGCTGGACACCGTGACCAACGGCACCAGCCCCGACGCCTCCGCCGAGAACCGGGCCCTGACCGTGGGCGGCGGCGCGCAGGCCGGGGGCGCCTGGGTGGACGACGGCGCCCTCGAACTGGACGGCGTGGACGACCACGCGGCCACCGCCACGCCGGTCGTCGACACCTCGGCCAGCTTCACGGTGATGGGCTGGGCCACCTCGGCCGGTGTCCCCACCCGCAGCGCCGCCGTGCTCAGCGCACCGGGCGCCGCCAACAGCGCCTTCGCGATCCGGCACGTGCCGGCCGACGAGGGCGAGGCGGGCGCGGGACGCTGGCAGATCTCGATGCCGGACTCCGACGCGGCGGGCGCCACCGTCGTACGCACCGAGAACCAGCAGTTCTACGACGCACGGGACTGGAACCATCTGGCGCTCGTCTACGACGGCTTCGCCAAGGAGGCCCGGCTCTATGTGAACGGGCAGATGGAGGAGGTCGCCTGCGCGGACGACGACGGTGACGGCGCGTCCGACGACAGCGCCTGCGCCGACCGCCTGTCGTGGTCCGAGAACGTGCTGACGTACAAGGCCACCGGCGGACTCCAGATCGGCCGTGCCCGCACGGCCGGGGCCTGGGGCGAGTACTGGCCCGGCGCCATCGACGACGTCTGGGCCTTCCAGGGCACGCTGAGCGACTCCCAGATCGCCCACCTGTCGCTGGGCATGCCGGGCGTCGCCACCGAGGTACCCGGCACCGACTGACCGGAAGCGGTGCCGGCCCGTCGCCCCCGCGCGCCCGGGCCGGCACCACGCCGCTGCCCGGATCCGGCCCGGGCCACAGCCCGGGCCGGATCCGCGGCCACCCGCTTCACACGAGCTGACACACGTCAAGGGAAACGATGAGGGATACGGGACAACCGGGCCGCGCGGCCCGCTGGAGACGGAAGACCGCACTGGCTTCCGGACTGGTCATGATCGCCACGGTGCTGCAAGGCATCACCGCCCCCGCGGGCTCGGGAGCCGTGGCGGACGACGGACGCGGCCGGCCCGACCTGCCGAAGGCGGAGCGGCCCGTGGCCGGTTCCGCCGCCAGGACCAAGCCCCGCCAGGTGGAGCGCGGTCCGCGCACCCCGCGCAGCGCGCCCAAGGCCCAGTGGCCCGCGGCGGGTTCGGGCCGGGTGACGCTGACGAGGGCTTCGGAGGGAGCCAGGAGCGCGAAGGGCGCGGCGCAGGCCCCGGTGAAGGCCGGCAAGCTGCCCGTCTCCGTCGGCGCCGCCAAGGCGCGCGGCGCCGCGGGCGCGGTGCGCGTCGAACTGGCCGGACGGGCGAAGGCCCGCAAGGCCGCTGTCGACGGACTCCTCGTGACGCTCGCCCCCGAGCGCACCGGCTTCACCGACGGCGCCGCCCGGGTGCGGGTCGACTACCGCGACCTCGCCCAGGAGTACGGCGGCGGCTACGGCGCCCGGCTCCGACTGGTCCAGCTGCCCGCCTGCGTCCTGAAGACGCCGGAGCGGGACAAGTGCCGTACCCAGACACCGGTCGAGACCGTGAACAACACGGAGGACGGAGCGCTCACCGCCCCGTCCGTGCGGCTCAGGTCCGCGCAGGCGACCGTGCTCGCCGCCGTCGCGGACGACAGCGCGGCCACCGGCGACTACAAGGCGACCACCCTCTCCCCGTCCGCGACCTGGCAGACCAACCTCAACACCGGTGACTTCGCCTGGTCCTACGACCTGGGCGTCCCCGAGGTGCCGGGCGGGCTGAAGCCGAGCATCGGTCTCGGCTACTCCTCCGGCTCGGTCGACGGCCGCACCACCGAGACCAACAACCAGGGCTCCTGGATCGGCAGCGGCTTCGACCTGTGGCCGGGCTACATCGAGCGCCGCTACAAGGCATGCGCCGACGACGGTGTCGAGAACAGCGACGGCATGAAGCCCGGCGACCTGTGCTGGGGCTACGACAACGCCTACATCAGCTTCAACGGCAAGGGCGGCGAGCTCGTCCCCACCGGCACCGCGGGCGAGTTCAAGCTCCGCCAGGACGACGGCACCCGCATCGCGCGGCTGACGTCCACCAACCGCGGCAACGGTGACGACAACGGCGAGTACTGGCGGCTCACCGACCCCGACGGCGTGCGCTACTACTTCGGCTACCACCGGCTGCCCGGCTGGGCCGACGGCAAGAAGACCACGAACTCCACGTGGACCGTGCCCGTCTACGGCGACGACTCCGGTGAGGCGTGCCACGCCGCCGCCTTCGCCGACTCCTGGTGCCAGCAGGCATGGCGCTGGAACCTCGACTACGTCGTGGACCCGCGCAGCAACGCCATCGCGTACTACTACACCCAGGAGAAGAACTCCTACGGCCGCAACCTGGAGGCCGCCGACGACACCCGCTACACCCGTGGCGGCTACCTCGACGAGATCCAGTACGGCCTCAAGTCGTCGTCCATGTACGGCACTCCGGCGCTCGCGAAGGTCGTCTTCAACAACGCCGAACGCTGCCTGCCGAACGCGCAGACCACCTGCTCGTCCATCAGCAGCGACTCCGAGTACTGGTACGACACGCCCTGGGACCTCAACTGCGACGAGGGCAAGGAGTGCGACGAGGGCGGCTGTCGCCGACGTTCTGGACGCGCAAGCGCCTCAGTGAGGTGTCCACGCAGGTCATCGACTTCGCCGGGGCCTACCAGAAGGTCGACTCCTGGAAGCTGGCCCACCGCTGGGGCACGGCCGACATCGACTACCAGCTGCTGCTCGACTCGATCCAGCACACCGGCCACAGCGCCACACCCGCCATCACCCTGCCGAAGACCACCTTCGCCTACACCCAGTTGGAGAACCGGCTCGACAAGACCGGTGACGGCTTCGCCCCGTTCGTCAAGTCCCGCCTGTCGACCATCGCCGACGAGTACGGCGGCCAGATCGACGTCAACTACTCGGCACCGGCCTGCGACTGGGCGTCCCTGCCCACCCCGCAGACCAACACCACGCGCTGCTTCCCGACGTACCTGGGCGGCAGCGCCACCGAGGACCCCGAGCGGCACTGGTTCAACAAGTACGTCGTCACCTCCGTCACCGCCACCGACCGCACCGGCGGGGCGCCCGACCAGGTCACCCGGTACGAGTACCTGGGCGGGGCGGCCTGGCACTACGACGATGACGACGGTCTGACCAAGGAGAAGTCCAAGACCTGGTCCCAGTGGCGCGGTTACGGGCACGTGCGCGTCAAGACCGGCGGCCAGGGCGGCGACTCCGCGATGAAGTCGCAGTCCGACTCCTACTTCCTGCGCGGCATGGACGGCGACCGCGAGTCCCCCTCCGGCGGCACCAAGAACGTCAGCATCACCCTCGGCGCGGGCGAGGGCGACCCGATCACCGACCACGAGGCGCTGGCCGGCACCGCCTACAAGACGGTCGGCTACTCCGGCAACGGCGGCAAGATCCTCACCAAGACGGTCAACCGCCCCTGGTACCACCAGACGGCCAAGAAGACCCGCTCCTGGGGCACGATCACCGCCAACTTCACCGGCATCGGGCACTCGAAGACCTGGACCTCCCTGGACGACGGAGCCGGTGAGTCCTGGCGCACCACGTCCACCGCCACCTCGTACGACACCGTGGCCGGACGGGTCACCCAGGTCGACGACTTCGGTGACAACTCCACCGCGGCGGACAACCGGTGCACCCGCACCACCTACGCCACCAACAGCACCGTCAACATCCTGAACCTGCCCGACCGCGGGAGACCGTCGCGAAGTCCTGCGACGCCTCCGTCAACCGCGCCGAGGACGTCATCGCCGACGTCCGCACCGCCTACGACGGCGGTGCCTACGGGGAGGCCCCGACCAAGGGCGACGTCACGGCCACGGCCCTGCTGAAGGAACACGACGGCACCAAGGCCACCTACCTGGAGTCCGGGGCCACCTTCGACTCCTACGGCCGCGTCCTGACCAGCACCGACCTCACCGCGACCGTCACGGTCACCGGCACGGGCGCCCCCGTACGCACCGCGCGCACGGACGGCCGTACCACCACCACGGCCCGCACGCCGAGCACGGGGTTCGTCCAGGAGACGACCACGACCACGCCCCCGGCGAAGGCCGGCGACGCGAGCACGGCCCTGGCCAGCCGCGCCACCCATGACCCGCGCCGCGGCCTGCCGCTGACCCAGACCGACGCCAACGGCAAGGTCACGACCCTCACCTACGACGCCCTCGGCCGCTCCGCCAAGGTCTGGCTCCCCGACCGCCAGACGACCCTGACCCCCAGCTACGAGTTCGACTACCTCATCACCGAGGGCCAGCCGGTGGCGGTCGTCACCAAGGCGCTCGGCACCAACGGCAGCCAGGTCGCCGCGTACAGCCTGTACGACGGATTCCTGCGCCAGCGCCAGACCCAGACGCCGGGCCCGGACGGCGGGCGCCTGCTCTCGGACGTCTTCTACGACGAACGCGGGCTGGCCGCCAAGAGCTTCGAGACCTACTACGCCACCGGCGCTCCCTCGCGGACCCTGTTCAAGCCCGCGGACGCGCTCTCGGTCGAGACCCAGACCCGCACCACGTTCGACGGCCTGGGCCGGCCGACCGTGAGCGAGCAGATCGCGGGCAACGGCGACGGCGGGGCGGTGCTCAACACCACCCGCACCGTCTACGGCGGTGACCGCACCACGGTCGTCCCGCCGGAGGGCGGCACCGCGACCACCACGGTCACCGACGCCCGTGGCCAGACGACCGAGCTGCGCCAGCACCACAGCCGCTCGGCCGAGGCCGCGTACGACACGACCCGCTACAGCTACACCCCGCGCGGCGAGCTGGAGAAACTGACCGACCCGGCGGGCAACGTCTGGAGCTACACCTACGACCTGCTCGGCAACGTCAAGACGGCCGTCGACCCGGACCGGGGCACCACCTCCACCGAGTACGACGACCGCGGCCAGTTGCTGACCGTCTCGGACGAGCGGTCCACCGACCTGTACTACGTCCACGACGGGCTGGGCCGGCAGACCGAACTGCGGGAGAACAGCGCCACGGGCAAGCTGCGCGCCAAGTGGGTCTACGACACCATCAGCGGCGCGAAGGGCCACCTGGCCGAGTCCACCCGCTACGTCGGCTCCGACGCGTACACCACCAAGGTCGTCGCGTACGACCGCCTGTACCGCGTGCTGCGTTCGACGGTGACGATCCCCGCGAGCGAGGGAGCGCTCGCCGGCACGTATCTGTCGGCCACCGCGTACAACGTGGACGGTTCGGTGCGCACGGCCGGCCTCCCGGCCGCGGGTGCCCTGCCCGCCACCACGGTGGCGTTCACCTACGAGGACCAGACCCAGCGGCTGATCGCCCTCAGCGCCAGCCAGGGTGTCGACGCCGCGACCGGTTACAGCCTCACGGGCAAGCTGAGCTGACCCCGGATTCGTGGAGTCCCTGAAGCCAGGCTTATGATCCTGGCCCGAAGGAGAACCACGAGCAGTGCCAGCACCACGTAAGTATCCGGACGAGCTCCGCGAGCGGGCCGTCCGCGAAGTCCGCACCACCGGCCGTCCGATCGCGCACGTCGCCAGGGACCTGGGCATCCACAAGGAGGC